>DJYK01000033.1 GCA_002450095.1 Mageeibacillus sp. UBA6980 | reverse complement strand
CGCTACTTTTGAGACAGCCCCTTTCTGTTCTCCCTTTTCCTATGTGAGGGCTTAAGGTCAATCCACATGATACCTCGCGATGATATCCACTATGGATCTAAGCTGCTCGTTCTCATAGATATATCCGTCATAGATCTGATGCGGATTTCCGTCTTCATCGTAGAAGATAAAACAGTATGTTGTCCCGTCGCAGACATCCTCCGAATAACCTGCAAAAGGATCTTTCTCAACACTCTCGATACAGAAGTTGTAGATAGCAAGATAATCATCATCTGTCATTCTCATCGGGTATTCCGTGAAAGGATCAGGATTAAATGCATATCCGTCATAAGTTACATATGATATGAATTCTTCCCGAATCTCACTTTCAAAAATCCTGACCTCGAGCATTCTTCCCTCGTTTTGCTGCAGTTCTTCAATATTATATGAAGTCTCTGTCTCCCTTGATGAACGCTCTCCCGTCTTGTCCTCAGAACATCCGGAAAAACCTGTAAGCATAGTCAGTATCATAACGATCGCAATAAACTTCTTCATAATCAAAAACCTCTTTCATTTGCTATACCATATAGACGGATAACAAATGAAAGAGGTCACATTTTTTGACGAGCGCATACTCGTTAGTCGAATCTCTCGTCTATAACCCTCTTGGATTTCTTCTCTGATCTCGGGAGCAGACCGATCTCGACAACCTTTACGATAGGAGTAAAGCCGATCTTCGCCTTGACGGAAGCCGCTACTCTCTTCGACAGATCCTCGAAGTCATAGTGACCTGAGGTCTCTACGTATATTCTCATCGTATCGCGTCCGTCGAGGTGTGAGATCCTTATCTGATACTCGGAAGAAAGCTCGGGGAAGGTCTTCAGGATCTCTTCGATCTGGGCCGGGAATACGTTGACACCCTTAATCTTCATCATGTCGTCCGTTCTTCCCTTGATGACATCGATCCTCGGGAACTTGCTTCCGCACTTGCAAGGCTCGGGAATGATCCTCGACAGATCATGCGTCCTGTACCTTATAAGCGGTGCGCCTTCTTTTACAAGTGTCGTAATTACGATCTCGCCCCACTCACCGTCAGGCAGAGGCTCCAATGTAACGGGATCGATGATCTCGAGATAGATATAATCGTCCCAGTAATGCATATATTTCTCACCGGGACAGTTGATTCCGATACCGGGTCCGTAGATCTCCGTAAGCCCGTAAATATCGAACAATTCGATGCCGAGTTCGTTATGTATCCTCTCACGCATCTTGTCTCCCCAGCGCTCGGAACCGATGATGCCCTTCTTAAGATGGATCTTATCCTTGATACCTCTCTTCTCTATCTCTTCAGCAAGGAGCAATGCATAGGAAGATGTCGCACAAAGAACGGTGGACTTCATATCCATCATGAACTGCAATTGCTTATCGGTATTGCCGGGTCCCATCGGAATACACATGGCACCGAGTTTCTCGGCACCTAACTGGAAACCGATACCTGCGGTCCACAGACCGTATCCCGGAGTAATATGGATCCTGTCCATATTTGTTATACCTGCCATCTCGTAGCAGCGCTTGAACTGTATTGCCCAGTCGTCAACGTCTTTAGCCGTATAAGGAATGATTACCGGAAGTCCCGTCGTACCCGAAGACGAATGGATCCTTACGATCTGATCTTCAGGTGCGGTCATAAGACCCAGAGGGTAGGCTTCACGAAGGTCATTCTTCTCGGAGAAAGGGAGTTTTTCAAAGTCTTCTGCAGTCTTAACGCCTGTGATGCCGGCTTGTTCGAGCTTCTTGCCGTAGAAGCTTCCGGCCCTTACGAGAGCGCCGATCCTGTCATTTACCTGTTCTAACTGCGTAGCATTGATTTTCATGCTGCCTCCTTAAATTGACGCATATTCCAAAGCCTTGAAATTCAGCTCATGAAACTGCGGTTTAACTTTCTTTACAAGAGCATTTTTGATGTCATCCATCGTTACGGGTCCGAGGTATCCTCCCCTTGCAGCGGCACCGAGAAGCACCATATTCATTACCTTTGAGGAACCCAGATCCTTTAATGCCTCATCCGTGTTAACAATAACGAGTTTTCCTATCAGACCGCCTTCAAGGGACTTTAAGTATAAGGTCATCTTAACCCCTTCGTAATCTGATCCGCGCAATGCGGCAGTTACCGGCATTACGGCACGGTCTGAAGTTATAACGGTTCCGCCCTTCTTAAGATAAGGCAGAACTCTTACCGTCTCCCCGGGTTCAAAACCGATGATAAGATCAGCACATCCGCTTCTGATAAGAGGAGTCGCGGTATCTCCGATACGAAGATAACTCATTACGCTTCCGCCTCTTTGAGCCATACCGATGGTCTCTGCCGAACGCACATCGAGATCCTGAGCCATTGAAGCGGCAGCCGTCAGTTTGGACGCGAGGACCGTACCCTGACCTCCGACTCCGCAGAGGATTATATTTGTACTCATTCTCTCACCGCCTTCTTGATAGCGCCGACAGGACAGATACCGGAGCAAAGGCCGCAGCCGTTGCACAAAGTCTCATCAACCGCCACTTTACCGTCCTTTATAACAACACCGGGACAACCTATCTCTCTTATGCATTTCCTGCAGTCGATACATTTATCCGTGTCGACTTCATAAGGTGTTTCCGGCTTAAACAGAACTGCGCAGGGAGCCTCAAAGATTATCGCTTTCACACCGGGCTCATCAGCGACTCTTCTGACGGTTTCAACAGAAGATTTAAGATCAAAAGGGTTCTGTCTCACGACGGTTTCAACACCGATCCCTCTTAAGATACTCTCGATATCGATCTTATCCGTAAACTCACCCATCATGGTGCGTCCGGTTCCGGGATGCGGCTGGTGACCTGTCATCGCAGTAGTCGAATTATCGAGAACTATAAGTGTCATATCAGCCTGATTATATACGGCATTGACTACACCTGTTATCGCTGAAGCAAAGAAAGTGGAATCACCGACAAACGCGAAACACTTGGTATCAGGCTTGACTCGTCCGACACCCTGCGCGATACCCAATCCGGCACCCATGCAAAGGCAGGTGTCGACCATATCCAGAGGCTGTGCATTGCCGAGTGTATAACAGCCAATATCCCCGGCAAAAACAGTTTCCTTTCCTTTCATCGCGAGCTTGACCGCATAGAAGGAAGCGCGGTGAGGGCAGCCCGCACAAAGGACCGGAGGACGGACAGGAAGATCCGGAACGCCTGTCAAAGCAGAAGCCTCTTCCTCCTCCCATCCCATAAATCCTGATAAGTACTTATAGATAAGATCCGGAAGATTCTCGCCGGAACGCGAGGTATTACCTGTAAGTTTACCTTTGACTTTAACGTTTATGCCGTATTTACCGCATACCTCAAGAACATGTCTCTCTATATAAGGATCGAGCTCTTCGATAACAAGAACTTCATCAAGTCCCGAGAGAAATCCTAACACCAGTTTATCGGGGAACGGAAACGGAGTGCTTATCTTAAGGAGCGAAGGAACACTTTCTTCGATCTCACTTACAATATCCTTTACGTTGGCAAATGAGATGCCCTGTGAGATCACGCCCTTACGGCTGTTCCCCTTTATTACCGTATTACGGGGATTAGCGGAAAACTCATCCGACAAAGATGCGTTACGTTCTTCGATCTTTGCGTGGTTGACATACGAAAGCCTCGGGAATATCACCCAACGATTCGAATCTTTAACAAAACCGGATGGCCGGTGGTCTTCGTATTCAGCGTAATCCTTTACATCTATGCTCTGATACGAGTGACAGACTCTCGTCGTAGGTCTCATAAAGACAGGCGTCTTATACTTCTCCGACAACTCGAAAGCCTCGAATATCATCTCATAGGCTTCCTTCGCATCGGAAGGGTCAAAACAAGGAACCTTGGAATACTCCGAGAATGTCCTTGTATCCTGTTCGGTCTGAGATGATATCGGACCCGGATCATCGGCCACGAGTATGACCATGCCGCCTTCAACGCCTACGTATTCAAGGCTCATGAGCGGATCCGATGCGACATTAAGTCCCACCTGTTTCATCGTGACGAGAGTCCGCGCACCTGAATATGACGCACCCGAAGCGACTTCCATCGCCGCTTTCTCGTTTACGGACCACTCTACATAGATACTGCCGTCGTTCTCTTTGGCGATAGTCTCGAGAACTTCCGTTGAAGGAGTCCCCGGATATCCGGCAACGACATTCACACCTGCTGCAACACAGGCTTTGCCTATCGCCTCATTTCCCATCAGAAATTCTTTGTGCATATCTTATGAGAATAAGTAGTACAGCAATCCGAGAACAACCAATGCGATAACGATAGCAATGATAACACGGAGTATCGATACAGGAGACTTACCTGCGATCCTTCCTGTCTGACCGTTGACTACAAAATTGTAGATCGTACCGTTGAATTTGAAGTTGGAGATCCACACAGGTGC
This sequence comes from Mageeibacillus sp. UBA6980, assembly GCA_002450095.1. Taxonomy (GTDB): domain Bacteria; phylum Bacillota; class Clostridia; order Saccharofermentanales; family Saccharofermentanaceae; genus Saccharofermentans. The sequence continues at coordinate 33,491 of DJYK01000033.1, read as the reverse complement.
GAGAAGATACTTGAATGTTATCTTGTCGTATGACGTTGACAACTGAACGTCCTTAACGCGGTCAGCGTGATATCTCGATCTGACGTTGTCACTTATATGACTCTTCAACTTACTCTGAATAGACTTCTGCGCATTTGCCCATCCGTCATCGAGACCCAATGAATATCTCTCTGCCGCATATCCTGCGATAAACTGCGGATCATAATCGCGAAGCCTCGTGAAATCGAAGCTCGATACGGCCTTGATATTACTGTCATTGGTCTTGGTACTTGCATATACGACTTCATCATCGATGAACTCATCGTGGATGCCGCTGCAGTTATACCATCTTGTATGGGTATTTCCGTCCTTGTCCTTATAGTCCTTACCGTAGCTCGCTCTGTAAGCGGAAGTTGTCTGTGAATCAAATGTCCAATAAGGAAGATAGATACCCTTGAACTCTTTGGCCTCACAGCTCTTCTTGGCAGCCGACGGAGCAAAGAGCTTCCTCTTAAGCCATGTCTTAAACAACTCTGCTGCCTTGTCCCTTGATATCTCGAAAGGAACAACTCCTCCCGGAGCCATTACATCCTCGTCATCGTCTACAGGCATTACGGATGTGGATCCGCAGAACGGACAAGTACCTGCAGTCTCGGTCATATCATATACGGCAGAACCTCCGCAGTTCTTACATTCGATCGTCTTCTTCTGGGAACCCCAATCCTTGCTCGTACGAAGCTTTGCTGAATTAAAGTCTATCTCCTGCGTTGCTTTGCTTCCCTCTTCCGGCTTCGGAAGCTCCTTGTGATAACCGCAGAAACCACATGTCATCGATAAAGTTGCAGGATCCCATGTAACTGTAGCTCCGCAGTTAGGACATTTCTTATCAGTAACGTCCTCGGTAACACCCTGCACCATCTCGTTCATAGTCTCATTCTCAGCCATAACGTGCTCCTCACTTTTCAAATTTACTTAAGATTATACAATAAAATCCCTCACAATGAGGGATTTTATCTTATCTTATGTACTTTATATCGGATGATCTCAGATAAGTCCTGTACGCTCATCAAAGGGAATATACTTACGCCTCTTGCTTACACACTTATAAGCAGGACGCATGATGCGGCCTCCCGTAACTACCTCCTCGATCCTGTGAGCGCTCCATCCTGCAATCCTGGCACAGGCAAAAATCGGAGTAAACAGTTCCGGCGGAATGCCGAGCATCGAATATACGAAGCCCGCATAGTAGTCGACATTCGCACACATGATCTTATCGGACTTCTTGACCTCATGGAAGACTTCAGGTGCGACCCTCTCGACCATTGTATAGAGATTGAAGATATCGTCCTTACCTGTCTCCTTGGCAAGCTCTTCAGCATACATCTTGAGAAGTCTCGTTCTGGGATCCGACAATGTGTATACAGCGTGTCCGATACCATAGATCAGACCTGACTTATCGAAGGCTTCCTTGCGGATGATCTTGGCAAGATACTCTCTTACCTGTGTCTCATCAGACCAATCCTCGACTTTCTCACGAAGATCGCACATCATGGCATATGCCTTGTTGGAAGCACCGCCGTGCTGAGGACCTTTAAGGGATCCTACCGCAGCCGCGATTGCAGAGTACGTGTCAGTACCCGTGGATGAGACCGCGTGAGTAACAAAAGACGAATTGTTACCGCCGCCGTGCTCTGCGTGAAGGACCAGAGCAAGATCGAGGACACGAGCCTCGAGTTCGGTGAACTTACCGTCGGGTCTTATAAGGTGCAGTATGTTCTGAGCCGTGGAGTATTCCGGCACCGGATCGTGAAGGAACAGACTCTTATGCTCGACATAGTGAAGTCTTGCCATATATCCGTATGCGATCAGGACGGGGAATCTCGCGATAAGCTCAACACACTGACGCATTACGTTGCTGACCTCGAGCGAATCCGGATTGGAATCATATGAGTAAGATGCGAGAACAGATCTTGCAAGCTTATTCATGACATCAGGGCTGGGAGCCTTGAGAATCATGTCCTCCGTAAATCCTGCAGGAAGAGGTCTCTTTGAAGAAAGAAGCTCGCGGAACTCCTTAAGCTCATCTTCGGTCGGAAGATCGCCGGTGATAAGAAGAAATGCTATCTCCTCATAACCGAATCTCTTCTTATAAAATCCGTTGACGAGATCCGTTACTTCATAACCCTGATAATAGAGCCTTCCGTCGATAGGCATTCTGTCGCCGTCATCCATGAGGTAACTCATTACCTCACCTACCTCGGTAAGGCCGACGAGTACGCCCGTACCATCGTTGTTCCTAAGACCGCGCTTTACGTTATATCTTCCGTAAAGCTCGGGATCGATCTTGGCCTTCTGGCCCGCTACTCTCGCGAGTTTACTTATTATCTCTTCGTTTGTATTATCAGCCATCAGGCATTCTCCTTGGTGTAATTAAGAAGTCCGCCGGCAAGAAGCATATCCTTCTGTCTGTCGGATATCACAAGTTCTGTCTCGAATGAATAACCCTGAGTCTTGTTTGTGATTGTAACAGTCTTACCGGTGGCGGCAGCCTCAACCTGCTCTCTTGCGTTCTCGATAACGAGATCGTCGAGCATGTTGATCTTATCGTAGTCAGCAGCATCCTTGAATGTTAAAGGAAGGATACCGTTGTTGATGAGGTTAGCCATATGGATTCTCGCGAACGAGAGTGCGATGACACCCTTAACGCCTAACTGCAAAGGCGCGAGCGCGGCATGCTCTCTTGAAGAACCCTGACCGTAGTTCTGTCCGCCGATGATGAATCCGCCGTTATTCTCCTTTGCTCTTTCAGGGAACTTCTCGTCACAAGGTGTGAGACAGTAGTCTGCAAGATAAGGAATATTGGATCTGAACGGCAGAAGCTTAGCGTTCGAAGGCATGATGTGGTCAGTAGTGATGTTATCTTCAACCTTAATAAGCGTCTTGCCCTCAACTGTATCAGCAAGCTTGTGGTGAGCCGGGAAAGGCTTGATGTTAGGTCCTCTTACTACTTCAACTTCATCGGGTGTTGCTGAAGGCAGGATAACCATGTTGTCGTTGACCTTGAAGGAATCAGGCATGGAAACTACCGGGGGCTCACCGAAGTCAGCTGGGTTGGTAACAACTCCCGTGATGGCTGCAACGGCCGCCACTTCAGGGCTTACGAGATAGATGGAAGCAGACTTTGTTCCGGATCTTCCGTAGAAGTTTCTGTTATTTGTTCGAAGTGAGACTGCATTCGTCTTAGGCGACTGACCCATACCGATGCAGGGTCCGCATCCGCACTCGATTATACGCGCACCGGCTTCGATCATGTCAGCGAGAGCACCTGACTCGGCAAGCATATTGAATACCTGCTTGGATCCGGGAGCGATAACGAGGGAAACATCGGGATGAACCGTGTGTCCCTTTAAGATCTTGGCGACCTTGAGCATGTCATAAAGCGAAGAGTTCGTGCATGAACCGATACAGCACTGATCTACCTTAAGACCTTCGATCTCCTTAACGGTTACGACCTGATCGGGCATGTGGGGCTTGGCAACAAGAGGAACGAGAGTAGAAAGATCGATCTCGATCTCCTCATCATAGACCGCATCATCATCAGCCTTGAGTTCTGTCCATACCTCTTCTCTTCCCTGAGCCTTAAGGAAAGCCTTTGTTACCTCATCGGAAGGGAAAACGGATGTTGTCGCACCGAGCTCGGCACCCATATTTGTTATTGTTGCTCTTTCAGGAACTGTGAGATACTCAAGTCCGTCACCTGCATACTCGATGATCTTACCTACACCGCCCTTAACGGACATGATGCGGAGAACCTCGAGGATGATATCCTTGGCGGTTGTCCATGGAGCGAGCTTGTTCTTCAATGTAATTCTTACCATCTTAGGCATTGTGATATAGTATGGTCCGCCGCCCATTGCTACTGCTACGTCAAGTCCGCCTGCACCGATGGCGAGCATTCCGATACCGCCGCATGTAGGTGTATGGGAATCAGAACCGAGCAAAGTCTGTCCCGGAACACCGAATCTCTCGATATGAACCTGGTGGCATACGCCGTTACCGGGGCGGCTGAATCTGATGCCGTGCTTATTTGCAACTGTCTGGATGTACTTGTGGTCATCCGCGTTCTCGAATCCTGACTGAAGCATGTTGTGGTCGATGTAAGCTACTGAAAGCTTTGTCTTGACCTGATCGATACCGAGGGCTTCGAACTGGAGGTAAGCCATGGTTCCCGTTGAATCCTGTGTAAGTGTCTGATCAATACGAAGAGCGATCTCCTCTCCGACTTTCATTTCACCTGAAAGAAGATGGTCCTTAATGATCTTCTGCGAAATTGTTAACCCCATGAAAGTTCCTCCATATACATAAATAATTCGTACGCATTAAATTATGCCACGGAAACGATTATATTGTCCGTGGCTTGATGTTGTCAATTTATATAAGTTTTATTGCTGCTATAACGCCATTTCTGCTCTGACTTACAAGAGTATGAAAATGAGCCTGTGTTTTTGGCGGATTGATGAACGAGGCTGAAAAAGCCATCATAACAATAAAGGTCATTTCACCGGAATAAAGCAACAGACAAAGAGCATCAAAGCGATAATAAGTACCGATATCGAGAAGCGATTTTGGAAGCGTTTATAGAGCGAGACACCCAGAGGATGCAGGACTTTTACAAAAAGCACGCACAATATACCGAATACTATGCTCGAGAATACCGATATCCTTCCTCCGAAGAAGTTTAACGGCCAGTGTTCGTATGTCCATAAACGGTATCCGCATACATATTCGGTAAAGAATGCTGCGATCAATTCAAAAACGGTTGCCAAGATCGCACCGACCGCACCGATAAAGAAGGGGCTTTTCTCATTTTTAAACAAAGGAACGACTGCAATGGCAAAAAGCCCGTAGATAGGAAGAATCGGTATCGGAAGCACTCCTCTGTCCTCGAACCTGTGAAGATAGATCGAAGTGATCACAGTCTCGTAGATCCAGCCTGTGAATCCGCCGATAAAAAAATCAAACAGTATTATGGCCAGCTGACCATTTTTTAAGGACTTCATAAAGTACATCATAATTCTCTGCCTTATAGTTTATATCATACTCTCGCATTGCCGATTCGATGTCGCCTCTAGGCATAAACCAGCAAGAAGCTATTCTTGCATTCTTCGCCCCCAGCATATCGGACGTAAGCGAATCACCTATTACTATGCAGTTTTCACGCGGCTCACCGATAGTCTCTAATACTATATCAAAAAAATCGGTCGATGGCTTCGTGGCGCCTATAGTCTCGCTGATAAACACCTCATCAACAAGTGTATCCATCCCCGTGGATCTCATGCGTCCTTCCGCGTTGACCGTGGCGCCGTTCGAGATGATACAGATCCTTGAATCCTCTATCGTCTTAAGCTTTCTGAGAAATTCGAGCGCGCCGTCCATCAAGACTCCGTTATGAGCCATATATGTTATGAAGTTTCCGTTTATCTTAAGAAGATCCATCTTGGAAGTTTCTTTCCCGAGCGTCTCGAAAAGCAGCTTAAACCGTGTTACAAACAGTTCCTGCCTTGTTATCTCCCCCTTCTCAAGCTTAAGCCACAACTCCTTGTTGCGGGCTTTAAAGAAAGTATATAAATCATCGCTGAATGTACACCCGTTGTCTTTTACAACGAGTTCGAGAGCAATGCGCTCGGTAGCGTGGAAATCAAGGAGCGTCATATCGAGATCAAAAAGGAAATTATTATGCATCAGTCGATCAGCCTCTTAATCCCTGGAGATAAAACCCGAGTATAGAGGCTGCGGACGCGGCATTTAAGGACTCCGCTTTACCGTCCATACGAAGCTTGATCTTGATATCGCATTTATCTATCGTCTCAGGCTTAAGCCCTGCGCCCTCATTCCCGATAAAATACGCTGCCGGAAGGTCTATGGCTGCTTTGCCTAAGTCGTCCCCGTGAAGTTCTGCGGCTATGGTCTTTACATTAATATTGTGAAGCTTATCGATCATCATCTCGGAGTTCTCGAATTCGATGACCGGAACCTTCCATATCGATCCCATGGAAGAACGGATGACTTTATCGTTATATGCATCGACCGTATTCCTGGTAACCAGTACCGCGTTGAAATCAAATGCATCTGCGATCCTTATCATGGTACCGAGATTTCCGGGATCCTGAATATCCTCAAGGCAAAGGAAAATATCCTTATCTTCTCCCCTTAAACCGATCTCACCCGAACTGTCATCTCTTCCTATGACCAATGCGACGCCCTGAGGATTTACGGTCTTCGATATCTTCCTGAAGCAGGCTTCACTTAAGATTATGCACTCGCAGTTATTCTTGTCCGATACATCCTGCGCCCACGCCGCATGCTTCTCGTCTGCCACAGCTTTCAACGGCTTTACGTTCCACTTCAATGCATCCTCGCATGAACGGACGCCTTCGACTATCACCGCCTTTGTGATACGCGAAGTCTTATTGTCGTGTAAAGACGCCAGATACTTTACTTTGGGATTATCTTTGCTTGTAATGATGTCCATTCTCTAATTATAAACCACAAACAAGAGACTTCCGGATGCGACGCCGACCTGCATCGGTCCGAAGCTGATCCCGTTGATGATATGCTCTGAACTGTATCCCACGGACGAATCCTTCAATTGTGTGCACTTCAGATCATTCCCCTGCTCATCGAGACTCAGATAGATTCCCTCACGGCTGCGGTTCACGATAAGGACAACCCGTCTTGCTCCTTGTGAAGGCATCACGCTGCTGCCGAAGAAATCCCTGTTCTCGTTATCGAGGTATCTTTCGAAGACGATCGCATCCTCGGTCGTAAGAAGCGTCTTGTAAAAGCCGGTGCGAAGAACCTGATTTTTGACACGAAGTTCAGATATCTTTCTTACAAATGCCAAGTGTTCTTCGCTTTCTCCCGTAACATTACCCCAGGGATAAGGACGCCTGTTAAACGGATCTTTATACCCGTCCATAAGGACTTCATCCCCGTAGTAAACACACGGAGCGCCAGGATATATCATCTGTATCGCATATCCCAACTTACACAGATCAGCGCATCTTGAGGCTTCCTCCAAAGGAACACATATCCTCTGCTGGTCTTCCTTGTTATCGGTATCTTGGGGCTTACTCATCATGGTATAGACGCGAGGCACGTCATGTGACGACAGAAGGTTCATTATGCAGTAGTAGCTCTCTGCAGGATACCTCTCGCGGAATCCTTCCATGCGGGCATTAAAGACTTTGGCAGATATATATCCCTGAAGATACTCGAGCACCGTTGTCCTGAACGTATAGCCCATTACGGAGTCGTGAGTATTGCCGAGCATAAAATCTCTGTAAGATCCGTAGGAACACTTGTTGCTCGCGTCCTCCCAGACCTCGCCTACGAGCATCCCTTCTCCGCCCGTCTTCGCTTTGATAACGCTTCTCATCTGTCTGATAAACGAATCGGGAAGCTCATCAGAGACATCAAGTCTCAAGCCGGATGCACCTCTTCTCATCCACGTGTCGACAACTCCGTCGTCACCAAAGATGAACTTTCTGTACGAGAGATTATTCTCATCGACATTCGGCAGATCCGGAAATCCCCACCATGAATCATATACGGTGTATCCGTCCTCATTCTTATAGAAGTTATACCATGATCTGTAAGGGCTCTCCTTACCGGTCTCATATGATTCATAAGCCCCGACACCTTCGTAACGGTTGAACTTATTGAAATACTTGGAATCCGCTCCGGTATGCGAGAACACTCCGTCAAGTATGAGCCTTATCCCCTTGCTGCTGCACGCATTCTTAAACGACTCGAAAGCAGCATTTCCTCCGAGCATCGGATCCACGGTATGATAATCCGCCGTGTCGTATCTGTGCGATGAACGGGCTTCGAATATCGGATTCAGATAGATGATATCTATACCCAATGACTTAATGTAATCGAGGTGCTCTTCGATACCCTTAAGAGAGCCTCCGAAGAAATCACAGGCAAGATAACCCGTTGAGGGTTTTCCCTTGATATCGACATCCTCGTTCCAGTCCTCATGGTATACCCGCTCTTCACGGGACGAGGCGGAGATCATGCGCTCAAACGTAAACTCACTGTCTCTTGCAAATCTGTCCGGGAAGATCTGATAGATAAGGGCTCCCTTCATATGATCCGGAGTCTTAAAATCCCTTGCATAGACTGTTATCTGCCATGCATACGGATATTTATCCTCGTCTGCCCCCACGCGCGGAGGCTCATGGTAGAGCTTTCCGGAAGCATCTTCCGTATCACCTTCCATTACATAGTAACGAGTCTGAACGATCTCATCTTTGACATCGGAGTCTTCCTCGGATTCGACCTTAACAACATTCCTGAATCTGAACCAATAGAAAACGAGACACGGCTCATGCGGAAGCATAAGCCTTGTCTCGTATCTTATCGTGTCTTCGTCTTGTCCCAGGCACTCGATCTTATACATCGGCTCCTCGTGATAGGAGAAACCGTAAAGACCGTAAGAGTAGCAGAACGTAACATCATTACTGTCCTTGTCTGCGTCAAATCTTATGGTTACTTCCGCATCAGTCGGCTGTGCCCCGAAAGGACTTCTGTACTCATCTATTCTCGACGCATGAAAGAACATTACTTACTTTGTCTCTTCTTTCTTGGCATCCTTGGAATCAGCCTTCTTAGCAGCAGACTTCTTTGCTGCAGTCTTCTTGGAAGAAGCAGTCTTAGATGCGCTCTTTGATACAGGCTTCTTCTCGGAAGATTTCTTCTCAGAGGACTTCTTCTCGGAAGCCTTCTTAGGTGCTTCTTCAGTCTTCGGCTCTTCAAGAGGGATTCCCGTTATCAGAGAATAGAGACCGGCATATTCCTTGGCACTCTTCTTCCATGAATAATCTCCGCTCATTCCGGCCTTGATAAGCTTATCCCAGACGTCCTTATGATTCCTGTAAAGGTCACAGGCATACTTCGTTACGAAGAGGAATTCATGAGCATTGATATTGGCAAATGAGAAACCGTTTCCTTCACCCGTGAATTCATTATAAGGAATAACAGTATCCTTAAGACCGCCTGTCTCACGAACTACCGGAACAGTACCGTATGCCATCGATACGAGCTGGGACAGACCGCAGGGCTCGAACAGAGAAGGCATAAGGAAGATATCGGCACCGGCGTAGATGGTATGTGCAAGGCCCGAATCGAAGTCTATGCATGCGCACATCTTACCGGGATTTCTGTTAGCCGTGTCAACAAGAGCTCTCTCGTAATAGTTGTCGCCCGTTCCGAGGATAACTATCTGCATACCGTCATAGAGCATCTCATCGAGAACATAAAGAAGAAGATCCAGGCCCTTCTGATCGACAAGTCTGCTGATCATGGCGCAAAGAGGAGCGCCGGGATTAACCTCGAGACCGAGCTGCTTCTGCAGCGACTCTTTACACTGAGCCTTACCCTTAGCATAAGTCTTGATATCGTACTTGCAAGGGATGCTGTCATCGTTCTTCGGATTGTATTCGAGATCGTTGATACCGTTTAAGATACCGGATACCTTATAAGCATACTTCTGAAGAGTATAGTTCAATCCTTCCCCGTAATAATCGGTCATTATCTCATACGCATATGTAGGAGAAACAGTAGTTACGGAATTGGAGAAAACGATACCTGCTTTCATGAAGTTGATCGCACGATCCTTGATACAGAATTCTTCTCTTAAGTACTCATCGGGAAGATCGAGCATCTCCCTTACGACATCGGTTGAATGAACGCCCTGATACTTAAGGTTGTGAATCGTAAATACAGTCTGTACGTTTGTATGGTAACCGTGTTTTTTGAAGTGAGCATCAAGGAGCATCGGCATCATACCCGTCTGCCAGTCATTACAGTGGAGCACGTTAGGCTCGAAGTTCATGAAGTCTCCCATGAAATCGAGGACCGCTCTCTGATAGAAGCAGTAACGCTCGATATCAAAGACATACTCGACGTAGATCTGGTCGAAGTTGAAATAGTATTCATTATCGACGAAGTAGAAGATCGTACCGTTCTTCTCGAGCTGGAACAGTCCGGCATAAAGAGATCTCCAACCCATCCTGACGAGTTTCCAGCCCAGAAACTGCATCTCGTCCTGATACTTGATCTTAATCTTCTTATAGAGAGGAAGGATAACCCTCGCATCGATGTTGTCTTTGTTAAGCTCTACAGGAAGCGCTCCGACAACATCAGCGAGTCCGCCGACTTTGACGAACGGGCTAACCTCAGATGATGCAAACAGAACTTTAATCTTATCCATAATCAGATACCTGCTCCTTTCCCGATAACTACAGGGTAATCAGGATGTCCGATGAGTCTTACGCCCGGTCTTACGAATGAATTCTTATCAAGGATAACATTCTCAAGATGACAGTTCTCGGAGATGTGAACGTCCTGCATTACTACGCAGTTCTTAACTGTTGTGTTCTTTGAGACTGTTGCACTTCTGAAGATTATCGAATGATCGACAGTTCCGTAGATACGGCAACCGTCAGAGATAATCGAAGTGGAAGCCTCCGCATTGTCAAAGTAAAGTGTAGGTGCCTCATCCTTTACCTTCGTATAGATAGGCTTGCCGCTCCAGAACAGATCGTTTCTGATCTCATCCTTAAGAAGTGACATAGAAGCATTGAAATATGTCTGTACGCTGTTGATACGAAGTGCCGTTCCGGAGTACTCGTATGCATACACCTTGATCTCGTCAAACATCTTGACCATCGAATGCAGACCGAAGTGTGTTGCACCGTGGCTCATCTGTCTCGAGATGATGTCTATGAGCATATCTCTTCTTAAGCAGATGATACCGAGAGACGTCTTGTTGGAAGATGCTTTCTGCGGATTGTAGAGCATATCCTTTACGAAGCCCTTATCATCCGTGTCGAGAATGTAGCACGGATGACCGTACTTAAGAGCATCACGGTTATACATTACCGTAAGGTCAGCTCCGCTTGCCTCGTGAGCCTTGATCATATCATCGAACGTGCAGTTCAGGATGATATTGGAATTAGCTACGATGGCGTATGTGGATCTTGAATGTCTTAAGAAGTCGAGAACACCCGCAAGCTCCTCGTCGCCCGTTATGTTCGTAGCCTCGGAGTTTACATAAGGCGGAAGGATATGAAGTCCGTCGTTCTTTCTGTCGAGTGACCACGGGGAACCTGTTCCCAGGTGATCCATCAAGGATTTGTACTTATTGTATGTCAGGATACCGACATTCTTGATGCCGGAATTGACCATGTCGGAGAGCATGAAGTCGATGATCCTGTATCTGCCTCCGAAAGGAACGGCAGACAGGGCTCTCGGCTCTGAGAGCTCACCCAAACCTATTTTCTTATTGTCGGCCAGTATGAGGCCCATTACATCATTAAACATCTTAATTACCTCCTTGCTGACCTTATACTCTGAACTTCTCTTCGATGACTGAAGCATCGCCTGCATCGATATCGGAATCGATCATTGAATTGCCGGGGATCTGTGCTCCGTCCTTGATCTTAAGTCCGCGCTCAAATACGCAGATACCTTCGGAACAGAGCTTATGGTTCGTGTAAGGGCCCTCACCTTCAACCTTCGGACCGGCCTTAACGTCCTTGCCGATTATCGTTCCGAAGTCTACGATACATCTCTCGATCCTCGCGCCTTCCTTAACAACTACGCCCGGAAGAAGTACGCAGTCCTTAACGACAGCGCCCTTCTCGACGATAACGGACTCGGAAAGAACGGAGTGATTGACTTCACCGAAGATCCTGCATCCGTCTGTAAGTGCCGAATTTGTGACCTTACCCGTCTCGCCTATGAACTGCGAAGGCTTAACAGGGTTTCTCGAATAGATCCTCCAAGATCTGTCAACGAGGTTGATATCTTCAGGCTTGTCGAGGATATCCATATTTGTCTCCCAAAGAGATGAGATAGTTCCTACATCCTTCCAGTAACCGGAGAATCTGTAAGCATACAACTTCTTTCCGCCTCCGAGGAGCATCGGGATGATATTCTTACCGAAGTCATTGTTGGACTCGGGATCTGCCTCATCCTTAATCAAGGCTTCACGAAGCACCTTCCATGTGAAGCAGTAAACACCCATAGATGCGAGATTACTCTTCGGCTTGGCAGGCTTCTCTTCGAACTCTACGATCTGATCCTCACCTTCAGTATTGAGGATACCGAATCTCGGAGCCTCTTCCCACGGAACCTCATAAACGGCAACGGTTGCATCAGCGCCTCTGTCGATATGGCTCTTCAGCATAGCCGCGTAATCCATTTTATAGATATGGTCGCCTGAGAGGATGACCACATACTCAGGATCGAAGTCATCAAGGAAGTCCTTGTTCTGATAGATGGCATTTGCCGTACCCTTATACCAGTCTGACTTTCCCGACCTCTGATAAGGAGGAAGGATATAAGCACCCGCATTATTACGATCGAGATCCCAAGGATGTCCGTTACCGACATAAGTATTGAGTGCGAGAGGCTGATACTGGGAGAGAACGCCAACGCGTTCGATTCCCGAATTAACACAGTTCGACAAAGGGAAATCTATGATCCTGTAACGGCTACCGAACGGAACCGCAGGCTTGGCAACGGTCTTTGTAAGAACACCGAGCCTTGCTCCCTGGCCTCCTGCAAGTATCATTGCAACTACATCAGTCTTAGCCATTTTTTCCTACCTCCGAATTTGATTTGTTATCTTTATTGCTTTTCTTTGTGTTTTTACCTGTTGTCTTCTTTGACGCTTTCGCAGAAGAAGCCGGCTTCTTATCTGCGGCCTTCTTCCCCTTCTTCTCGGGATCCTTTACTTTCATGAAGTAAACGCCTGCGAGAGGAGGAAGATTGAACTTAACGTGATACGGCTTCCCCTGGAACTCCTCATCGATCGCCTCGAAAGTGCCTTCCATGGAAACTCCCGTGGGATATCCGCTTCCGCCGAAAGCCATATCGTCGGTATTGAGGACTATCTTATATGTACCGAGCTCATAGACAGGGATCTTATACTCTTCAAGAGGCTGAGGGACCATATTGAGCGCTACATAGATATCGTTCTCGTCCTTCTTGGGACTCTTTCTGGAATATACAAATACATTGTTGACCGTATCATCTGCAGCGATCCATTCGAAGCCTGCCCACGTGTGGTCGTCTCTCCACAGCTGACCGTGTTCGATATAGAACTGATTGAGCTTCGAACAGTAATCCTGAAGAAGTCGGTGTGACTCGTAATCGAGCATAAACCATTCGAGCTGCTCGTAGAATCTCCACTCGATGAACTGACCGAACTCGGCACCCATGAAGTTCAGCTTCGCGCCCGGATGACTCATCTGATACATGAACAGGGTACGTAAGGATGCGAACTTTCTCCATACATCGCCCGGCATCTTATTGATGAGTGAATACTTCCCGTGAACGACTTCATCGTGAGACAGGCTCAGAACATAATTCTCGGAGAATGCGTACATCATCGAGAAGCAGAATTCATCATGATGCCATCCCCTCGCATAGGAATCGGTCGAGAAATAATCGAGCGTGTCATGCATCCAGCCCATATTCCACTTATGGGTGAATCCCAGACCTCCGTCCTCGACGGGATGTGAGACCTTCGGCCATGCCGTGGATTCCTCGGCTATCATCATTACGCCGGGATAATTCTTTCTGATCGTGGAATTGAGCTTCTTGAAGAATTCCACCGCTTCAAGATTCTCATTTCCGCCGTACTTATTCGGAATATAATTCTGACGTCCGTAGTCTCTGTAGAGCATTGAACTTACGGCATCTACGCGAAGTCCGTCGATGTGGAACTCATTGATCCAGAACACCGCATTCGATATAAGGAAAGAGATTACTTCATTCTTGGAATAATCGAATACGTATGTACCCCATTCCCTGTGCTCGCCTATGCGGGGATCCGCATATTCATAACAGGGTGTTCCGTCGAATCTTACGAGTCCTTCGAGATTCTTCGGAAAATGTGCGGGAACCCAGTCAAGAAGAACTGCTATGCCGCTCTGATGGAGCATATCGACCAAAAACTTGAAATCTGCAGGTGTACCGAATCTCGAAGTAGCGGCAAAATAACCCGTTACCTGATACCCCCAGGAAGCATCAAGAGGATGCTCGAGGACCGGCATCAATTCGATATGCGTGTAATGCATCTTCTTACAGTAATCAACGAGATCCAATGCGATCTCTCTGTATGTGAAGAAGTTTCCGTCCGGATGCTGTCTCCATGATCCGAGATGCATCTCATAGATATTGATAGGTCTGGCGCTTAATGCATCAGGCCTGTTCTTCATATAATTATTATCGCCCCATGTATAATCATCGGGATCATAAACGATAGATGCATTGTTAGGTCTTGTCTCGAAGTGTCTTGCATAAGGATCGCCCTTATCATATATCCTCGAATCAGCACCTACGACTCTGTACTTATAACGATCCCACTGGGATGCTCCGGGAATCTTCACTTCCCATATTCCCGTGCCTCCGATCTTATGCATCTGATCGGAAAGCGCGTTCCATTCATTAAAGTCTCCGATTACACTTACAGACAGAGCATTAGGCGCCCACACTCTGAAGATGAAACCGTTGTTACCGTCGGGATCATTAAACGGATGAGCTCCGAGAAAGTTGTAGCTCATATAATTATCGCCGCGGTTAAACAAGTAAGCCTCGTCCATACGTATGCCTCCGCAAATTTCTACCTGTTTATTATATATTAAAGAAATCTTAATTACCAACCGAAAACACAAAAAGAACGAGGGAACAAGTCCCTCGTTTGTGCAATTTTACAAAAGGTTAATAATTACGACCGGAAAAATCATCAGAGCTCTTCTTTGGCTCTCTCGTTTCTCCTCAATATCTCCATACACATACGGATATTGTGATAAGGACACTTCCATTCATCGACAAGAGGTTTGCTCAGATCGGGAACGCCATCCTGCGATACTTCCATATACCATTCTGCGGGACGGGACTTGACGATCATATGATCTCTTATAAAATCCCAGGTCCTCCTCTCGGCATTCTTGAACCTCTTATCATCAGTCTTCATATAGGCATTAGTAAAACCTACGACCGCTTCAGCCTGTATCCACCATGCCCTGGTAGTCTTGGTAACGCCTCTCTCGATCTCATAAGCCAATGAGTTCCCGTCGAATCCGTATTCCAGAGTCTTCTCCGCGAGCATCATTGACATGGGAGCCAGTCTTTCCTTCAGTTCCTCGTCGTCAAGGATGTCACATGTCCTGTCCAGAAGCCATGACATCTCAATATCATGTCCAAACGACCTCAGATCAATAAGGCTGTTATAGTCCTTATCGAAGAAGACCTCGAGTCTTCCCTCCTGAGGGTTATAGACCTTGTTCTCGAATATTTCGAGTATGTTATAGATCTTACGCTTTACAAACTGATCCTTGGTCTCCTTGTTGATCCTGTAAAGCTCCGTATATGCCTCCATGATATGAAGGAGAGTATTCATCGTGCGATATGCATGAACGCCGTTCTCCGACAGATGGGGGTTGTCGTCGGGAATGAAATCCCTTCCGAATGACTCGAGATATCCGCCCTCGTCGGTGAACATATTCTCTACGCAGTTCTTAAGGTAATAAGCAAGCTTAAATGCCTCGATATCACCGGTAACCTCATAGAACTCACAGAGAGCATAGATCGCGAAAGCATGATTATAAGCGTGCTTCGTCGTATCGGAAGGCTTTCCGTCGTATGTTACCGACCAATAGATACCGCCGAACTCGGGATCAAAATAATTATCCCTGAAAAACTCATATGCATGACGTGCTGCTTCAAGGATATCGACAGATGAATAACCCGCATCCTGAAGCTTTACCTCGCTCAATGCACCGTCCATACAAAGCTTATAGCTGGTACTGAACACCCAAAGGATACGGCTGTTCAGAACACAGCCCTTATCAGCCTTCGGATTGACATTGCCTTCAGAATCCACATACCCGTAAAAACCGCCGTTCTCCTTATCGAGGAGACCGAGCCAGAACGGGAGCAGATCTTTGACAAGATGTATCTTTATTTCAGGTGATATAGCCATAAAATAATATTAACATCCCTGACAGTTACTTGGCAAATTCAGCACCCTTGGAGAATGCTTCCATATTGCCCGGAATAAACTTATGTCTTCTCTCGGGAAGGATCTCATAAAGAGCGGACTCAAAAGATTCCTTCTTAAAGCATCCTGTCGCCTCCGACATACAGCCTAACATCGATATCGTAGCAAAAGCCATATTACCGAGATCACTTGCGATCTTACTCGCTTCCATCGGAATGAACTTGATATCCTTACGGGTAGGCTCTACATAGAACAAAGAAGAGTCTATGATGAGAAGTCCTCCCGGATTAAGATATGACTCAAACTTCTCAACAGAAGGCTGATTCAGGCAGATGAGGACATCTGCATTGTTTACTACGGGGGATCCGATAGGCTCATCGGAGATAACTACGGAACAGTTAGCCGTACCGCCTCTCATCTCGGGTCCGTATGAAGGGAACCACGATACTTCCTTGCCTTCGTAAAGAGCAGCCTCAGCTGCCATCTTACCTGCAGAGAGGATACCCTGTCCTCCGAAGCCTGCGAGTATTATCGAGAAATCGATCATGCGTTCTCTCCTTCCTTCGCGGCCTTTACATCAGCCTCGAGCTTCTTGAAATCTATATCCTCTCCCTTGAATACGCCGAGAGGATACTGAGGGATCATCTTCTCCTTGAGCCAATCCATTGCCTCGAGAGGTTCCTTACCCCAGTTGGTAGGACATGTAGAGAGGAACTCTACCATCGTGAAACCGAGGTTAGCCTGCTGTGCGAGGAAAGCCTGCTTAATGGCTTTCTTGGCAGCCATGATATTCTTGTAGTCCGTAAGGCATACGCGCTCTACGTAAGCAGCGCCTGTCAAAGGAGCGATCATCTCGCTTACATTAATGGGATAACCCTGATAAGAAGCATCTCTTCCGAAAGGAGATGTCGTCGTTACCTGACCGAGCAGAGTCGTCGGAGCCATCTGACCTGAAGTCATTCCGTAAACCGCATTGTTTATGAAGAAAGCGGTGATCTTCTCACCTCTTGCGGCGGCGTGGATGATCTCGGCAGCACCGATGGATGCGAGGTCTCCGTCTCCCTGATACGTGAATACGACCTTATCCTTGAGATTTCTCTTAATACCCGTGGCAACAGCGGGAGCTCTTCCGTGCGCAGCCTGAACGGCATCGCAGGCGAAATACTCGTAACTGTTGTAGGAACAACCGACGGACGCTACGGAGACTGTATCCTCGAGGATACCCATCTCACACATAACCTCAGCGATAAGTCTGTGAATTATACCGTGTGTACATCCCGGGCAGTAATGGAAAGGCTTGCCCGTAAGCCCTTTTGTAGCTTCAAATACAACAGCCATCAGTCAAGTGCCTCCTTCTCGGGATTCTCGTGGATCGCGATGATCTTATCTAAGATTTCCTTCTGCATCGGAAGGTTACCGCCCATTCTTCCGTAGAAATGAACAGGCTTCTGCCCTCTTACGGCGAGCTGCACATCCTCGACCATCTGACCTGCAGAGAGCTCGATATCAAGGAAAGCCTTAACGTTAGGAAGAGCTGCCGTCTCACGGATTATCTGCTTCGGGAAAGGCCAGAGAGTGATCGGTCTGATCATACCGACCTTGATGCCCTTCTCGGCTGCCTGTCTTATTACGTTCCTGCATATTCTGGAACATGTGGAGAAGGCAACGATCACGATCTCGGCATCCTCAATTCCGATAGCCTCGTATCTGACTTCGTCTCTCTCTATGATCTTGTACTTATCAACAAGCTCCTGATTCTTTCTCTCGAGATCATCAGGCTGGATATAGATGGACGTAATCGTATTGTGCTCGGCTCTGCCGCCTCTTCCGCATGCGGCCCACGGCTTCTCGGGTTCAACGATAGGCTCCTCGTCTCTGAATGCGACAGGCTCCATCATCTGACCCAGAGTTCCGTCACCTAAGATCATGCAGAGCATCCTGTACTTATCGGCAAGGTTAAATGCCTCGACAGTAAGCTCATACAATTCCTGAACTGAAGCAGGCGCGATGACGATATTTCTGAAATCACCGTGTCCGCCGCCCTTAGTAGCCTGGAAATAGTCTCCCTGTGAAGGCTGAATGCCACCCAGACCCGGGCCTGCTCTTACGATATTTACCGCAACAGCAGGAAGCTCTGCACCTGCGATATAAGATATTCCCTCCTGCTTCAGAGAGATTCCGGGAGATGACGAAGATGTCATTACTCTGAATCCTGCGGCAGCTGCACCGTATACCATATTGATAGCCGCTACCTCACTCTCGGCCTGAACGAAGTTACCTCCGATCTGGACCATCTTCTTAGCCATATAATGCATTACCTCAGTCTGAGGTGTGATCGGGTAACCGAAGTAATTCCTGCAGCCGGCTCTGATAGCAGCTTCAGCAATAACCTCATTTCCCTTCATAAGTACTTTCTTCTGTGCCATCATCTAATCCTCATCTTTCAACTGTAATGACAACGTCGGGACATGTAGTAGCGCAGAAAGCGCAGCCGATGCACGAATCAAGATCAGTGCATACAGCGGGATGATAACCCTTGTTGTTAAGTCTCGTCTTATCAAGCTCGAGGATCTTCTTGGGACACGCATTGACGCAAAGACCGCAGCCCTTGCACAAATCATCATTAAATGTGACCTTTGCCATTGCTTTATACTCCCTTTAAATAAATTCATAAGATTATAAAACGAAGATATATGATTTTCAAATTCATTTACGTATATCACGTTTGTCGTTTTGTGACACATTTTGATATATAAAAAGCCCCGACCGTGAAGTCGGGGCTCATATAGATCATATCAGATTTGATCAGGGCTGGGGCTTACCGCAGTTGGAGCAGAACTTACCTGTGTTCTGTGTTCCGCACTCACACGTCCAACCTGCTGCAGGCTGAGGCTTACCGCAGTTAGAGCAGAACTTACCTGTATTCTGTGCTCCGCACTCACATGTCCAACCTGAAGGAGCAACGGGCTGAGGCTTACCGCAGTTAGAGCAGAACTTACCTGAGTTAGTCGTACCGCAAGAGCATGTCCAACCTGCCGCTGCAGGAGCCGGTGCAGGTGCGGGTGTTGCCTGCTGAGCCTGTTGAGCCTGCTGTTGCTGACCCATGAACTGGAATGCAGCATTGCCCATGCCGCCCATCTGGCCCATGCCGCCTACCATACCCATGCCCATAAGGCCGTTAACCGCACCGTTTGCATTGCCGGCTGCAGTCTTCATAGCCTCTGTCTGACCGAGAACAGCCTGAGCTGCAAGAGCGTTAGGATCAGAACCAAACAACTTGGACTGATCGATCTGCTCGATTCTCTCTCTGGACTTGTCGTCAGGTGTGATGCCGCCGATAGCAACGGAGGAGATAACAACACCTCTGTTCTTCAGCCACTCCTCATCGAGAGCGTCCTGCATGTATGTGCGGAGCTTGCCCTGGTTGGTAGGCAGGTCAGCGAACATGATCTTATCAATAGTACCGCACTTGTTGAGAACCTCGGAGAAATTATCGAGGAACTCCACACGAGGCTGCTTAGGTTCTGCAGGTATACCCATGAAATCACGTACAGTGAAATCTCCCCTGACATTACCTGCCTGTGTCTGGAAGAACTTAACGGGATCCTTGATCGTGAAGGAGAAGAAACCGTTAAGTCTTAAGTAGATATTTCTGTATTCAGGATCGTGATAAGGAAGAGCGGTAGGTGTTCCGTACGGCTGATCTCTGATCTCGAGCAAATTAACGAAGTAGATCCTCTGTTGTGTAGCAATCTCTCCGCCCATCTTCATACGGTTCCAAGTCTCTGTAACGAGCTTCTTGGCGGCATCGAGGAAACCGTCATTACCTGCAAATACTGTAGGTGCAGATGAAGAATCCCATGTGTAAAGACCCGGTTGGATGGTAAAGTCGACAACCTTACCGTTATCAACCATAAGACAAGCAGTTCCTTCCGGTACTGCAATCTTAGAACCATTGGAAATAACTTCAAAACTACCCTTGTTATTTCCCTTCATCATCCTGTTCGCACCCTGATGAACAAGAACAGTCTGTCCAAGAGAGTCACATGTGAAGAACTCGGTATACTGATCAGCTACTACAGATGATACTGAGCTTCCGATGGTTCCCATGATGTTAGAAATCAATCCCATATTCATTTCCTCCGTTGAGATAATTCTATTGAGCGTCCTTCATATTAACGCCGACGCCTTGTACATTTTAACATAAATCAACTGATATGAACAAATATATTTTAGTTAGATTCAACTGTCATCGTAACAATGCTGTTCTCGTTCCCCGCGAATCCGTCCGTTATTCCGTCGCCCATATTCGGATGGAGATTCGAATAGACAAAGTCAAAGACAAATAGCGTAACGAGTATGATCGCCAGAGGCATGAGCTTCATCGGGTTTATCTTACGGATAAGATTATCCAGAAGAGGTGACAGGAAATAGATGAAAGCCAATCCCGCCACACCGAATACCAGAAGACCTTCGGCGCAGATCCTGCCGTTCAGGTTAAGGAAAAAGCCTTCATAGGACCACCACTTGGCACCGAAGACGTATTCGAGGATAACGCTCGTCAGATACTCCATCGCGCCGCACAGGATCATTGTAACGACAAAGTGTTTCGAAGGGCTTTTCCTGAGAGGGAAAAGAAATATTAGGATCGCGAGTCCCCCCGCACCGTATATCGGGAGCCAGGGACCATGCAAGACGCCCCTGTTAATGTAGTGACCCTGGAGCATGTAATAGTAGAATACTTCCCATACCCAGCCGAATCCCGAGTAGATAAAGAACATCAACACCAGTGACAGAATCGAGTAGTGTCTCATATAGTGCAGATTGGCAAAGCTTCGTATTTTCCTTGATTCCGGGATCGGAGCGAGTCTTACGGGATAGCTTATCCCCTCGGCCTCATCTTTAAGGTTGATTATCCTCTGACGGCTCGCCTGATTCTCCTCGTATTTAAGCTCGTCTTTCGTATTCCACAGGACCACACCGAAATGACTTGCAAAGAAGTCCTTGGCGCCCGTAAGATCCTTGAGCTTATATTCAGGGGATCCCAACACGTTGATAACGTCATGATAAGAGGCTTTGAGTCTGTTAAGATCGCATTTCTCAAACAAGAACCTGTCAGACAGAAGAATGCTGTCTGGCATATTGCCGTCGATATATTCTTTACGAAGCTGTGCATATACTTCGCTATAGACAGATACCTTATAAGGGTTGGTAAACAGGACATTCGTAAGTCCGAATGTCAGAACGCCCAATATATCCCAGCCAATGTAAGACAGACTTATCATGAACAGATCCAGTTTATGTCCTTTGGTCATCCGCCACGACAGTTTTATAGCCTGTAAAGGTTTGATCTGAGGATTCTCGGCAAGGATATAAGGAACCATGAACAGTCCGTAGAAGACTATGGGGAAACCGATTATCGTAGCGACGGAAATCAAGTCGGCCAATGACCATATCGCCATTACAAGAGCCGCATTGAACCAGCTTCTGTTACGGACAAAGAACAGGAAGCGTGCGGCGGGGACCCTCTTATAGATCCTCCCTTCCAGAGCAACGCGTCTGATTATCGATATATACACATTCTGGACAAACATCCAGAACCCGACCGTAAAAACAGAAGACAGAGCGATCATGACGATATCTGCCGCGTTTTGGGATCCCACTATGTTGAACACGACCGAGGAGATAGTGGAAACCATGGTACCGCCGGTAAAAAAGTCGATCACATGATTTATAGTTCCGGAAGATCTGGAGAACACCTCATTCGCTTTAGCGTCAGTTATCTTAATATCATCTACGACACGGCTCATCATCTCTGAGAAAGTCGATGTCCCGGTGAATGCCGCAGCCTTCTGTTCGGCTTCGATGATCTCCTCCCCGTAATCATTGACGACATAATCCACGGGATCGTTCCTGGTCGTAATGAAATTATCGGACAAAACGAACTCCGATCCGATCAAAGAAGCAAAAAGACACATCATTACAAAGATGAAATAGTGTCTTCGAAGATTCGATCTGGCAGACGCCTTTAAACTCCGTCGTAACTTACCGTCAATACGCATACTTTATAGTCCTTGTCATCTTCAGCACAGAAGGAGCCTTAAGCATAGGCAGCTTGCTTTGATCCAATACACCGTCCATAAAAGCGGTCATCACAAGGGGGATTCCCGTCTTCTCCTGCACAGACAGGAGGATTCTCTCCCCTTCAAATACATCTTCGGAAGTTGTCTCTTCCAATATATTGGTATTGTTGATAAAACCCGTTATCTTCATCTTCGAAGCTTCCTGAAGTTCAGAAGCCATGACGATGATCTCATCCGGCGTGGATGTAAAGGGCCTTCTTGTATTTACCGCCATAAGAAGTCCTGCATCCGTTTTCTCGAGTCTTGATCTCATCGAGCCCAATATGGTAGCACCCATATCCTCGCCGCCGATATCAAAAACCCCCCGGTAGCGATCGTCATCAAAGATGACATACACTTCACCGCTCAATACCGGAGCGTCCACATTCGAATTGGCATACATCGGACTTATAAGTCTTATATCATTCTGCTCGAGGACCTTCCCCGCATCCGCGGATCTGTAGAACGGATTAACGATATCAAGATCCGCGAGAAGGACTTTCCCTTCCGGATCGTCCTTCCTCATTCTCATCGCGAGATTGACCGATATCTCCGACTTCCCGCTTCCGTATGCACCGATAATGATCACAAGCCTTCGTTCTTTATCCATATCACCCTCACACAAGCATCGCTATAGTAACGCCGTCTCCGCCCTCGGCCGGATCTCCAAGACGATAATCCCTTATCCTCGGATCGATCCTCATCTTTGTATCGACGGCAGATCTTAATGCTCCGGTCCCCTTGCCGTGAACTATCCTTATCGTCTTAAGCCCGGCAAGCTGACAATCATCAATATACTTATCCAGTTCCGATTCGGCTTCGGAAACAGTCTTACCTATAAGCATCAGCTCGGATTGAACGGTCTGTGCTTTCATGACTTTCATCGTCGAAGCGCTTCCGGCAGCCCTCGCTCTTAACTTCGGCTTCTGCTCGGCTGAAGACAAGTCCTTCTGGGCAGAAGTGGGAGTACGAAGATCATTTACCCTTAAAGTATATGTCATTATCCCGCTTTGTATCCTGACTTTCGAATTGGGCTTATCCGCAGAATCTAAAGCCGTTCCGGTGACATCCAATGAAGGAGCGTAATAGATCTCTCCTCTTACGATCTTCTTGGGAGGTTCTCCCGGCAGACTGACCTTGACGAAGGCATCGTCTTCCTCATCGGAAGACAGATCTTTGACGCCGGCTCGAAGTCTTCTTCTTATCTTATCTAGCTCGGCTTTGGCATCATCGTCGTAACTTCTCTTCGCTTTCTTCTTTACGTCTCGGACCAGCTCATCGAGTTCTTCCTGCTTTTGCTCGAGAAGTTCCTTCTGCTTTGCTCTCGCATCGTTAAGGATCTTAGTCTTAGAGGCCTTAAGGGCCTTCTTCTCATCCTCGAGCGCACCGATCTTCTCTTTAAGATCGGCATTGAGCCTTTCATTCTCGGCGCGAAGCCTCTCGGTCTCACGTCTGTCTGCCTCGGCTTCTGACAGAAGTTTCTCGAGCTTAAGATCCTCATCAGTCATCCTCGATCTGGCATCTTCGATGATCCCCGCCGGCATCCCGAGTTTCTTCGAGATGATGAAGGCATTGGAAGTTCCTGATGTTCCTATTATGAGTCTGTATGTCGGACTTAATGTATCCGTGTCAAACTCGCAGGAAGCGTTCATTACGCCTTCCGTTGTAACCGCATACTCCTTAAGTTCCCTGTAGTGAGTAGTAGCCATCACTACACACCCCTTGTTTCTCAAGGCATCAAGGACTGCTACGGCAAGTGCCGCACCTTCTGCGGGATCCGTACCCGAACCTAACTCATCGAGAAGAACAAGGGACTTACCTCTTATGTTCTTCAGGATAAAAACGATATTCGATATGTGAGCCGAGAAAGTCGACAGACTCTGCTCTATGCTCTGTTCATCTCCTATATCCGCCAGCACTCTGTCGAAAACGGATATTTCCGTTCCCGATGCGCACGGGATCATAAGGCCTGCCATCGCCATCAAAGTCATGAGTCCGCAGGTCTTAAGGGATACGGTCTTGCCGCCTGTATTAGGGCCGGTGATAACAAGTGTTCCGTAATCCTGACCGTTTCTTATATCGACGGGTACGACAGCGTCTTCGTCAATAAGCGGATGTCTCGCCTTAACAAGATTGATAGACCCGTTATGATTAAGAGCAGGTCTGACGGCATTCATCCGCACTGCGAGATCTGCTTTGGCGAGATTGAGATCGATCTGTGCTATAAGACCGATATCGCTTCTGATGACGGGAATGGATCTTTCTGCCATAGAGGTAAGGTTTTGGAGTATCCTCTCTATCTCGGCTTCTTCGAGCGAAGCAAGCTCCCTTATCCTGTTATTGGCATCGACGACCCCCATTGGTTCAATAAAGACGGTCTGCCCGGTAGATGAAGTGTCATGGATTATTCCCGGTATCTTCGATCTTTGTTCGGATTTGACCGGCACACAGTATCTTCCGTCCCTGATCGTAACTATCTGTTCCTGCAAAGCATCGCCGTTGTTTCTGATCACACGGTCAAGAAGGACCCTTATCGATCTGATTACGTCCTTGGTCTCACGGCGGATAGAATACAGATCATTACTGGCGCGATCGTTCATCTCATTCTCATTAACGATGCAGGTAAAGATCTCCCCCGACAAACGTTCTTCGGGTTCTAACGCCGCGATGGACATGAACAGATTCGTATCAGCCATATCCTGTCTTTTATCTTCCGACACGACCTTCTTAAGCTCGGATGCGCTTTTTAAGAACACAGCTATGTCAAGAAGTCGGCGCATATCGAGCGTGCCGCCCGCTTCTATGTATCTGAGGCTGTCTTCGACTTCCGGGAACGAGCCTATCGGCAGATTACCGAATCGGCTTATGTATGTATACGCTTCGTATGTATCATCGAGGCTTTGCCTTACAAAGTCCGGATCCGTTGTGGGATAGACAGACGAAGCAAGAGAACGCCCGTAGGACGTTCTCGTCAGCTCGATCAATCTCTCTTTAACTTTGTCAAACTCAAGGACGCTTAATACCCGCCCTTTTATCTTCTTTCGCTCTGCTTCTTCTTCGAATGTTGTATATCTGTACATTTACCTTGATTATGAGAGTCTCTTGGCATTCTCTATCTCGATCGAAGGGATAGTCTTCTTCATGGCGAGCCCTTCCTCGAGATCGATATCGGTGATCCTGCCTTCTTTCTCGACTATGATCCTGTTGTATTTCTTATTAAGGAGGCAGTCAATGGCACGAACGCCCATAAGACTTGCAGTCGTCCTGTCTCTCAACGTGGGAGAACCGCCTCTTTGCAGATGTCCGAGGATAGTAGGTCTTGACTCGATACCTGTATTTTTCTCGATCCTCGCGGCGATATCCGTTGCAGATCCCGCGCCCTCGGCTACGATTACGATGTAATGTCTCTTACCCTTATTCCTTCCGTCGAGGATGACCCTTAATACGTCCTTATCAAAATCAAAAGGAACTTCGGGAATAAGGATAACTTCGGCACCCGTAGCGATACCTACATTAAGTGCGATATATCCGGCACTTCTTCCCATTACCTCGATTACGCTGCAACGCTCATGAGAAGATGCGGTATCACGAAGCTTATCGATAGCCTCCATGGCTGTATTCATTGACGTGTCGTAACCTATCGTGTAATCGGTACATCCGATGTCGTTGTCGATGGTGCCCGGGATACCGATAACGGGAACGCCTAATCTTGCCAGAGCACGTGCACCCTTGAACGAACCGTCGCCGCCCGACACAATGAGAGCATCGAGTCCGTAGACTTCCATCATCTTAGCGCCTCTCAGGACACCTTCATTAGTCGTAAAAGTCTTGGATCTTGCCGTCATCAGAAAAGTTCCGCCTCTTTGAAGCTTCTCGGATACATCCCTCATGCCGATAGGAGAAATCTCGCCCTTCCAAAGGCCATGGAAACCTCTTGTTACGCCGTAGACCTCGATACCGGAATTAATACCTGCACGGACCACCGCTCTGATAGTGGCGTTCATACCCGGAGCATCTCCTCCGCTCGTAAGAACACCGATCCTCTTCACCGGAGCGACTTCATCCGGATTCACGTTATCGTAATTCTTGGCAACAAGATCGTCGATCTCAGGGACATTGTTCTCATCGTAAGGAATGTTAAGCATCTTGTAATTCACCTTTCGTTATTGGGTTTGTTCTATATATCCAGGATACATTATATGCCGTTATCTATCTCATTCGTAAGGAAATCGATAGTGCTGTTATGTATCGACAGAGAGTCGGCAGCATTATGAGCCCTGTTCATATAACCTGTTATTCCAAGAATGAGGATAGCAGCCAGAATGATGATAATGGCAATTACCAGGACCATCTCTATCAGAGTGAATCCTCTGCGGGACTTCCGAATCTTTCTCATAGATTTCCCTCCTTAAAACATCAGTTAAAAAGATTATATCACTTTGGGATCGGGCAAATAGTTAATCTTTTATTATCAATGCCCCAAGATCAGACGGAATACTCGCCTTCGGCAAAGATGCTGTCGATATTTGCGGCTACCATATAATCCGGGAACAGAGCGCGTATCTTGTCGGCAGCAGTCTTACATATGGCCTTTCTGTCGCATCCGAATCTAATCGTCAGATCAAACGATATAACATGAGTCTTATAGTCAACGTAAATGCCGTGGAAGCCTGCGATCTCATCAACCTGCTCGGTCTCTTCCTTAAGGACCTCGCTTATCTTCATCACCATCGGATCCTTACTGTTCAACGCATAGAACCCGAACACGAGATAGATCTTATGCTTAACGAGTATAGCCATCTGAAGATCTCTTATAACGGGATAGATCTCATCTATGGACTTGCTCGCATCCACTTCCACATTTACCGAACCCGTATGCATCTGAGGCCCGTAATTGTTGATAACGAGATCGTGAGGATCTCCTATTCCCTCCGCATCGCAATCCTTTATCATCTTAAGGATATCTGCCGCAAGATCATCGTCAGCCTTCTCTCCTAATATCTGGCTTAAGGTCTCGAACAGAACTTCTACGCCGGTCTTGATTACGAATACGGCTATAAAAGCACCTGCCCAGGCATCTATCGAGAACTTTGATATGAAGTATACGGCTGCCGAGATCAACGTGGCCAGTGAGATGAGAGCGTCATTCTTGGAATCGGCTCCGGATGCTTTCAACGCACCTGAATCGAGCTGCTTTCCTTTATTCTCCGTATAGATCCCGAGGACGATCTTGGCAATCATGGTAGCAACGATGACTATTACCGTAAAAACCGAATAGTTTACTTCACCGGGATTCATTATCTCCTTCACGGAATTGATAAAAGTCTCTATACCGGTTATCGTTACGATGATCCCGATAATGAGCGAAGTCAGATACTCGATCCTGCCGAATCCGAACGGATGCTTCTCCGTGGCATCACGCCCTGCAAGCTTGGTGCCGATCAGGGTGATAAGCGATGACGATGAATCGGTAATGTTGTTTACGGCATCGGATATCAAAGCGACGGATCCTGCCAGAAGGCCGAATACTACCTTCAGCGCACCGAGCAGGAGATTAACCGCTATGCCTGTCCCCGATGTCTTAAGTATCTGTTTTTCTCTTGTGTTTTCCATATTGTTTTTCTTCAGTTAAGATTTACATTATTATACCCGCAAATCTGACGGAGTATATCTATTACTTCGGAAGACGGATCCACATTGCAGACCGGTGAGAGCGGAATAACGGTACCGTCGGCAAACCTCACCTTAACGGGCGTATTCCCGTGAAAGTACACCAGATGGTTCAGAAGTCTCTGATAAGGCTGTCCTTGCGGATCCCCCTTAAAAATGATCTCGACGCCTTGAACCGGAATGTTCCGGGGCTCTTCCCTGACGGGGCCGGAAGAAGGCTTCATCCCGAACGTTTTCCTGAACAACCAGTTATTCACGACGGCATTAGCGGAAGAAGAATCCCGAGGCATATCGAAAAGCATATCTACCGACAATGAGAATTTATCTTCTCCCTGGATCCTCCTCTTGCCGATAAAAACATACGGTTTGTCAGTATCCAAAGAGGATGCATAAGTATCGAATACCTTTCCGAACATCGCGGCTTCATATTGACCGTACAGATCCTCGATCGTCAGTACGGCCATGGCCTTCTTGGACTTCGTAGTCTTGATCTTCTTTCCGAGAAGCATTCCGCACATGATAACTTCTTTATCATCATTTACGGATTCGATCCTGCCTTCCGACTCGACCATCTTCAACATTCTCATGTCGAATGTGCTGTATCTGTCGATAAACTCCTTAAATTCAGCCAAAGGATGTCCCGATAGATATATGCCGACAACTTCCTTCTCCAAAGAGAGCTTCTCGGCATCGGAAAACTCATTCATCTGATTTATCCTGATCGATCCCTGATCACTCCCGATGCTTTCTCCGACCATATCAAACAGACTGAGTTGTCCGTCCATCTGTCTGGAATTCTCTATGGTTATCTTATCGTATTCGGTGCGGACGGTCGCGATCATGGTCGCTCTGTTAAGGCCGGTAACATCCAGGGCCGAAGAATAGATCAGAGATTCGATAAGGGGCTTTTTGATACCAAGCTTTGCACATCTTCTTAAGAAATCCTCAAAAGACGTAAACATACCGTTCTCGTCCCTGTCATCCGTTATCTGATTGACCGACGCCTCACCGACATTCTTCAAAACGGTAAGTCCTATCCTTATCGCCATCTTTCCGGAAGGAAGCCGTTCTGTCGAGAACCTGGCCTTACTCTTATTGATATCTGGCGGTAGCACCTCGATTCCCATCGGTCCGCAGCAATTGATGTAATACGCCGCCTGAACGATATTGAATCTGAAGGAATTCATCATTGCCGCCATGAATTCGGCGGGATAGTAATATTTAAGATAAGCCGTATAATAACCTACTATCGCATAACAGGCGGCATGAGACTTATTGAAAGCATATCCGGCAAACCCCGACACTTCATTGAAGATCTTATCTGCTGTCTCGGCCGGCACTCCCCTTCGGATCGCACCTTCGATCTCACGGCCGGTCTCATCGGTACCGCCGTAGATAAACAGCTGCCTGTATTTTTCCATCAGCGATTTCTTTTTCTTGCTCATGGCTCGTCTGATGTTGTCGGACTGTCCCATGGAGAATCCTGCCAGATCACGGACTATCTGCATTACCTGTTCCTGATAAACCATGCATCCGTATGTAACGTTAAGGATCGGTTCGAGCAGAGGATGATCGTAAGTAACATAATCCGCATTGTGCTTACCTTCGACGTACTTGGATATCTGATCCATAGGTCCCGGTCTGTAAAGAGAGATACCGGCAGTAACGTCTTCGATCGAAGTAGGTTTGAGATTTCTCATGAACGAGGTCATCCCCGGACTTTCAAGCTGGAACACTCCGACGGTATCACCTTCTCCGATCATCCCGTAAACAGCAGGATCATCCAATGGTATCTGATCGAAGTTGATCTCCTTGCCGTAGTTCTCCTTTACCATATCCGCCGCATCACGAAGGACCGTCAATGTACGAAGGCCCAGGAAATCGAACTTAAGAAGTCCGACGCTCTCGATATCGGCCTTGGCAAACTGTACGACAACGTTTCCGTCATTGACCGCCAGAGGAGCAATATCGGTGATCGGGACTCCGGATATTATAACGCCCGCCGCATGCGTGGATGCATGTCTCGGCATGCCCTCGAGCTTCATTGCTATATCGAGGACCTTATGAACTTCAGGATCCGTCTCGTATTCCGCACGCATATCCTTGCGAAGTTCCATCGCACCCTTGATAGTCATACCGATTCCGTCGGGAACCATCTTCGCGATCTTATCGGTCAGGTTATAAGGAAGGTCCAACACTCTCGCGACGTCCCTTATGCAGATCCTGGCAGCCAGGGTTCCGAATGTTATGACCTGAGCAACACGTTCAGTACCGTACTTGCGCGTTACGTAGTCGATCACTTCCTGCCTTCTCTCGTAACAGAAATCAACGTCAAAGTCCGGCATCGACACTCGCTCGCTGTTAAGGAACCTCTCGAAAACAAGATTGTATCTTATCGGATCAACATCGGTGATGCCTATTGCATATGCCGCGAGAGATCCTGCTCCGGAACCTCTTCCGGGTCCCACCATTATGCCGTTTGTCTTCGCGAAGTTGATAAAATCCCAGACTATGAGATAGTAGTCCGTGTAGCCCATGGAATTAATTACGCTAAGTTCGTATTCCGCTCTCTTAAGATAGACGCTCTGATCGGCATAGATCCCCTTGATCTCAAAACGCCGCTCGAGCCCTGTCGTTACAAGATATTTAAGATACTGCTTATTGTCGGTAAATCCGGAAGGCACTTCGTACTTCGGAAGGTGAATCGTATCAAAATCATATTCCGCATTGCACATTTCTGCGATCTTAACGGTATTGTCAACGGCTTCGGGGATCTCGGAGAAGAAGCGTCTCATCTCCGTCTCAGACTTGACATAGAAATCATCCGTCTGAAACTTCATCCTGTCCGGATCGGACATCTTGGCTCCCGTCTGCATGCACAGAAGGACTTCATGAACGTAAGCATCTTCCTTCTTAAGGTAATGGCAGTCGTTTGTAGCGACCAAAGGTATCCCGGTCTGCCTTGACAGCTTCACGAGTCCTGCATTAACGGTAGCCTGATCTTTAATAAAATTACTCTGTATCTCGAGATAATAATTTCCCCTGCCGAAGATCCTGTCATACCACTCGGCAGAAGTCCTGGCGGCCTCATAGTTTCCTTCCCGTATGAGTCCTGCAATCTCGCCTGCGAGGCAGCCCGACAGACAGATAAGCCCTTCATGCCACTGAATAAGAAGTTCCTTGTCGATCCTGGGTTTACGGTAGAATCCGGAAGTATATCCCGCAGAGACAAGCCTGTTGAGATTTGAAAGACCGACATTGTCTTTGGCGAGAAGTATAAGATGGCTGTATGCTCTTTCCTTTGAATCAGAAGGCTTCTCGAATCGGCTTCCCGGGGCAACATATACCTCGCATCCGATAATGGGCTTCAACCCTTCCGCCTTCATCGCCTTATAGAATTCGACGCATCCGAACATGCAGCCGTGATCCGTTATGGCACAGGCGTCCATACCCATTTCCTTAAGTCTTCCGGGCAATTCGGAAATCCTTACCGATCCGTCCAGCAGACTGTACTCGGTATGAAGATGAAGATGTACAAAACCCTCGCCCATCTTATTTTGCCCCGGTGCGAAGTCCGATGATCACATCTCTCAATTCGGCAGCCTTCTCGAAGTCGAGTTCCTTGGCAGCCTTCTTCATGTCCTTGGTAAGACTGTCGATAAGAGCCTGCCGTTCCTCCGAGGAAAGCTTTCCGGGATCAGAGGAATCAATGAGTTTCTTAACATCAAGCGTCTTGATCTTCTCTTTCTTACAGGCGTCGTCTACCGTATCGAACACATTCTTCACATGCTTGATGACCGTCTTCGGAACGATACCGTGTTCCTCGTTATACTTCTTCTGTATGTCTCTTCTTCTGTTCGTCTCCGAGACAGCGGCCATCATGGAATCCGTTACTTCATCAGCATAGAGGATGACACGTCCCCTGCTGTTACGAGCACATCTTCCGATTATCTGTATGAGCGACCTCTCAGACCTCAGGAATCCTTCCTTATCGGCATCGAGTATCATAAGAAGCGATACTTCAGGAAGATCGATACCTTCGCGAAGAAGATTGATACCGACGATAACGTCCGTCTCATCATTTCTTAAGCTGTTCAGTATCTGCATCCTCTCTACCGTCTCGATATCGGAATGAAGATAGGTTACCCTGATATCCTCCTTCCCGAGGAACTCGGTAAGGTCTTCCGCCATCTTCTTGGTAAGAGTCATGATAAGAGTCTTCTCTTTGACCTTATTATTCTCACGGATCTCATGAATGATATCTTCTATCTGACCTTCTACGGGGCGCACAAATATCTCAGGTTCGAGAAGACCCGTCGGTCTTATTACCTGTTCGACGACCTGTTCGGAATGAGCCTTCTCATAATCGGCAGGCGTCGCCGACACGAATATCGTCTGTCCCATACGCGGCTCGAATTCCTCGAACTTCAGAGGTCTGTTGTCTCGAGCGGAAGGAAGTCTGAAACCGTAATCAACGAGCATATCCTTACGGGATCTGTCGCCCTTATACATTGCTCCGACCTGAGGCACGGTTACATGCGACTCGTCAATGAACATAAGATAGTCTTCGGGGAAGAAGTCCAGAAGAGTACACGGAGGCTCGCCCTCCTTACGACCGGCTATATGCCTCGAATAGTTCTCGATTCCCTTACAGAACCCGGTCTCGCGAAGCAGCTCCAGATCATAGCGGGTCCTCTGTTCGAGCCTGTATGCTTCGATAAGCTTACCTTCTTCGCGGAATTGCTTAATACGATCCTCGAGTTCTTCTTCGATGGTGACCATGGCACGTTCGAGCTTCTGCCTTCCCGTTGCATAATGAGAAGCGGGAAAGATCTCCACAAAGGGCTTACTGTACTGAACATGTCCGGTTATCGAATCGACAAATGATATCTTCTCGATCTCATCGCCGAAGAACTCTATTCTCGTCACCACATTATCGGCATCGGGAGTATAGACATCGAGCACATCTCCCCTGCACCTGAAGGTTCCTCTCTTAAGTTCAAAATCATTACGGTCATACTGGATGTTGATAAGCTCCGCCATGACCTCATCACGCGAGATCTCAAGTCCGGTGTGAAGACTTACCATCAGGGATCTGTAGTCATCCTTCTCGCCTATACCGTATATGCAGGAGACCGAAGAGATAACGATCACATCGTCACGAGTCAGAAGTGCTCTTGTGGCAGAGTGTCTCATACGATCTATCTCATCGTTGATAGATGAATCTTTCTCGATATATGTATCAGTAGAAGCGATATACGCTTCAGGCTGATAATAATCGTAATAAGAGACAAAATACTCTACGGCGTTCTCAGGAAACAATTCCTTAAACTCCGAGTAGAGCTGTCCTGCCAAAGTCTTGTTATGTGCAAGCACCAGAGTCGGGCGGTTGATCTCCTTGATGACATTAGCCATCGTAAAGGTCTTACCGGAGCCCGTAACGCCGAGCAGGGTCTGCCCGCGCATACCGCTTCTGATGCCTTCAACAAGCTCTTGTATCGCCTTGGGCTGATCGCCCGACGGCTTAAATTGTGAAACCAGTTTAAACATACTCTGATTATAACAGAGCCACCTGTATCATTTAAGGGACTTTCCGAAGTTCGCAGACATACCTTGTTACTATTCACAGTTTCCAAGAA
>DJYK01000038.1 GCA_002450095.1 Mageeibacillus sp. UBA6980 | reverse complement strand
TCTAATCCATCAGGTCACGCGCTTTGATATATGGATTATGATAACGCTTTCTTTTTTCGGGCAGTCCGAGTTTCTTTGAGATCAGTGTACCGAGTGCAACATATGCTTCGGGAGTCTTAAACTGTATCGCTTTGGAAGGACAATATACCACGCAGGCATTACATCCGTGACATTTCCTGTTCCACACCGGGCGTGAGTTTTCCATTGTAATATTCTTTGTCGGACAGACTTTCAAGCATGTTGAACAACCGGTACATCTGCTGTTTGCATAAAAACCTTTATCATATTCATGTTCAACGTTGAGATACGGGACCATCATCTTCGGGAACAATTTCCTTGTTATGATCGACATATGAGGATACTTTCTAAGCCTTCTTTCACATATTTCACGTGCAGTCTTCCGCATGCTTCTCTCCATGAGCGGGATCATGATCTTCTCTGGAGGAAATGGCGGATATGCGATACACTGGCTTGCAACGCATCTGACAGCACGCGAGTAACTCAGATGCGCACCCTTTGAAGATAGAATATCAGCCACAGTCTCAAAGGCTTTTCCGTGAATAGCAATATAAGTGGCAACCATAAATATATAGGCATTGGGGTTTACGTTAAGTTGTGAGATAAATGCTTTCATTCTTCCGGGGATATCCCACTCATAAACCGGACACACAAAACCGATCACTTCTGCATCCTCAGCGCTGTATCCGGAAGGATCATTTCTGACATTAACTATCCCGGTATCCTTCAGCTCATCTGCTATTATCCTTGCGGCCCGCAAACTGTTTCCCGTTCCGCTGAAAAAATAAATAACCTTTTTCAAAACTAACCTCCCTAAGAGGTAACACTTGTAACCCCTTTGAGAGTATTATAGAATCGCTTTGTAAACGAAAGCAAGCAAATTATCTAATGTGTCACACATCCGGAGGATCTGTTACCTATGAATAATACAAACGGACTTATCGCAGAAAGATCAAAGGAAGCAATTGCCCTGGCCTTGCTCAAGGTAATGAAGATCTACGATTATAAAGAGATAACTGTGACCCAGATAACACAGGAGGCCGGGGTATCCAGAAAGACTTTCTACCGGCATTTCAGTGACAAAGATGAGGTGCTTAAGCATCTTTTTAACTCAATGTATAAAGAATGCCTGTTATCGATGAAAGACAAAGGATCACATCATTACTGGGATATTATGCAATGCTTTTTCGACTTCTGGGAAAAGCATGCCGAAACACTGAAGCTCATGAAACAGAGCAACCTGCTTCATCAGCTTTTTGAAGAATCGTATGACCGGTCTTTTGAAGTGTTCAGATTCGTAAGATCCGCAGAGATAGTTGACTATTACAGAGATAAGCTTCCATATCTTCTTGCATACAGTATGGGAGGTATGAACTCAATGCTTATCAAATGGATAGAGGACGGAATGACCATTCCTTCATCAACACTTATCTTATGTTTAAAAGAGGGGTTCAGTTCTGATCTTTTGTAAAGAACACCTAACAATACAACCGGGTTAAGGACTCACTGTTTCATTAAATTCAAAAGATAATCTTACTGCCATACGTCTTTTACCCACGCAAGCAATTCCATTTTCAAGTTTCTCATCCATAAGACAAGCACTTTCATATGAGGGCCATACTTCATCTTTTTTAGATGACAGAAACAGAACTGGCCCCTTTATGTTTTCAACCGGAATAATTGTGTCCGGGGTAACGTCTTTATCACTGTTGATGTCTCGAATCCTTATTTCTTTTTCCTTTTTAAGGATTTCCAGCATATTTATGATTCGTGTTTTATACGCGGCATACGGCAGGTCTTTGCCTTGATAACTCCAGCAAGAAGTCCCCGAAGGTCCTTTATTTTTTCCTTTTCCCGATAATCCTTCGCTTACATAGTAGGAAGGAACCCTCGCTATAACACAGGAGATATCCGGAAGCAGAGAACCTGCAACCAGAGCCATTTCACTGCCTTTTGATGCCCCGTCGATACCAATGTTTTGATAACCCTGTTTTCTTAAGTACTTTATAGCATTCTCAACATATTCAACAGGAACACTTACCAGGTTGGGAGAAGTCTGCTTTGTCTTGAATAGCGCAAGCGACATAGCCGGAATGCCGTTCTTATGGTAGAACTCTGCCTCATGCTTAGCCATACTCATTCCACCATTGGATCCGGACATAACTATTATTACTTTGTCCTTGCTTCCGTTTCCCAAGAACAGGATTCCTTCAAATCCGTCATTTTTCATCGAAACACGTATCATAAACACTCCATCATAATATTTAATAGTCAGTTATCCTGATTCTCTTCGAAACTAATCTACATGATGCATAATTCTCAACCGCTGAGCTTCATTAGCGGAGAAACCGAATTTCTCATAAAACGGAATCTTATCCGGCATTGCACATAACTCAATAAAAATATCTGTATCCGGAATACCGTGATCATTGATAAACTTTAGCAATTCAGCGATCAGCATCCTACCAATCCCTTTTCCCTGATATTCAGGCAACACTATAACATCTTTGATGTAATAACAAAGGCCCATATCACCTATAACCCTTGCCATCGCAACAATCTTATCGTCATCAAATATCGATACTCTATATAAGGTCTTATCCATCGCCAGTCTCGTCTGCTCGAGAGATGGTCCTGCGCCCCATACGGATTCCCACATATAGATAAATTCTTCTGCCGTTAATTCGTCATGCTTTACTACTAACACACCTATATTCCTCTTTC
This sequence comes from Mageeibacillus sp. UBA6980, assembly GCA_002450095.1. Classification (GTDB taxonomy): domain Bacteria; phylum Bacillota; class Clostridia; order Saccharofermentanales; family Saccharofermentanaceae; genus Saccharofermentans. Next base: position 33,597 of record DJYK01000038.1, on the reverse strand, counting down.
TTTAAACCTCTAATGGGCCTACGATACTCTTTACCGCAACAATACCCAACGGCATATACATAAAAAGAAGATTCAATCTTTGCCATAAACCTTCGTTTGCAATAATAGTCCTCGAGAACTCTTCAGTACATACGATGAACTGTTCAAGACCGATACCGACCTTGCCGAGAGTTCCCTTCCCGCCTTTCTTCTTCTGTTTGGCTCCGACTACAACAAATACGATGCCGGTAATAAGAAAAGCCAAGACCGCCAGCGCCATCAGCAAGACTATTAAAAGCAATCCGATCGCAAGTCCCATCAGTTTTGTCGTTTCTCTTTCCTTAAGAAAGCTCCATTTACTATCAGGGCCGCGAGCGACAGGATCAGGGGAACATTGAAGATCAGCAGGCACTCTGCGATCAGCACAGCCGTATCTATCCACTCCCCGTCCAGAGTCATCGTTCCGCCGATCATGGAGACGACCTCAAAACCTAAGTCGCCGCACAGGGCGAAGAAGGGAAACAGAAGGGCGAACAGCTGCTTCTTGAACTTCACGAACAGCAGGATTATGACCTGGGTAATCATCGGTGACAGCGTGATCAGGAAACTTAAAGGGATCCAGCATATCCACAAAACATCGTAAAAACCGATCCCGCCGCCGCTGAGCTTATTATCGTTGATGTAGTAATCCGCCTTCACAGCGGAAAGAAGAATAATGAGCAGAACATCAAGTACTATGGTTATGATGTTAAGCACTTTTACCGGTGTGGGGATGCGATTATTCTGTTCCACGGGTCACTCCTGTATCAAATGTCTGTCATCGTTAAGCAGTTCCAGAACAGGCATCGCGAGGCTTCCGGGAGTTGAATCGAATCTTAAGACCGTTATCCCCGTAAACGACATGTGTATGACAGAACACATATAAGGAAACTGCTGATTGTATATGTGCGACAGCATCGCCGTCGCCGAGCCGCCGTGGCAGAACAGCGCCACAGTGTACTGCTTATCGTCAGGCCGCACGTTGCGGTAATACAGGCCTTCCCTGACATAACCTAAGCCGGAAAGCCATTCATCGGTATGCTTTATCACATTATCGACATCGATGGTCGCGGTGTTGTCAGCAAATACCGGAAGATCACGCCAGTTTGGATCGCGAAGATCCTTCCCTTCTGCCGCGATCTTATCAGCATTGCTCCAGGGGTGTCCCGCTTCAGAGTACAGGTCGTCCTCGCGTCCGTACCTTATCTCCTTCATAAAATCCAGTATCTCAACGGGCTTCATGCCGGTAAGCTTCGAGAAAGCTTCCGCAGTCTCACGTGCGCGGCCAAGAGGCGAGGAGTATATCTTTTCGATATGTTCCTTAATAAGCCGCTTTGCCGCAAGCTCCGCCTGCTTCCTGCCCTCATTCGTGAGGCAGTCCTTCTCATAATCGGGCTCGCCGTGTCTTACGATTACTATCCTCATGCTCGTCCCCTGTTAAGCGGATGTGTACTTATATTATAAACGCCCGCAGGAGCCCGTGTCATCACCTGAGGACAAAACACAGCACAATAAGCACTGCCGCAAGCGACGCCGTACTTATGGTAAATGCCTTCGGCTCTTCACGTTATCGCTCTCATAGTCGATAATACTGTTTATTATCTGAACTAAGGGATCTTTCAAACAAGATAATTATAGCATTTGATCATCCGCGTTCCGGCTTCCGTATGTTAAACACAATCAGTGCGATTGAAGCGGCTGCCAATACTGCGGTTGTGATGATACTTGCTTCGATCCCGTACTTTCCGCCATTTAATATATTGTCTCCGACAGAACTCATATCAAATACGGCAGTATTGATCTCATCATTACCGCTCAGATTGAGTCCCAGGATGCTGTACAGGATATAGTTCCATATTGAATGCAGGCCGCAGGCCGCCCAGATGCTTTTGAAACGGATAGTAAAAAAGGAGAAGATGACCGATATCAGGATAAGGTTGATAACTGCCGTTACTGCAATGGCAGGGGCACTGAAGTCCATGTTCCCGATGTGAGGAATGATAAATAAGGCTGTACTTACACCTACAGCGACAGGGATGGATTTCTTCTGCAAAAGCTGTTGAACGATACCTCTGCAGAGCAACTCTTCAAAGGCACCTTGAAAAATAAAAGCTCCGAGCATGAGGAGTACCATCGCAGTGTCGATATTTCGAAAAACGCCGTTATACTTTACCGCGCCGGTAAGACCTGCCAAAGCAACTGAAACAAGCAAAAGAAGTGCTCCTGCTCCGGCTCCTGCGAAATAGCTCCATGCAGGTCTCGCCAAGCCCAGGTCTGCCAGAGTCTTTCTTTGAAACAGCTTCCAGAGAAGGATTATTATTCCAATCATGACGCCGTATCCGTAGTAAGTGATCAATGTAATCGTGATATCGCCGAACATCTCACCCTGCAGAGGGTTCTTACCGCAAGCAAAGTGTATCGCCAGGACTATGCCTTCGCCAACCAGTTCTGCACCGAACTTGAATATCCAGAAGATCAGGATGACCTTGATGACATACATTAATTTCGGCATGTCGGTCCGGTTGTTGAACGGACTGATATTTTTTATGAATTCTTTTATCTTATTCATGGATAACTCCTTTTTTGAGCGCATTAATTAATACAAACAGCGAAAACGCTGATGTTTTTAGTGTCAGATTATTTGAGGATCAGATCAGACGGGAAATCCGTTGACCAGGAAATAAACCAGCATCGATATGAGATCTATGGCGAGCAAAATACCGAACCCTATGAGAAACCACTTAAGGGCAGTTTTCGCGCGCTTGCCGTTCTTCTCTGTAAGTACCTTCTGATCGATAACATCAGCCATCGTCTTGTGATCATCGGACTTAACCGGCTCGATCCCTTTAAGAAGATAATCCGTAGTAACTTCAAAAATATCGCTCATGATCACGACTTTATCGAGATCCGGGGTTGCCTGTTCACTTTCCCACTTAGAAACGGCCTGCCTTGATACACCGACCTTGTCAGCCAGTTCCTCCTGGGACATGCCTTTCGCCTTTCTAAGACTCTGTATTCTGTCAGCAATTGTCATTTACATCACCTCCGGGTTTTGATGGCTTGAGATTAGCAAGAATGCTCTTAACAAATCCACCAACCGGACCTTGAACTTTGTCAACCGGCAGTTGCAACCCCGTATTTTCAAGCCTTTTACGCATTTTATACATTTTATCTCAGATCCTGATCTGTCATAGTCAATAAAACTGATTATTTTCTGAACCAAGGAATTTCTCCCTCAGACAAAGTAATTATAACATCCTCTGAAAGTACAGTTGTTGAAATTGTATCCGACTATACATTATTTCTCCGCCGTCCGTGACTTGACAAAATTATGTAATATATTACATTGTTGTGTAATATGTTACATATTTCAAGGAGACACTTATGGAACCTCGTGAGATGATCAATTCAATGGACAAAAGATTTGCCCTTTTCGGGTACTTCTTCGCGATGAGTAACCGCTTTCAGACTGTGGGCGACCGCTTCTACGAAGAGATTACCTGCAAGCAGTTTTTCCTCATGATCTGCCTGCGTCTTTTCGAGAACGGAGCGCCGACAATAAACGAACTGTCGGAGATCATGGGATGCTCGCATCAAAATGTGAAGAGTATCGCCGGAAAGCTCGAAGAGAAAGGCTATCTGGAGATCAGGCCCGACAGCGATGACGCACGAAAACTGCGTATCCGTCTTACAAATAAGGCAGACAGCTTGGCCAAAAAGTATCAGAAAAAAGAAGTGGATTTCATCGACATGCTATTCACCGGGATTTCCGACAAGCAGATCGAGACAACATTCAAGACCCTTGAGAAAATGGAGGAGAACATCAATGAATAAGACCGTCGTAATTTACCGTTCCGTTTACGGCTACACAAAAACGTATGCGGAAATGATAGCCGAAGAGCTCGCCTGCGACATTCGCGAATACTCTGAAATAACCCCTGACATCCTGCTGACGTACGACACGATAATCTATGGAGGCGGCCTTTATGCAATCGGGATAAACGGCATCAACCTGATCAAGAAGAACTACGATAAGCTCAAAGACAAGCATCTCTTCGTGTGGGCGACAGGCTCCAACCCGGGAGATCCTGAAGATCTTGAAGCTGTCTGGAGTCACAATTTCACTGACGAGATGCGGAAGAACATCCCCATGTTCTATCTGCGCGGAGGGTTTGATTACAATAAGCTCAACGGCAAGCACAAGATAATGATGTCCCTGCTGAAGATGAAACTCAAATCAATGAAGAACCGCACTAAGAATGAGGACGATCTTCTGAAAGCTTACGATGAAGCCGAATATCACTGTAACAAGGAGAATATCCGCCAATTGACCGACGCTGTGAGGGGACTGTGATTTGTCTCGGCCAGATATACTGATGACTAACACTACTTATCCCCTGTGTAGTCCCCTGTTTTCCCTGATTTATCGGCATCCAGTGGGGATTTCAGCCGATATCCCCTGTATTGTCCCCTGTTTTTTCTGATTTATCGGCATCTAGTGGGGATTTCGGCCGATATCCCCTGTATCGTCCCCTGTTTTTCCTGTTTTATCGGCATCTAGTGGGGATTCCCGCCAATTGACCGACGCTGTGAGGGGACTGTGATTTGTCTCGGCCAGATATAAAAAGGTAAGAAATGTGTAAGGAATGATCCCGCCTGTTAGAATACAATAAAAGCGTCAGAATACAACTATAATTCAAAGACGGGGTAGAAGATGAAGATTGCGGTTTTGGGCTTGGGCGTTATCGGGACTACATATGCGTATGCTTTTCAGAAGGCGGGGTGTGATACTTATCACATTGTAAGACCCGGCAAAGAAGTACGGTCGAAAATACCGGTACATCTTCTTGACGGCAGATACGATCAGAAGGGCGAAGAGAAAGACGGCACATACGATGTAAAGCTTGCTTCGGAAAATGAGACTTTCGATTTTATCCTGATAAGTGTTGGAAGCGGCAAGCTTGAAGAAGCCATGGAGACTTTACGCGCGAGAGGCCTTAAAGGAACGGTCATCCTCTTCTGTAATTTCTGGAACGAGCGCCAAGAAGTCGAGGGGATAGTAGGAGACTATGAATACATCACCGCTTTCCCGACTGCAGGCGGCCAAATGCAAAAGGACGGAATGCTTAATTGTGTTCTTTTCGACCATATCATGCTTGAGAGCCGCGACAAAGCAAAGATCCATAATTATGATGACCTTATAACGCTTCTTGATTCGGCTGACATCAAGCAGGAGATACCCCATGACATGTTCGAGTGGATATGGATCCATATGGCAATAAATGCAGGTGTCACATCGACGGCTGCCCGCGAGGGGAAGATAGATGATCCGAACCGCCTTGCAAGGGAACTAATGGCTGATTCGAAGGCTTTGACCATGGCAGTTAAGTGTATAAGGGAGACATTGAAGACGGTAAGTGCTAGGGGAGTAGACCTGAAGAAGTATAATAGCGAGATACTTCCTTATAAGATACCTTCGGGGATTGCCGGGATCGCTATGAAAAAGCTTTTCGCAAGTAATGAGCTTACTTCAAGGATCATGACGCTTCATAACGATGTCAGTGACATTATGTATGGCTGCCGCTGCGTGTATGACGAGGGTAAAAAGCACAGCCTCGCACTCCCTCTGTTCTATCGAAATATGGACAGGGTGTTTGCGGGATCATAGAAGAATAATGTTTAGCCATGAATGATCTTATATCTATTCTATATACGTAGACGGTCACGATACGCTCTATACACGGAAAGTTAACATCTCGTTAAAGATATGGGACATGGTGAGATCATCGCTCATCCCGATCTGATGGCAGATGAGATAAAGAGATTCATACGCAAGTAAATACATGGCAGATAGAATGCTTATTTCAGATTGCAAAGCACTTACGGTTTAACTGCTGATTCAATACTCTTTCACGTATATTCTTGAATCGTCTCCGCTTAATGCTTTTGCCTCCGTCATGAACGTGCAGCCGTACTTCTCGTATAACCCTTCATGATCGGTAGAAATATAAACCTTGGAGTATCCTTCCTTTTTTAAGATCTTACCTATCTCTTCGAAAAGCCTCCCCATGTATCTGTGACCTCTGTATTCAGGAAATGTATAAACAAAACCCATCCACGGAGTTAACTTTGTAGGTTGTATATCATCCATCTGTGCAAGAGTGCAAAATGAGATCAGCTCATCTCCGTCAACCAACATCAATAAACGCGAGTTTTGACCAACCATATCGAAAAAAGTATCGTTGCGAATGAGTTCACACAGATATTGGCCTGCACCCCAATCACACTTGCCGATCTTCGCAAGCCAGTATTCTTTGTTGTCTGTTGTAAAGTAATTAATTATATCCATAGTTCCGACAAAGACATTTTATCATACGAATCAGTTTCTATCCGGGTTTATACATAAGTATGGCGGGCTTCAGAAAATTCCGAAGGTTGTCCTTACTACGGAAAGTGCTATAACCGCTGTTAGAAAGTGTCGATTATATGAGTATCGTTGACACGTTGAACGATGTTCAATATAATCCTTCTGAACGTTGTTCAAGGAGATTTGTATGAGCGACATAAAAGAACATCTTATAGATCAGACAATTGCCCTTATAAAGGAATCAGACGGCAAACCGGAATGTATTACGGCAAGAGCTATAGCCCAAAGGAGCGGTGTGGCGCTTGGTCTTATCAATTATCATTTCGGCAGCAAGGACAATCTGCTGGCAGAGTGCTCCAATAAGATCATCAATGATCTTCTGAACAGCATGAAGCCGGGGCTTATGAAGGCGGAAGATGACGGACTTACCGACCGCGAGAGACTTATCTCATTTGCCGGACAGACTTTCGAGTATCTTTTTGCAAACCGCGCTATCGTTAAGATGTCGATCCTGTCAGACTTCAGATCTTACGGAGCAGACACCAATTCCGCTCTAACACAGAAAGGCTTTCAGATGGCTCTAAGGGGCGATATCCCTGAGAAGAGCAAACGTCTGATAGCATTCAATCTTGCTTCATCATTGCAGACTGCATTCCTCGCGGCAGATGAGTCCAAAAAGATCACAGGCTATGATCTTAATACCAAAAAGGGAAGAAGTTCGTTTATCGAAGACACGGTCAATATGCTCATAGGAGGGATCTTATGAGAAGAAAACTGCTTCCGTTTCTCATGCCGATAAGAAGCCTTGTGTTTATTGTTGTATTCGTTCTCATATCGGTCATATCCCGTAAAGAATTAAAAGATATCAGTAACACTTGGTCAGTCGTTGCAAGCGCTGTAAATATCATCACGATTGCAGCCCTTATCCTTATAACGCGAAGAGACGGAGGACTTAGTAAACTTCTTAATTATGAGAAGGGCAGGACAACACCCAAACAAGTAATCGGAATGAGCGTACTCATCCTCTGTCTCGGTATGGGATTTATGTATCTTTCAGGTTTTCTTTGCTATGGAATAATACCCTATGCGCCGCCGATGATGATCGCCCCGATACCTGTACCGCTTGCGGTAATTAATCTCATTCTGCTTCCGGTCAGTACGGCGATCGCAGAGAACAGCATCTATCTTGGCTGCGGAGTGGGAACGATCAATAACAGATATTTATCGGTGATCCTTCCGTCTTTCTTCTTTGCACTTCAGCACAGCTTTATTCCGACATTGCCTGACATAAGATATATGGTCTACCGTTTCCTGTCATTTCTTCCTCTTACTATAGTGCTTTGCATCATCTACAGGAAAACAAAGAATCCGATGCCCATAATGACGGGACATGCGATAATCGACTTTCTGACAGCCGGACAGATCCTGGCAACATCGGCGATACCGGGATTCTACGACATGATGACAGCTTTATGAAATGCTCTGCCCGGACGCTACAAGGGATATAGGTTGGAATCCCCGCTTGATGCCGATAAATCGGGAAAAACAGGGGACGCTACAGGGGATATCGACTGAAATCCCCGCTAAGTGCCGATAAATCGGAAAAAACAGAGGACGATATGGGGGATATCGACTGAAATCCCCACTTGATGCCGATAAATCGGAAAAAACAGGGGACGCTACAGGGGATATCGACAGGAAGTGCTTGAAACATCAGAGCTTCCGATGAATCAGGAGGAACTGGTCAGATTAAGCATAGATTATTTCAAGAACCTCAGGGGTATTAAATAATCGGATCATCGGTAATGATCCGTAAGTAAAAGCAAGATACAAGGACAGTTATGTATTCTTGAAGACTGCCACGTCGCAGGGCATCCTGCCTTCGCATACTTTAAAGCTTACGTTATCGACACCCATCTGCTCGAAGAACTCCTTGTAAGTGTTCTCGTTGAAATGATTCTTAAACCCGGCACCGGCCTTATTAAACACGTTTGCCGCAATGCTTTCGTCGAAGTGGACATATGTAGGGATGATTATCGTTCCGCCGGGCTTTACCACTCTTTTTAATTCGTCTATGGCCTTCTTCGGGTTATCGAGCAGGTGGATAACGTTTGCTGCGACCGCCTTATCGAATGAATCGTCTTTATATTTCAGGGCGGTGATATCGCCGCTCTCTACGTGTACATTATGAAGCTTATTAGTTTTCTTCCGGGTCATTTTGAGCATACCTTCGGAAAAGTCCGTGGCGGTCAGTTCCTTTACGCGCGGTGCGATCTTTACACTGAACATCCCCGTACCGCATGCACATTCGAGCACCATGTCATCTTCGTTCATCAATGATGCCACGTAATCTGTAGTGGCCCTGTTGACCTTGCCGTTATAGATATTCTCAACCGCATCATATACTCCTGATACTTTGTCCCAAAACATATGCGTCTCCTTGACATATGAATAATTGTTCATATGAACAACTGCTCATATGTTATCACGGATCTTTTGTTTGTCAACTGTCGCGTTTGTGATTACTTGGGAATGACACCCGTTGCCGCTTCTTAAAGAAGCGGTGCGATGATGCGCAGAAGGCTGTCGAGGATCCTTCCGAAGAAGCCGTGAGTCGCATCTTCAACGGTTCTTTGTCTGCAACTGGTCAGAGTCTCGAGGTAATCTTTCTTAAGGTCTTCGATGATGTCGGCTTTATAGAAGACGGAGCTGCACTCGAAGTGCAGGAAGAGGCTTCTGTAATCGAGATTTACGGTTCCTATGCCGCAGACCTTGTCATCCGACAGGAATGCTTTCGCGTGGACAAATCCGGGGGTGTACTCGTAGATCTTGACACCCGCCTTCAAAAGCTCGGGGTAGTAGCTTCTTCCGAGTCTGTAGACCATCTTCTTGTCGGGGATGCCGGGCATTATGATCCTGACGTCGACACCTCTTTGGGCCGCTCTTATGAATGCGTCGAAAAGCGTATCTCCGAGCATCAGGTAAGGGGTATAGAACCATACATAATCCGTCGCCATGGAGAGTATCTCCGTGAACAGCGTGTTGCTCGCAGGCTCCGATCTCATAGGGGAATCGTAGAAGGGGAGGACGTAACCGTTATTTAATTCCTCAGTGACGGGATCGTTGATGAGTAGCAGGGAATCGGGGATCTTCTCGATGGCGAATGCGTTCCAGAACTCGGCGAACATATATGTGTAGCTTCTGACGGCAGGTCCCGTGAGACGGAATCCGATGTCCTTCCACTTGCCGTAGACTTCCTTCTCGTTTATGTATTCGTCAGCGAGGTTGACGCCGCCGCTGTAGGCAACTTTACCGTCGATGACCATTATCTTACGATGGTCACGGTTGTTAAGCTGTGATTTAACGAACAGGAACGGATTAAATGCGATGCATTTGATCCCTCTTGAACGAAGTGAGTTGATATCCTTTACGGAATAAGTCCCGATGCTTCCGAGATCGTCGTACATGACACGGACATCGACGCCCTCTCCGGCCTTAAGTTCGAGGATGCTTGTAATGGAATCCCAGAACAGCCCGGACTGGATGATGAAGTACTCGATGTAAATATATCTCTCGGCCTTTTTCAGATCATCGAGCATATCCTTAAACATATCCTCGCCGAAAGGATAGTACTTGGATGTGCCGTTCGGGACAACCGGGAAGTATGTGGAAGTCGAGAGATGCTGCAGTGTCTGACCGAGTCTCAGGTCCTCTGATCTGATGGCTTCAAGGCTCTTTCTGTTCTGTATCTTGCCGTCGGATTCGTCTTCTTCGAAGCTCTCGGAGATAAGTTTCTTCGACGATCTTTGAAGCTTTCTTTTAAGCGTGTTGCCGGTCTTCTGATTACCGAGAGTCAGATAGAGTATCGAACCGAGGATCGGAAGGGCCATGATGGCGATGGTCCACAGAAGCTTATATGAACTCTCGCCGCGCTTAGATACGAGATATACTACGAATACTACGGCGAGCAGTGTGAACAGCACGGTAAAGATGTCGCTGAGATATCCGTTCAATTCGCTGTTGATGAACGTAAAGAGCATTACGTACCATGCAACCTGCAGCGCGATCGCAGGTAAAACGATAAGAATCCTTCCAATAATCTTCTTCATATGCGAACCTCTCAATGCTTTGTCTGTTAATTATAATTGATATCATCATATTGCTTCAAGTTGTGGACGGGTTTATAGGCATAAATTATAAATATTAATATTTATATAAGTTTTACCGTTTTCTGTTGTTTTTTACATTAACGCATTATATTATTACCATCGCGAGGTGTATGCATGGAGAGATTCAGCGTAAAGAAACCCTTTACTATCCTGGTGGCAGTAATAGTCATTATTGCTTTGGGTGCTGTGTCGTTAACACATCTGTCTTTGGACCTCTTACCTGAATTCAGTCTTCCGTATCTTATAGTAATAACCGCTTATCCCGGAGCCAGCCCCGAGAAAGTGGAGGAACAGGTCACAAAACCTGTGGAGAACGCACTGGGTACGATAAGCGGAGTCGAGAATGTTACCTCGACGAGTTCCGAGAATTATTCCATCGTTCAGCTCGAATTCGTAGATGATGTCGATATGAATGTCGAGATGGTCAGGATCTCGAGTGCGATAAACGAGCTCGAGAGCACTCTGCCGTCGGGCGTCATGACGCCGAACATCATGGAGATCAGCCTCGATATGCTGGCGACCATGTATATTGCCGTAGAGCGCGAAGGCTATGATATTTATGAACTTACGGATTTTGTTAATAACGATGTAATACCTTACCTGTCCAGACAGGACGGCGTCGCGAGTATAACGACGATCGGTCTTGTCGAGAAGAGCATTCAAGTTGAGCTCAATCAGGATAAGATAGATGCCTTGAACGACAGGATATTGAGAGAGACCAACGCTTCGCTCGCCGATGCCCAGAATGTATTGGATGACGCTCGTGACTCCCTTGATGAGGCGCAGTCGGAACTTGAGACCGCACAGAGTAATTTCGGTGCGACCATGTCATCCGCATTGTTCTCGCAGTTCGACGGGCAGACGGAACAGATCGCATCCGGGTTAAGGGACGGGATAGGCAATATCGTAACAAGGCTCGATGAACTGTCACAGGGACTCGCACCGCTCGCGCAGACACAGGATGCAATCCTCAATTCAGCGCAGCAGAGGGTAAACGCCACGCGTGCCGAGCTCGATGCGGCGATCGCGGTAGAGGCACAGCTCGCGAGGACCTTAGCGGAAGCGCAGAGTATCGCGGACAGTGCAAGGGCGGCACAGCAGAGTGCAGAGGGAAGTTCGATCTCGCCTGAAGAATACCAGGCGCTGGTGGAGGCTTCGGCAAGAGCCTCTGCGGATCTTATCGCTGCTCAGGCCGCCTATGATCAGGGCTCTGCTGAAGTGGCAACAGCTCAGGCTGCATTCGATGAGGCGAATCAGGCTCTTGCCAATGCCACGCTCATGGCAAACGGCATTAATCCTGCAGAAGTTGCCGTTCTCATAACGGATATCAATAACTTAAGGGCTATGTTCACCCGTACGAGCAGCGGTGTGAGCGGCGCTTCGATCAATGATCTTATCAATACCACGAGAGGCATTGCTTCTCTTACGACGAGTCTTACGGATATCATCGCGAGAGTAAGAGCGGCCGATCCCGCCGGAAGTCTTAACACGCAGATCGGTAATCTGGAGACCAGGCTCAACGAAGTCAATTCGCTTGCCGATTCCATCCCCGATCTTCTTACCGGGCTCGAGACTGCCACTGCAGGTCTTACACAGGGACAGCTCGATGCGGCCGTCGGATTCTCTACCGCAGCGGTTCGATTGTCCGATGCACAGACGGCTCTCGATCAGGCTCAGGCACAGTATGATGAGGCAAGGGAATCCGCGCTTGAGAGCGCCAATGCGGATTCGCTCATAAATGCGGAGACTTTGTCCCAGCTTATATATGCGCAGAACTTCTCGATGCCGGTCGGATATATTGATGATGAGAATGATGAATCATGGCTCTTAAGAGTCGGAGAGGAATTCACGAGTGCGGAAGACATCTCTACGGCTCTGCTTATAGACAACGATATCATCGGTACGGTCCGTCTCGAAGATATCGCGGACATAACGGTGATCGACACTGCCGGAGACAGCTATACAAAGCTTAACGGTTCGGACGGAATAATCCTCTGCGTGTTCAAGTCTTCAAGTTCCGGTACCAATGAGGTCTCCGATGCCTGTAAGACCGCACTCGATGAACTGGCTGATCTGTATCCCGGATTCCACTCGATCAATCTGGTGGATCAGGGTGTCTATATCGATATGATCATTCAAAGCGTTTTCCAGAGCATGCTCATAGGAGCGCTCCTCGCGATCATAATACTTGCGCTGTTCCTTAAGGATGTTAAACCTACCATAGTCGTCGCGATCAGTATTCCTCTGTCGGTGCTTTTCGCGATAGTGCTTATGTATTTTACTGGTCTCGAGCTCAACATGATGACCTTGTCGGGTCTGTCGCTCGGAATAGGAATGCTTGTTGATAACTCCGTCGTAGTCATGGAGAACATATTCAGACTGATAGGCAGGGGACTTCCGGCTCCCCGTGCCGCCGTCCAGGGCGCGAAGCAGGTACGAGGCTCCATCATCGCATCGACGTTGACGACCATATGCGTATTCTTCCCGGCGGTATTCGCGAGAAGTCTTGTAAGGACGCTCCTTTATCCTCTGGCTTTGTCTATCGGATACTGTCTTGTCGCGTCCCTTGTGATGGCCATGACGGTTGTTCCCGCAGCATGCAGCACTCTTCTTGCGAAGTCCAAGCCCAAGAAGCACGGTTTGTTTGACAGGATCCTTGAGGTCTACGGCAAGTCGTTAAGATGGTGTCTTGCGCATAAGATCGCACCGTTGGCGACAGCAATCGTACTCCTTGTCTTCTCGTTATATATGGTGTTCAGGACAGGTATCATCTATATTCCGCCGATAACCACAAATGAGATCAGCATAACTATCGAGACTCCCGAAGAGATGACACGGGAGGAGTCCTATGCGGCCGTTGATGAAGTCATGGATATGATCCTCGGCGTTGAAGGTATCGAGGATCTCGGTATCATGGATTCGGGAAGTACTTCGAATTTCTTTGCCGCAGGTGTCTCGTCGGATGAATACGGTACTTATGTCTGTAACGCACTCGCAGCTGAGGATACGTCTTCCAGGGAGATGGACCGTATCGTATCGGATATCGAAGAAGCAACGGCTTCCTCCGGCTGTACGATAGAAGTCTCGGCGGGAAGCGCTATGGGTGACGCTTCCGCTCTTACCGGAAGCTCGGGAATAAGCGTCAATATCTACGGTAATGATTACGCGGAACTCGAGAGGCTGAGTGCTGAAGTAAGCGCCATCATGGAGGCTCAGGAGGGTTTAACCGAAGTAACGGACAGCTTCGTCGACGGCGCTCCTACCTTGCAGGTCGTTATCGACCGCGATAAGGCCATGGAATACGGGCTTACGGTTGCTCAGATCTATGCGGGGATCGCGAGCCACACTTCAACGAGCGTCGAAGCGGTAACGATCACGGTTGACGGAACCGATATGACCGTAAACATCGTTGATAACACGGATCTGCTCACAAGAGAAGGTCTTATGGATATAGAGTTCGAAGCCGTTGATATGGCGGCGCAGGCTCAGGCGCAGGGCGGTTCATTCTCCGGCGGTTCGACGGAATCGATGGAGGATATGTTCGCAGCCTTTACGGGAGAGGGAGCCGAAGACGAGACACAAGAGGATGTACCGGAAGAGGAACCCGAGGAAGAGAGCAACATCCATACACTCTCCGAATTCGCGACGATCGTCGAGACGGTATCCTCTGCTTCTATAACAAGAGAGAATCTCGTAAGATATGTAACCGTGTCATCCTCGATGGAAGAAGGTTATAACGCGACTCTGGTAGCAAGAGAATTAACACCTAAGCTTAATGACTATAGCAGATCGATGCCTGACGGATATTCGCTTGAGATAGGCGGTGAATCCGAGCAGGTCAACGAGCTCGTTGTTCAGATGCTGGAGATGGCGGCATTGGGACTTCTGTTTATCTACCTTGTTATGGTCGCCCAGTTCCAGAGTCTCCTGTCACCGTTCATCATTCTGTTTACCATACCTCTTGCATTTACCGGCGGTATGCTCGGACTCCTTATAGCAGGTGAGCCTCTCTCTATGCTCTCGATGCTCGGATTTGTAATCCTGATGGGTACCGTCGTTAATAACGGTATCGTATTCGTTGACTATGCAAACCAGTTGAGGATAGGCGGCCTGGAGCGAAGAGATGCTCTTGTCGCGACCGGAATGACGAGAATGAGGCCGATACTTATGACGGCGCTTACGACCATCCTTGCCATGTCCATGATGATCTTCGGTTCCGGAATGGCTTCGCAGCTCGGCAAAGGAATGTCCATCGTAATCGCCGGAGGTCTTCTGTACGCGACGCTCATGACGCTCTACATCGTTCCCATTATGTACGATATCCTGTTCAAGCGTCCTCCCGTAAATGTCGATGTCGGAAGCGATGTCGATGATGAGATAGACGATGCTTCGGAATTTCTCGAGAAGATGGGTCTTAAGCCGAATTAAGTTTTTAATCGTCTTTTTCCATTCTTTTATCAGTGTGTATAATGTAGATCATAATTGATTCTTCAGGGGGGCAGATCAAGTGAATCAGAGAACAGAAGAGAGTGTTGCGGCACTTTTGATGAGGATATTATCGGCGATCATCTGTGTTTTTATTTTATTGTTCACGGTAAATGCAATTGCAGTAAGATCGACCTTTTTCAACAGTAAGTTCTGGATCGGTATAATGACGAGCGACGAGACCGTTGAACTCGCCATCGATGAGATGGAGCTCTCGCTGGGAGATCTTTTATCCCGTGAGAATCCGGGTTTTGAACTTAACAGCCGAGATGATAAGGCGATGACAGAGGACTTTGTCCGTCTTCTTCTGAATGAATATACCGAGCTCGTGATAGAGGGCGACACGAATATGGATGAGGATTCCTTCCATGATTTTATGGACGAGTACGGCGATATTCTGCTTGATGCATATCCGGATGACAGCATGTCAAGATCGGAGCTGGAAGATGAGTTCTCGGACAAGCTCGAAGAACTGATGGATGAATACTTGGATGAGATCGGTGAAGACGAATCTCTTGAATTATTGGAGTCGTTCGGCGAGATCAACAGAAATCTAGGGATTTCCATAATCGTATGTTCTTCTGTGATGATCATATTGGTTGTTGTTACGATGATTCTTCATAAGAACAAATTCCGTCCGATACGTGCTTACGGAATATCACTCACCGTAGCGCAGTTTCTAAGCTGTATAGGATGGCTCTTTATGGTGATCGTCCTTAATGAGCTTCACAAGGAATACAGGTCCGAGGGCGGTATCGGTGAGGTCCTGGCCCAATTGTTTAAGGAGCGCGCTTTATCCGTCACCATGATAATGGCAGGGCTCCTTGTACTTGGTATCGTGATGATAATCGTCGGAGCCGTCGGAGCGCATAAGGCAGACAATTCTTACTCGGAAGACGAAGTCTGATTCCCTGCCGGGATCTTGATCGTAACAAGTGTTCTGCTTTTGTCCCGGGAGATTATCTCGAGAGTTCCGTTACAGAGCATGGCAAGTCTTTGCTTTATGTTATCGAGCGCGATATGAGGATCATCCTTATCGGATTCCTTAACAAATGAACCCGAGTTCTCGACTGTGATGACTATCTCGGAAGGAGTCTTTTCCGTCTTTATCAGAATGACAAGAGGTTCCTTACCGTTAGGGTCGAGACCGTGTTTGACCGCGTTCTCGACCAATGGCTGCATAGTCAGAGCGGGTATGCGGAAATCCGTGAATGGCGTGTCGTATTCCACCTTGATATGTTCGTCAAAGCGGACCTGTTCCACGTAAAGATATGCCTTGGTGTGCTCTAACTCATCATTGAAAGAGATGAGCTCTTTGGCTGACATCGCGGTCAGATTCTTGCGAAGATACATGGTGAAGTTCAAGATCGTGCTCTTCGCTTTCTCCGTATCCTGATCGCAAAGATAGTATATGCTCGTCAATGTGTTATATATAAAGTGCGGTCGCATCTGCAAGGCAAGGATCTTAGCCCTTTGCTCGGCATTCACCTTGGTCTGCATGACAAAAAGCTCAACCTGATCCTTAAGAACAAAATAGAACATGAAGACCGATGATATTACAGATCCCAATACTATGACCAGGATACCGTAGAGCCGTATCTGGATTAGCATAGCGACCAGAGGAGCCGCTATATAGAGTATGTAAGCGGTTCGCTCTCTTCTTCTGAGGATCGGCCACTGTCTTATTATGGCTATCAGATTGGTTATCATTATCATGACCGCGGGAATGAGAAGGAGCGGATAGTACGGACCTCTGTGGTATGTATTGTCCGGTGTGAAATAGTATATGTAATCAGTGAACTGGGCAAAGGTAAGGATAATAAGATAGATAACCCACAGCGCAGCGATCAGACCGAGAAATATCCTGCGCTTGTTACTTTTTCTTTCCAGTTTTTGGCTTATATGAGTTGAGAGCATCGGCATCAGATTGGAGGATGCAAGGGAGCTTATGTACACAGAAAGCTTGGTAAGAGACGTAAACTCCGCTTTTCCGGATAAAAGCAGGAAAGACGTTAACAACTCGAAGCCCGTGTATATGATCATTGTGATGAACAGGATAATAAAGAAATTCTTTTCCCGTCTTTGCAGGTTATGGAAAACGACGGACAGTAAAAGTCCCCCGACCGATACCGTTACACCCATTATCAGGATGATAAAGTTGATGATATCTATAGGGTCGCTTATGCTCATGACAGGGAAAGCCTCGGGACCGGGAATCGGAGGAGCGCGAGTTGCTTTCTTATCGCGTCTTCCGTTATGGGCTTGACGATGAAGCCGGATGCTCCGGTTGACCAAGCGTCGATCGAATAATCGGAATAGGCCGTAATGAATATGACATTGATCCTCGGATTGATATCGAGGATCCTACGGCACAGATCGAGTCCGTTGGTGCTCTTTAATTCTATGTCAGTGAATACGACGCTTACGTTGTTTGTCCTGATATAGGCAAGGGCATCCTCCGGATCCGAGAATCCCGTGATGGACACATCGGTGAGTACCTTTTCCAGACTTGCCATCTCTCCTTTAAGGATTATCTTCTCGTCATCTATGACAAGGACCTTCGGCTTCGTCTCTTCCTCATCCGTGGCGGCATTGAGGAGCAGACCTACATCTATACCGAGTGTATTGGCGATGCGCGTGAGAAGGAGCGCATCGGGGATCCTTCTTCCGTTTTCCCAATGAGCCACACTCGACCTGTCAACAAAGAGCTTATCCGCCAGCTGTTGCTGGGAGAGTCCCTGTTCGGTCCTTAACCTTTTTAACTCCGCCGCAAATTTTGTTTTCATCCTATCCTAAATATAACAAAAAAATGCCGATTCATATATTGAGTGACAGTTTGTCACTTCTTCGGAGCAGATTCAATAGGATAATAGAATTGATAATGTTATTCGCTGTTTATAACATTTTCCATCAAACCCACGATGTCGCCTTCACCTGTCGGTGAAGGCGAATTTCATTATCAGCGGGCCCTGGTGATATTAAGAACACTGTCCTTACCGTTTAATTCTATGACATTGCGACAGGTGCAGTCGGTAGGGATATCGCATTCTATGCGGTTGTTCTTTCCCTTGAGGGAAGTGCCGAACGGGAATCCTTCGTGCACTTTAAGATCGGCAGTGCCGCTTACCATATTAATGTCGACAGGTCCGTTCGTATTCTCGATGTCGATAACGATATGGCCTTTGCCGTCTATCTCGAGTCTCTCGAATGTTAAGTCTCTGATGACCAGGCTCGAATCTTCGAGGCTGATCTCGACCTTTTCCGCATCCTTGGGGATGCCGAGCGTTACCCGGGAGACGTCCCTGATGTCGATGTCGGCTTTATTTGCTGTCGAATCCAGCTTCGCTTCGGAAGGAACGATGATGGTATTATCCCCTGTTCCGGTCAATGTTACTTCGCTTTTACCCTTGATCTTGATGTCGTAATCTTTCATGGTGTTGTTCCTCCTTATGTTTATGGCTTAAGTATAACGGCCTTCCGAGGCCGAGTCTATAAAGGAATCTTGCCGTCTTCTTAAATTTTCCTTAAATATGTTTACATTATGTTGATTAAGATACCTGTGTTCGGATGTTATTATTAGTAAAAAGGATTTGATTTGGAGATAGTCTGATGGAAAAGAAGAGAAACTGGTTCGCGGAACTTCTCGGGTTTACGGAAGACTCGGAATATATAAACAAATATCAGCAGGATGCGAATGTACGAAGCGGCATTTATATGGCCGTTATCGTTGTCGGTCTCGAAGTGTTCATGATCATTCGGTATCTGTACAGATATCTCATTAAGTATCCCGATAAGTATGAGATAACAGTCGAGTCTTTTTTCAAATATACTAAGAGCTACTGGATCTTCCTCGGTGTCGGTCTCGTGATGCTCATCTACGGAATCCTCTATATCAGCGGGCGTATCCGCAGGAGCAATGTCATAAGCAACCTTGTGATAATAGGCTTCTCAGGTGTATGTCTTTACTTTGGTATCTTAACCTCGTTGGGAGACTTTCAGAAGGGGAAGATGATCATCTGCTTCCTTACGATGGCATTGTTTGTCGCATGTCTTCTCATCTGGAAGCCGTATATCTCCCTTCTGCTTCTGACGGCGATAGCGTCGTTCTTTGCAGAGTATATTAAGACGCGTGCCGTAAACGAAGCCACCGGCGAAGCGATGGAGCTCGGAAGCGGTGACTTTATCAACTATGTGACCTTCTTCATCTCGGCTACGGTAATCGCGATAAGCATCTACCATCAGCGCCACAGAGTCGCGGTCGAGTCGGAGAAACTTTTCACCCTGTCGATCACGGACGAGCTCACCGGTATTCCGAATATGCACAGATTCGCCGAAGACGCCGAAGCATTCTGCCGTACGCATAAAGAATGTATATATCTGTTCTTTAATATCGAGAACTTCAAGATCTTCAACGATCAGATGGGGTTCGAATACGGCAACGAGTTCCTCGTCGGATTCGGAAGACTCGTAGCCGATACGTTTAAGGATTGTCCTTATGCAAGGCAGGCCGACGACCATTTTGTTGCTCTGGCGGGAAGCGACTATCGCTCGAAGATCGATGCTTTAAGGGACGGGATCTCGAGGATAAGCGATTACGAAGGATATATAGATGTTAAGGTCGGAGGCTTTATGCCGGAGGACAAGACCATGAACCCTCTCATATGCGTCGATAAGGCGCGTTATGCGGCAGGAACGATCAAGAACAGATCGGATGAGCATTTCCGTCTCTATGATGCAAAGCTCGATAAGGTCTTCCGTGACAGGGCATATGTCCTTAATAACATAGACAAGGCAATAAGGGAAGGTTATATCAAGGTCTACTATCAGCCTGTAATGCGTTCGGAGGATGAGAAATTGTGCGGCTGCGAGGCCCTCGTCCGCTGGATAGATCCCGATGTGGGATTCCTGTCTCCCGGAGCATTTGTGCCGATCCTTGAGGAATCAAGACAGATACATAAGCTCGATAAATGCGTATATGAGATCGTGTGCAAGGACTTAAGGAGCACTCTGGACAGAGGACTTCCGATAGTTCCCGTATCCCTTAATTTCTCGAGGCTCGACTTCGAGCTCATGAACCCCGTAGAGGTGCTTGAAGAACTCGTTACTAAGTACGATATCCCGAGGGATTATCTGCACGTCGAGATCACGGAGAGCGCATTGACCAGCGATGATACAACGCTTCAGTCTTATGTCGATATATTCCATGAGAAAGGCTATGCGGTCTGGCTCGACGACTTCGGCTCCGGTTATTCTTCACTGAACGTTCTTAAGGACTTTAAGTTCGATCTTCTTAAGATCGATATGGTATTCCTTCGCAACTTCGGTGAGAAACAAGAGTCCGAGACGATACTTCGCAATATAATCCGTATGGCGGAAGAAGTCGGAATGGATACACTGTGTGAAGGTGTAGAGACCAAGGAAGCCGTTGATTTCCTCGAGCAAGCGGGCTGCGGAAGACTTCAGGGATATTTCTTCGGCAAGCCGATGCCGTATGATGATTTCCTGAGTATGATCGAGCGCGGAGAGTTCGAGATCAGCCGGAAACTGCTCTGATAAGATCACTTTATCAGTATCGTTCCGTTACGGTAGGCTTCGAGAAGCTGCCTGACTTCATCTATCTCGCGTCTTAATTTCTTACCGCTGTCGGTATCCTCGACATACATCCTTCTCTCGAACGTCTCGACAACGAGAGTGTCCGAGACTATGTCGGTCTCTCTTTTGATCGCATCTTCCTTGCTCTCGAATTTCTCGTGTTCTACGAGCCACATGCCGTGAGAATCGATGGCGAGCGTATAGCCTGCGATACCTGTCTTATCGTGGTATGCCTTGGAGAAGCCTCCGTCGATCATGAGGACCTTGCCCCCGACCTTGATAGGTGTCTGCCCCTTCTTCGTCTCCACGGGGACATGTCCGTTAATGATGTGCGAATGCGGTCCCGTCAGCCCGAATTCCCTTAAGATGCTGTCCGCCACTGCTTCATCCGTCTCGATAAAGCGGTAGTACGGATCCTTCTTCTCTTCGTGGGTCTCCTTATCTTCTATAAAAAGCCTCTCGAAAGTGGTCATCTTTGATCTTCCGTATGAAGGAGACTTCGGTCCGCACCACAGGTACCAGAGTATATCGCCGCCCTTGATCTGTTCGGGCGTGCCGCGGTCCTTGTAGAATGCACCTCTCGACAGCTGCTCGAGCACATCGTACATTTCCCTTCCCGATGTATCGGTCCCTCCGACATTGGAGTGAGCGAACGATCCGTCTTCGTTAAGAGGGACGCATCCGTGATACATGAGATTGCCGTTATACACTTTGTACATGGAACCTTTCTCATAGAGCAGCTTGACGTGCTTACGCAGTTTTTCGCTGTTCAGGAATCCCTCGACCAATTGCTCCATCACGTATTCTTCCTCGGCCGTGAAGTCGTAGGGTGAAGAAGGATCTATGGTAGGGAAGTCGCAGTCAAGAAGGGGATATGTCTTTTCCTTAAGCGTCACGGTCTTATTCTTAAAGTCGATCTTATGGAGAAGAAGCTGATCGTCCATCTCGAAGTCCGGATTGCGCCTTATGAGCTGCCCTTCGGCCTTAAACTGCATTATGGTTATCGCCTTGTACATCTGGCTCTCGATCTTATCGAGATCGAAGAACTCACCGCGGTTATTCTCCTTAAGGTGGAATCTTCCGAGGTCGGATCTCTCGTAGACTCTCATCGCGAAAGCCGCGAGAGGAAGGAGATTGATCCCGTATCCGTCTTCTAATACGCTTAAGTTGCCGTAGCGGACGCTCATGCGGATGCAGTTGGCTATACAAGCCGGATTGCCGCAGGCGGCGCCCATCCATACTACGTCGTGATTACCCCATACGATATCTATCGCATGGTAGTCGCAGAGCTTATCCATTATTATGTGCGGTCCGGGACCTCTGTCGTAAATATCGCCTACGATGTGAAGATGATCTACGACAAGGCGCTGGATGAGATTGCAGAGCGTGGTTATCACCGCATCCGCTATCCCGATCTCGACGATGGAGCTCGCTATCTCCTTATAGTAACGTTCCTTGTCGTAAATGCCGTCTTTTTCCGCTATCAGTTCTTCCACCAGGAAGCGGTATTCCTCCGGGATGGCACGGCGGACCTTGGTGCGCGTGTATTTATGCGAGACCTTCTTTACGACATCGACAAGGTCTGCGATGACCTCGAGATACCAGTCGTGAAGCGCTTCGGGCTCCGTCTCGTCCTTTATAAGCTCGAGTTTCTCCTTCGGGTAATAGATGAGTGTAGCCAGACGCTTCTTGTAGCTTTCAGATTTTGAATCCTTGAGCACTGCTTCTATCTTACGTTTTACGGTCCCCGAACCGTTCTTCAGAACGTGAAGGAACTGTTCGTCCTCTCCGTGTATATCAGTCAGGAAATGTTCTGTTCCTTTTGGAAGGGAGAGTATTGACTGAAGGTTGATTATCTCCGTTGCTGCGGATGTTTCCGTCGGAAACTGTCTTGATAAAATATCCAGGATTCTCTTGTCCATAAATGATCTCGGTTCTGATTAAGATAAAGTAATTATACATTATTAAATGCTTTTCCGATTGACACTTATGCCGCTCGGGTTTATTGTAAAAATTAATTGATATGGAGGGATACGGTATGAGCTTGAAGAAAGTGATCTCGATAGTTTTGGCGGCTTCGCTGATCGGAATTACAGGGTGCAAAGACAGGCACGAAGAAGATATAAAGGAGATCGAGAAGATCCCCGAGCAGTTTATCGAAGCTCTTGCCGAGGATGATCAGGATGCGGTAGAGGATGTATCTCTTATCCGTAACTACTATTATTCCACCATGATGTACAGGAATACGTTCAGATTTGATTTCCTTAAGCATGCGATATCTCTTGCAAGTATCGATGAGATCGGAGAGATAACCTTTAATGATGAGTATGATACCGCCAGGGCGGAAGTCACTATATCTTATCCCGACCTTGCTGAATTCTCTTTGGAAAACGGCGCCGACTATCTTACGCTCGATCAGATGTATGAACTGCTGGACAGCGGGATCTATGAGACGGAAAAGACTATGGATCTTAAGTTTCAATACAAGGAGAAGGACGGGAAGTGGTATCTGTCACCCGGTTCCTCAAAACGTGTTTATGAGCTGTTTACTTCCTCTTTGTGGTTCATTGATGATCCCGTTGCGGCCGCTCCTTCCGAAGGAGAAGAGATGTTCGAGGATATGTTCGATTCCATTGCACATGGAGATCTGTATGATATCCCTATGGGACTTAATCTCGAGGAATGCCGCGTATATGATGATGTATCGATAAGAGGTGAGGGGGATAAGACCCGGGAAGCGGTAGAGAACTTTGTATCGGCTTATGTGAATTATATACTCGAGCATGATCACGAGTTTACGAATACATACTCCTATAACTACCGGTTGGAGGGAAGCGCGCCTTCGAGTGAAGACCTCTATGAAGCACTGACAACGGATGAATTCCTTGTCGATTACTATATGAATTTTATAAGGTATTCGAGTCTGAATTGGGATCTGGATGACATGTGGGACGATCAGTCGGCGCTTATCTACGACACTTTAACGGAAGCGATCCCGCACTGCAGTCCCGAAGACTATGTCTTCAGTGCATCGGCATACAGCTTAAGATACGGTAATACCGATGATACCTTCCCCTTTATTGCGGATACTGATCTTATCATCGAACCGGAATTCGGCATGTTCGTTGCGGAGCACAGCGTTACCCAAGACCAATATCTGAGGTGCATGGAGGAGGCGATCGAACGGCTTCTTCA
Organism: Mageeibacillus sp. UBA6980; assembly: GCA_002450095.1. Taxonomy (GTDB): domain Bacteria; phylum Bacillota; class Clostridia; order Saccharofermentanales; family Saccharofermentanaceae; genus Saccharofermentans. The sequence continues at coordinate 9,771 of DJYK01000038.1, read as the reverse complement.
GGAGGGGGAGATAGACGATCTGATGTACGAAGCCATGATCGAGGACCTGTATTCGGATAACGATACACAAAGTACGGGCAGCGACGGCACGCTTCCCAATCAGGCCGTCAATGTCGTAGAACATGTTCCGTCCTGGTGTGATGACGGAAGCATTGTTTACGGTTATTCCGACCCTGACGAGAACGGCATCTGGATGAGCTACAGCAAGCAGCCCGGCTGGCTTGATACCGTCGAGTATTATGTCGACGAAGACGGCATATGGATCACCTGCATATTCGATCACCGCTTTAATGCCGGTACGACGCTCCTTGTCGACTGGTGGATAGATGACGAGCAGGTCGTGGATTCGGAGCGGATCTATATCGCCGAGGATAACACGACTGTAGTTACGGTCAGTCTTCCTACAGACGGCTTCCCTGATAACGATATGTATGAGATGCGCCTGTGGGAAGACGGTCATCACCACGTGATCTGTTATACCACTCTCTATAATACGGTTTATTGAGTTAACTCACTTTACCATTCTCGGGCCGGCGGTAAGTTCATCCTGCTGCTCGGCCATGTCTATCGCCGACTCTATAAGAAGTTTGGCGGTCGGGGTGCTGATCTTGAATCCGAGCGCTTTGCCTGCCTCGAATACGAGGGCATCTCTCGGCATACCGAACTGGGAGCGGCATGTATAGATCGCTGCCGCTGCGGCTTCTTCGATCGCGACAGTGTCCGGATCGCGGGCCTCTTCGCCTTCTGACGGTACTCTGAAATACGGCATTATCTTCCATGCCTCCGAAGGGGATCTCCATACGAATGACTTATCCCATCTGCGGTCTTTGGATAAGGTAATGTTCTGTATCGTAACGGTGTACTTCAGATCCTTAAGAAGATAGTCTATCCGTTCCCTGATGCCTGCCGTCTTGCGCGTTATGCCGCATGCGTCACAAAGCCGGTCCGTGAGGACATCGAGGCATATCGGCGATTCGGTCGTTACGATCTTCCGGACCGCGTCTTTGAGGATCGATATATTGATCGGATCCGTAAACTGCTGCCCGGTCAGAACGGGAAGATCAAGGACCGCTTTCCGGTAAGGGATCGACGGATCCCCGTCAGGCGTTTTCAGTTTTTTTTTGAGTCTTCTTCAGAAGGTGACGGTTCCGGTTCCTCGGACTCAGGCTCTTCTGTGCCGTTGATCGCATCGATACAGGACCTGATCACCTTATCGGGATCCTCCCACCAGTCTATAGACCAGATCTTTATTACCTTCCAGCCGAGTCCCTTAAGGATAGAAGGCTGCGATACTTCTCTTGCGGTGGCTGTCGCGAAGTTTCCAGATGACGATCCGTCTATGAGTATACCGAGACAGTAGCTGTCGGTCTTGCCCGGGGTCAGCACTCCGATATCGATCTTGAATCCGGACTTACCGATATTCTTGACCGTTTCATATCCTTTATCGTTAAGTGCCTTGCAGATATTGTCCGTAAGCCCCGTGTTTTTCGCGATGTCTGCGAAAGGAGAAGCAGAAGCACCGGAAGGATCGGGGAGTCCCTCGCCCCACAGCGTGTTTCCGCCGGCATACATAAGAAATCTCCTGAATGCCTTTACGCCTTCGGGCGTCGCGTCTGTTACTTTGATCTGTTCGGGTTGAAGCGAGGTGAATACGACCATCTCACATCTTGATCTCGTCGCTGCGACATTAAGTCTTCTCCAGCCGCCGTCCCTGTTAAGTGGACCGAAGTTCATGGATACCTTGCCTTCCTGATCCGGACCGTATCCCACGGAGAAAAGGATAACGTCACGCTCATCGCCCTGGACGTTCTCGAGGTTCTTGATAAATATGCTCTCTTCTGATCCGTATGCCCACTTCTCGAATGTCTCGTCAGCCTTGCAGGCTTCGTCGATAAGATCTTCGATGTATGTCTGCTGCTGGATATTGAAGGTGACGATACCGTATGAGAGCTTGTTTTGTATCTCATCGCGGCTTCTGGCCTTAAGCTCCTCGACGACCGCTTTTGCTTCCGCCTCGTTTGTTCGTGTCTTTCCGCTGTCGAATACACCGCCTATCTTACGAAGTGTTACTTGTGATCTTAAGTCGTCGACAGACGGGAAAGTATACAGTTTGCCCTCATAGAAGGAACGATTCGAGAACGTAATGAGGCTCTCGTGACGGCTCCTGTAGTGCCACAGAAGTCTCGACTCGGGCATTCCGACCGCGAGGCAGTCATCAAGGATGCTCTCGAGATCTTCCGTATCGTAATTGTCCTCATCGAAGACCTGTTCGCGGAAGAACGAAGTCGGAGGCATCTGGTTCGGGTCGCCTACGATGATCGCATCTTTACCTCTTGCCAATACACCCACCGCTTTACACGTCGGGATCTGGCTCGCCTCATCGAAGATGACAAGGTCGAACAGAGGTTCGGTCGAAGGCTCGATAAACTGTGCCGCAGACATCGGACTCATGAGGACACAGGGAGTTAACTGCAGTACGACCTCTTCGACTTCCTTAAGGAGCGTACGGATCGATACCCCTCTTCCGCGGCTCTTTATCGCTCTTTGAAGCCTTCCGAGCATTGAATCCTTATTGGCGTTCTCCATATCCGGGATGATCGATGTTGAAGCGATCCTCTTGTATATCTCGCGCCGTGTCAGACCTTCGAACTCATCGCTTAAGGACTTAAGCTTCAAGATCTTATCATCGAATATGTCTCCGCTGAAGTTCCTTAAGATCTCCGAATCATCTATAGTCCTGCATATAAGAAGCTTGCTCCAGGATTTGTGGAACGAAGCAATGAGTTCGTCCTCTTTGACCGTTCCCTTCCCAAATGCTTCGACCAAAGGACGGATGTTAAGTGCTTCGCAGTTTGCTGCGGCCTTATTCATCAGTATCTTAGGCCTTATAAGCGTCTCGTTGGCGGTAAGATCCGAGATAACGGCACGTATCCTCGTAAGATCGGATAACACAGAAGCCGTTATGCCGAGTCTGCCGTTCACGGTATTTACGGCATTATTGAATGTGTCATGAGCATTGATAAACTCGGGAAGGACAGAGGGTATTCCCGAAGAAGTATCGAGTCCGTATCTTCTGAACTCATCCTGATAAGCCTGAAGCTCCTTTATATGAGTGAGCAGATCTTTGTCTGCCGAACCCGTCTTATCGAACGCTTTAACAGTGTTATAAACCTTCTTCAAAGCGCCGGATCTTAAAGGTCCCCACTTATTAGAGGCGGCATCATAAGAAGCCTTAAGTTGCCCGGCGTCAACGGCGAGAAAATCGAGTGTCCATGATGTCAGGATCTTTGATCTTGCCTGAAAGAACCTGTCTATTACGGATCTTATCCTTGCACATGCGTCCGCATCTGAACCCTGATCGATCGAGGGGTAAGACGACTTGACCGAAGTGAGGGCCTTATCAAGCGCATCGGCTGCCGAGTCTAATTCCTGAAGCTCGGGGATCAGTTTGATCTTGGTATCCTGACTGTAATCAGTTGCTTTAACATATGTAAGCTTACCCGTAAGCCCTCGGGAAGACGATATGAGCTCCTGAAGACTTGATTCCGCAGCCCTTATCTTCTCGGGTGTGAGCCCTTCTTCGAATCCGCTTTCCGGAAGAACATCGGGAGCGTTCTTATTCGACTCGTATATGTTCAAGATCTCATACAGCGAATAGCCGTAAGAAAGAGGTCTTGTCAGTTCGTCGATATATGTCTGAAGCTCCGCTCTTCTTGCTTTTATATCGTCTCTTTCTTTGTCGTAATCAGAGTCCGGAAGCGCTTCCCTTCTCTTCTCATAGGCTTCCTTGATCTGGTCGAGTATGTAGCTCTTAGTTGCTTTATTGGAGTGGAGCTCGAGGCAGAACGGAGCGATGCCGATCTTCTCGAGACGCGAATATACGACATCAAGAGCCGCCTTCTTCTCCGCGGCAAAAAGTACTTTCTGACCGTTCGCAACGGCATTGGCGATTATCGAGGTGATCGTCTGCGACTTACCGGTTCCGGGAGGACCGTGAAGCACGAAGCTCGAATTCCTGACTACATCTTTACCATCTTCGTCCTGTTCAACGTGAGATGCCTTATATATCGCATAAAGCTGCGACTTGTCGGCTGATATCGGGAGGAAGACCGATGATTCGTCGTTGAAGTTCACGCCGTCCTTCTCCATATCTTCATAAGGGAAGGTGAGGCGTCCCTCGAGAAGGCTGTTGACGATCTTGTTCGAGGCGATCTGTTCGCGGAAGCTTCTCATATCCTTCCACATTACGAACTGCGAGAATTTGAACAATCCGAGAACGCAGGCATCGATCACTTCCCAATCCGGCTTGTGACTCACGGCCCCTCTTATCGTATCGAGGACGCCGTTGACATCGGTGCCGTGTTCATCTGCTGGGAGCGGGCCCGCGAGCTCCGGGATATCGATATCGAAGTCCTGCTTGAGCTTCTCCATGAGGGTTATGTTAACTATGGTGTCATCATCAAACTTATGCACCATATATTTGCCGACTCCGAATTTCCTTGTAAGTTCGACGGGAACGAGAACTATCGGTGCATAGCAGGTATTCTCCTTCTTCTCATCGATCCATTTAAGTATTCCGCAGGCCAGAAAGAGCGAGCCGGAGCCGTCTTCATCCAGTGATACACGGGACTCTCGGTAGAGCTTCTTGATACTGTCTTCAAGTTCGCTCTCGGTGAGCGGACTGAATATCTTTTTGTCGGTATAGGCCTTATCCAGTACGTCCTTAAAGCCGTCACAATGACAAAGGTCTTCGATCCCGTATTCTTTGACCGGGATAAGCGGTTCGTTTTGTTCGTTCTTACCCGCCGAATTACGCGAGATAACCGCGTATTCCGCATCATCTGCGATGCTGTTCTCCATTGTGGCGGAAGACGTGACAAAAAGCGGGATGGTGCTGCCCTTGAGCTTAATGTTGAGAAGCGAATTACGTGTGGAAAGGTCAAGGAGCTTGCGCTCCCAGAGGTCGAATTTGGTATCTGCACGGGAAACGTTGTCAGCCATAGTTATCTCCTTATTCTTTTACATTCTTGATTATACCCGAATCACCGTCAAAAAGTTATAATTATAGAAGATGTTAAGACAGGAGCGGATATGGAAGAACCTAAGCCCGGAGAAATGATGAAGAAGATATTCTCTTTAACAGAGGATTCGGCAAGTCACGAGGAGATCAGAGACCGTCTGTTGTCCGGAGGAAGAGTTACCGGCACCAACATGGTAGTTATGATATGTGCGATCGCGATCGCCTCCGTAGGACTCAATATGAATTCAACGGCGGTCATAATAGGCGCGATGCTCATCTCTCCTTTGATGGGAAGCCTTCTTGCCATGGCCTACGGCTCGGTGTCGGGTGATATCACGATAACCGAGAATCACACATTGGGTTTTATTTTCCAGGTTATAGCGAGTATCGCAGTCGCGACTTTATATTTTGTACTCTCGCCCGTTAAGGCCCCCACTCCCGAGATAATCGCGAGGACCAATCCGACGTTCTATGATGTGATCGTCGCCGTATTCGGAGGCATCGCGGGGATTGTGGGACAGACCCGTAAGGATAAGGCGAATAATATAGTTCCGGGCGTCGCGATCGCCACGGCACTGATGCCCCCTCTGTGCGTATGCGGATATGCGATCGCGAACAGGAATCTTATAATGCTCGGAGGAGCGGCATACCTGTTCCTCGTAAACGCATACTTCATCTTTATGGCAGCGGCGGTAATACTGTCACTTCTTAAAGTTCCGAGGGTGCGCGAACTGACCGAGAAGGAATGGAAGAGAAGAAACCGCATCATGGTGCGTAATACGATAATAATCATCATTCCGAGTATTGTCTTCGCTTTCCTGATGATACTCGAATCATGAGAGGATTGATCTTCGACATAGACGATACGCTCTACAGCCGTCAGATCCTGTTCGTTAAAGCCGCTGAAGAAGTGCTCGGGAAGAGCGTCGGATCGTTAACGGACTTCGTACGGATATTCTATGACGTAAGCGATCTTAATACCCGTGATCTTGAGCAGGGGAAGATAACGACCCGGGAGTGCAACGGGTGGAGGTTCGAACAGACTTTTAAGAGGATGGATATCCCTTTTAAGGCGGGGGACGGAGTGAAGGCCGCCGATCATTATCTTCGGCTTCAAAGCCGTATGTGTTTAAGTGACCGGATGAGATCAGTCCTCGACAGGCTTAAAGACGATCCCGGTATCAGATTGGGCGTTATTACCGCAGGCGCCTCGGACCATCAGTGGAACAAGATAAAGATGCTCGGATTGGAAAAGTGGATAGATCATGAGAATATCATCGTCGCAGGTGATGCAGGCGTAACTAAACCCGATGTCAGGATCTTCCGTATGATGGAAGACCGATTGGGTCTTGATCCTTCTGATATGTGGATGACAGGCGACTCATATAAGCACGATATCAAAGGAGCCCTCGATGCGGGCTGGCATGCGATCTGGCTCAATAGAAGAGGGATACGGGTATCAGGACCGGAACCGGATGTCGAAGTAACGGATGACGAATCCTTCGAAGATATCCTGAGTTTATTTAAGGATCAGGATTGAGATGAGTCTCGCGATAAATGCCGCGACCCAGGCGACAAAACACTGCCAAACGACGACGGTTACCGCCCATTTATTCCCCATCTCCCTTCTTATCGCCGCGACCGCTGCGACGCAGGGAGTATAGAGAAGACTGAACACGAGCATCGACACCGCGGCAGGGATGCCGAGGTTGGCAACTTCGCCCCCGAACAGTGTTTCCATTATCGATACGACACTCTCTTTTGCCATAAATCCGCTTATGAGTGAGGTGATTATCCTCCAGTCGCCGAGACCAATGGGCTTCATGATCGGAACGAAGAATCCCGCAACGGCAGCGAGGATGCTGTTATGCTTATCGGGTGTCAGGTTCAATCCGAAGTCGAAGCTCGAGAGGAACCATACGACTATCGTCGCGATGAGGATCACGGTAAAAGCCCTCTGGATAAAGTCCTTGCTCTTCTCCTTAAGGAGGATACCGACGCTCTTCGGGCTCGGGATGCGGTAATTCGGAAGCTCCATAACAAAAGGAACGGCATTCCCCTTAAACAAAGTCTTCTTGAAGATGAAAGCCATAAGGATACCGATCATTATCCCGAGAAGATAGAGGGCTGTGATAATAAGCCATGCATATTCGGGGAAGAAAACGCTTACGAAGAATCCGTAGATCGGAAGCTTCGCGGTGCAGGACATGAAGGGGGTAAGAAGGATAGTCATCTTTCTGTCTCTGTCACTCGGTAAGGTCCTCGTCGACATAACGGCGGGAACCGTGCATCCGAATCCCAAAAGCATAGGGACGATGCTCCTTCCGGACAGACCGATCTTTCTTAAGAGCTTATCCATAACGAAAGCGACTCTCGCGATGTATCCCGAATCCTCGAGCATCGACAGGAAGAAGAACATGATGATTATTATCGGGAGGAAGGATACGACCGTTCCTACACCTTCGAAGATACCGTCTAAGATGAGGCTTTGGATCGCTTCATTTACATTCGCTATTATCATGCCCCTTTCAACCAGGGACTTAAGTATGTCTATTCCGTTTGCCAGAAGATCCTGGAAGAACGGACCTATAAGGAAGAACGTGAGATAGAAGACTATTCCCATGATCAATATGAATACCGGGATCGCCGTGTATTTACCCGTCAGGATATTATCTATCTTCGAGCTCCTTTTATGTTCACGGCTCTCATGGGGTTTGATGACACACTCATCACAGACTTTCGTAATGAAAGAGAATCTCATGTCTGCCATGGCGGCGCTGTGATCGAGGCCTCTTTCCGTCTCCATCTGAGTAATGATGTGTTCGAGAGTGTGGATCTCGTTGTCATCGAGTTTAAGAAGACTTGTGAAAGTCTTGTCCCCTTCTAGTAATTTTGCAGCCGCGAACCTGAATGGAATATTCTCCCTCTTGGCGTGGTCCTCAATAAGATGGCTTACCGCATGGAACGCTCTGTGAACCGCACCATTATGATCATCGGGACTGCAGAAATCCTGTCTTACGGGCTTTTCCTGATATTTGGCGATATGTATCGCGTGACGGACCAATTCGTCTACGCCTTCATTCTTCGCCGCCGATATCGGAACGACCGGGACACCTAACATCGCCTCCATCCTGTTGACGTCGACGGTCCCTCCGTTTCCTCTTAATTCATCCATCATGTTGAGAGCAACTACCATCGGCACGTTCATCTCGATGAGCTGCATCGTAAGATAGAGATTACGCTCTATATTTGTGGCATCAACGATATTGATTATCGCCTTAGGCCTTTCATTCAATACGAAGTTACGCGATACCAGTTCCTCACTCGAGAAAGGGGACATCGAGTATATTCCGGGAAGATCGGTTATAAGAGTATCCGGGTATCCCTTGATCTTACCGTCTTTTCTGTCGACTGTTACTCCCGGGAAATTACCTACATGCTGATTCGATCCCGTTAACTGATTAAAAAGAGTTGTCTTTCCGCTGTTCTGGTTTCCTACAAGAGCGAATGTAAGTGTTGTCCCCTCCGGTAAAGGAGTTCCGGTTCCCTTGGGATGGAATCGTCCTTCTTCTCCCAATCCCGGGTGTTCGGTCTTCTTACGGTCTTTTATGTTCTTTTCCTTGTCTTCTGAGGTATTTATCTTCTCGCATTCTATCCGTTCGGCTTCGGATAGTCTTAATGTGAGTTCATATCCGTGTATTCTAAGTTCCATCGGATCTCCCAATGGCGCGAGTTTGATAACGGATACTTCCGCTCCAGGGATCACACCCATATCGAGAAAGTGCTGTCTTAAGGCGCCTTCTCCTCCAACTGTCAATATCTTCGCACTTTCCCCGGGCTTTAATAAATTCAAATACATATTCGTCTCTCTTAATTTAATCTAGATTCAAATAAGTATAAGAAGATATAGAGAATATATCAAATCTCAATTGTTAAATTCTCTAATAATTGACTTGAAAACAGAATTTGTGGTCAAGAGTGGAGAATCTTGTGTATTAATTCGGCTGAATTAAGTTCGATGGATATCTCGATCAGTCTTCTGAACACCTGAGTGTCAAAATAATTGATCGATCTCACGAACAAAACGTCAGTAAACTCCGTAAATCCGGCCCTCAGGTATTTATTCAGTCTTTTATCCGACTTCTTCGAATAGGACTCTTCATCCATCATCCCATCCACCTCCAGGGCGACCGATTTGTATAAAAACGGAATATCAAATACTACATCCGGATAGAATATATGATTCCTTACCTGTAATTTAACTTCAGTCTTCCATTCAAACCCCATATTCTCGATATTCTGTACAGCGATCAATTCATTTTTTGATCTTAAGATCTGTCCGTTATAAGAAATCGGGTTCTTGACTCTTAACTCATTCTGATTGGGAACAGCAGATCTGAAATAATCTGATGATATTCCGGATAATGATTGATTCAAGGGATATTCGATCTTTATCGGATCAACAGAAAATGTTGAATACCATAATCTTCTAAGTTCTTTATATTCGGACTCTAATTTCAAATACTCTTCAATCAGGTTTTTATAGAATATCCCTTTATCGGTATTTGTATAGAAACGCCTCTTATTATAAGAAGTAATGGTCTCATCATATGGATCGGAAGTTACATAAACAACTTGTCTTCCTCTGTAGATACTTATCCACCCCTTTGGTAACTGGGATAATCTGTATTCTAAATATGATAATTTGATCTCAATAGTGTTTTTATGTGAGCGCTTAATAACCGGGTGCC
>DJYK01000039.1 GCA_002450095.1 Mageeibacillus sp. UBA6980 | reverse complement strand
ATCATCGATTTCTTCAATCTCAGTCTCTTCAGCATCATCTGAAGATCTGTCAGGCTTTCCTTCCGCCTCAGATGAACATGCAAAAACAGAGAATGCCATTGAAGCACAAACAAGCAGTGCACATACCTTTTTCATTGATTTCATAAACAGATCCTCCTTTAAGGATTTACGCCATCCCAATACTGTCTTATCGGCATCTGTCTGTTAACATCACACAGTTCGCCGTTATCATCCAGACATGAACTTGATTCGTCTATGTAAAGCATTTCAAAATTCTCATCTATCCAGGAACCTGCTACTACATATACATTGGGGATGCTTTCGCCGGGAGCTCTTAAAAGAGGCATGCTGGTAAAAAGCACACCGGCAGTGCTTGTTGCATTATAAGTAGTAAGTTCTATGCCTGCCGAAAAATAAATATCTCTGCTTGCAGGCGCATTCTCGTTAAAATCCCAACCGAACTCAGATTTTCCCAAGTTCTTTAATGAATCAGGCAATATGATCGTATTAAGTGACGGGCAATTCCAGAATGTATAGCCGTGCAAAGATTCAAGAGTATCAGGCAGGTTTACTTCGGTTAAGCTGCTGCAGTTAGCAAAACAGTGTGAAGGAAGCTCAGTAACTGTCGAAGGAATGGTAACGCTGGTTATATTCTTAAATCCGTCAAACAGCAGAGCGCTGATTGAAGTAACGCCTTCCGGGATGATGATCTCACCGGACGCGCCTGCTTTTGCATCACCTAAAGAGCATCTTGAGATATCTATAGTGAATTCTTTTCCGCCGTCAGGCATATCCTGTATTATGAAATATCCATAATACAAGCCGTCTTCGGATTCGGCTTCCGCTTCAACGGCGGCGTCTTCGCCCGCATTTGCATTTGTCTCAGCTGCTTCGTCTGATGAGCATCCGGCAATTACCGTACACATTAGAGATGCACAAAGTACAACTGAACAGAATTTACGCATAGCTTTCATAATAAAATCCTCCCTTATTCTTGGTTTCCAACACCAAAATACTGCAAAGAGGTTACCCTCTCGACCCTCATTGTATCAAGAATATTTGAAAATGTATATATATAAGGATAGTGTGTTAGTCAGGGATGCAATTATCCCGTATTCATATCTCTGCCGGCTAAATAGATACTCCGCATCAATTGTAATGTTACAATTCCCGTTTTTACGCCTCGAATACCCCATCAAACCTGGTGCCTTTGTCGATATATATGAAGGGTTCTCTACAGATCATCACAAGAAACTGAACCACCAGCTGAATGTAATAACTCAGGCGATAAATGAGGATATACAGGAGAACGGGAACGAATACGGTGTCGAAGTATTCCCCCACATACACAACCATATGTTGAGACACACGATCGCCACGAGGATGAGAGAAGCGGGAGCTGACATCAAAGCGACTTCCAACATACTCGGACACACAAAGACAAGCATCACGTTAGACATATACACGGATGCATCGACAGAATTTAAGAACCGAGAGATCGGTGTACTGGATAAATACTATCCGGAAGAGGATATGTAGTACGACAAATACCGACTTTTTACAGAGAGTTATAAAGATATACGCAAATGTTATAAATCTGGAGAAGCCCGTAAATAAAGGGTTTCCGAGAGGGTTATAGAGATATACAGATTATATAATATCTGACCTCCATCTCCGCCAGAAGGCCCGTAAACACTGCGTTTGCGGGCATATTTTTTGAAAACTCCAATCTTTGATGCAGATGAATGGAAATACTATACACAAAAACACGCATTCCAGTTATCAGGTTTCTTTATATATCAGCTGTGTCATTTTTGTGCTATAATTATGACACGGAGGTGATTATCATGCCTACAATAATACCGATCAGGGATTTAAGGAATACAAGTGAAATCTCGGAACTTGCTCATAAGATGCAAGAGCCTATCTTTATAACCAAAAATGGATACAGTGATCTTGTAGTAATGAGTACTGAGCTTTATGAGAAGTTTGCTCAGAACAACAGGATAGATCAGGCGATCTTTGAAGCCGAGAAAGAGGTAGAAGAAGGAGTAGCACCAGTTTCGTTGGGCGCAGCGCGGAAGAAATTAGATAAAGAGTACTATGGCAAAGTATGATGTTCTGTTATATCCAAAGGCTTATCGTGATATAGAAGAGATATATTCTTATCTTGCAAATGAGAAGTTGGAACCCGGAATAGCAAGAGGTCAGACTGATCGTATATGGGATGCTATCAGTTCGTTGGAACTATATCCTGATTCGCATCAGGAGCGTTTGACCGGGAGATATGCCGGGAGAGGATATAGACAGATGATCATTGATAACTATATTGCCATCTTCAAGATAGATGAAGAACAAAGAAAGGTATTTGTAGTTACGGTTCAATACGGCGCCCGCAACATATGATTTTCGGTGAAATATGATCAAGATCAGAAGGATAACGCCTGGCGACAGCAGGCTTGAAATAAGCAATATTTACGAGCAGAGTTGGAAATCTGCTTATAAGGGAATCGTTCCGCAAGAATACCTTGATTCAATACCGCAAGGAAGATGGGCTTCTAAGGTAAATAATCCTTTATGGACAACACTGGTATGCGAATTGGATGGAAAACTGATCGGAACATCAAGCGTTTGCAGATCAAGATTTGAAGAGTACTACGGAGAAGGAGAGATTATATCCATCTATTTTCTACCGGAGTATATGCACAAAGGATATGGGAAGCAGCTTTTAGCAGCAGCAGTAAATGAATTGCCTGAGTATGATGATATCTTCTTATGGGTATTGGAAGATAACACTAATGCACGAAGGTTCTATGAAGCTCAGGGCTTTACAGAAACAGAAGATTACCTGGAGAACGATATCGGCGGAAAGACATTGAGAGAAGTGAGGTATAGATTATCACGCAAACGTTCGAATGTAGACAAATACTAAATATATCGAAGTTTGTAGGTATATACAATATCAAACGGGCGTCGTGAAAAGCAAGTAAATCAAGGCTTTAACGTTCTGTCCGTTTTGTTTTGCCACTAAATACGAACCATAGTTCAAGGAATTCTTGCTTATATTACCTGTTTCCGAACTCTACTTAAGTTTATTGATTATTAATTTGTTGTTAACCAATACTGTAGTACCATATATTGAAATTGTTTTATAAATACTATTAATAAGGGGTGTTTGTGAGTGAAATGTAGAAATATAGCTGTTTTTTCTTTTGTGTTTGTATTTAGTTTATTATGTGTTTCTGCATGTGGTAAACCTGATTCTTCGAGCGAAGAAGAAGTAATAACTACCAGCAGCTTACAAGAAATATCCGAAATATCTGAATCAATATTTGAAGCTTCAGAAACGGCATTGCAACCCATAAATGGAATAGAGGGATTTGTAGAAGCCTTTAATGCTTCTAGTGATATTGATTTAGTTTTTGTTGAGGATTTTACTCCTTCTGATCAATCAAGTGATCACTACAGAACAGAGTTCAGATTAAATGCGTATAGAGATGCAGTTGGCAAATCCTATACTTTTGATGATGCTACTGTCGATATTGTATATCGAGAACCAATGTATGGTGATCCTTGCTTAAGGATATACATGATTGGCTCATTTGAACAATGCGAGGATATGATTAGAATAGCGTCTCCTATAATGGATACATCTATTACGGATGAGATTTTACAGGAGACAATCGATTATATTAATGGAAACTATGTAGGCGGGCATAGAGAAGCTAATGGATATTATTATTCTGATTTAGGAATGACTTTATTTGAGAATGAGGATGGTTCATGTAGATTAATGTTAAAGCTTAAAAACGATTGAATTCGTATGTTTGTTTCATTATGGGTAGAAGAAAGACAGGAATTAAAATTGGGTTTAGAAAGCCTTCAATAAAGAAGTCTATTCGAGCTCGTACGACAGGAACGTACAAGCGCAAGTTAAAGAGAGCTATTAATCCTTTTTATGGTAGAAAAGGGATGGGTTTTATAAAGAATCCAAGAAGATCTATCAAGAATAAGATATATCGTAAGACTACTTTTGGCTTAGGCGATATATTTAGATTGTTTAGGAAGTAATAGATGGATTATCGAAAAAGACTATATAGGATAATAGAGGTCGCTGATGAATCAGATAAGGTTTCAAGCCTTTATGATGTGTTGATGATGATAACGATTGTTGTCAGTATTATACCTTTAGCTTTTAAATCAACTAATCTTGCCTTCACAACAATAGATAGAGTAACGGTTACTATCTTTATTTTTGATTATCTATTACGTTTTATCACCGCTGACTATAAAATTCAAAAGGGCATCAAGTCTTTTGTATTATATCCCTTTACACTCATGGCAATAATAGATTTGCTCGCTATTCTTCCTTCGATAATGGTTGTTAATTCTGGACTTAGATTACTTAAGGTTATTCGTTTATTAAGAACACTTAGGGTGTTTAGAGTGTTTAAGGCAATTCGTTATTCCAATAGTATTCAGATGATACTGAATGTATTCAAAAGAACCAAAGAGTCATTGTTAGTAGTATGTGGAATAGCGGTAATATACACTCTTGTTTCTGCATTGGTTATTTTTAATGTTGAACCTGATACGTTTAGTAATTTCTTTGAAGCTGTTTATTGGGCGACAGTCTCATTAACAACTATGGGATACGGTGATATCTATCCAATTTCCGTTGCAGGTAGGATCGTAACTATGATTTCTTCGTTTATGGGAATTGCGATAGTTGCCCTTCCAGCTGGTATTATTACTTCCGGATTAATGGAAGAAATCAATAATAAGAAAACTGTTAAAGGAGAGAATTGAAATGAAAGGTGTCAAGAGAGTTATTTCATCAATCGTTATTGTTTCAATACTCGTGTTTTTCGGTCTACCTCTTAAAACACAACAAGTCAATGCAGATGGCGTGAATCCGGGTATAGAAACATTTGTAAGAAGTCTTTACGCTGATTGCCTTGGTCGAGATGCTGATCCTTCCGGGTTAAATGATTGGTGTACCAAACTTGCTAATGGTACTGTGACTGGAAAAGAATGTGCTTTTGGTTTTTTCTTTAGCTCAGAGTTCCAGAGTAAAGCAAATCAGATGAGTGATGAGGCTTTTATTAATGCTTATTACAAGGTCTTTCTCAACAGATCAGCTGATCTTTCAGGTGCTTCATATTGGGCGGGTATGATCTCTGGAACTACTAATGATATTGGTGTCTTATTCACCGGCTTCGCGGATTCAGACGAATTTGCTAATAAGTGTGCCTCTTACGGGATTGTAGTAGGTGATCATATAGATGTTCCTGAGACCGTAAGAACGACTGGAGCATCTGCCGCACCGACACCATCAAGTAGCTCTTCGAGTTCATCGGGAAGTGGAAGAGCTCCCAATGGTTGGTTTAATCCACCAGCTGGGAATGAGGTATGGCTTACAGAAAGTGGAAGCAGGTATCATTGTCGATCTGGTTGTAGCGGTATGATTGCTCCTTCACACACTACGCTTGCATGGGCTCAAGCAAATGGATATACAGCATGTGGTCGTTGTTACTGATAATATGAATTAATAATTTGACAGTTGGCTCCCTTTATTCTGTCCGAATAAAGGGAGTTTGCACTTGTATAATAACGAAAACAGGACCGTAGTTATAATGAGCTTGTACGCTTCTTTTATTCATTAGGGTATAGGTATATTGTACAGGTTGGCCGGATTCTTTGGACAGAGAGCCTATTTTGGTCATATGACCGGAGGGTATTCTTCAAAGCTTAGGATTGATACTGATAAATGTATAGGATGCGGAATATGTGAAAAGCTGTGTCCGATGAAAAATGTTTCAATTAAGGAGCAGAAAGCAGTTTCCGGTGACCGTTGCACTATGTGCTATCGTTGTATCAATAGATGCCCCGGGCAGGCAATTACTCTTCTTGGGAAAAGGGTTGTAGAGCAGTGTGGGATTGAGAAGTATATATAGGGAGAGTACGCTTGAGGATAGTTATTATAATACTTGCGGAAGCGGATTCTTGCCGGAGCAGGCGATGCACATCAGAATTGTTTGATTCCGAGTGCTGAAACAGGGGATATCGGCTGAAATCCCCTCTGGATGCCGATAAAACAGAAAAAACAGGGGACAATACAGGGGATATCGGCTGAAATCCCCACTAGGTGCCGATAAATTGAGAAAAACAGGGGACTACACAGGGGATAAGTAGTGTTGATCATCAGAATAATTCAATAAGGATAAGGAGCTTCACATGGATAAATCAATCAAGCGTAGCAAAATGTATATTATACTAGCGGCAACTACTTTGATTGCAATTGTTGCGATCTTCCTGATTACGTTGATGCTTAGTGTGTTGTCTCAGATTATGGGGTTCACGTTTCCGGATGTTCTTAACTCAGTTCCTTTCGCAGCCCTCATGATGGTTGTGCTCCCCATTTTAAGTCTTGTCTTTTCAATCCTTGCGGTCATATATTCAGCCAAGGCAAAGAAGATAGACCGTCAAAAATACAGTGGCCGACTTGTTGCCGCCATCGTCGAACTCTGTCTATTGTTTGGAGGCGTACTCTTCGTTCTGTTCTGTTTTATTCTTGTGGAGACTACAGGCGGCGCATGACAAACTACAGCACATTATATGCAGGCTGTTTTATGATAAGCTCCGCATTAATAAGAAGATGACCATGCTCCCCGAGCCGGACATTTTCCCATAGAAAAAGTTGGGTTGACCGTATTTGAAACTGCATGTATCGGTTTTCTTGACAATCTAAGCTACGTGTAAATTCGGATAGGAGTAGAAGACTTATGAAGTCCTTTAAAGTATTGGTAATGACGAGAACGTCACGATATATCGCTTTTGAGACACAGTGTCTGCTTATGCTATGTGCTTGGGATGCATTACCTTAACCGATTGTGTACAGCTGAAGTCAAAAAATATGCAATTGAAGAATGAGGTAAAGCTAAGAATCAAGTATTCTTTACACACATGATATAATGATTTATGAAGGGGTAACCAATAGATAATAATCAGTAAAAGACAATGGCAGTACTATGCAGTAATTGTGCAGGGAGACTTATATTCAATCCGGCTTCGCAGAAGCTGGAGTGTGCTAACTGCGGCGCGGGTTACAGACCTGAAGATGTCAGTGATATCAATACGAATGTTCACTCTAAGTATTACGACACCAGAGTCTACACATGTGGCCACTGCGGCGCTGAAGTGATTACGAGCGACACGGAGTCTTCGACGTTTTGCGTTTATTGCGGAAATCCGGCGATCGTTTTCAGCAGAGTCTCGAAAGAATACAGGCCGGATGGCATCATACCGTTTAAGATCACAAAGCAGGAAGCTCTTGCAAAGATCAGTAAAAGGTTCGAGAAAAATCCGATTGTCCCCAAGGAGATCGCAGCTGATTTCAAGCCGGAGAACATGCGCGGCATTTATGTTCCGTACTGGGTGCTGAATGCGGATTATCAGGAAGCTGACTGGATCAGCGGCACTGTAAAACGCGGAAAATCAAGCGAGACCAGATATTATTCAAGGTCCGGAGACGTTAAGTTTATAAACGTTCCCGTTGACGGCTCAAGGATCTTAAATGATGACGTCAGCATGAGGCTGGAACCATTCTATCTTGAGGATTCCAGGGAGTTCGATGAGGACTATCTCAATGGCTTTTATTCGAATACTTCTGACATGGATCTTATAGATCTCCGTGAGTCGGCGTCGAAAAGATGCCACAAGCTTTTCGCTGACGAGGTGGTAAAGAGCATTCCGAGGGACGCCCGAAATGTGAAGATCAGGGATTCGATCTACTGGGCCGATATCCAGGATGATCCGGTCTACATGATGTTCCCTGTGTGGTTCCTGACGTTCAAGTATAACGGCAAACCTTACACTGTGCTTGTTAACGGACAGACGGGGAAGGTGACGGGTACTTTGCCATGGCAGAATAAGAAGATCTGGGCTATCGCTATAACGACGTTTATTCTTGTCATAGCATTTATTGTTGCACTGTTCTTTGTTGTAAGGGGAGGAGTGGCAGATATCGTTACTTTCTTCTGGGCAGCAGGTGTCAGTACTCTGCTTGCCACTTCAACTATAAGTTTTACCGTAGGATTCAACGGGCTTCGAAGGATATTGAAGAATCTTAAGCTTGCCCAGTCTGAAGCGATGTTTAATTTTGTAAAGAGGAGGCAGAGCTGATGGATGAAGCATTGAATTCACGTATTTTCATGATGTTTGTAATAGGTATTTTATTCCTGATCTTTACGGGCGTGTCGTTTGCACTGCTTATCACCTATAAGATTTTAAAGAAATACAGTGACATCGGTGATTCTTCGTGCGATATTAAAGAATATTCAAGAACAGGGATCCACTATAACCGCATGATCGACGATGCGGCCACGAATGAGAAGTATTTCCTGTTTGCAGACTACGGCGTTGATCCTTATGCTGAGAAGAAACACAACGTTCCTGAGGTGCTTCTTAAGAACGCGGAAAGAGATAAACACATATTGGGGAATCGTGGTCAGGAGTGAAGATGATACACATAGAAGAAGTGTTCTTTTGCCGAATGATATAAATACCATGTCTGAGGGAGTGATTCCTTAGTCGGGAAAATTATCAGATAACCATACAAGACAGTGGAAAGTCTATAGATGCTTATCTTTATTGCTTGATGTTGAAATACATAAAGGGAGATATAAGGTGAAAAAGAAGACATTGACCATAATCGTGGCTGTGGCCGTGATAGTGGCTATCATATTTATTTCATTTCCTTACCTGAAGACTGAATACCTGACTGCCAGGTATGGTTCGCAGTTCGAAGGTCTATATGTGCAGACACACATGTTAGATTATGCAGACTACTGTAAAGTGCTGGAATGTGACGGATCTCATGCCAGGTGTTGTTATGTTGAAAAAGGCGTGTGCACTAACATCCTGGAGTTTGACTTCCGTGACGGCAGCTGGGAGATGACCACCTGGGAGACGGTATGGTCCGGTTCGGGAAGTGCTGATAATTTGATGTGGCCTTTATATTTCTGATATATTCACTCACTATATCTTTGACTTCGTCCGTTACTGCAGCAACGACATTGCTTCCGTAGGAAATGAAGTTGGGTGATCTTACAGTTAAGATGGGAATGACAGGCCTGACGGAGTAGGCATGTTATAATAACCTTATTCAAGGGTGGTCTTTGGATGGGAAAATCAGCAGCAAGTACGACTAAAGAAAAATGAATGAGTAGCATGGAAAATAAACCAAGAGATATCTCTCCTGAGATGAGGGAATTCTATAAGTGGCTCAGAGGACGGCCGGGTATGTATATCGGTAGCAATAATATCCGTGATCTTAATGTGTTTATGCAAGGCATGAGATCATGCGCAACCACATTCATTAAAGAGAATGAAAAACCTGTGTTGATTCCCGAAGGCTTTACCGAATACGTCGAAGCTTACTATGGTGAACACATGAGCCTTAACAGCTTCTCGTTTGTGGAAATTCTGGAAAAAGACAGCAAGAATGCTATAGCGAAGTGGTTTGAATTGCTGGACTCTTATCTGATATCGTTAGGATATGATCCTATACCAAAGATAGGATAATGAACAGTTTTATAGACGATCGAGTTTTAAGGAGAGAGATTAAATGGATCTGAACAAGATTATTTCAAAAGTAGGCTCATCAATTGTAACTGTAACAGTATTTCTGTTTGCATTGTTTCTGATGATCAATTTTCCTACGGGCTACTTCTTTGTCTGCCTGATTTTACCGATAGGTTTTATTATGATGACAGCAGGTCTTCAAAACGAGTGTGAAGGTGACCGCAAAGTCGCCGCGAATATTGGTTTAATCCTTGCAGCGGTGTACGCCACGTTTATCATGCTCGTCTACTTTGCACAGCTGACTACGGTAAAGAATGAACTTCTAAACGAACAGGCGGCAAATCTGTTAGTGTTCGGCAAGTTCGGGCTTATCTTCAACTACGACCTGCTCGGCTATGGTGTGATGGCACTATCAACATTCTTTACGGGGCTGTCGATGAAGCCGAAGAACAAGACGGATAAGTGGCTAAGAGCGCTGATGCTGATACACGGAGTATTCTACTTTAGTTGCACATTTATGCCGATGACGGGAATGTTTGCAAAGATGTCTTCCGGTGGCGATGGTATCGGTGGAAGGCTTGCGCTTGTTGTTTGGTGTGTATATTTTCTGCCTATTGGAATACTTTCATTTATACATTTTACAAAAGGTGAAATGCGGTATGAAAAGAGATAGCACGATAAACCGGAAGAAGAATATCAGATGACACATGTAGTGCACATATCAAACAAGAAAAGAGGATGGACGATCTTCCAGGTCATGGGGACACTGGTTGGTGCTTTTTTCGTGTTCATGGGTTGCATGATGATGATCAATTTACTCCAAGACCCGGATAATAACGTTGCAAGTGTGATCGTTGTGTCGGGTTTCTTCATAATGATGGGACTTGTTCTTTGGGGAGCCGTTGTTGGATCGGCGCTTTATCTTAAGAAAAAGAGGACACTGTTCATTACGGCTTTCATGGCAGATGAAGCAACAAAGATCTATTCCGACCGCGAAGGTGCGGCTTATGAACTGTGGCTCTTGGTGAAGAAATATACACAGACAGAACCCATGTGGAGCAAATATAAGCCGGTATATAATGGTTTCTGGCTTACAAAGTACGCGGACAAACTCGAGAAATATCGATAAAGCAGAGTGCGGAACAGTGTGGTAACAGCATTATACATATCCATCCGAAGTCTTTCCTGCTAAGCCTGCTTCTTCTTATATCCGCAGTCGCAATAAGGACGCCGCATGCTAGCGTATATTTCCTGACAAAATCCGAATCCCTGCCGGCATTTCATTGTACTTCATCGCTGTCCCCCTCTTCCTGCCTTCGGCATGTTTATAAGCAGTCCGATAAAGGTCACAAGGCTTCCGATGCTGAGCCATCCCGTTGAAAGTGCATAAGCCCAGGGACGGTTGCCTGCAATTCTCATAACAACAACATCGATAAAGCCGGCCAGCATCGTAAATACCCAGCACCACTTAGGATACGGAGTCTTTCCTTTTGCAAATGCCATTATCTGAACTATATTCATAACGAGAAAAAACACAAAGAAAACTGCTGACACCGGGAGCAGAAAAAACTTCGCAAAATCCATTGTTCCTTCTATCGCCCTGCCGGGGTCTATCCTATATAACGCATTGTGATAATAAACTGACGCACAGCACATAACATGACAGAACGGTCCAAACGCAACCATACCTATAAGTCCGGCCCTGTAAGCATGAGCATATATCTCTGACACAGATGAGATGATTCGATACACGCCAAAGAAACACAGAGTCTCCAACGTGATCCCAATCATTCCAAGAAGGCCCGACCAGAATATCCTCGCATCAGAAACAGCCAAGTATCTTGAGAAATACTGTTCCATTCCGTCGAGTGACATATCCACCGTTCCCCACCCGAGGATCATATCTCCTCCGACGAGTGCCAAAAGCGATGCAAAAATACCGAGTTTAAATAAATGTGCTATTCTGTCCCAATCCGGTTTCTTCATAAGATCATTCTCTCTTCTGATAAAAGTGGAAATCACAGCAGTCGCCGTCGTAACCAAGAGTCTTGGTACGCGAGAAACCTATCTTTCTTAAGCCTCCATAGGTCACGTCGTCAACATCACAGAACAAAGGACACAGTTCCCTGCATTCGAACCGCACGCACGCATCGTGCCACAGACACTTTGTTATGGTTATATCGAAATATCCTTTGCCTTTGGTCTGTGTGCTTCTCTGAAGTGTCGTAGTCTTCATTATCTTAAGAAACACAGCGCGGTAGATATAAAAGAAGCCCGGGACAGCTTCCATTCTCGCAGTCGAAGCATGTTTCTTTGATGCGACAATGTCGATCATGTACCTGCGCATGATCTTAATTTTTTCTTCGCCGCCGGTATAATCCCCCAATGCCTTGTATAGTGCGATCCTTGGAAGTATGGTCTGTTCGAGAGTCTTGAATCTACTCCCGTCTTCATCCTTTACGCTTTTAATCATCGAGGTAAGGAGACTGCTCTGCCTGTTGAAGACTTCCTCCGCCTTACGGGAAGGATATTCAGTCTCCAGAAACTTTTTTATTGATCTTTGTTGTTTTATCTTCATAACTTTCTGCTCTCGTAATCCAGAGACAAGTATACCACAAGTTAGCTACATCTAACTAATTAATTGTTCATGGGTAAGACACAAGGGAGTTGACACGCTGATGGTGAGGTCATCATCCGTGATGAATACTTATCTTGCAGTATTTTCAGGAATATGATACAGTCACGGATGTAGCAGAGTAATTAGTTATTCGCGTTCTGCTTCCGCGACGCCCTTGAGGCGGGGTTAATAATGATAAGAACCTTAGAATCTCATCATGAATGACAAAGAGTATCACGGTTAATGACCGTGAATAGTTTTTGTGTTCGTGAAAGGAGGTTCTTTTTTATGTTTCACGACTATCTTAAAAACCTGGACAGGATCGAATTCACCGTAACCATGGCATGTACAGGAAGGTGCAAACATTGCTCTGAAGGAGATCACATCAATTGTGCAGGACACATCGACGCAGGCGTGGCGGTAGATGCCATCAGGAAGATCTGCAAGCATTTTCGCATCAAGTCACTGATGACCTTCGGCGGTGAGCCGCTGCTTTATCCTGATGTGGTCTATGCCATTCATTCTGCTGCCCGCGAAATGAGTATTTCTGATAGACAACTGATCACTAACGGCTATTTCTCGAGATCCGAAGAAAAAATATCGGAAGTAGCACGAGAGCTTAAAGCCTGCGGAGTAAATGATCTGCTATTGTCCGTGGATGCATTTCATCAGGAGACGATCCCCTTAGAGACGGTATTGTTCTTTGCAGAATGCGTTGTTAAGGAAGGTATCCCGATTGAACTGTCTCCTGCGTGGCTTGTAAACCGGGATGATGACAATCCGTACAATGTCAGGACAATAGAACTCCTTAAGAAGTTCGAGCACCTGAACATACCGACGGGCCGTGGAAATATCATTTTCCCCGAAGGCAACGCACTTAAGTATCTGAGTGAGTTTTTCGATGGGGATAATATGGTGTCTTCGCCTTATAAGGAAGATCCGAAGAATATCAGAGCTGTCTCCTTCTCGCCAAACGGAGATGTTGACATGATGAACGGCAATGTCTATGAAACCGACATAATCGAGTTGCTGAGTAATTACAAAGGTATCTGTGAACGCTGATGTAATTATCAACCCTGATCTTGCCGGAGCTACCCTATTTTGTTGAGTCGGAATCAGCCGTGTACTGATATAATATTGGTACACGGCTAAGGAAGACTCTTAGTCGAGATTAACAGTAAAACTTACTTTACCGCTTGTATAATAAAAGTAGCCAAAAAGCAACCGATGAGTTATTGAGACAAAATCCGCCTCTTTGTACACTGAAACCGGGGGTGATGAGAAATGATTTTTTCAGAAAAACTGCAGATACTCAGAAAGAATAAAGGATATACGCAAGAGGCACTTGCGGATAAACTTGGTGTTTCAAGGCAAGCTGTTGCAAAATGGGAATCTGGACAGGTTTATCCGGATATTTCCAATCTTATTCAAATCAGTGACCTTATGAGTGTCAGTGTTGATTATCTGGTTAAGGATCAGGATTGCGCAGTTAATATTAAGCCACTATCTGATACAAATCTTGATGAACTGATAGCATTCAGACTGGAAGCAAACGTCAATACATATGCTGCATTTAAGAATGAGGTCGATGCCTCAAGGCCTGCATCTCACGATTTTAGATATGAGAACGGCAATTATATTTATCACGACACATATGTTGGCGGAGAGGAGTTCGCCGGAGAAGAAGCCGTGTGGAAAGAAGGACAGGCCGTTTACGCAATGAATTATATGGGACGGGTATTAGCAGACGGTTTTAGTGGTAACTTCCTAAAAGAAGCACTGAGAGCAGCGGATGTAAAGATGCCATATAGAGGACCGGAAATATATCAATCGGGAGAGTACACATATAGATGTAAAGTAACCGGTGATTTCACTTGGTTTCAGGGATATGAAGAGATATATCAGGGCAATTTAAAAGTGTATGAATGCGTATTTCACGGTGGATTATTGAAATAGCAAGATCGATTATCCCGGAAGTTTATCCATCCACAAATCCATCCACAAAAATGACTCATTCTGTGGATGATTTTGTGGATATGACTGCTTATCCACAGATCCATCCACAAAAACTTATAAATTTGTGGATGCTTTTGTGGATGGGGTAACGGATACATCGTTCAACTCACCCGTCAAGAAGGGAAGATCCTGATATTTTTTACCGCCGCCCAAATGTGATACTATACTATTCGACGGCAAAGTATTTTCTATACATTCGTACCGGTTACGGCGGTAAGCTTACCTCTTATAAGCCAGGGAGGGTCTTTGAATGATCAAGTTGAACAGGAATCTGTCTAAGTTTGCATCAGTTATCATGACTTTCGTTGTTGTCGCTGGTGCCTTTGTTCCGGTGACAACAGTAAGAGCGAATTCCGGCCCCACTGAATGGTGGTACGGAAACGAAAGTGAAGGCCCGAAGCCGGAAGATTCTGACTGTCCTCTCGAGGTATTATCTGAAACTTTGACGTTTGATATTCCGGATCTTCTGCCGTCTTCTGCCTATAGCTGGACCGAAGATACAATTACAGGATATGAGAGTCATGTAACTGCCGAGTATACATTTCATAATCCGACAGATGAAACGATTACAGCCAATCTGGTTTTTCCTTTCAGCATTTTCCCATATACCCGGAATCTTGAGTTCGCGACCATGCTTGACGACAGATACAGCATCACCGTGGACGGACAGACAGTCGAGAGGACTGTGATGACAACATATCTTGAGCCCGGCACGGAATTTGATGCGAGCACCATGATACCGGAGCAGGTTGACGATGAGGATTATCTTGAAGATGATTACTATTACCCGGATATGCCGGTTGTCAGGTATCTGATTGACTATGACTCGCTTCAACAGGATGAGAATCATTACGCTACAGTTTATTTAGATCCTTCCGGCAAAGAAGAAGACAGGGTCTATTGCGTCCCGTATTGGTGTGAATATTCACAGCTTCCGAATAACGATCCTAATAAAAGCAGGGATACGATAAGAGTATATGTTGGAGATGGTCGTGATCTGGAGTTCTATGTGATCGGTACCGACAATGATATAGATGTGCGCTTATCCTCGACCGGAGAACCGATTGATCCCGTAATAATGGAGACGATGACATTCGAAGAATTGCTGTTGTCCGGTCGGCCGGACGGATTGAATGTATCCGACAAAACCTGGTATAACCTCACACTTGAACAGATTAATGCAAATCCTTTTCGTAATGAGTTCAATGAATACATACTGTATAGCGGTCCCGGCCTATTCATTCCTCAGGGAACTTTCCTCCGATGGTATTGCTATACGTTGACGGTCCAACCGGGACAAACTGTAGTAAACCGCGTCGAAGCTCCGCTTTATCCGGATATATGTGATGACAACAGCTACGCATCAAGTGCAACGTATAATTATGAATATCTCTTGAGTCCTGCTTCATTGTGGGCTGACTTCGGAGAGCTTGATATAAGAATCAATACACCATATGAACTCAGGGATTTGTCACTTCATGACATGGAACAAGTCAAAGGCGGATATGAAGGTCATTTCGACGGGCTTCCGAATTCGGAACTCACGTTCAGTATCGTTCAGACTGATGCTGTGGTGAATGTGTTACTGATTCTCTTTTTAATTATCGCCGCATTTTTCGCAGGCGGATGGATCATTGTTGTCGGCATTATTGCATTGATAGTCATCATCATTCTATGTATACGCAAAGCCAAGAAAAGAAAGATGCAATGATCAACAGGATTATGAAGAACAACGCGATGAAGTCGCTTAAGAAGGATCTTAACAGACTGGACCGGACCAGATCTTATGCTGATGTTTCCGTAATTGCCGGCAAAAGTTATATTCCTGATGATACAAAAGAGCATACGCTCGATATTTATTATGTTGCTGACGGGAGTGTCAAACCTGTTCTGATAGATATACACGGAGGAGGCTTTATTTCCGAAGACAAGGAGATGGATTGTCTGTTTTGCAACTTCATGGCACATAAAGGATATGTTGTTTTCAGTATAAATTACAGACTGGCATATCCCGTTTACACTGTCTTTGATCAGATCGTTGACGTTGATGCCGCCGTAAAATGGGTAACAGATAATGCTCAGGGTTATGAAGGTAATAAAGACGACTTGCATATTGCCGGTCACTCTGCGGGCGCTGTGCTTGCTGTTGCTGAAGCGTTGCTTTGCAGGGACGAGATGATGAAAGCGGATTACGGATTGGCATGCGATGACCGTGATATCAAAGGCTTGATATTAGACTGCGGTGCAATGCATTTCTATCAGAGGAACATAGCATATTGGGGTATGCGTAATATGGTGTTTCCGAGAAAGTACAAGAACGATCCGCGTTATAAGTATCTGCTCTTTGATGATAATCGGAACATCAGCCTTTTGCCTCCTGTGTCAGTTATCACTAATTCAACTGACGAGCTTCGGAAGATGTCTTATCACTTTAAAGAGATCCTTGAGAAAGCGGGTGTAAAATGCTCGCTGTACGATAAAGGAGAAGGCGGACATATGGGCATTGTCTTTGAGCCGTATGAAGAGAAGAATTCCGAGATAATAAGATGTCTGTGATTCTTCATGATCAATAAGAAGAGCGAAATGGGGTGACGGGTAATGGAAAAGATAATAGCGGCTTGCGGAAATGATTGTGCTGCCTGCCCAAGGTATGTTGCACATCCATATGAGAAGACAGACGAAGAACTCAGCCACACTGCCAAGTTGTGGATGAAGATCGGGTATAGGGATCATCTCGTGACGAATGAAGAGATTTCCTGTACGGGTTGTAAGCCGGAAAACCGGTGCAGATACAGCGTTATCAAATGTTGTGCCGACAGAGGTGTTGAAACCTGCGCTGATTGCAGGGAATACCCTTGTGACAATATGAAAAAGTGTTTCGAAGTCACAAGGTCTTTTATACCCAAATGTCGCGAAGTATGTACAGAAGAAGAGTATCAGCAATTAAACACAGCCTTCTTTGAGAAAGAAAAGAATCTCAACAAAAATCGATGATTTTGCATTCATGTGATGTAGAAACTTTTTATAGACTTGTTCGTCTATCACTTCAAATAGATCAAGAAAGATAGTTGAGCGATCAGATGGTCGCCCGGTTTTAATTGCCTTCGAATCCCCGCTAAGTGCCGATAAATCGGGAAAAACAGGGGACTGTACAGGGGATATCGGCTGTAATCCCCACTAGATGCCGATGAATCGGGACGAACAGGGGACTGTACAGGGGATATTGGCCGTAATCCCCACTAGATGCCGATGAATCGAGAAAAACTGAGGACTATACAGGGGATACCGGCTGTAATCCCCACTAGATGCCGATAAATCGGGAAAAACAGGGGACGATACAGGGGATATCGGCCGTAATCCCCACTTAATGCCGATAAATCGAGAAAAACAGGGGACTGTACAGGGGATATCGGCTGTAATCCCCACTAAGTGCCGATAAATCGAGACGAGCAGGGGACGATACAGGGGATAAGGGAAGCGGGAGGAAGAGATGAATATGTTGTGAATACATCCGAACGGATTTCCGGACGTGTCGCTGTGCATTGCAGACGATCGGATATGGAGGGTCGTGCTTTTTGTTTTTTTAAAACATTGCGTATAATGCTTATATGTAATTATCGATGATTATCGGTAAAGAGGTGTCTGATATGAAAAAGATATATGAGATTGCGTTGATTACAGCATGTATAGGAGGACTTGTTATTGGTTGCTCCAATGATGCCGGTAGCAGGGAATCTGAAGATTCCGATGCACAGACAGAAGCGGCTTCGTCGATCGTTAACGAGACCGCTCCCTCTGAGAGCTCTTTGAGTGATGCTGAATCTATGTCTTCCGTTACGAGTCTTTACGACGGGATACTCGATACTATAAGTGAATGCCACAGCGGTCAGGCTGATGATGAGACCATGTCCTCTATGGCGGAATTAGTCTCTCCCGACCTGTTATATGTTCCTTCCGAGGATCCTATCTACTACACTTTGATTGATGTAGACGGAAACGGCGTGGACGAACTTCTTATATATCAGCATATGGTAAATGAAGATGGTGAGGAATGTGCCGTTATCTATGACGGTTACACGGTAAGAGACGGTGAGCTTGTACACTTTATTGCAGGCGGAGCACGTAACTCTTACTATCTTTGCTCTGACGGATCTTTCTATAACAGAGGCTCAAGCGGTGCCGCATATGCCTGCCTTGCAAACTACACTTACGATAACGGTGAGCTGATATTGAACAAATCCTACTTCTCCGACGATGAGACGGGTGAGATCGTCTGGTACATGAGCACGACAGGTATTTGGACGGATGACAGGACTGAGGTCACAGAGGAAGAGGCATTGGAGTTCTTCGACTTCGAGTATATGTTCATACCGAATGAATTAGAGGTGTGAGTCGATCCGACTGATCTTACTGCGAGATTCGCGAATAACAAATGATCGTTGAACAAACTGAAGTAAAGAGCATCGACTCTTCTAATCTCGACCTGTTTATCAGGGCGACCGAACCGCAGCTTCGTGAAAGAGGCGTATTCATCGCAGAGACTGCAAATGTGTGTCTTCGTGCCATTGAAGAAGGGTACGTTCCTTTGTCGATGCTTGTCGAGAGACAAAGGCTCGATGTTGAAGCGGGTCCGGTCTTGGAGGCGGTCAGGGATCATCTCGGTGAAGATCCCGGTACTCTTAATGTGTATGTTGAAGATCGGAGCGAGCTATGCGATCTGACGGGATATGCATTGGTAAGAGGTCTGTGGATGGCGTTCAAAAGGAAAGATGAGCCCTCTGTTCATGAGTTTATCGAAGGAAAAAAGCGTATTGCCGTTCTTATGGATATAGCCAAACCCGAGAACGTCGGAGCGATATTTCGTTCGGCGGCCGCTCTCGGGTTGGACGGCGTCCTTCTCGATCACTCGACCGTCGATCCTCTGACAAGGCGCGTGAGCAGAGTGAGCATGGGTACTGTCTTTCAGATACCGTGGGTCAAGGCGACGCGGGAACAGTCGGAAGGAACTAAGCTTATTGATATTCTGAAGTCTTCAGGGATGACGACGGTTGCTATGGCGTTAACTCCCGGATCGATCAGCATCGACAGTGATGAGATCAGAGGACATGAGAAGATCGCGGTCGTTCTCGGAAATGAGGGAAGAGGGCTTAGAAGAGAAGTTATTGAAGCCTGCGATTATAAAGTCGTGATACCTATGCACAGGGGCGTTGATTCTCTTAATGTAGCCGCCGCTTCCGCGATAAGTTTCTGGGAGATTCAGAAAAGGTGAAGACCGAAGTCTGTACTCATTACGGTCTATGATCAGAATGTCTTCAGGCAGAATACGATCTCGCTTCCGTTAAACACGATAGTGTCGACCTGTACAGCCTTATCAGCGATGGTTTGTTCAAAGTCCTCCGAGGCGTACCATGTGCTGTCGGAAGGATCTTCGATCTCGACATCATACATCTCGATATCGGGAAACTCGCACTCTTCCCACTCGTATTCATCCCAAAGTCTTTGTGCCTCATCTTCAGATAGCGTAAGTACCCCTACATACCAGGGCTCTGTGGGACCTACGGTAAGTCTTCCTGCCTGATATGCGACCTCTTCGTAGTCTATATATGTATAATCAATGTCTTCCACATATCGAAGTGTAGATGTCTCGCCGTGGTAACGGTTGTGAACAAGCTGCGGCTCGGACTCGGATCTTCCTCTCAGATCGCATCCTGCAAACGATACTGCAAATACAACTGTCAAAACAAGAGATACTATTTTCCGCATATAAATATCCTCCATCCGCAGATGGAGGATATCATATGGACAACTTAAACTGCAAATTGCCCGGTCATCGCAAGATACACGATATACACAAGTGAACCGAGTATCAGAAGTATGCTCAGTACCGTTATGACTATCCCTGCCGGATGCGCCATGTTGATAGTCGCACCGTAGCCGAGGCGCTTCTCCACATTCAAGCGGGTATCGTTCTTGTTGTAGTAGAACATTCCGAGGATCCAGTTGTCGTCGTCATCCTGAAGCTCGAGTTCGGTGTCGCGCTCGTATCTTCTCTCGACCTGTCTTTGATTGATGACGCCGATTACAACGACTGCCATTATCACTGCTGTGTAACCTAAGGTGCTTATGAGCACTGCCACCTCACTGTCCGTAAAGAACATCAGGACATTATTCGCTATCAGGTATAGAGCATTCGCCCAGCTAAACGAGATGAACATATCCGCCCATGTCTTTTTCTTCGCTCTGCTGTAGTTCGCGTTGATGCTGCTGTCACGGCTTATAACCATATTTCTTGTGTTGTCCATCATAACGGCGATAGGAATAATGATAGCCGCTATGAACAGGAACGACAGGCTCATTAAGGTAAGCGCGTACTTCTCGACAGCGGGCGTTACTCCGAAGACACCAAAGTCTGTAAGTACCGCTGCGACTGTCCCGAGAAGAGCGAGAGCATTGGGAAGGATTATCCACGGAAGCTTTAGAGCATGAACCATGTTCGTGTTTTTAAGGTCGGTATAAGTAACACCGGACTTCGTGATGCCGAGCTCTTTTTTAAGATTCTTAAGTTCCGTGTTGCCTTTCCCGTAGGGTGCCGCTACCCCAAACAGCGCGAAAACAAGAAGTATCCAGGCAATTAGTGTGCCGCCGTTAACAGGCAGGAACATCATGATGATGCTTAAGATCACAACAATTGCCGTAATGATGAGGCCGCCTTTACGTGCGGATCTTACGATCGCCTCAAACCTCTCCTGTCCTTTACCCTCGTGAAACTTCGGGTTGTCTCTTACGCCGAAGATCATTTTCTTCTTTCCGGGGTTCTTGGAGAAACCCAGCATATACATGAGAACAACTGAAGGAACTATGCAGATAAACATAATTACTTTGATCATCCATGTCATAAAATCTGCCTCCTATTCTCAATAGAACTCATCTATGAGTTTCTTCAATTCATCTTTTGAGATACCCGCGAGTCTGCTCTCCGAGACTATGCGGCGAAGCTCAGTCTTGTTCTCTTCACTGATGACCCCGCTTTGCGTGATATTCTCTCTGACTCTCGCGCCGTTCTTACGGTCCGTCATGATGTAGCCTTCTTGCTTAAGAAGCTGGTAGGTTTTACTGACCGTCATCGTATTGATACCTATCTCGAGCGCGAGCGCCCTTACCGTCGGAAGCTGCTCTCCGGGCTTTAATTCACCGGATGAGATCCCCATCACTATCTGATTTCTGATCTGCATGTAGATGGGCACATCAGAATATTCATCTATTCTTATGATCATGATTCCGCCTTCTTTCTTCTGATCGACCA
Organism: Mageeibacillus sp. UBA6980; assembly: GCA_002450095.1. Taxonomy (GTDB): domain Bacteria; phylum Bacillota; class Clostridia; order Saccharofermentanales; family Saccharofermentanaceae; genus Saccharofermentans. The sequence goes on along the minus strand of DJYK01000039.1, from coordinate 27,695 downwards.
TGCACCCAGGATCACCGCAAATATGACAAAGGGTATCATAGCGATAAGTCCGTTAGGGAGAGGTCCTAATACCATGTATTTATTGATATCGGGATCATTTACATTCATGAACAACTGGGGAATCGTTGCTGCCGCATTGAACGATCCGTGCAGTAACGCTGCGTACCAGATGCACTTTGTCCTATCGTATACTACCTCTTCCAATATACCAAGCGTTATGCAGCAGACTGTAAATACGATAAGTCCAAGTACCGGCGCACCTATGTAGTCGAAGCCGTACTCGTAGCCTCCGAAGATTATCGCAGGAAAGTGGAATGCTCCCCAGATCGTTCCTCCGAGAATCCAGGTCCCGACCTTGCCAAATCTTCTATTGAGTTCAGGATACAGGAATCCTCTCCAGCCGACTTCCTCGCCGATGGCCGTGATGATATTTATAAACGGGGCTATGAGCATAGCGGGGACGATCTGAACAATCATGTATGTCTTCATATCCATTCCTGCCTGCTCCAGCACCTCGGCAAGATTCACACCCTGTGCCTCAGCCTGAGCAGCCAGAGCCGATCCGGTCATGTCAAAAAAGTTCGGGAAGATACCGAAGAACATAGCCGCACCTAATGCCATAAGGGGAATTGCCGCATACGCCACCAGGAAGAGCCAGCCGATATTGCCCTTGAACTTCGGCTTCCAGCCCATCCCCTTAAGATTACCGTTCACGATCAATGCTGCCAATAAAGGCGCGAACATACAGATTGCCAAACACCCGCGAAATACCGCCGTTCCTGTTGTTCCGGGATTATTCACCATATAAAGAGATCCGATGATCTGAAGTGTCCATGCGATCACAAATGTGATGCCCGTGAATTTGATTACTTTCTTCTTATCCATAACAATACCCCCTGCAAGCACGTTGTATGCTTTGTATTAGTGCTTGTAATACAAATTATACACCGACGGGATACGTTGTCAATACATATCTCGCGAGGATAGGGTATAATCAATTATCTGCGGGAAAAGTCGAAGGAAAGGGTCATATTAAGAGTTTATTTATCATATGAACAGACTTCAGGCTAACATCTGTCTTATATGCGTGACCTTGTGCTGGTCGACGGAGGTCGTCATATTCGCATGTATACCGGATTCCGTTCCGCCGTTCGCGACAACGTGCATCACCTCGCTGATCGGTGCGATGCTCCTTAGTCTGTGCTTCTATAAGCGTATTACGAAGTCCCTTCGAAACAGAGGTAAGTCCCTCATTCTTAAGTGCCTTCTTCTCAGTGTCCTGAACTGTTCCTACAACTTATTCTATCTGTACGGTCTTAAATACTTCGATGTGTCTTCCGGAGCGTTTACGCTCTCGATGACCGTGGTTATACTTCCGGTTATCCTGTTTACCATCAAGAAGAAAGTTAAGGTAAAGACATGGATATCTGCGATATGTGTCTTTGCCGGCATAATACTCGCGGTAGGACGTAATCTCGGAAGCGGGCAGATCATGGGAGTGATCTTTATGGTCCTCGGCTGCATCATAAGAGCGGTGTTCATCGTGTTATTAAATAAGTTCGCCAAAGAGGATGACCCGGTATCGATATCGACTTTTATCTCCCTGATAGTCGGCGTATTATCGATTGCATTATGGCTGATAACCGATGCTTCCGGAATAAGCAGGATCCCGTGGAACGGTGAGATAATCGCGAGCCTGGCGATCTATTCCTACTTTATAGTGGCGTTCGCTCAGACTCTCAATATTTTCGCGCAGAAAAATCCACGCCCGCCAATGCGACGATCATCTACTCTCTCGAGATCGTGTTCTCCGTTATATGGGGTCTGGTGCTGCCCTCGAGTCTTATTGACAGGACGACACTTACTCCTTGGATCGCAGCGGGAGTCCTGATGGTCGTCATCGGCAATGTCATTGAGATAATCCCTTCGAAGGAGGAGAAGACCGATGAAGATTAAGATAAAGACATACATTATGCTCGTTATCGCTTATCTTCTGGTGGCTGTTCCGTTTAAGGTCATGGAGGTCATCCCGGGCTTTACGGACATAAGACCGGTAATGCTGCTGGGCCCGATCTACGCTTTGTTCTACGGTATTCCGGGATGTGTTGTATTCGCGCTGATGAACCTCGTCATGGATATTATAGGAGGCGATCTGGCATGGTCTTCGATAGCGGGGCTTCTGGCCAATTTCGCGGGTCCGATGCTCTTATACTACTACTGGAACTATATCTCGAAGAGCAAGCCTCATCTTCGGACCGCCGGAAACATCATCCACTACTGCATTATCATCTTCCTTATGGCGCTGCTCGAGGCAGGGATCATAACGCCGTCTGTATCCGCTTTCTACCCCGACGTTGACCGTGAACTGTTCTTTACGATGGTCCTGCTCAATACGGCTTTGTTCCCGATACTCTTCGGCATCCCTCTTACGATACTAATCCGTGAGGAATTAGGCTTCAAGTTGCTCGAAAAGAAATAATATCTTCAACACATTGGTCGGATCCCGTTGCTTAAACGACAGTCTGCCGATCGATTAATTATTTAATTCTCTTCCCGATAAAAGGATAATGACCTCATTGAATAAATGATTGTATTTGAGGAGGAAAACAAAATGTTGAAAGAAAAAATCGAAATGGCTGAATTAGAGTCGGTAACAGGCGGAACGTTTACGCCTAATAAGTACTCGAAGGATGAATATCATGCCGTTGGAATCTGCACCCAGTATAACATCATCACACAGGACAGATTTAAGATCATGGGTGTTTTCATCAATTATGATACTGCAAATCAGCTTGTAAGTATTGCACAGTGGTTATCAGAAACGTTCGGTCATAGATCGTATAGCGATCCCGATTTTATAGACAGTTACAACATACAGGTAAAGCAATTGCTGCATATCAGATGGGACGGCGTTCCGGGTTATGATTTCTGATATGGAAGTGAAGTAAGATCGACAGTACCTGAATGACTTGATCGGTGACCGGCTTATGAAGTCGGTCGCCGTTTTTGTAATTAAGAAAAAGTGATAATATAAAAAGTATATAAATTCACTGTAAGAAGAGGATCTGACATATGCTGTTTGCACTGGCCCTGATACCCGTTATCGCTCTGCTTATCTTTATCTATGTGAAGGATAAGAACGAAAAAGAACCTATCGGACTTCTTATCGGACTGTTCTTCGCAGGACTCGGAACCGTTGTTACCGCACTGATAGGAGAAGCGATCGGAATGGCGATCTTCGAGCTCCTCCTTAGTGATTACCCGGTCATCAAGATGGTCCTTCTGTCGATCCTAATAGTAGGCCCCTGTGAAGAGCTCGGCAAGTATATGGTGTTGAGGCTCATTACATGGAAGAATAAGAACTTCAATTACAGCTACGACGCCATCGTCTATTCCGTATTCGTCTCTTTGGGCTTTGCCGCGCTGGAGAATATCAATTATGTATTCAGCAACGGAGTCGGAACTGCAATACTTCGTATGTTTACGGCGATCCCGGGTCATGCGTGCTTCGCGGTGTTTATGGGATACTTCTACAGCAAGGCCAAGTATGCCCATATTATGAACGACAGGAAGAAATACAGAAGATACAATGTTCTGTCGTTGATAGTTCCGATCCTCGTCCACGGCGTTTATGATGCGATCGCTCTCGGTGCGAGAGAATCGTCAGAAGAGATATTTATGGTATTCGCGGTCTTACTCTGGCTCGCCTATGTGATCGCTATGTTCGTCGTAGCGTTCATCGTGGTTCTCAAAGCCTCGAAGAACGATTACTGTATCGTGACGATCCCGGAAGGCGTGCAGACCGTCTACAGACCTGTCACGGAGGGGACGTGGATCTGCAGTTGCGGTAAGACCAATTATCTTTACTACTGTTCCGAATGCGGCAAAGCCCGCCCGGTCAATCCCGTATGGCACTGCCCGAAGTGCGGGATAGCCTGCGTATATAATTTCTGCGGTAATTGCGGAACCGGAAGACCCGGCGCCAATAACAAATGAGTTCATTAACGGATAATTAACTTTTTTATTAGGGGCCTAAGGTTGTATAATAAAAAAAGATTTACAATTGCCGAAATGAAAGGAACTTAAGATATGGGATTAACAGAGAAGACTTACAGTCAGGGTGAAGTAATTATCAAGGAAGGCGATATCGGTAAGAGTTTCTTCCGTATCCTCGACGGTAAAGCCGGTGTTTACGCTGATTACGGCAAGTCGGATCCGTTCAGGATCGCAGTTCTCGAGAAGGGTGAGTACTTCGGCGAGATGGCCATAATCGAGGAGTCCCCGAGAAGCGCTACTGTAGTGGCGATCGGCAGTGTAAAGGTAGTTGAGATCCCGGGCAATGAGCTCGATGCATATTTTAAGGATAATCCGGATCAGATAATAGAGCTTATGGCGCACCTCGGAAGCAGAGTGCAGGCCATGACCAACGACTTGAACGACGCCAAGGCGTTGCTTAAGCAGGTGACCGAATCCGATAATGCCAAGAAGAAGTCTCTGTTCGCGAAGATCAAGAGACATATCGATATGTACCAGTCCAATAAGAACAAGATGGGCGAGCCTGCGGATGATCCTCGTAATGAGGCGTTCGAGGCTCTGAAGAATAACAAGACCGGCAGGACAGAGGCCTTTACGAAGGGCAAGATCTTCTATAAGGAAGGCGAAGTCAGCACATGTCTCTATATCCTGAAGTCCGGTAAGGTCGGAGTCTATAACAATTTCCGTCTGGGTGATGAAGAGAAGGTATCGGAGCTCGAGGCTATCGATGTATTCGGTTCAATGGGAATGATCGCTGAAGGCGCGAGGACCGAGACCGTTATCGCGGAATCAGATGACTGTGTCATTGAGATGGTCTACAGAGAAGATCTCGAGCAGCTGTTCCGTACATGTCCCGCCAAGATCGATCTTATCTTCCATCACCTCTCCAATACACTGAGGCGTACAACGATCGATTTTCTTACCGCATGTAAGAAGATCACCGAGACCTGCAATTGATCAGTTCAGAACAGGTTCAGTATTTCTTCACCAATTCCGAAGACTCGATATGCATAATATCGGCTGCGGGAGTGCTTTTGTATTCCAATCCTTCGGCCGAGAAGCTGTTCGGCATCTCGGCTGATGAGAACGTAAAGATCTGGGAGGCCATCCCGTATGTCGCGGGTAATGACAACCTGATCCAGTTGTTCATCGATTCGATCTTAAGTAAGGTCATGACGCATGAAGCCATCGTCGACTATTGGAATAATGCGGGCGAGGTCCGTAATCTTCACGTCAAGATGACGCACTTCAGTAAGGACGATCAGTCGGTCTACCTTGTCGTGATCACCGATCTTACGCAGCTTTTTAAAGTCAACTCGGCTCTTATAAGATATACATCTCCCGATATCGCGGACTATGCCCTGATGACTCAGGAAGGTCAGAAGAGGGGCGGTCAGACGAAGACCGTCACTATACTCATGAGCGATCTTCGGGGCTTCACCGCATTGGGTTCGAAGCTTACGGCCGAACAGTTGATCACCGTCCTTAACCATTATTTCGAAGCGATGGTGGCGATCATCCAGGAGTATAAGGGAACCGTTATCGAGTTCCTCGGGGACGGGATCTTTACGGTATTCGGCGCTCCCAAGGACGTCAAGGATCATGCGACGCTCGCCGTGAAGTGTGCTGCGAAGATGCAGGCCGCGCTTAAGGAAGTAAACGAATGGAACGAGCAGAACGGTTTTCCTGCTCTCGAGATGGGTATCGGGATCAATACCGGTGAAGCGGTCGTAGGTAACATAGGATCCGAGAAGAAGATGAAGTACGGCTGTATGGGTTCAACCGTCAACATAACGGGCAGGGTGGAGAGCCTTACCGTCGGAGGCCAGGTGTTCATTACCGAGAATACCAGGAACCTGATAACCGAGGAACTGAATGTTATATCCGAGAGAAGTTTCCTTCCCAAGGGTTCTCCGAACGAGCTTCACTACTATGAGATAGGCGGTATAGGAGATATCCTGATAGACGACACTTCCGGAAATAATATAGCCTGGCAGGACGGTTACAAGGAGGAGGTCTATCTGTTCTATCTTCTCGAGGAGAAGACCGTCGGTGTAGTTACGCATAAGGGCACAATGCTCAAAGTATCCGAGAACGGCAAATACGCCCTGCTCTCTTCTGATACAGAGCTTGTTGAGAAGCAGAACATTATGCTCCGTAAAGGCGAGGAGCGTGTCTATGCCAAGGTCATAAGACAGGAGTCCGACGGGTATGTGATTTGCTTTACGTCAATCCATCAGACGGATCGCAAGTAACCTTAGTCAACATCTATTGTCATTAGGAATTAATATTACGGTAAAAGTACTGTACCCGCACGATCTTATAATTATATTAGGAAAAAATATACGGGGGACAGTAACATGAAGTACAGACGGATTCTTATTGCATTGCTATCAGTTTCTTTGGCCGCTTCATTCGCGGGCTGTAAGAAGGAGGAGACGCAGGAACCGGTAATGATCTACTACAGTGAAGGTCAGCAGGAGGCGGATGCCGTTACGGTCACATTCCAAAACGAAGAGGCTGCTTCAGCCGGACAGAACGAGCCGGGAACTACAGAAGTCCTCGCTCCGATAATCGCGAGCCGTGATCAGGCCTCTCCCGCACAGACGATGCCTTCGGCTGAGACTTCGGCAACTGAGACGACGGAAACGACTCAGACGACTCAGACGACAGCGCCTTCCGAGACGGCGCAGACAGAGGCCTCTTCTGAGACGACGGCTGCGACCGAGACTACGCAGGCTGCATCGTCTAATACCGGCAGTGTTCCGACGGTATCGGGTTCACATATTAGCGACGGTGCCGGAGTTATCGCGGATGAGGCTTCGGTCAATTCTGCCATGGCCTCGTTCGAGAGCAGCACAGGCGTAAGTCCCGCCATCTTCACGATCTCCGATTCTCTTACGGGTGATGATTTCAGATCGTATGCCCGTGATATATATACGAATAACTTCAACGACCAGGATCATGTTCTGATCGTCTATCAGTTAACGCCTGCGGGCACCTGGTCATGGACCTGCGTATTCGGAACAAATACCGGCACCGTGTTCGATCAGGATACGATCGATACATTCCAGTCGAATCTTACGAATGCATTCTCGAGCAGCAATGTTGACAATGCCCTCGTGACGACGTTCAATAGCGCCGCTCCCCAGGCCTGAGGAGAGAACAGCGTATGAACCGTTTTCTTGGGGTTGACGAGGAGATAGATCTCGTATCGCTTATAGATAATCCCGACATCGCGCTTATAAGCGATGAGATCGAGACCCGAAGCGAACTCAATAAGGCTTTTATAAAATACATTAAGCTTCCCGGAAGGGATAAGCGCTTCTCGGATTATTATTCCTGTGTTCTGTTCGGATGTAATGTGCCGTGCATGTTCTATTCCATGAAGAACAGTCTTAAAGACGAAGACCAGAGCAAGGTCGAATCCAAGGACACGCTCTTCGTCACTGAACCCGATCTGTACTATAACAAGAAGGCCTTTGACAACGGGGACATCAATCTGTGTTTTGTTATAGGTTACTCCGGATCCGGCAAGTCGGTGCTTACCAGGGAATACAAGGGAGACAACATAGAGAGGGTCGAGCTCGACGATATTGTCTGCATTAAGGACCATTTATCGCTTGAAGACATCAGGGCCAAAAGCGACCTTATGTATTCGTTCTTCGCAGGTGAGGGCGCCAAGTACTATATCTCCAGACAGGAACGCAATGATTTTAAGGAACGCGACAAGGTGTTCGTGGACTTTATAAACTTCGCGTGTGAATATGCGGGAGATCACAAGGACAGGAAGTTCATCATCGAAGGTATCTGGACCTATCTGTTCTTCGGCGATCCCGGAAGGTTCGACGATTATGCCGTCTTCATCAAGGGGACGTCGCTCATCAAATCCAAGTTGAGAAGACTGAAGCGTGAGTCCGGGGAAGTCAACGAGGATGCCGTGAATAAACTTCTCGAATTCGGGTATTATATTAAGGACACCATGGTCAACGACAAGAATGTCGATGTATGGCGCCATCATTTCGAGGGTGATCCGCGCACCGACTTCGTTAAGGAAGACAGCAAGCTGAGCGTCATTCACGCTAATATCATGCGCCGGATGAACATGATAAACGAGTGCTTTGTTCACAGGGATGAGGAGGGCATCAGGAACATCATGGAAGAATCTGACGGCGAGAGTATAGTAGTGGAAGAGTGTAAGCGTGCGATCGCCGATCTGGGATAGGAGGGTATCTGACATGCACATGATCGAAGAGGCTCTGATCTATGCTACGGTCCTTCATCAGGGGAAGACGAGAAAGTTTAACGGACTGCCGTATATACTTCATCCGATGGAAGTGGCCGAGATCATCACAACGATGACTGACGATGCCGAAGTGATAACTGCGGGACTTCTTCACGATGTGGTGGAGGATACGGACGGAACGATCGGTCAGATCGAGATAAGGTTCGGTAAGCGCGTGGCGGATCTGGTGAGATCCGAGACCGAGAATAAGTACCCGGGCGAGGATAAGACGCTTACCTGGAAACGTCGCAAGGAAGAGACTTTACAGGGATTAAAGGAGAGCTCCGACAGGGGAGTCAAGATGCTCTGGCTTGCCGATAAATTATCTAACATAAGATCTCTTACTAGGCTTTTGAACGAGAACGGCGACAAGGTCTGGGAGGCCTTTAATCAGAAAGATCCGGATCTTCACCTCTGGTATAATAAGACGGTAGCCGGATATGTTAAGGAAGATCTGAAGGATACGGATGCTTATAAGGAGTTTATCGGGCATATCAATTCGATATGGCCGGGAACTATATAATCAAGAGGAGGGACGGATATGCTATACGAATCGAATTACAGGGGACAGGTCTATTGGGATTCTCCCGACAGGATCACATTGCGTGATGTATTGGAGAAGTTAAATGAGAGGATACAGTATCACCATTATGTGACTACTCCGCCCGCGAGCCCCGATCTTAAGACCGTGGGAATAGGGATGCTCATCAACACTCTCGTCTGTATCGCTGTGGGCTTTATCAAGTATTTCCTGCACGGGAGCGGAATCGCGGGATTCGTGACCGGTTTCGTTCTGTGGTTTGCGGGATTCGCGGTCATAGGTCTCATCGTGGGCTATAACAGGATGATCAAGCGCCCGAAGAAGATGACTGTCGAGGTCAATGCGCTGGTCGCAGGTCATAGTCTGGAATCAAGCAACGGTCACCTTCTGAGAACACCGGTATTTAAGTACGAGTACGGCGGAAGAAAGTATTTTGCCTATGACGGAGTTTATTCGAACACAGGTAAGGTACCGAAGGTCGGCGAGGAGGTTACTATCAGGATAGATCCCGATGAGCCTTCGGAGCTTTCCTGGAGCGACAAAAACAACAGGAGCACATTCCTGTTCATAGGCTTCGTATGTGCGATCATAGGATCCGCGTTCGCGTATGTTGCGATCTACTCGTTATTAAACAGCTCGTTCATGAGTTAAAGGCTTAATAATTAGCACTTTGTTAACAGCATCTAACCCTCCATCTGCGATAAAATAAAGCAAGTGGAGGGTTTATTGTAGGTGACAGCGAATACCGGGTTGGACAGAGGAAGCCTTCGAAGGGCGTTAGGCGTTATTCTTTCAGTTGTCTTAAATGTCGCGATATCGCGTGTGTGCGCGGTGTTCGGTCTGCCTCTTTACCTCGATACTGTCGGAACCATAATCATGTCCGTGATGGGCGGGATAATGCCCGGCATATTCGTAGCCGTCCTGACGAGCATATTCTTAAGCTTGTTTGACGGGATCTCCCTCTATTTCACTTTGACGGGTATCGCGATAGCGGTCATAGCGGCATCCTTTATGAGGTTCGAGAAGTATAAGAAGCTTCCGAATCTCTTTCTTTGTTGGGTCATGATGGCCCTTACCGCAGGTTCTCTCGATATCGCTTTCCAGTGGATAGTATTCGGACAGCCTGAGTTTCCCGATGTCATAGAGACATCCTGTGTCCTGTCCTCATATCTCGGGACATCTTCTTTCACGAGCGCCGTTCTGGTCAACGTCGGACTTAATGTAGTCGATAAGGGCATATCCTGTCTGATCGCACTGGTCGTATTCCTACTCGTTCCCGCAGATGTCAGAAACAGCATCTGGAACAGCGGATGGAAGCAGACTCCCCTCAATAACAAAGAGATCGCCGAATACAACTTAAAAAACGGCAACCGTTCCGCTTCACTGAAACGGCGCATGACCGTCATGCTCCTTATCGCTTCCGTATCAATGGCCGTGATAATGGCATTCAGCGGACTGTCGCTTTACTACCGTAACCTCAGGAATGAATACCGTCAGAATGCCGTAAAGGTCCTTCAGATCGCCTCGGACCTGACCGGGGGTGAAGACGGTTTCTCGGATCTTACGAACGGATCGGGAGAAGATGAACTGAGAACGAGAAATCTTCTTGACTCGATAAGCACCGGAATGACAGGTGTGTCAGATCTTACCATATACCAGATAAGACATAACGATCTTCGTATCGTCTACAGCAGCGATAAGGCAAACGAAGGAAGGATCATATCCTCTGACGATTTACTTCTCTCGTCGCTGCGGCAACTTCCTGACGGAAATACATTAAGTGTCGAGGAGAGTACTTCCATGTTCGACTTCCGTGTGACCGAGTATATGCCGATCTACGATCAGGATAAGGTCCTCACGGGTTATGCGAGTTCCGAGGCGTCGATATCCTTCGCGGGAAGCTATATGCCGGGCTTCATCCTTCAGGTGCTTCTGGTATTTCTGGGATTTCTCGTCCTGATAGTCGCTTACGGTTTGTGGAGCACCGGCTACCATGTCGTATTCCCGATAGAGAGTATGGCCAAATACACGAATAATTTAAGTAACAGCGTCGATCAGAAGGAGCTTGACGAGAATGTAAAGAGGCTTCGCTCACTCGATATAAGGACACACGATGAAGTCGAAGAACTCTACCGTGCGATATGTAAGATGTCGATCGACATGACCGAGCAGATGCGCGACATAAGATACTATGCGGAAGCGACCTCGAGCATGCAGAACGGTATCATCATAACGATGGCGGACATGGTCGAGAGCCGTGACTCCGATACGGGCGCGCATATCCAGAAGACAGCGGCCTATGTAAGGATCATCCTGAACGGACTTAAGAAGAAAGGATATTACGCCGAGAAGCTGACACCCAAATACATGAACGACTGCGTCATGTCGGCTCCTTTGCACGATGTAGGCAAGGTAAATATCCCCGATGCGATCTTAAATAAACCCGGCAAATTGACCGATGAAGAGTATGACATCATGAAGACTCACACCACGGCCGGAAGGATAATAATCGAGAAAGCGATAAGCACCACGCACGGTGAAACATATCTTAAGGAAGCCCGCAATATGGCGGGTTACCACCACGAGCGCTGGGACGGCAAAGGATATCCCGAAGGACTTCACGGTGAGGTCATCCCGTTGTCCGCGAGGATAATGGCTGTCGCAGACGTATTCGATGCTCTGGCGTCGCCACGTGTATATAAGCCCGCTTTCCCGTTCGAGAAGGCGGTAGAGATCATAAAAGAAGGAGCCGGGACACAGTTCGATCCCAAGTGCGTCGAGGTGTTCCTCGATTCGCTTCCCGAAGTAAGACAGGTCCTCATAAGGTTCCAGGGACAGTAGGAGGACAGGATGAGAAGAAGACGCATAGCATCTTTGATATTAAGCGTGCTCATACTGTGCGCCGTATTGTCCTGTTCTGTTATGGGGACGGTTTACGGTGCTTCGGATGCTGAAGGTTCCGGCGGCGGATATGTCGCTTCCGGACAGGTCGAAGGTGCGGGGTACTCGGCAAGACTCTACGATTCGTCTAACGGACTTCTCACGTCGGATGCCAACTGTATTCTCGGAAGCCGGAGCGGATATGTCTATATAGGAAGCTACAGCGGTATATTCCGCTACGACGGATCGGTGTTCAGCAGGCTCTCCGAGCCTTCGGGCATGACGAGCGGCAGAGGACTGTTCGAGGATGAGTCCGGCAGGATCTGGGTCGGAACGAACGACAACGGTGTCTTCGTGCTCGACGGACAGGACAGCTTCCACTTCGGATATGAAGAGGGGATGCCGTCGCTGTCGATCAGGACATTCGCGCAGGACGGTTCGGGCAACGTCTATATCGGAACGACGGCAGGCGTCTGCTATGTCGATCCCGGGATGAGGTTTCACCTGATCGACGATGAGAGGCTTAATTCGGAGCGTGTCCTTAAGCTTGATTCAGATCCGAACGGCGTGGTCTACGGTCAGACGACTAACGGCTGTATTTTCTCCGTCGAAGACGGTGAAGTAAAGGCCGTTTACGGAAGCGAAGAATTAGGCGTGGAGAAGATAACGACCATCCTCGCCGATCCTTATGAGGCCGGTATGGTCTATCTCGGAACACAGGAGGATAAGGTCTATTACGGACACTTCGGAGACAGCAAAGACGATCTTACGCTTATCAATACGGCGCCTCTTACGAACATTCACTGGATGAGCTTCGACTGCGGCAGAGTCTGGATATCTTCCACGACTTCCATAGGATACCTCGATGACGGGAATGTCTTCCGCGAATTGACAGGCCTTCCGATGCAAAGCTCGATAGAGATGATGACTTCCGATTATCAGGGCAATATGTGGTTCGCATCTTCGACGCAGGGCGTCATGAAGATCGTCGCAGATAACTTTACGGATCTGTATGAGACGGCAGGTCTCGAGGATACCGTCGTATATGCGACCTGCATATACGGAGACAGGCTGTACGTCGGAACGGCTGAAGGACTTGCGATCTTCGACAGGGATCTGAACCCGGTTGAAGACGATCCCCTCATTGATTACATCGGAGGTTCGAGAGTCCGTGCGATCGGTGAAGATCCGGACGGCAATCTGTGGATCGGGACATTCACCGACGGTAAGGGGCTTCTGTGCGTAAGTCCTGTCGGGCGCATCACTTCATATACTACCGGTAATGGTCTTCAGAGCAATGAGATAAGATGCATCTCGTTCGCATCCGACGGATCGGTCCTCGCGGGAGGCAACGGCGGACTTACGATAATCAGGGACGGTGTCATCACGGGACAGGTGGGAGCCGAAGACGGCATAGAGAATACTGTCTTCCATACCGTTACGGAAGGGACTGACGGACAGATCCTCATAGGTACCGACGGAGACGGCCTTTACATATACGATGAGGGACAGATCACGAGGCTCGGAAGAGATGACGGTCTTACGAGCGACGTCATAACGAGGATCACTTACGACAGGGAACACGATCTTTACTTCATCATTACGTCGAATTCCATCGAGTTCCTTAAGGACGGCAGGATAACTTCCGTCAGCACACTTCCTTACAACAACTACTACGATATCTATCCGGACGATGAGGGAAACTACTGGATACTCTCTTCATTCGGAATATACGTCGTGGATCAGAACGATCTTATAAGTGATAACGTATCCCGGTACAGGCTCTATACACTGTCGAACGGACTTCCGGGCATTCCGACGCTTAATTCCTACAGCTTCCTCGATGAGGACGGGACTCTCTATATAGCGGGCAGGGAAGGCGTGAGTATCGTAAATATCGATAACTACAGAAACCTCGATGAGCAGGTCATCCTTGATGTGAGCGCTGTCTTCTGTGACGATGCACTCATCCGGCCGAACGAAGAAGGCGAGTATGTCATAGGTTCGGATGTCTCGAGGATCAGGATCGTTCCTGCGGTCCTCGACTATACGCTGACAGATCCTTCGGTCCGCATCTTCATGGACGATGCCTCTGACGGAATAACGACCAAGGCGTCGGACATGACCTATCTCGAATACACTGGTCTGTCTTACGGCACATATACTCTTCACATACAGTTGATAGACGACATGAACGGAAGAGTGTTAAACGAGGCGTCTTTTACATTCGTCAAGCAGCCGCACTTCTTCGAACTTCGATCCGTAAGGCTCCTGATAGCGGCGTTCCTTCTGGTCCTCACCGGATTTATCGTGTGGAGAGTTCTGAGGGGCACGATAATAAGGAGACAATACCAGCAGATCAGGCAGGCGAACGAGGATGTCAAGAAAGCGAACTCGGTCAAGGCCAGGTTCCTCGCGAATATGTCGCACGAGATACGAACACCTATCAATACGATCATGGGAATGAACGAGATGATCTTAAGGGAGGATTCGACCGACGTGCCGAAGGGTTATTTCATGTCAATCGTAAACTATGCGCTCGACATAAGACGCGCATCGGAGCTCCTTCTCGAGAACGTAAACGATCTTCTCGATATATCGAGCATAGAGTCGGGTAATATCCAGCTTGCCAATCACAACTACTACTTCGAGGAGCTTCTGAGGTCTGTCGTCAGGATATCCCGGGTCAGGGCTTCGGAGCGTCATGTAGATCTCTTTGTCGATGCAGACGAGATGACGCCTAACTGCCTTACGGGCGACTACGGTAAGATCAGGCAGATACTTCTGAGCGTGCTTAATGCGGTCATTAAGGATGCCGGAGGAGACGTAAGATTATCGACACTCGTCAAGGAGACGACGGGCGAGGAATGTACGATCCGGTTCACCGTAAGTGCGGATAATACGGTTCTTGATTCCGTCATAGCGAGCCGGGAGACCGAAGAGGATCTTGATACGCTGCAGTTATCGAGAAGGTTTATCGATGTCCTCGGAGGTTCACTGGATTACAATAAGGAATCGGGTTCGATAGTATTTACGGTTAAGCAGAAGATCGCCGACAATGCTCCGATAGGATCTTTTAACGAGGCGGAAGAGGATACGGTGGCAGGACCATATATTCCGAAGTTCATCGCTCCCGACGCTGAGGTGCTCATAGTCGACGACAACCCCATGATCATCAACGTGCTCACGAATCTTCTTAAAGCCACCAAGATGTTCATAAGCACTGCGGGAAGCGGCGAGGAGTGCTATGAGAGGATCAAGTCGGGAACGTTCGATGTTGTCCTTCTCGATCACACTCTCCCCGGAATGGATGCGATGGAGACTATCGCGAGGATCCGTGAGGTGCGTTCCGATCTTCCGGTATATCTTCTTACCGCGAACGCGACGGCAGACGACAACTACTACCATCAGGCGGGATTTACGGGTTATCTCGTTAAGCCCGTCAACAGCGTGGCTCTGGAATCCGCGATACTTAAGTGCCTCCCGGGCAAGATAGTCGAGGTGTCCGAGACCGAATCACAGACTCCGGACGATATCCCCGAAGACCACAAGTGGATAAATGACGTCGATGAGATAAATGTCACAGACGGCATTAGAAACTCCGGAGGCGTCACATCGTTCATCGGTTCTCTCGATGTCTTCCGTAAGACCATCGATGAGAATTCGGAGGCGGTCGTCACCGCATTCGGATCGGGGGACATGAATCTGTTCACCGTTAAGATGCGTATGATCAAGACTTCGGCGAGGATCATCGGTGCGAATGAACTTTGCGCACATGCATCCGGACTCGAAGAGGCCGGACTGAGGAATGACGGCGATTATATTAAGCATAACTTACCGGAGTTTATCGAAGAATACAGATCATTTAAGGAAATATTGAAAGATGTTTGATCTAATACGTGAACATCAGTTGGACTTCATGCTCGTCATGATCGGCATATGTGCGATCATATCTTTCTTTGTGCTCATCACGGCGGGCCTTACGAGAAAAAGGAGGATCATCCTTCTTGTAACGGAGCTGTCTGCGACCTTCCTTCTTATAGCAGACAGATTAGCGTACATCTACAGAGGCGATGTGGGTACTGCCGGCTACTATATGGTAAGGATCGCGAACTTCGTCGTGTTCTTTACGACTCTGTCGACATTGGGCGGCTTTAACCTCTATCTTAGCGACCTGTTCACTCACGACGGCAAACTTAAGAAGGTTCCGCTCGAGCTTAGGGTATGTAATGCCCTGTTCATCATAGGGGAGATCCTGATCGTCATCTCACAGTTCACGGGACTGTACTATACGTTTGACGAGTTTAACCGGTATCAGAGGGCACCTCTTTACATTATCTGCTACATCATCCCGATGCTGATCCTTATCCTTCAGTTGATCGCGGTCATCAGGCACAGGAAGCATCTGTCGACCGGCATCAAGATATCGATAATCGTATTCCCGGCGCTGTGCATCATCTCTTCCATCGCCCAGCTTAAGCTCTACGGCCTCTCTCTTACGAATATCACGATAGTCGCCGTGGTCATCATGCTCTATATCTTCGCTCTGATCGATACGAATAATAAGACCGAGCGCAACATCAAAAAGGAGATAGAGAATCTTACCGGAAGAAGCAGAAGGTACCGCACGGCTTTCGAGCAGACAGCGCATGCGGTAGCGGGGATCATAGACTCTCGGGATGAGTACTCGAAGGGACACTCGGAGAGGGTGGCGAAGCTGTCGTCTCTTATCGCCTCGATGGCGGGCAAGAGTAAGGACGAGTGTGAGCAGATTTACTATGCGGGACTTCTTCACGACATCGGCAAGATAAAAAGCGATCTTCCCAAGTCCGGCAAGCTCGATAAGGAGGAGTACGAGAACTATAAGAAGTATACGACCGAAGGCGGAAGGATCCTCGAGGGTATAGAGGAATATCCGATGCTCGCCGAGGCCGCTTCCCACCATCACGAATGGTACGACGGGACCGGATATCCGGACGGACTTAAGGGAGATAAGATACCTGAAGCCGCGAGGATAATAGCGGTCGCGGATTCCTACGACAGCATGACCACCCGTAAATCCTACAGGGACAGGATCTACGAGCAGAGGGTCAAGGAGGAGTTCATCGTAGGTTCCGGCACCAAGTACGATCCCGAATACTCGAGGATCATGGTCAAGATCATCGACGAGAAGCTGATATCTTTTGAAGACGTTAATGAAGACCGGAACGAAGACCGCGGGGACGATTTGGCGAAGATCGACTCCGGAGCCTACAGGGAAGATATCTCCAAGGGCATCATCATCAACGAGAATGTGTCTGTTATCAACATAAGAAGCTCGCGTAAGGCGGAAAGCGACGGCTTCTCTTCGACGGCGATCATCCTGTTCGATTCGCTGGATGGCAAGGTTCACGATACCGAGAGGGCGATAAAGGAATACAGTTATATCGAGTACGGCGAGATCTGGTTCGACGGACACTTCATCTCGACGAATGCGAGAAATATCAAGGTGGAGTCGGATATTGAAGATGGCGGCAAAGAGGGCGACACGGAAGAATATGTCATCACGACCGGAAGGTTCGAAGATCACTTAAGCATCAATATCAGCAACGGTAAGCATAAGATCGATGTGACGGTGGCTCTCCCCGATAACTCCAGGTATTCGTTCCTGGCTCTGACCGGCGAGAACAGGACTATTGTAACGGAAGGATTAACAAGGACCGGGACATCAATGAACAGCAGGAGCATTCCCCGCATAGCCGAGGAGATCAGCTATATCAACCGTCTCGAATCAGACCTTAAGAACACTCAGGTGGACAGCTTCAGATCCGCTTATACATCGGCGGTAACGGTTAAGGATGAATCGTCAATCGAGTTCCATTCGATGAGCCTTCCTACTTCGAGCCTCGTATGGCACTGCCCGTCGGTTCTCCTGTACTATTCTGATGATATGAAGGTGGGAGGACCGAACTACAGAGAATACGGCCTCATAAGATTCGACGGAGAAGTCGTCGGAGATAAGGATTACGTCAGAAATAAGATGCAGGTCGTAAAGACTGATGACTTCAAAGGCTGGGAATACTGGAAAGAGCAGAATAAGAAGGGTATAGAGTGCCGTGTGGATTTTAAGATCGTCGGCCGTCACATAATCACGACTACCGAGAATCTCGGTATCTCGATCAAGGTAACGACAGTCCTCGATCAGAAAAGTGAAGTGTATGTCGCATTGACGGGCGACATGTGCGCACTCACGGACATAAGAGTGATCAACAAGTATTCCGTGCTATAATACCGGCGTGTAAAGGAGAGAAGTGATTGAGTAAGCTTAGAGAACAACATATGAAGGTCATGTGGCATGACTTCTCTTCGGAGGACAGCGATAAGCCTTCAACAACTTCACCGATCAATGAGAAGGCGGGCCTTATCGGAAGAGTCGGACTCATGCTCCTGGAATACGGAGCGGGGGCCTTCAGAGTCAGGGCCGCGATGAACAAGGTATCGAGAGCCCTCGGCGTCACCTGTAACGTAGGTATCGGTCTTAAGGCTGTCGAGTACACCTGTATCGAGGGGACCGAATCATGTACGAATGCGCTCTCGAACAGGACGACCGGCGTCAACACCGAGAAGCTTCACTACATCGAGCTGTTCTGCGACGGCTTTGCCGACAGGGTCGACAGATATTCGATCGACGACTTTCACCGCATGCTCGATACGATAGAGAAATCCGCCAATTCTTATAAGTTCTGGCAGCTTTGCATCGCATCGGGACTCGCCTGTTCGGCATTCGCATTTCTCCTCGGAGCGGGCGCCATAGAGATGCTCTGCGCATTCGTCGCTGCGGCGTTCGGCTTCGGAGTCAGGAAGTATCTTCTGCAAAAGCACATAACGCTCTTTGCCAATATCGGGATCGCGGTGCTCGCATCCTGCTTCTCGTACATATTGATGGTGCAGGCTATAGGCTTACTCACACATCATCAGGTCGATTATCAGGCGGGATATATCTGTTCGATGCTCTTTATAATTCCGGGATTTCCGCTTATCACCGGCGGTATCGACCTCGCGAAGCTCGACTTAAGGTCGGGTATGGAGAGGATCACGTACGCGGTGATGGTCATAATCGTGGCAGCCATGACCTGTGCGTTCACGGCTTCGATTTGTCATTTCAAGCCGGTGGACTTCGAGGCATATGAACTCGCAGTGCCCATAAAGCTCGGCTTGAGGTTCGCGATGAGTTTCGTCGGAGTCTACGGGTTCTCGGTAATATTCAACAGTTCTCCCAAGATGGCGGCTACCGCGGGACTTATCGGAGCGATCGCCAACTTCACGAGGCTGTTTCTCGCCGATACCGGTATGAACGTAACGGCTGCGTTCTTCGGAGCGCTTATCGCAGGTCTTCTCGCATCGGCGATAAAGAGGTTCATAGGATTTCCGAGGATCACCATTACGGTGCCGTCGATAGTCATAATGGTCCCCGGAATGTTTATGTATAAGGGTGTCTATTTCCTGTCGGCGGGTGATATCTCGGACGGAGCGGTATGGCTTTGCAAAGCAATCCTCATCGTCGCATCACTGCCTCTGGGGCTCGTATTCGCAAGGATTATAACGGACAGGAATTTCAGGATAAGCAGTTAATTAATTGTAAAAATAGCAAGTATTTATTATAATAAACGGGGACACCCATATTTTAAAATAAAGGGAGATAAACAATGGAAGCAACATTGAACAAAGAGGGTACAAAGCTTACAGTTGCCATATCCGGTCGTCTTGACACTCTTACTTCACCCGATCTCGAGAAGCAGGTAGAACCCGCTCTCGAAGGTGTAACGGAACTCATCCTTGACCTTAAGGATCTCGAGTACATCTCCAGTGCAGGACTTCGTGTTCTTCTCGGAATGGCTCAGACTATGGAGAAGCAGGGCGATATGAAGGTTACGAATCCCAATGAGGCTGTAATGGATGTATTCAGCGTAACAGGATTCGACGATATTCTTACAATCGAGTAAAGGATTTAATCTATGAGGAAGTTGGACATTCCGGCAACGCCGGATAAACTTCCTGAAGTACTGGAATTTGTTCGTGATAATCTCGCGGAGATGGGTTGCAGTGAGAAGGACAGCAACCAGATCGATATCGCCGTTGAAGAGATGTTCACGAACATTTCAAGTTATGCGTACTCTCAGGAGACCGGCCCCGCAACGGTAAGAGTTGCTCTTGAAGATGATCCCCTTGCGGTGAGCATCGATTTTATCGATGACGGTGTTCCATACGATCCTTTGGCAAAAGCCGACCCGGATACCAAGTTGTCTGTCAGTGAGCGTAAGCGCGGCGGGCTTGGTATTTTTATGACCAAAAAATTCATGGATGAGGTCAATTACGAGTACAAGAACGGCCGTAATATCCTCACATTGAAGAAGAAGATCTTAAGACAGCCTGAGGTCGATATGGCCAAAGCGATCCTCACGTTCTTCCTCGCGACGATACACGTCTATGTTGAGTGTTCGACGGACGATCAGCTGTGGGTAGGTCTTCCTTACTTCTTCGACAGTATCTTAGGCGGCCCCTGGGCTGCTCCGATGTTCATCTTCTCGATGGGTATCGGACTCGCATTCACGACCAAGAACAAAGCTGAGGATCTTTTTATGAGAGGTCTTCATATTCTTTTCGTCGGGTTGATGCTCAACGTATGCAGGTTCCTGATCCCGTCTGTTGTGGGATTCCTCATAACCGATAACCAGGAGTTCTATCTGACGCCGCTGCCTTATCGCTTCTTCGGTAACGATCTTCTGCAGTTCGCGGGACTTGCCATGCTTTTCATGGCGCTCCTTAAAGCGCTTAAGCTCACGCCATGGAAGATATTCTTTGTCGCTCTGGCCGTGAATATCGCGGCAACATTCTGCAACAACATGTGGTTCAGCAGTCCCGCTCTTAACGTCCTGCTCGGCCATTTCATCGGCATAGACGACGGAACCGAGACGGTAATGTCGGATTTCCCCGTATTTATCTGGTTCCTCCTCTACGCGAGCGGCCTCGTATTCGGCGGTTACCTAAAGACCATGAAGAACAAGAAGAAGTTCTATCTATGCGTCTCCATACCATGCTTTATAATCACGACCATCGTCTACATCATCGAATACCGGATGGGATTCGGCATGATGGGCGGTCCCGGTGCGAATGTCTTCTATCACTTGACGACACCGGAAGTGTTCCTTTGTATCGGAACCGAGTTCGCGATGCTCGGAATCTATTACTTCATAACAACCAAGATGAGCAAGAAGGCTCTGGATGCCGTAGAGCGTCTGGCTCGTAACGTAACAGTCGTTTACGTTATCCAGTGGGTTCTCGTATGGTGGGCTGCGGATGTTATCATCTACATCGCCAGAGGGGGCAACAAGTACCTCTCGGACTTCCAGTCTCTCATATTGGGACTTATATTAAGCATCGCCTCCGTAGTTATCGCTGCGGTGTGGAGAAATCTTAAGAATAAAAGCAAGAATAAGAAGATCGCATGAAGACGGGTATAAGTAAAAAACTGCTCATAGGTCTGTTGATCTTTACCATCGTGGTAACTGTATTCATATGCAGTATTGTAGCGATATCCTTCGACTCGAAGATAATCGAACGTTATACGGATTTGGGAATCTCCATAACGAGCAGCCTCGCAGACAGGATAGACGGCGACAGGATAGAAGGCTATCTTCAGTCGGGAGAACCTGATCTTTACTATAACGAGGTTCTTAAGTTCATTGACGGAATGCATGAGCATTTCCATCCTCTGTATATCTATGTCTGTATCCCGACGGACGAATGTGTCCTCTACTTATGGTCTAACGGTTTTACCGGTGAGGAAACGATCGGATTTACAACAGAGTATGCCGACGGCGGAAGGGATTGGATGCAGGGGATCTTCTACGGCGAGGATGTCTATCCTCTTGCTTATGCGGTCGACCCTGAGTTCGGAAGGATCGCCACCGCGGCAACTCCGATATACGACAGCAACGGAAATCCCGTGGCGATAGCGGCCGTAGACTTCTCCATCGAAGAGATAGATTATACCGTAACTAGTATCGTAATAAGGATCGTTCTTCTCATCTTCGCGATCATGTTGACTTTCATCGTGATCTTTTACCGTTTTGTCGAGAAGAACGTGGCAGAACCTTTGGGTAAGCTTACGAGCGCATCCAAGGTCCTTACCGGCAACCTCGACAGGGACGAGACCTACAAGTCCGATATTCATACGGGAGACGAGATCGAAGAGCTGTCGCAGGCCTTTGAGAAGATGGACGAGGAATTAAGAGATTACATCTCCGAGAATCTAAGGATCAATGCCGAGAAGGAGAGGATAGGTGCCGAGCTCAATATGGCGGCTTCCATCCAGGCGAGCCAATTGCCGTCGGAGTTCCCGGCTTTCCCTGATCGCCACGACTTCGATATCTACGCTTCAATGACCCCTGCGAAGACCGTCGGAGGTGACTTCTACGATTTCTTCCTCGTCGATGAAGACCACATAGCATTGGTTATGGCAGACGTATCGGGTAAGGGAATACCTGCCGCCCTCTTCATGATGATCTCCAAGCTCCTTATCCAGAGCCGTGTCATGATGGGCGAGAGTCCTGCCGAAGCCCTCAACAATACTAACGCACAGCTCATGCAGAACAACCAGGCTCATCAGTTCGTAACGGTATGGCTCGCGATAATCGACCTTAGTACCGGTAAGGGCGTAGCAGCGAACGCAGGCCACGAACACCCTGTTCATAAGAAGAAAGACGGGAAGTACGAGCTTGTCGAATACAAGCATTCTCCGCCGGTCGCCACAATGCGTAAGACGAAGTTCAAGGAGCACGAATTCGAGATCGCTCCCGGAGATTCGTTCTTCGTCTATACGGACGGCGTAGCGGAAGCGACAGATAACAACAATGAGCTGTTCGGCACTGACAGGATGCTCGAAGCCCTGAACAGGGATCCGGATGCCTCATGCGAGCAGATACTTAAGAATGTGAACAAGGGTATTGACGACTTCGTCGCCGGTGCAGAACAGTTCGACGATATAACCATGTTGAGCTTCAAGTTCAACGGACCTGAACACAGAGGAGACGTTTCTGATGAATAAAGGCAGAGTGCAGGCGATAGAGCTCATGAAGGCCATAGCCATAATAGGAATGGTCTTGGTCCACGTTCTCGAAGGATCGCTTAATTTCTTCGACGACAGTGCGTGGGTGCTTCCCGGAAGCATCCCCTACACGCTCATAGAGTTCATAGGAGGTATCCCTGCGGCGGGAGTGTTCACTTTCGCGATGGGTTGGGGAGCGGCATTCTCGAAGAACGCCACCGTCAACTCCTACCTTAAAAGAGCGCTCAAGATCGGACTTCTCCTGTTCTACGTCAACCTCATGTACGCCATCTTACCGGGAATTCTTAATCCCGAGGTCTTCGGTCGCTTCTCCGAGCACCCCTGGGCCATAATCGGCTTTAACATCTACTCCTATGCGTCGATCTTCATGCTCTTCTTCGCCCTCATGAAGAAACTTCAGAATAACACCAAGGCCAAAGCTGCCATAAGCATAGCGGCAGTAGCGGCGATTCTCATAGTTGACATAGCGATAGCCCCTGAGAGCTTTACCACCGGCAACGGCTGGCTCGACACACTTATCGGTATCTTCGTAAGAGAGAACCACTACTCATGGTTCCCGCTCGTCCCTTGGGGAATCTTCCCCATAATGGGTTATTGGGCGGCGATCCTCTATAAGAAGTGGGACGACAGTAAAAAGTTCGCATTAACGAATCTTGTAACGGGAATAGTCCTTACTGCGATAAGCCTGATCGTCATCAAGACAAACGAGATCCCCATGGCTGCGATGAACCCCGGTTGGGTAAACGAGATCGACTACTACTACTTAACCATTTGGAACGTCGTCTGCGCTGTTGGCATGATCTGCCTCGAGACCGCATTGGCATTCGGCATAATGGCTCTTACCAAGAACAAACTTCATCCGATCCTCGCGAATATGAGTCATAACGTAATGGAGATGTTCGTAGCGCACTGGATCTTCGTAGGTCCCATGCTCGCTGTCCTTAACAAGGTAACCAACGTCTGGGTTAACGCTCTCATCGGCCTCATAACCCTCATCGCCACCTACTTCCTCGTAGAAGCGTGGAATAAGTTCATCAAGCCCAAGATAGCCACCAAATAGGTGAGAATCACCCCGAAGAAACGTTGCTATACTAGAGCAACAGGGGGTGATATCCATGAGAAAAACAAGAGCAATCGCAGCAATCACAACGGCTGCGATCCTACTTACATGTTGCGGGCTATCTCGACCCACACTTTCCAAGCGACGCAGACTACATCTTCGATGACCATATCGACAACCAGACCGCCTACGCCGCCGTAGACCTGCAACCTCAGTAACTACAGGCTTTGTAACACTGTTAAACAAGAAAAAACAGCAACAACCAACTATTTAACGAAAAGTTAACAACACCCCTCAGCCCCTATAAACAGTGGTTTGAGGGGTGTTTTATAAACAAATGTATGCTGAGTGCATAATATAAATAAATCTTAATAAACATTATAATAACCAAATGGTAACTAATACGTGCAAGTGTCCATTTTTGGAGTAAATGAGAGAGTGCACTATTAATAGTTATTTAGTTTGGGAGGAATAAACGTGGCTGAGAAAACAAATGCCAATATAGGCTTTGAGAAACAATTGTGGGATGCAGCATGTGTTTTGTGGGGACATATTCCTGCTGCGGATTACAGAAAAGTAATTATCGGCTTAATCTTTCTTCGTTATATCTCGGCAAGATTTGAGAAGCGATACCAGGAATTGATAGATGAAGGTGACGGTTTCGAGAACGATCGCGATGCATATACAATGGAGAATGTATTCTTTGTTCCGGAAGAAGCCAGATGGAGCGTTATTGCGGCAGCAGCTCATTCTCCTGAAATAGGTAAGGTTCTCGACAATGCAATGATTGCAATTGAGAAAGAGAATCCCAATCTCAAGAACGTATTACCGAAGAACTATGCCAGCCCTGATCTCGATAAGAAAGTTCTTGGTGATGTAGTAGATATCTTCACTAACAACATTGATATGAGTGATTCTGAGACTAGTGAGGACTTGCTCGGTAGAACATATGAATACTGTATAGCTCAGTTCGCAGCAGTTGAAGGAACGAGTGGTGGTGAATTCTATACGCCTTCAAGTGTTGTAAAGACATTGGTTTCCATACTTAAGCCGTTTGAGAACTGTCGTGTATACGATTGTTGCTGCGGTTCAGGAGGTATGTTCGTACAAAGCGCCAAGTTTATTGAAGCACATTCCGGTCATAGAGATGCTATAGCGGTTTACGGACAGGAAGCAAACCCCGATACATGGAAGATGGCTAAGATGAATATGGCTATTCGTGGTATTGAGGCAGACTTTGGCCCATATCAGGCAGACACCTTTACAAACGATCTGCATCCTACTTTGAAGGCAGACTTTATCCTTGCGAATCCTCCTTTTAACTACCATCCTTGGAACCAAGAAAAGCTTCTTGATGATAAGAGATGGAAATATGGAGTTCCCCCTGCAGGTAATGCCAACTACGCATGGATTCAGCACATGATCCATCATCTTGCACCAAACGGTAAGATAGGATTGGTTCTTGCTAATGGTGCGCTTTCCACTCAATCAAGCGGAGAGGGAGAGATTAGAAAGAATATAATCGAGGATGACTTAATCGAAGGTATAGTTGCTATGCCTACTCAATTGTTCTATAGCGTTACCATACCTGTTACTCTTTGGTTTATAACGAAGAATAAGAAACAAAAGGGAAAGACGCTGTTTATCGATGCAAGGAAGATGGGCCATATGGTCGATCGTAAGCATCGTGACTTTACAGATGAAGACATCCAGAAGCTTGCTGATACATTTGAAGCTTTCCAGAATGGAACACTCGAAGATGTAAAGGGTTTCTGTAATGTAGCAACATTAGAGGATATAGCAAAGCAGGATTACATCCTCACTCCAGGCAGATATGTTGGTATAGAAGAACAAGAAGATGATGGTGAGCCTTTCGAGGACAAGATGAATAGGCTTACATCCGAGTTGTCAGATCTGTTCAATAAGTCTCATGAGTTAGAAGATGAGATAAAGAAAAAACTAGGGGCAATTGGGTATGAGATTTGATCATCATTTTGCTTTATAGATAGGCGCTTGTATGGATGTTTGGAATGATTACAAAAGGATACCATTACCGCAAATACTGTCTCACATAGTAGACAATAGAGGAAAAACAGTGCCCTTGGATGATGGTGGAACACATATTTTGATAGCAACAAACTGCGTTAGGAATGATAGTCTATATCCTTCATACGACAAGATAAGATATCTGTCTAATGAGATATATGAAAATTGGTTTAGATCTCATCCATTGCCTGGCGACATTTTATTTGTTTGTAAAGGAACTCCTGGCAGGGTCTGTATGGTTCCTGATCCTATAGATTTTTGTATAGCTCAAGATATGGTGGCTCTGCGTGCTAATGAAGAACTGATATATAATCGATTTCTGTTGGTCGTGCTAAGAAGCCGTGAAATCCAATTGCAGATAACAAATACAAGCGTTGGCGACACAATCCCACATTTTAAAAAGCAATTCTTTGATCAATTGCTTATTCCAATTCCACCAATGGAAGTTCAGAAGAAAATCGGAGATATGTATTTTTCAATTTCTCTGAAAATGGAACTGAATAAGAAGATTAATCAGAATTTATACGAGCAAATCCAAACCATCTACTGCAAGGATTTTGATCCTGCATTAAATGAAGTAACAGGTGTGTTGTCTGATATATGCAAATTTTCGACAGATAAAGTACAAATCTCCGATTTGTCAGTATCAACATATTATTCTACTGAGAATATGCAGCCCAATAAGGCTGGCGCAGTTGATGCATCAAGTCTACCATCTGTTTCGCAAACCACTCGATGCCGTAAGGGGGATGTGCTAGTTTCGAATATCCGTCCCTATTTCAAAAAAATAGTTTATGTAACCGAAGAATGTGGTTGCTCAACGGATGTTTTATGTTTTGTGCCTCAACCAGACTATTCTGCCTTTCTATTTGGCACGCTTTATATGGATCGGTTCTTTGATTATATGGTTGCCGGTTCAAAGGGAACTAAAATGCCTCGAGGAGACAAACAACAGATAATGAAGTATCCAATCGTTGTTCCGACGGCTGAGGCCATTATTGATTTTAATGCAGTAGTAATACCTATGTTAGAACAAATAACAATTAACAACAAAGAAAATAGACGACTAGCAACAATGCGTGACACTCTCTTGCCAAGATTGATATCCGGTGATCTGGATGTCTCTGATATAGAGATATAGGCCGCTAAATTATCATTTATATGGTTACTGATTGACTAGGATTAGTTTTATGGAAAACTGGAAACACGTAGTATTAGCAGATGTTTTGGAAGAAAAAGGATATATAAGAGGTCCTTTTGGATCTGCTTTGAAAAGAAACGAATTGCTGTCAGAGGGGATACCTGTATACGAACAGCAACATGCTATCTATAATAGTAGAACATTTCGTTTTTACATAAATCACGAGAAGTTCGAAGAAATGAAGCGCTTTCAAGTTAAGGAGAGCGATTTGATAATTAGTTGTTCTGGAACCGTAGGAAAAGTATCTATAATTGAGAAAGACGATCCTAAAGGAATTATCAGTCAAGCCCTCTTGCTTTTAAGATCAAATGATAAAGTAATCGTTCCTCAGTATCTTAAATATTTCTTTGAATCTAGGGAGGGATACAATTCGATAGTATCTCGTTCAAGTGGTTCGGTTCAAGTTAATATTGCAAGACGAAATGTCATTGAAAGTATTCCGTTATTTCTACCGCCTCTAAATGTTCAAAAAAGAATAGTAGGCGTGTTGTCATCTATAGATAATCGTATTAAGAACAATGAACTTATAAATCAGAATTT
>DJYK01000034.1 GCA_002450095.1 Mageeibacillus sp. UBA6980 | reverse complement strand
GTCTACTTTTACGTTACCACTTCACTGGGAGGCCTGTAGTGACTGAAACGTTGACCAACTCGTTCAATCAGTCACACTTTGTGTCACTGGGAGGGTATTGTAGTGCTTTGTAGCTGTTTTGAGCAGGAAACAATTTGTTTTTGAACTAAAGAGGTTGCCTCTCAGTGAACTTACATCACTTTTGAGACAACCCCTGCTTTCGTGCCGGATAATAAGATGGCTGAGTTTAACCGTAGGTAAACGAGACTACCTCGGCAACGGAGCCGGAACCGTCGACAGATCCGTTGAACGTCTGCGATTCTCCGCCCACCGTTACGCGTACGATAAAGTTTGCCGATCCGTCAGTCCTGTCAGAATAATTCTCGACCCATACCTGATATGTTCCGGCGGCAGGATCTTCAAAGTAGATATTCTCGATAGGATTATCCATGGTGCGTCCGCCTACATTGGCATCAACATCGAGTACACCGCCGGCAGCCGAAGTATTGCTGTAGCAGATCTCACTGCCGTCGGGAGTCAGAACATGGAGATCCAGATCGTCATCATTGTCCCAGAGCATCGATATCGTTATCTCTCCGTTTCCGGCCCCTGCATCAATAAGTCCGCTGTCGAGCGTCGACTCATCAAGACCTGTGCCTGACCCGCCGTACTCGAAAGTAACTATATCAACGGTCGTTCCCGAGCCGTCAATGGTTCCGCTGAATGTCTGCGACTGATCTCCCACGGTTACTCTTACTATATAGTTTGTCGTACCGTCCGATCTGTCTGAATAATCAACGATCCATACCTGATAGATACCTTCGCCCGGAACCTCAAAGAAGATATTCTCGATAGGGTTATCCATTGTACGTCCGCCTACATTGGCGTCATAATCCAGTTCACCGCCTCCGGCGTTTCTATTGCTGTAGTATATCTCCGATCCGTCCGGGGTAAGCATATGAAGATCGAGATCGTCATCCGTGTCCCAAAGCATTGATACGGTTATCTCACCGCTTCCGGCTCCGAGAGAATTAAGTGTCTGATCGAGAGTATTCTCATCAACATAACCCTCTTCAACACCTGTGAATGTAAACCCTGCGATCTCGTAGGTCGTACCCGATCCGTCAATAACACCGGAATAGATCGTCGCTTCGCCGTTGATAATTATCCTAACGATAAAGTTTGTCGGGCCTTCCGATCTGTCTTCATAATCGTTTAAATAGATCCAATAATCGCCGTTCGCCGGAGCAGTAAAGTATACATTCTCGATCGGATCGGCCATGATATTGTTTACAGTATTGGCATCAATATCCAGATATCCGCCCTGAGCCTGTCTGTTGTTGTAGTAGATCTCGGATGCATCGGGAGTGAATACATGGAGATCAAGATCATCATCGCTGTCCCAGAGGATGGATATCGTTATGGGGCCGGATCCCGCATTATTGGATGCGAGGATCGCATTAAGTGCATCCTGACTCAATACGCCATTGATGGAACCTTCTACATCGTAATCCCATTCTATATAGAAACCATAATGATATTCCGTATCCTCGTTATATGTGAACGCCCACTGCATATTGTTATACAGGAAACCGTAGTATCCCGTATTATCGTAGTTCGCAGGCTGTTCCGGACAGATATTCGTATAAGATACAGGTTCGCCGGTAACCCATACAAGCTCATCTTGAGGATTAATAAGTCCGATCCAACCGTAAGTATTCGGGAACTGACTCATGACAAAAGACATCTCCGCTTCGTCAGAGATCGTAACAAGGTGACCGCCGTATGATTCGGCGAAATCCCTTGCCTGTCTCCACGTCATCCGGGAATCAATAAAAGCATACGTGTGTCCGACATAAGATGCCTGATCAACATAACAGCGTGAGATGTAGTTGAAGTCGAGAAGATCTATATATGTTCCGGTTCCGTCGATCGTTCCGTTAAAAGTCTGTGTCTCTCCGTTAACGGTTATCTTCAGGAAGTAATTAGTCTCACGATACTCCGACCTGTCATTAAAGTCTTCCACGTATATTATGTACTGACCGCCTGAAGGCGCCGCGAAATAGATATTCTCCACAGGCTCTATCGTCCATTCCGTACCCGAGTTCGCATCCTTGTCAAGTATTCCTCCGCCTGCATAGGGATTAAAGCTTGATACTTCACTTCCGTCAGGTGTAATAACGTGAAGATCGAGATCATCCCATGTATCCCACATCAAAGTGACCGTAAGATCTCCGGCACCGACATTGGACTCGGTGAGGATCGACTCAACATACTCTTCACTATACTCGATGGAAGTGTACGAGGAAGGTGCGTCATCGTAGTCGAATTCGATGATCAGATCCTCTGTTCCGGAAACATCTATGTCCCCCTCGAACTCCTCAACATCATTTCCTATCTTTACAACAACAATATAATGTGTGGAAATGCTCTCGGTCCTGTCACGATAATCTCTTACATATACTTCGTAGTGACCGTTCAAAGGTTCGGCAAAGTATACATTCTCGACAGGAGTATCGGAAAGATCGTACGAACTTGCATTCTCATCGATATCGAGGACCCCTCCGTCTGCGCATGTATTGCCGTAATAGATCCTGTTATCGTTCGGAGTTATTACATGCAGATCAAGATCGTCATGCGTACCCCAGATCACCGACACGGTAATATCTCCGGAACCGCCCTGCAGTATATCTATCTGCTCTTCCAGAACTCTTCTTGATACGGTTACTTCATACTCATCCTCTTCTATCGTCTCCCCTATGATCGTCTGACGTGTCGATGTGATATCCGCGGATCCTCCCGCAGGAATCCATTCCACAATAGTCCTTCTTACGGGATCCGGCTCAATGTCAACTCTCTCGATCGAAGGCGGAGTAAGAATTCCCTCGTCATACTTATCGGGTCTTGATATCTCGAAGCCTCCTATGCCGTCAAGGATATACCACGAAGTAAAACTCGTGCTGTGGAAAGTCATGCTGACTTCTTCTGTTGTTGATGTATGTGTAGACATCGAGATGGTCGATCCTTCCGAGCTTATGTACTCATCCATCTCGGAATTGATCGTTATGCTGTTGCCGGAACTCATAACAAAAGTGCTGCTCCTGCTTCCGACGTCAACCAGAATATCCGTATTGTCGATGGTCGTATTTCCCGGCTTCGGATCTGTCGAGATCTGATAGACGCTTACCGGCTGTCCCTCAGATACCTGTGTGTATGAGCCGCTCACAACTTCTCCTGAGAGGATAACGGTATTACTGAAGCTCTCGGAAGTCTCGACTACTGTCTGATTCCATTCTTCGATGTTCGTCTGTCTTCCGTTATAAACGGAGCGAAGTGAACGCACCTCCGATAACGCCGAAGAAGAATCAGTGCTGATATGCTCCGACAGAAGCACACATTGCTCGATGCTGTCGCCCGGCGACATCACATCACCAATCTCATTGTCATTGGATCTTGCGAATACAGGTCTTCCGTACAGGATCCTGTTGACAAGGGACAGAGAAGGATTCGCGATGAGATTGAGCCTTCTTACTTCAGATGAATCGGAAGAAAGATCCTCTGCCATATCGGCCATGTCCTCCGATACTTCGCCGGTTGCTTCCCACGCCTTGATGCACTCGTCAAAGAGCATGTCCATCTCATCCGGATCGCTCATGATAACGTCGGCCTCGAGTATTCTCTCCGTAAGGACTCTGGCATAAAGATAACTCTCTGTTCCGAGCTTAGTCATCTCACAAAGATCAGTATACGAATCGACGGCTTTGTCTGTCTGCTGTTTGTTGCGTATTATGAAAAATCCTCCTACGCCCACAGCAAGGACTGCCGCAGCAACAATCGGAACAATGATCCCGGCTTTACTTCTACCCTTCGGCTTAGCGTTCTTCTCTTTCTTAACCTTCTTGGGTTCCTTTGTTTTCTGCTTCGAAGCAACCTTCGACTCGGGCACGGGGGCTGTCACAGGTTGCGAAGGCACGGTCGATTCGGGCGTTTCTGCCGATACAAGCGCGCCGCAATTAGCACAGAATTTGTTTTTTTCTTCAACGGGGGCTCCGCAATTTTGACAAAACATGTGAATTCCTCCTGATTATGAATATTTAGACAACTATCATATATATTTTATTTTTCATATATGTCGTAATTATTAACTGAAGCGGTATACGGCCGGATTGTCACGGACAATCGCTTTGTCCCGATTCGGGACAAAACATCTGTTATATGTTATAGTTCATTTATCAGAATGCGGAGGTAACCCATATGTTTGCCGGCAAACTAGATTTTCTCATGAAGGTAACCGATACAAGCAACAGTACCCTTGCCCGTGCTTTATCTTTCGATTCATCCTACATTTCCAAGATAAGAAGAGGCGTAAGGAATTGTCCTTCCGACAAAGACTTCGAAGAGAAGACCGCCGCTTTTATCGCAAGGAGGATCAATGACCCCGATACCTTAAGAGCAGTAACGGAAGTAGTCAGCCCGGGAATCGCACTTCCTTCCGATCCGGATTCGCGAGCCGGGATTATAGCGGAATGGCTCAGATCAACCTCTGTTACCGGGAAAGCCGACTTAACTGACTTTTTCAGTGAGCTGTCACACATATCAATCGACAATCCTTCGATGAGAACGACTGACGCCGTTTCCCGCGAACATAAGTATAAAGAGAAGAACTGTCTGGTCTTCTACGGCAACGAGGGGAAAAGAGACAGTGTTATATATTTTCTTCAAAAAATCCTCAACGAGTATAATGGAACCGAGCCCCTTCTTCTGTTCTCCAACGAGAATATGAACTGGATGTTGGAGTCACATAAGTTTGCATCCGAATGGCAGGATCTTCTTATAAGGATCCTTCGTAAAGGCATCAGGATACGGATCATTCATACAGTAAGACGTAACCTGAACGATATGATGGGAGCGATCCGTAAATGGCTCCCCCTCTATATTTCCGGAAATATAGAACCGTATTACTGTCCGATGCTTCGTGATAACATCTACAAAAGATCTTTGTTCGTTGCTTCCGGTCTTATTGCCCTTACCTCTACTTCCATAGGCGAAGATACCGACGGAATGGGAAACATATTATTCGAAGACAAGAAGACCGTGAGCGCTTACGAACGCGAGTATTTAAATTACCTTTCATACTGCAAGCCTCTTATGAAGATATACGGCAACTTGACCGGTAAAGAATTCATATCCGTTATGAACGATATCTTCAACACATCAGGATCAATACAGATCGCGGGCTCCAATCCGCTGTTCCTTCTTATCCCCGACAAGTATCTTAAGAGTATTCCATCCGACATTACAGACGGTATAAAAGATCTTCGCGGCAGATATCTCGATCTTCTGGGTAAAGGGATCACCGTTAAAGAATTATTCACCGCACCATCGGAAGGACTTAAAGAAGCAAACATATGGCCGGGAATAAAGATCGAGTATACAGAAGAAACTCAAAAAGATCACTTTAAAGCCGTCAAAGATCTTATCGAACGATATCCCAATTACGAACCGTTTATAGGAACCGTCGATTTCGACAGGATCGTGATATTTGTCGCAGAATACGAGAAAGTGGTGGTAATGACTTCCGCCCCTGCAGTCTTCGAGATTTATGAAGAGAATATCTGCGCAGCGATTACAGAATACATCAACCGGCTCCCGACGAAGGGGAACCGTTGCGAGATCATAAAGATCCTCGAACAGATCTGATTAAAAAAGGGGGTGTCTCAAAGGGAACATTCACTAAGGCACCCGACTGTT
Organism: Mageeibacillus sp. UBA6980; assembly: GCA_002450095.1. Classification (GTDB taxonomy): domain Bacteria; phylum Bacillota; class Clostridia; order Saccharofermentanales; family Saccharofermentanaceae; genus Saccharofermentans. Next base: position 104,487 of record DJYK01000034.1, on the reverse strand, counting down.
GCAGCAACAGTCAAAGCAGTCGATCTTCTTCAGCCTGACGAGTAGTGACTGAAATGTTGACCAACTCGTTCGATCTGTCACACTTTTGGTCACTGAGAGGGTATTGTAGTTCTTTGTAGCTGTTTTAAGCGGGAAACAATTTGTTTTTGAACAATCTAAAGAGGTTGCCTCTCAGTGAACTTACATCACTTTTGAGACAACCCCTCTTGGAAACAACTTTTAACAGAATTACTCCGCTGTTCTCTCGTGTCTGGCGTACTTGGGAAGAAGCTTAGGCGAAACCTCATGAGTATCGAGGCCTGCGTCCTTCAATTCCTTGTCGTAAGCGGCAACGTGGTCGAGGTTCATGTTGCCGAGAGTGACTTCACCGTACTTGGCGGCAGCCTTCTTACCTGCGTTACGACCAAATACGATAACGTCGAGCAGCGAGTTACCCATAAGTCTGTTTGTACCGTGGATACCGCCTGCTGCCTCACCTGCAACGAGGAGGTTCGGGATATTTGTGAAGCCGTCGCCGTTGATCTCAACACCGCCGTTCTGGTAGTGGAGTGTAGGATAGATCAGGATCGGAACCTTTCTCATATCGATGCCGTAGTTCATGTACATACGGAACATAGCAGGGATTCTCTTCTCGATCGTGCCCTCACCGCCTAAGATCTCGATCATAGGTGTGTCGAGCCATACGCCCTTAAGACCGCCCGGGATATCAACACCTCTGCCCTCTCTGCACTCACGGATAACGCCGGAAGCGTTAACGTCACGTGTCTCGAGAGGATGTATGTAAGCTTCACCGTTAGCGTTAACGAGCTGAGCACCAACGGATCTTACCTTCTCTGTAACGAGAGCGCCTAAGATCTGTGAAGGATATACGGCACCTGTAGGGTGATACTGTATGGAATCCTGATACAGAAGAGGAGCACCTGCTCTGTAAGCGAGGATGAGTCCGTCAGCTGTAGCACCGTAGTGGTTACTTGTAGGAAAGCCGTTGTAGTGCATTCTTCCTGCACCGCCTGTAGCGATAACAACAGTCTTTGCTCTTGCAACGGAGTAGTCGCCTGTCTCCATGTTGAGGAGAACGGCACCTGCTACCTGGCCCTTGTCGTCCTTGATGAGCTCAACTGCGGATGTGAACTCGATTACCGGGATGCCGAGGTTGATAACCTCATCACGGAGAGTTCTCATGATCTCAGCACCGGAATAGTCCTTAGCTGCGTGCATTCTCTTTCTGGAAGTTCCGCCGCCGTGTGTTGTAACCATTCTGCCGTCGTCTTCCTTATCGAACTCAACACCGAGTCTGTTCAGCCACTGAATTGCCTCGGGAGCCTCGGAAGTAAGTCTCTTAACGAGCTCAGGCTTAGCCTTGAAGTGACCGCCGCCGAAAGCGTCGAGGTAGTGCTGTACGGGAGAGTCGTTCTCCTTGTCTGCAGCCTGGATACCGCCCTCAGCCATCATCGTGTTAGCGTCACCGATACGAAGCTTTGTAACGATCATTACGTTAGCGCCTGCATTGTGAGCCTCGATGGCACAGGAAGAACCTGCTCCGCCGCCGCCGATAACGAGTACGTCTACGTCGTAGTCGATCTTGGAGATGTCAACCTTATCTGTCATGAGACGGCTTGTGGAATGGAGCATCTCGGCGAGCTCAACAGGAGCCTTCTGACCCTTGTTGGGGCCGACCTTGATCTCAGCAAATGAATCGGGGTTATAGTCGGGATGGAACTTCTCAAGGAGGTCATCCTTCTCCTCGGCGGTAAGTCTTCTGGGCTCCGTCTTCATACGGGCCTCACGTGTAGCCTCCACCTTCTTAATGGATTCCATCATATTCTCGGGATATGGTGCGTACATTATTCTTGGCCTCCTTACTTCTCGATCTCTCTTGTATTGTAGAGTTCCTTGATCTCATCGAGAGGCTTGTTCATCATGTCCTTCATAGCCTCGTCGAACTTACCCTCTTTGATCTCCTCTACTCTTGTGTTGAGGTGCTCTGCCTCAGGTGTGAGGTACTTACCGTTAAGTCTTCTTGCAAGCATACCGACCATCGGGTGTGAGATGCCCGCAGGACATCTGACTGAACAGCATCCGCAGGATACGCAGTCGAATGATTCCTCGGCACACTTCTTGAAGTCGCCTCTTTGTGCATAAGCGATGTACTGCATGACCTTAAGGCTCTGTGTGCAGGCCTTGGTACAAGCGTTACATCCGATACAGGAATAGATCTCGGGATAAAGGGACATCATTACTTCCTGATTAGCCTTAAGATCCTCGATATTGTATGTTCTCTTATCTGTAGGGAAATAAGGGATACGTGCGATATACATGCCTTCCTGAACCTGTGTCTGACATGCAAGGCAGGTATGAAGTTCGTTCTTACCCTTGATCCTGTAGATCGTGGTGCAGGCGCCGCAGAAGCCGTGACGGCAGCCAACGCCTCTTACAAGTGTATATCCGGCATACTCAAGAGCCGTCATGATCGTAAGATCTGCGGGCACCTGGTACTTCTTACCGTAAAAATAGACATTTACCATTTGTTCCATAATCGTTATCCTTTCACATCAGTATTCGTCGGGCATTTGCTCTATCTGGTCGAAACGGAATACAGGACCGTCCTTGCAGACATACTTTGATCCGATATTGCATCTTCCGCACTTACCTACTCCGCACTTCATTCGAAGTTCCAAAGTCGTGTATACCTGATCATCAGTAAAGCCCAGTTCCTTCATTCCCTGAAGAACGAACTTGATCATGATCGGCGGTCCGCAGATAAGACCGATCTTATCTGTCGAGAAATCGATTTCCTTCAGGTATGCGGGAACAAATCCGACGTGGCCGTCCCAGCCTTCCTGCTCTCTGTCGATAGTAAGATAAACGTTAACGCCTTCGGTGTTCATCCACTTCTCTTTGATCTCCTTGAGCTTAACGAGATCATCAGCGGATCTTGAACCGTAAAGGATATCGATCGTTCCGTAATCCTGTCTGTTATCTATGCAGTAATTGATAACGGAACGCAGAGGAGCGAGTCCGATACCGCCTGCGATGAACAGAAGGTTCTTGCCCTTGAGCTCAGTCTCAACCGGGAAGTGGTTGCCGTAAGGTCCTCTTACGGTGATCTCGTCACCTACGGAGAGACCGTGCAGATACTCAGTGAGAAGTCCGCATCTTTTGATCGAGAACTCCATATACTCCTTATTCGTAGGAGATGAAGTAATGGAGAACATTCCCTCACCTATACCCGGAACACATACCATCGCACACTGACCGGGCATATGCTCGAACAGCTTTCCGCCACCCGGAGCATTGACTCTGAAAGTCTTTACATCAGGAGTCTCCTGAGTGATGTCGGTGATGATACCGACGTGTGGGACCAGGATGTCTTGATTCTTATTGTTATCACAATCGCACATTTATTGATCCCCTCCTTAATTATTTTCTGCAAAGGCCTTGATGACCTTCACGATGTTCAGAGACTGAGGACACTTCTCAACGCAGCGGCCGCAGCCTACGCACATGAACATACCGTCGTTATTTGTAGGATAGTATACGAGTTTGTGCATAAATCTCTGGCGGAATCGCTGGAGCTGTGTCTGTCTGTTCTGACCGCCGGCCATAAGAGTGAAGTCGGAATACATGCATGAATCCCAGCATCTGTATCTCTGAATTCCATCCTTGGTCGTGTAGTCCTTGATATCGTAGCACTGGCATGTCGGACATACGAATGTACATGTTCCGCATCCGAGACAGCCCTTATAGACTTTGTCCCAGACTTCCGACTTGAACTTCTCGTCCGTCTTTCCGGCGCCCCAACCCTCGAGTGAGAGTTCGGCGTTGGGAAGCTGCTTCGCGATGCTTTCGATATAGGCTTTCTCTTCCTCTACCTTGGAGTCAGAATCCTCCTCTTCGAGAAGGCTGCTTACCTTAGAAGTCAATGCCTCACCCTTGTCCGTGATCGCCTTCCAGTAGAGCTTATCGCCGATGAGCCATGTTGCTACGTCAGCCTTGGCCTTGGAAGGATCAGAAGGATCGATACCGAATACGGTACAGAAGCAGGACTCCTCGGGCTCATGACAGGCAAGAGCGACTACGATGCCGTGCTCTCTTCTGGACTTGTAGTAGCTATCAACGGGATCACTTAAGAATACGTTGTCCATTACCTCGATGGCACGAACATCACAGGGACGCATACCGAAGATAACGAAGTCGTGATCTATAAGCTTAACGGGATTTACCTTAAGCTTTGTTCTTACAGGCGTGTCAGCCGCCTTCTCCGCATCATCGGAAGCAGCGACATCCGCGGGAACGATCTCACGGTTAACCGTGTAGAGCTGCTCGACCTGAGGGAAGAATGCATCCTTGCCGGACTTAATGGTCTTCAATGTATCGATGTCGCCTTCCGCGCCTTCGGACCAGAAACCGTAGTTTGTCTGACCTGCAGCCTTGATAGGCATAAAGAGATCAAACTCACCCGCAATAGCGGAATAGAGTGAATTAAGTTTGTCTTTTGAAATACTGTACATTAATTATCACCCCTTCCTACAGCATCCTTCGGCTCGAGATCGCCGAAAGTGAAATCCGTCAGAGGACTCTGAGCTTCAGGATCCTTACCGGCCTGGAACTCTCCGTAGAAGTCATCAATATCCTTGATGAACTTTCTGTTGAACAGGTGAAGAGGGATACCCTCCGGGCATACTCTGCTGCACTCGCCGCAGTCCGTACACCTTCCTGCAACGTGGAACGCTCTTATGATGTGGAACATCTTCTCCTCGAAGGAATCGACGTTGGCCTTCTGCTGTGAGTCGAACTTCGTTCCGTCGAATACGCACTTTCTGCAAGAACATGCGGGACATACGTTACGGCATGCATTGCAGCGGATGCACTTAGAGAGCTCGCTCTGGAAGAACTTGAATCTCTCCTCGGGAGTCATCTTCTCTATCTTGATGACTTCCTCGAATCTGTCGGCATCGTCAGTATCCTTGGACTCACCGATTACCTCATCAAAGATCATGTGCTCCTTGCCCTTGCAGACGTGACATCTGTCGAGCATGAGATCCTTGTAAGCCATCGTCTTCTGCCCATAGATAGTATCGAAAGTAACATCGCCGTCACCCTCGATATCGACGCCTGAGATGGACTTGATACCCTTAATGCCGGCCTTCCTGGCCTTCTCGATATCGAGCTTGCCTCTGCAGCCCACACCGATGATGTAGGTGTTCTCGCGATTAACTCTGTGCTCTCTTATAAGCTGATTGAAGCTGTAGGTATCACAGGGCTTCAGGCATACTGCAGTCTTGCCCTCGAGCTTACCTGCTTCGATCATCATCTTCGACAGGTTGGCACCGCAGAAACCGTCATAGACAAAATCGTCAAAATCTTCAGGCTTCTCGAAGTAAGCAGGTTCGGGGTTATAAGGCATATCGCCCTTCTTCCATCCGATCGCCCTGACGACTGTACCGTCAGCGATCAGTTCCTTTAAACGATTGATTAATTCTTGCATCGTAGATCCCCCAATCTGACGTTCTCGCCCAAGGATTTGACCTTCTCGCAGAATTCGTTCATGGTCTTGGAGAACTTAGCTCCCTCAGCAGCCGAGCACCACTCGACTCTTGTTCTTCCGTTCTCGATACCCATGTACTCGAGCATAGAGAACAGAAGCGCCATTCTTCTTCTTGCGTAGTAGTTACCTGTTGAATAGTGGCAGTCGCCGGGATGGCATCCGCAGATGATGACTCCGTCAGCACCGCGCTCAAAAGCTCTCAGAATGAACATCGGGTTAACTCTGCCTGAGCAGGGAACTCTGATGATCTTTACGTCAGCCGGATATGAAAGTCTGGATGATCCGGCAAGGTCCGCACCGGCATATGAACACCAGTTGCAGCAGAAAGCTACGATCAACGGACGAAACTCTTTGTTCTCTTCGTTCATCGGCATATAGCATCAACCTCCGTTGTGATCTGTCTGTTAGAGAAGCCCTGAAGATCCATCGCACCGGAAGGACAAGCGGATGTACAAGCACCGCAGCCCTGGCAGAGTGCAACATTGACCTGTGCAACTCTTCTCGTCTCTCTTAAACCGTGGTCGTTGACCTGAACATCCTCATAAGTGATAGCACCGTAAGGACATACATTGGCACAAGTGGAACAACCGTTACAAAGAAGCGTATCGCACTGTGCGGTACAAGGATTCGTCTTGAGCTTATCCTTGGCAAGAAGTCCTACTACCTTAACGGCTGCAGCACCCGCCTGGGATACAGTCTCAGGAATATCCTTAGGTCCCTGAGCCATACCGGAAAGGAAGATACCTGCCGTAGGTGACTCTACAGGACGGAGCTTCGCATGAGCTTCTGTAAGGAAGTTATTGTTATCGATACTTGCAGTAAGCATCGTAGCGATCTTACGAACGCCGGGATTAGGCTCGATAGCGGCAGCGAGAACGACCATGTCGGCCTTCATCTTGATCTGCTTGCCGTCGAGAAGATCCGCAGCCTGAACGAGGAGCGATCCGTCGGGCTGAGGCATTACCTTGCCGACCTGACCTTTGATGTAGTTAACGTGATACTGCTCGACTGCTCTTCTGTAGAATTCGTCGAAGTTCTTACCGGGTGTTCTTACATCGATATAGAATACCGTGATGTTAGTATCCGGCCAGTGATCTTTGATGAGCATCGCGTGCTTAGCGGTGTACATACAGCATACCTTGGAGCAGTAGGGCTTACCCTTCTCCTCGTCGTCGCATCTGCTGCCTACGCACTGGATGAATACGATGTCCTTAGGCTGCTTGTGGTCGCTCATTCTCTCGAGATGACCGCCCGTAGGACCTGCAGCGTTCATGAGACGCTCGAGCTCGATCGATGTGATAACGTCGGGAGACTCGTTATAAGCGTACTCACCGAACTTATCGAGATTGATGATGTCAAAACCCGTTGCAACAACGATCGCGCCGTACTTTACGGTTACGATCTCATCCTGCTGCTCGTAATCGACAGCCTTGGAAGGACAGATCTTGGCGCAGACTCCGCACTTACCTGTCTTGAAGTAAGTACAGTTAGCTCTGTCGATAACGGGAACGGCAGGAACAGCCTGTGCGAAAGGCATATATATCGCCGGTCTGTTCTTAAGACCTCTGTCGAATTCACTCGGGATGTTTCCGATCTTACCGAGAGGGCACTTGGCGGAACACTCTCCGCATCCCGTACACTTATCGGCGATTACTGATCTTGCTTTCTTACGAATGTCTACGTCGAAGTTACCTACATAACCGCTGACCTTCTCAACTTCACTGTAAGTATAGAGAGTGATATTAGGATGCTGGTTAACCTCAACCATCTTAGGCGTGAGGATACAGGATGCGCAGTCGAGAGTCGGGAACGTCTTATCGAACTGGCTCATACGGCCGCCGATGGAAGGCTCCTTCTCAACGATATCAACCTGATAGCCGGCATCTGCGATATCAAGAGCGGTCTGGATACCTGCGATACCGCCTCCGATAACGAGTGCTCTCTTGGTAACAGGGCTCTCGCCTTCCTTAAGAGGAGTATTGAGATTTACCTTGGCGATCGCGGCTCTTGCGAGGATAACGGCTTTCTTGGTAGCCTCTTCCTTATCCTTGTGGATCCATGAGCACTGCTCACGGATGTTGGCAACCTCTACCATGTAAGGGTTAAGCCCTGCCTTCTCGGCACATGCTCTGAAAGTCTTCTCGTGCATACGGGGTGAGCACGAGCAGATAACAAGACCTGTGAGCTTATATTCTTTGATAGCCTCGATGATCTTCTCCTGACCTGCCTCTGAACACATATACATGTAGTCATCGGCAAATACCACACCGGGCTCGTAGCGGACTAACTCCACTACCTTCTTAACATCAACCGTCGCAGCGATATTGGTACCGCAGTGACAGACGAATACACCTATCTTCTGCATATATTACCTCCTGTACCTGCGGAATGCGCTTACGAGAAGCTGCTGAGGAAGATCCTCTGCAAGAAGTTCCGGAACCTCTTCCGGCTGCATGTAATCTCCGCCTCTTTCTCTTGTCATAAGCTGACGGGCAGCATCAACGAGCTTACCGGGCTCAACGCCTCTCGGGCAGCGCTCGATACAAGCAAAGCAGGACATACACTTGAAAGCGGCCTTGGACTCGACCAGATTCTCGAGATCACCTGCAATTATGTAAGATGCGAACTGATGCGGCTTGATGTCCATCTGATCGTATGCAGGGCATGATGCGCTGCACTTACCGCACTTCATGCACTTGAACGGATCACAGCCGCTAATCTCAGCGACCATAGCAGCCTGTTGCTCACCTCTAGTCATATCAAGCCTCCTCCTTTACTCCGAGTGCCTCAGCCAGAAGTTCCGTGAAATAATAAACGGGAACCTTGGAAGAAGCATCCGACTTATTGAGGTTATACATACAAAGAGGGCATGCAGTAATGAGACAATCGGCACCGAAGCCCGTACTGTCATCAAAGATCAGCTTAGTCCTGTTCTTTGCATTGTCAGGATCTTTAAGTGATGTATAACCGCCGCAGCATTCATTTCTCATGGAATAGATAACGGGTTCGGCGCCCAAAGCCTTGATGAAATCCTCCATTATCTTGGGATTCTCGGGATCATCAAAATCAAGGATCTTTCCGGGACGAAGCGTGAGGCATCCGTAGTATGCGCCTATCTTTCTTCCCTCGAGAGGATTAACGACTTTCTTAGAAAGCTCGTCAAATCCGATAACATCCCTAAGCACCTCAAGGAAATGAAGAACTCGGGTCTCCCCGGCATACGGCTCATCAAATGCGCAATAATTATTGGCGCGTGTCCTGATGTCCTCTACATTCTTCATATCATCGTTGACTCTCTTCAGAACGTGATGACACGCAGAGCAAAGTGTGATGAGATCCTGTCCCTGCTCTTTGGCATAGTTAAGCGCTCTGACAGATGAGAGCTTAGTCGCTATCTCATCAGTTGCCAAAGGATATACGCCGCCGCAGCACTGCCATTCCGGGATCTCCTCGAGTTCAAAACCTAAAGCAAGTGCGCTCGCTCTGGCATACTTGTCCAGATCCTGCGCCTTATTCTTTAAGGTGCAACCGGGGTAATAACTGTATTTCATAGTACTTCCCGCCATCCTCTTTCTTAAGAATTTGGAACCATGTGCAACGGTGAACAAACGGAATTACCGACAATTCGCGATCCTGCACATAATCAGCTAACCTAAAATTTAACATAAATTCCGGATCTCATAAATTACAAAGAACGGGCCTTTGTCGACTTCAAAGGTCCGTTCTTGCAAAAGGTTAAAATATAACATCGTTATTTATAAACGATTTGTGAAATGATTTTCAAATCACCTGTAAGAACCGTTTTTGGCTTTTTTCTCAGCCTTCTCCTTATAGAGCTTCTCATCAGCCCGGTCGATTATCTCGTGGATATCGATATCGGCTCCGCAGAAGAATTCGCATATACCGGTACTCATCTCGATCGGATAAGGTTTGCCCGCCGAATCGTTATGAGCCTTTGTTATGCGCTCGATCCTGTCCTTGATCTGCTTCTCGTAATCGCTTACCTGGATCATAGCGAATACGATGAACTCGTCACCGCCCATACGTCCGATGACGTCTTTGTCGCGGAATGCATCCTTTAAGACGGCGGCTATCTCGCGAAGCGCAAAGTCTCCGTCGTCGTGTCCGAACTTATCGTTAACATACTTAAGGTTATCCATATCCGCATAACAGATGAGGGCTCTCTTCCCCTTGTTCTCGGGCTTGCCGATCTCGGTCTGGGCCTTATCGAGGAATCCTCTTCTGTTATAAAGACCCGTAAGCTCATCGGTATTGGCGATGACATCAAGTCGGCTGTTATCCTCCATGAACTGATTGAGCGAAGACTGAAGATTCTCTTTGGCCCTGTTCTGTTCCTCGATCATGAACAGCGACTTAAGCGTAACGGCGAGCTGATAGGAAACAGGAGATACATTCGTAAGGTTGCTGCTGTCCATCTCTGACACAAGCATGCCGTACATATCATCGCCTACGAACAGAGGGAATACGACGACCGTCTGCCTTCTGTACTGAGGGATAAACTCGTTATCAAACAGATTCTCGGTCCTCAGAAGCTGCTGTTCCTCGGGCAGCATCCTTATCCCTTCCTCATCGTTAACGGCCTTCAGAAGGACCGATGACGGACAGTGCCATTCCACGTTTGGGGATGTCTTGGTATTTCCCTGGAAAAGATACAGATATGTACGTCTGAAGCCTACCGAGCTCAATCCGTCGAGAAGATGATCATACGGGATCTCCTTGGTGTTGGACATCAGGAATATGTCGCCCGTCTGCTTATTTATAAGGCGTGATATCCTCTCTGTCTTCGACAGGTTCTCTCTCGTAAGCGATACTCCGGCAAATGAGAGATGTCTGTAGAAATCAGCGAACATCTCATTGAGAAGTACCTGTCCCGTCTGATCCTTTACGATCAGAGTTCCTTCGTAGAGCAGAGTCTGAAGAAGGTTAAAGACTTTCTCCGGTGTCGTGTAAGCCAGAAGGTTAGTCTCGAGTATCGTGTCGAAAGAATAATTCACTTCATCCATAAGATCTCTGTCAGCATCGGAGATAACAAACTTGGCGTATTCATCGAGGAAAACCGAGAGGGCCTGCTTGATCCTTATGACAGAATCATCATCATCGAACATTCCGAACAGATATTTGATGCTCTCGTCGATAAATCTCTTGCTTCCGGTCTCCAGTCCGTCAAGCCTCAGTCTCTCACGCTGGAGCTCGACATCGAGTCCGTTACATCCGCACGAAGACCTCTGAACAAGATAAGTGCGAATGCTCATGCGCTCTATCTTCTTGCCGTCTATGAAGCGTCTCGCATTAAGAACCGACTTATAAGTAAGGTCTGCGGAACTCGCATCTACGGTAGTAAGAGGAGGATTCATCGATACGGAGAATATATCGTCATCGAACCCCGTGATCAGGATATCCTTTCCCGGGGTCTTCCCCATCTCCCGAAGTTTCTTATATCCGCCGAGAGCCATTACGTCATTGGCGAAGGCTATTGCCTGTATGTCCGGATTATCCGACAGGAGCTTCTCTATCTGCTTGCCGCAGTCTTCGGTAAAATCACCGTAGACAACACAGGAATCATCATATGTAATGCCTTCGAGATCGAGGACTTCCTTATATACATCAAGACGCTCTCTGGCATCTTCGTTGGTCATAGGACCGCTTACGAATCCGATCTTCTTACAGTTATGCTTTACGATAAGGTGACGTATCGCCTGTCCCAATCCCGTATGGTTATCGTACATGACAGACGCATATCCCGGATACTCCGTAAACAGAAGGACGGTAGGAACCTTCGGAAGGCTGTTAAGAAACTCCTCCTGCTGTTCCTTATCCGCTCTCGAACAGATGATGCCGAACAGGACATAGAGTATATCTATGTGCTTCTCGTTTATTAATTTAAATACCGAATTATACTGATATTCGTACTGTTTATCCTGATACCTCGTATCGGATTTACCGATATAGTGACCCGGAAAGATATACAGATTGGCATCTATTACTTTGGCCGCGAATTCAGCACCCTTGGCCGCCTGTGCAGAGAAATTGTTGTCAAGATCATCGATCAAAAGACCTATGTTAAGTCGTTTGTTTTCACTCATAATGACGCCTCAGTTAATCAATTATTTATTCTTACCTCGTTTCCTGCCAAGGAGGAACAGTCCTGCATAAGACACAGCAACTGCTACTCCGCCTACTATCCATAATACAATATGCGATTTTTGATTTGTATTAATATTATGTGAACCCGAGTCGGCTTGGTATTCGGAAGACACGGCAGCAGAAGCATCAGAAGCTGCAACAGGTTCCGTCTGCTCCGAAGGAGCGGTTGTCTCGGTTATCTCGACCGAAGTTTCCGGTACTTCGGAGCTTTCCGATGTCTCCTCTTCATCAGGCTCGTCCTGTGAGGCAATCCCGTCAGGAGCATTATCGATCAAAGCCGACGCTATCCCTTCATTCCACGTCAGAGAATTACGGTCGAGGATACCGTATCCTCCGTAATCCGAGATCCCGTTATCCCACCAGATGCATCGAAGTCCCAGCATCGTCGCGGAAGATACATAGTAAGCGGCGTAGTCAGCCCTGTCCTGATCGTTATTCTGATTCTCGACACCGAACTCTCCTATTATGACGGGCACTCGTACAGTGGAACTGAAAGACGCCAGTGAATGCAGCATCATGTCCACCTGGACTCTGCAGTTATCGTCAAAGCTCGTATACGAACTGTCGCCTTCGACGGAGCAGAACTGATACGGTGTGTATGCATGGACCTCAACAATAAGATGATCCTCGACCGTGTCCTCGGGAAGCACAAAGCGGGAAAGGGCATTGAGATCGCAGGATGCGACATATGTATTGACGATCAGGTTTCTCGTTGCATTATTCTCCCCTGTGGAACGGACCGCATCAACAAACAGCTGAGCAAGCTCATTAACGGCATCATACGCACCGTCGCCTGCCGTCGGTGCATTCCATGAATTGTTCATATCGAGGATCTCGTTATATCCTTCAAACATGAGGCGGTTGTCATAAGTCTTAAATTCATTCGCTATATTGGTCCACAGATTCGTAAATCTTTCTCTGACGGAATCGATGGTACCGGTATCGGCAATGAGCCAGCATACCTTATCCTGACCGTGCTCTCCCGTATCGTGATGGACGTTCAGGATAACATAAAGCCCCTCATCAAGAGCCCAGTCGACCACCTGCTTTACGCGAGACATCCAAGCCTCGTCGACATTGCCGTTCTCATCGGTAAACTGAGCCCAGGTAACGGGTATCCTGATGGTATTAAAGCCGCGCTCTCTGACCGCAGCGATCATCTGTCTTGTGGTGACGGGATTGCCCCACGCCGTCTCCACGGACTGAGGAGTAACGTCGGTTATCCATGTACCGTATGAATCAAGAGTATTCCCGAGATTCCAGCCGATATTGATCGCATTGACCTGCTGTTCTGCAGTCATCTCATTATCGGCTCTTAACACCCCGGGAGTATTAAGAATACTTATGGCTAACACAAAAGCAACAATAAAAGAAATAAACTTTTTCATAGAATCCTCACATAAGCGGAGCCACAAACTTAAGAAGCTTTGCTGCCAGCTTATAACCTATCTTCTCGTATTTGATCGTTTCAAAAGTAACCTTTTTACACTTCTTCAAAGTCTTCTGAAAATCCTCTTCTATCGAAGAACAGACATCACACTTATACATAAAGGCCGCACATTCGAAGTGATGGTAGAGACTTCTGTAATCGAGATTGATCGATCCTACCATAGCCTTTATATCGTCGGAGACCAGAACCTTGGCGTGAATAAATCCCGGCGTATACTCGTATATGTTTACTCCGGCTTTGACAAGTTCCGGGTAATGCGACTTCGCGATCGCATATGCCGCCTTCTTGTCGGGGATCCCGGGAAGGATCAGCGTAACGTCCACTCCTCTTAACGCTGCGAGCTTAAGCGCATTCTTCATCGTGTCATCTATTATGAGATACGGTGTCATGATATGGACATATCTTTTTGACCTGCCGAGAGTATCAAGGAACATGGCCTCGCCGACCTGATACGAATCGAGAGGGGAATCTGCAAACGGCAGTACAAATCCCGAAGGATTCGCCGGCTTAACGGGCTCGAAGAACTCCACCTCTTCGTAGGAAGGATCCGGTTTATATATATTCCAAAGCTGCAGGAACATCTGAGTGAAGCTTACGACACAGTCGCCAGTGAGCTTGACCGCCACATCCTTCCAATGACCGAACCTCGGCAGCAGGTTTATGTATTCATCCGCGAGGTTGATCCCTCCCGTATATGCGACCTTACCGTCTATCACGAGGATCTTGCGGTGATCCCTGTAGTTATAGTATGTCGACAGGAAAGGATATATCTTGGAGAACTCTCTGCATTCGATGCCGATCTTTTTCATTCGCTCGGTATAATCGGACGGAAGCAAAGACACCTCGCACATTCCGTCGTACATAACGCGGATATCAACGCCCTCTTTCGCCTTGCGGGACAAGATATCGAGGATGCGTCCCCACATATACCCTTCTCCGATTATGAAGTATTCCATGAAGATGTATTTTTCCGCTTTCTCAAGCTCCTCCAGGACGCTGTCAAAAAAGTCGTGACCGTCGGGAAAATACGTTACTTCGGTATTCTCGAATACGGGATAGTTTCCGGTCTTGGACACAAAGTGATAAAGATCTTCAAAATCACCGCCATCCTCCTCCAACTTCTCTATGACCTTCGGATCCTGAGGGATCTTATCTTTCGTATCTTCCGAAGTTGTAAGCAGTGCCCTCTTCATACTGCGGCTGCCGAGGTCGAGTCTCGTAAAGCCCAGAAACAGAGCCCCCGGCACCGGGAAAAGACCTATCAGCATCATCCAGGTAAGCTTCGATGTTGAATCCATATTGGAATTGTAAAGGTAGATGATCATAAGGATCGAGAATAAGATCATGATCACGTTGATGTTCGCAACATACTCCGCGAACTTTATATAGAGCATGATCAGTATCACGACCTGCACGGCGATCATCAGAAGAATGAACATAAACCTCGAGAAGACTATCCTCAGTATGCCGTGAAGTCCGGGCTTGGTAAGCCTCAGCACTCTGCCTTCCTTTAATCTGGCAGAACTCATCTTATCTCATTGCTCCCTTTTCTGGCCTGCTTGTCCTCGTACATGCGAAGATCCGCTTTCTTGATAAGCTCTTCGAGATCAACATCATCTGATACCACGCATTCCGCGATACCTATACTCGCATTGATGTTATATTCGAGCTCGATCACCACCGGATCCGCCATCGCATATCCGTGTATCTTCGATCTGATATCCATATAATCATCTGCGATATAAGAATCTCCTATGAGAGCCATCGCGAATTCATCGCCGCCGTACCTCGCACATATTCCTTTATCCGAAGCATACGACAGCAAGGCCTTGGCGAGTATGATTATCGCATTGTCACCCTCCTGATGGCCGAAGTTATCGTTGATGTACTTAAGTCCGTCCATATCCACGGAGAACAGGGAGAACACGCGGCCTTTGTTCTTCGGATCCGAGAGCATGCTGTTAACATGCCTGAAGAATCCTCTTCTGTTATAGAGATTTGTAAGATAATCGTGCTCATTCAGCCTGCTTATCGCCCTGTTGGCTTCAAGGAGTTTTGTCTTATCGAGGACCGAACTTACCATCGCAGAGAAGTAAAGTCCCAGCTCCTCGAATCTTTGCTGCTTGCGAAGCGTCAATTCTTTAAGTCCGCTGCACAGATACCCGTATTCGGCATCGAGCGTCCTCAATTGTCTGAACAGCAACAGGTTAACTCCGCTGTTAACATCGAGGAGATCCTCATACTCCGGAATCGGGGCTTTCATGCGGTAGAATTTTTCCTTAAATATAAAGTCGTCCGAATTAACTCCGTGAAGGACAGAATGCACGTAATCGTCCCTGTCGCGGTCGGTCAATCCGACAAAGTAGTACTGATCTTTCCACAACCACAGATAGTGCTGTAAGAACGCGGCTGCGGCATCCACGTCATTCATACTCGAAGTACGGGTTACGAATTTGCCCATCTCGAGTATATGTCTGAAGTAATCCTGATTACTCTCTGCCAAGGTATTGACCACATTCTCGAGGTCTTCCGGTACGTCCTTACAGCATCCGCATGAACTGCCGTCGAGCTCGATATAATCGATATGCTTCTTGATAGTCCGTCCGTTCTCCCATGGTTCCTTGCCTTCTATGATGTCCAGGATAAAACTGCAAAGATTATGGTAATCCGGAGCAGCCGTGGATATGGAAGGCGCATGGTATCTGCCGTGCCAGATACCGTCAAACCCCGTGACCAGGACATCTTCCGGAACCCTTATCCCTCTGCTCTTAAGGCAGTCGCAGACGCCGACCGCCATCGAATCGTTCGCACATACAAATGCATCCGGAAGTTCCATTCCGTTGTCGAGTTTCTCGTTAAGGACTCTGACAGTCGTGGCATCCCAGAAATCTCCGTAGAGGATATCTTCCTTCTTTACCTCAAGGTGATGCGCGAGCATAAGTCTTTTGAAGATATTCTCACGCTCGATCGAATAGGGATTATCTCTGAACCCCGCGAAGAACTTAACCTTCTTTGCGCCGTGATGATCGAGCACATGACTGACAACTTTCTCGAAACCGTCTGCATAATTAAGGACGGCATTGATCACACCTTTGTGCTGTCTCTCGAGGAAGACTACCGGTATGCCTTTCCTGCGGCCGATCTCACATAACTCGTCCAACACCTCGGGCGTCTTGATCATCTCAGCAAACACGACTATCGCCGACAGATCAAAGCGCGCGATAAACTTGGTAAACTGCTTTCCTACTTTAAGTTCGGTGACTCCGTCCTCTGTAAGACCGAACGTGAAACCGATAACAACATAATCCTTCCTTACCCTGGGATTCATGAACGCCTCTATAAAGAGGTTCAGGTTCTCCGCGTCTTCCCACGTTCCGCAGATTCCTATCGTACGCCTCCCCGAAGGCTTCTCGGGAACTACCTCAAGCCTTATATCGCGTATGCTTACCGAAGCCGTCGATTCGCATCTGCCGAGATTAAACTCGAGCCTTGCATTGTCATCATCTTCTTCATTCATCTCGAAAGAAAGAATATGCCGCTGCCAATTCTGACCGACTTCTATAACCGTATCCGGAAGATATCTGAGCCAATGAATATCAGGACCCGTGACCGCAGTCTTAAAGGTCCTTGTCTCCTGCGACTTGGCCTCGAACGACAGCCTGTAGTGCTTGTTCTTTATAAGAGGAATCCCGTCCTGATCGAGCTGTATCGAATAATCCCTGTCACCGGGATACACTATGCGGATATCGAATTCATTTCCGTCCGTCTCCATAGAAGCCTCTCCCGCACAGGCTATCTCAAAATTCCAATCGGACTTACCATGACTTATATAGTTTCCTGTCGAATCCGGATTTTTAAAGCACTTAACATCCTCAGGCAACGTTACGTTCTCATCGTATTGTTCCTTACGGTAATACCTTATGTAATCGATCCTGAATTCAGAATCCTCATCAAAGACAGTCGAGCGGTCCGGAGCACCTACCCAAGGTCCTCCGACACTCACGTTTATAACAAGATGGAATTCTCGGTTAAACGGTGCGGGATACGCTATCACATTCCCTTCTTCATCACACGATCTCCAATACGAATTGGTAAAGTACTCCTTACCGTCAAGATAGAACGTCATCTTACCCGGCAGCCATTCAAATCCGTATACGTGATAATCATCAGACAGATCGGTAACTCCGTCACCGAAGTTCGTACTTCTCTCATCGGGAGGATTCCCGTAATGGATGATGCTGGTGCCTCTTTCAGGGTACTGTCCGTCGACGGATATGAAATCTATCGAGCCCGACATCGGCCATTTTCCATACGGATTCTCCGTAGATACGAGACGGACCATGGACTGAAATCCCTTGCCTTTGGCAACCTTAGCCCTGATCTCAAAATAACCGTATCTGAAATCATGTTTACCGGATGTATTGATCCTCGAAGACAGATACTCGACTGTCTTTTCTTTGGAGAATACTCTCTCGGGCTTGATTACGAGTTTACCGTCACTTATAAAGACATGTCTTCCGTCATCGACGTAAGCCTGTTCTTCTTCATCACAGCTGCCGGAAGGATGCTCTTCGACATTCCATGAAGAGCGGTCCGGTTCCGGACCGTCAAATTCATCCTGCCAGTACAGCTTATACCCGTTATTTTCCAACTCATTGAAATCCATATTGCAATTGTAGCACGATGTCCGCAAGTTGCCATATTTCAGCAGTTAAGATTTTATTAATTTATAAAGGAAGAACCGTTCGTATCAGACTTACGATAAATGCCGTCAGACAGGTCCCTATGGCGACCGTAAGAAGGCTCTTCCCCCGATATGAGAGGACGACGGCAACAATGGCTCCCGAAGCCGCAGACAGCAGGGAATCCGTCGAATACAGTATCGCCGGGAAAGTCATTGCAGACAGGACCGTATAAGGAATATAGTCGAAGAATGCTTTGACCTTCGCATTCTCGATCTTACGGCGGAACAGCGTAAACGGCACGGCACGTATGAGGTAAGTCGTCACCGCCATCACGGCAAGGAGAATAAAGTAATTCCTGTTATCCATTCTGTTTCTCCCCCTCGCCTTCCGAACTTTCCTGTCTCATGAACACTCCTGCCAAAGCGGCCGTTACGGCACAGATAATGATGGCAAATCCGCTCGACACGTGTTCATTAAGAAACGGAACGTATCTGAAAACACAAGACAGTAAAACGGATATCAGACTTATAACCGCAATTATCTTCGATCTTCTGCACACAGGGAGCACTATCGCGACAAACATTCCGTAAATACCGATCGACAGACTGTTCGTCAAAATGGGAGGAAGGACATTGCCGAGCAAAGCACCGAGCAAGGTCCCAAGAGTCCAGCCGATTACCGGCAGTACTCCCAATCCCGTCATGAATCTGAAGCCTACGGATTCTTGAGAAGATGCCACTCCGAATATCTCGTCAGTGATCACATAGGAATCGAGAAGTCTCGCAGGGAAAGTCATCGACTCATCGGTCTTCTGCGACAGACTTATGGCCATGAGCGAATATCGAAGATTGATGACTATCTGTGCCACTGCCATCTCAATGAGACCTCCGCCGCCGGCCATTATCCCGACGCCGGCCACCTGTCCCGCAGATGTGACATTCGTTATCGAGATAAGGACCGCCTGCCACCAGGTAAGTCCGTTATTAACTGCCATAATCCCGAAC
Organism: Mageeibacillus sp. UBA6980; assembly: GCA_002450095.1. Lineage (GTDB taxonomy): Bacteria > Bacillota > Clostridia > Saccharofermentanales > Saccharofermentanaceae > Saccharofermentans. Next base: position 85,635 of record DJYK01000034.1, on the reverse strand, counting down.
GAGAACGATACCGACAGATATCCGAGACCTATTGCCAGGCCGTAATTAACCCCTTCGCGAAAACTCATCCCGATCCTTTAAACAGAAAGCGGCGCCGTCTCCGTGACCTCCGGCTGCTCGCTGTAAACTCTTCTTACCTGATCGAAAGTAACAAAACAATCCACATCGGTTACGTTAGTTACTTCCTCTATCTTCTGCTCTGTATCATTTATATAGTAGAGAATGCCACCCAGGGTAATATACTTATTAATGACTATGAGTCCGTCCTGATCTATATACGAACGAACAAACATCATTATCCCGTCCCCGATATTGAAGTACTCATCATGCTGTTCAACTTCGCGCTCTACAGTCAGAGAACACGATTCGAATGCACCGTCGGAACTCAATGTATAGACCGATCTGCAAGAAGCACCCAGAGGCGTAACCCCGTTAGCGGTAACGGCATAGACCTCTCCCTCACCGTTTGCTACAAATTCCCGGTAGGAATCCTCATAGGTCTTAATAAGCGCCGTTACTTCATTGTAGTCATACGGGATGGTTACGGGTTCGGACGCGGTATACGTACAGCCGCACAAAACAACGGCCAGAGCCATAACGATCAAAATAACATACTGCAAATTTCTCATTCTCATACGCGGAAGATTATAACGCATTGTCAATTGATTGACAAAAAACAACAAAGCAAGTACAATTATCAAGCATTTGAGCCAATAGGACTCATACGGAGAAGTCGCCTAGCCTGGTCGAGGGCGCACGACTGGAAATCGTGTAAACCCCAAAAGGGTTTCGAGGGTTCGAATCCCTCCTTCTCCGCCAGATCAAAGACAGCATCGACACAAGTCGGTGCTGTCTTTTTGTTTTCTATCAATTGATAATCCCTCTTTCATATGCGCTTCTTTCGTGGCGGTCAGGCGAGGATGCTATTGAATACTCTGTAATTACTGTCGTCCCGGGGTGAACAATAGACTGCAAACTCGATGTATCTGAATGCGTTTAAATAATCTTCAATAACTTTCTTTGCCGCGCGGGCCACTACATGCGGATCATTCATAAATGCTCCGCACCCGAATGCACCGAGAATTACCGCTTCCGCATCAGCTTCCAAAGCAACATCGAGGATCCTTCGAAGCCTCTTCTCATGTATTACTTGAAGATCAGAGTCGCTTATCGACACCGCTTTGCCTGCATCTCCGGAATTATAAGAATTGCCCGGAACCGGTCTTAAGTTGGGAGCGGCGCATGTTATTACATCTACGTCATACCATTCGGATCTTGGCATCAGTTCCGGATAAGAGGTATCGGTCTTAAAGACCGTAACGTTCGGCGTGTAAATGATGTCATCGTTATGTATCGGATCGTGCGCTGCTCTATGAGGTCCGTAAAAGCCCTCCCACATTTCCCTGGTGTTAAGGCAGAAATACAATCCGGAGCACCTGCAAAGGCATTCCTCCTGAGCATTCGCGCCACGCGTAACCCCGCCTCCGGGATTCGTGGCCGAAGCAAAATTATGAACTGCGGTCTTAAGATCCTTTACGCCCTCAGCCGCCTCAAATGTGCGCTTCTTCGATACAATTATCTTTGCCGGCTCATTATATCTGTCCCTGTTTTTTTCAGGCAATTCAAAGGTCTCCGGTATCAGTCTTTGTGCCTTGACGGATCCGGCAACCGATTCCTTAAGCACGGGGTCGATCTTACACAATCTCTCGGTATCTTTAAATACGTTACAATTTTCTTCTCTTCCCATAATTCTTTCCTCCTACGAAGTATTTAGCCACCGTCAGAAGATACTTCCACTTTAAGAACAGAGTACTATTATTATATTATATATATAGCATAATAGGACGATCATATCCCCAGATACTCATTAACTTTATCAATATACAAACTGCCTATCTTGCTGAGTACCTGATTTTTACGCGTAATATACCCGATATTCATCTGTCCGGCCTCCGAATCGCCTTCTGCATCAAAAGGTATAGCCAGATGCTCTGCCCCGTTTAACTCTTCGCAGATAATACCCGAACAGAGCGTATAGCCGTTAAGGCCTACCATGAGATTCAACATGGTGGCTCTGTCATTGCACTTTATTATCCTGGAATACTCCTTGGTGCTCAGTATCTCCTCGGAATAATAGAACGAGGCCTGATCGCCCTGCTCGAACATGAGACACGGGTAATCCTTGAGCTGATCAAAAGTGATGACCTTATTATCTGCCAAAGGATGCCCTGACCACAGATAGACGTACGCCTCACAGGTAATTATCGGATGAAACTCCAGTTCCGACGAGCGAAGGAGTTTATTGATAGCGGTCTTATTAAACTCACTTAAGTATATGATCCCTATCTCGCTTCGAAGAGTCGCGACATCACGGATCACGTCAAGCGTCCTCGCTTCTCTTATGGCAAATTCGTATTCCCCTACGTCATAATTCTTCACAAGCTCTACAAAAGCCTTAACCGCGAAAGAATAATGCTGAGTTGACACACCGAACTTTTTCTTGATGTTCTTGGCATTGCCGTAGTGCTCGTTAAGCTCATTATAGGAATTTATGACCTGTCTCGCATAAAGGATGAACTCGGCGCCTTCGGATGTTAACGTAACACCCCTTCCGCTCCTCAAGAAGATCGTTATACCTATCTCCTTCTCGAGTTCCTTCATCGATTCGGTCAAAGAAGGCTGTGACACATATAGGATCTCCGAAGCCTTATTAAAAGACCCTGCTTCGGATATGGCTATGGCGTAGTTTAACTGCTGTATAGTCATCTGCAGACTCCTTTCACCTATCAGATTACTGTGTTTATATTAAAAGCATTCGCCGACATTGTCAATTTTTATAGTCTTCGTTAACTATTTAACGTTTATCGTAAAATTCTTATTGACATAAGTTAACACACGTTGTATAGTAAAGACATCTTCGAAGAGAACATAAGACAAGAAATCCAATCACAGACACTAAGGAGATAAAGTTATGAATGAGATCAATGAGAAGCTTAACAGGATTAAGAAAAGCTGCCACACAGGCAAGATAGTATCGAATGTATTTTTCATAATCGCGATCGTCGGATGTGTATTATCCCTGATCGCAGGCATCAGCATTTTTGCTATGGGCAGAGAGTTTGACGATATGATAGAGAGCGGAAGGGAAGCTGGCATCGTATCCGTCGGTGACAAGATAGGCGGAGCAAGGATGATAGATATCAATCTTGATGATCCCTCATCGATCGAATCTGATATCCCCGCCCTTAAGGAAGCGATCGCAGATCATCCCTTCAGCATCCTTTACGGCACATATATCATGTCAGTAACCATTATCCTCGCCGTTGTAGCGGTAATGATGAAACTTATAAGCAGCGTCTTTGCCATGATAGAGAAAGAAGAGACTCCTTTCTCCGACAAGGTCAGGAAGAGAGTTACCATAGTACTTGCCATAACAAGCGGCATCCTTTTACTTACCAACGGAGCAGCATTGGGTGTCCTCGGCGCTCTTGTAACATGGGCGGTATATACGATACTCGACTATGGAAAGACTTTGCAGACACAGTCGGATGAGACTTTGTAAAGGAGGATCTTATGGGACAGATTATACTAAGACTCGACCGTGTTATGGCTGACCGGAAGATCTCACTGAACGAACTGTCGGAGAAGGTCGGCGTATCGAATGTCAATCTATCAAAGATGAAGAACGGTAAGATATCGGCAATAAGATTTTCCACACTCGAAGCGATATGTGAAGCGCTCGACTGCCAACCCGGAGATATACTCGAGTATCAAAAGTAACATTAACGGGCTGTCACAAAAGCGAACTGTTCACTAAGCAAAGCGACAAAACAAGATTAATCTTTGCATCGAATCAGAATATCTTCCGGTAGATGGGGTGATGTATGGTTTCTTTTTGGAGGTCGCTTAAATATGCACGTAACAGCGGCGTTAAGCAAGTAAGCTGCTACGGTAGTCAGTAATAGCACGCATAATGAGAACAAGAGATCGTTACTGATAAAAGATCTGATCGGAATGATTTCAATGAACAGATTCTGCAGAAGATAGAACTCTAGGGAGATCTTTCCATAAAAATCCAACAATCTACTCTTAACGGGAAAAAGATAAACTGTCAGAGTATAGTTCAGTACGAACAGAATGGAAGATGATATCATAACCGTCAGCATTAAGACGGACTGAGCTTCGCCGTTTGTGTTTTTGCAATAATATACGAACAGAAAGACAAATAAAGGTGCGTATAAAGCTATTAGGATAAATCTATATCTATCGTATATACGAATGATCTTATCTCGACAATATGCAAACAGCATACCGATAGCCATATTAAAGATTGAAACAAACCACCAAAAACCATAGCCAAAGCAGATCAGTAACGTAGCAAAGGTCAAAAGGAATACTGAAAAATATAATATTATCGAAGAGTATCTGTTTTTAAAAAAAAGCATCAATAACCAGAAAACAAAATAGAATATCCATATATCGTAGATGTACCAGGAATTACCTACCAAAGAGGAATCTTTAATTGTCATGAGAAACGCTTTGATCAAAGTTATGTTTTCATGACGTATTATATTCCTGGCTGCAAAATAAAAAGCGGAGACAATAATGAAAACGATACACAAACGAGAATATCTTTTCTTAAGAAAGTCTTTGCTATATGTATTGTCTGACATATGTTTGGAAAGAATCCCGTATCCTGAAATAAAAAAGAAAACAGATACAGCAAGGTATCCCGTATACGCCATATAAGGATACACTATCCCGGAGTCGGTCACGTAACGTAAATGACCGAGAAATATGAGTATGGCAAGGGCTCCTTTGTGTGATCGGACGCTGCTCAGATCGAGAAAAGGTAGTGCCTGATCCTTTCTTTTTCTGTAAGCCTTTATACTAAAAATCAACGCGATAGCGTATGCAATAATCAAAGAATCAATCATTGGCATTACCTGTTGTGGTGAATACATTTAAAGAATTAATTATCCGGATGACGATAAAGCACTTTACTCCTTGCTTCGGCTTTTCTTTCAATTTTCAACATATTATAACAGCTGTTCGGAATATCCTAAAGGCCTCCAAGTTTTATATTTTATAGCTCAAAAGGCCGCCTGTAGCCGACTGCAATGCCCTATATGAACCGTGTAGTTTTGATACGTGGGGAGAGGGAAATGATCGATATTAGGATAGCATCAGAAGATGATATTGAAACGTTAATGAATATTCGACTTGAGATGCTTGTAGTAAGAGTACGGGGTGTTGTGCTTTGTTAGGACTGTCTTAGCTTAATGATATTGAGCTCACTAAGAGTCGCCCTTTTTTTACAAATATATAAGATGTGATAAGATAGTAGCCATGAACGGACTTAAGATGATCAGCTACGAGAATAATATAGAGAACTACAGGAAGCTTGACGGAATCGTCGATAAGCTGCTTACCGGTTCTTTGAAGGAAGCCGATATCCACACGATGCAGATTTCCCACAGGGTCAAGACATATGAATCAGCATCGGTAAAGATGAGCCGTAAGCCGGATAAATATTCCTCTGTCCTCGACATGACCGATATTGTAGGATTCAGAGTCATCTGTTATTTCAAAGATCAGATCGACCAGATCTCGGAGATCATCGAGAAACTTTTTGATATCGACATTAATAACTGCGTCGATAAAGCCAAGATACTCTCACCCAATGCATTCGGTTATCTTTCCGTTCACTACATCTGCTCACTTAAGCCTTCAGACGATTATCCGGAAGAGCTTTGCAAGTACAGATTCGAGATACAGATAAGGACAGTACTGCAGCACACATGGGCGGAGATAGAACACGATCTCGGATACAAGAACGAATTCGGCGTCCCTCTCCATATCCGCCGTGAATTCTCCAGAATGGCGAGCCTTCTCGAAGTTGCCGACGACGGCTTCTACCGGATCAAGAAAGAACTCGAGATTTATAGGGAGAACATCATTGAGATACTTAAGAACGGCGAGGTTTCCGGAGTACCTATCGATACTTTGACGCTTCGTGAGTTCATGCTTTACAACGACGATTATAACAACCTTATTAATGATATAGCTTCAATATCGGATGCCAGACTCATGAAGATCAACGCAGATCCGTATATCGCGCAGCTTCAGTTCCTCGGCATTAACGACCTTGGCGCACTTGTTGATTCGATCAAACAGAACAGAGATATTATCATGCAGATGGCAAGATCCTTCCTTCTCAATTCCGAGATCGATGAGCTGGTAACTTCGGTAGGACTCTTCTTTATATGCAGAGCGATCCTCATCAAAGGTAATTATTCCGAGGATGAGCTGTCGAATTATTTCTCGCTTTTAAGCAACAAGCCTGACAAGATCGAAAAGATGGTAACTCATCTTCTCAAGCTTCGTAAAAAGTATCTAGACTGACGGCTTTTGGCCGTGAGTCCTGTCCCACTTACGCTTAACTTCACCCGCTTTGGCGATGATCTTCTCTTTCCATGCATCATCATCGGCATCGAGATTATAAGCCTCAAATCCATACTCCTTACCATAGGAACAGATAACGAGCTCATCATCGATATGAAGTGATATGCGGTAATGGCTCGGGACCTTCTGCGGAAGGATATGTGTCTTACCCTTCTGCACTTCCTCCAGATGACGTCTGCCGTTGACTATACTGTCAAAGACTATCCCGTAGTAGAAGAACAGACTCTTTATATAGAAATCGGAACGGAAAGAGGACGTATAGACCCATACCTCAAACCCCAGTTTCTGCAAAGTATTGATAAGCACTGGCGTCCCGAGACGAAGCCTTTCCTTGAATATCAGATTAAAAGGAAATATCGGCTCCTCCTCGGTCTTGTGATCGGCAGGATTAACAAACAGCACCTCATCCAGATCGAATGAGATGCGCATCTTTTCTTCACTGTTTTTTCTCGACATCAGAAGTAATCTCTCCGATGATCTCAATAGCTCTTCTTGACCATTCGTCAGTCGGAACATCGATATCGTACTTCTTGTACTTCGCGTCTATATCGCCGGTAAGAAGGATCATATCGTTATCAATATGGATCGTATGCTTGTATTTGTCGGCGATCATCTTCTCTCTGGCAGCAGCGTTCTCGGAATTGTTCTTCCTTTTCTCCGTACCCGTTATGATACCGTCAACATGAACGGAATAATGTCTGAAGAACCTCCTTATGTCATCGATCGAGTAATACTTGGCCGAGTATACCCAGATATCATACCCGCTCTTCGACAGATAATAGAACAAGGCAGGTATTCCCAGCTTGATCCTTTTGCTGAACTTGAACACATGAGGGAATCCCGGAACCTTCTCAACATAAGGATCCTTATCATCGCGGAATACTACCTCATCCAGATCGAGCGTAACCCTTCTGATATGCTTGGAATTCTCGATTATCTTCTTGATATCCGAATCCTGTGCGAGGTTAACGATCTTGATCGGAACCGTCTTGATCTGACACCTCATGGCAGCAGCCCACCTGTGGTGTCCGTTAAGGAGCAGATATCCCTTCGGATACAGTTTCTCTACGATAAGAGCATCATCAAATACCGGCTGATCTAACTTAATGGCTCTTCTGAACTTCTCCTCGTATTCACCGATTATCTTATAGCTCGGTCCTACAGTATCGAAGGTAAACTCATCATCAGCATTCGGATGAAGATTCGTACAGGCGGTCTTCCTTACAAGAAGCCTCTCCAGAAGGCTTGCATGCTTCGGCATCATCGTACCCTTTTGATTATTAAGATCCTCTGCTATCTTCTTCTCAAATTCAGTCTTGGCCATATAATTAACACTCCGATACAGTATCTATTAATTATATCATCCGAACAAAGAGGATGCATTAAGGGCTGCCCCATCAAGGAACAGCCCTTCACATTCAAAATTATGTGATCACCGATCAGTTTCCTCTGATCGCTATTACGGCCTCATAATATCTGTAGAATGCTACCGCGAGATCAGTTCCCGTAGCACTTGTTCCATACAAAGCATTAACGTACGCCAACGGAGCCAGATCAACTGTGATCGTGTTGCTTCCTGCTTCTGTTACAACAGTCAGACTGATAGTATCCAAATCGGATCCGAGACGCTGTGCAGCAATTCCCTCAATCTCTATCATGTAAGCGCTGTCGCTTAACTTAGTAACTTCTCCGTTACCTGTAACGGATGAGATCGCGTCATTCGAACGTACATACAATCTTAAGCTTGTAGAAGAATCAAACACGAGTGAATAAGTCATTCTTATTCCCGTCGGGATACCGCTGACACAGACTTCATAACCGGAGAGATCTGTTGCGGCAGCCTGCTTCATGTCATCATTGTAAGCCGTTATTATCGAAGACGGCATTGCGGTATGAGAAGTGCGTCTGTAAGCCGAATTATGTTCCTGCATATATGCCTGAGCATAATAACCGTAATCAGCGATGGCCTGAACAAGACTAACGACCTGTTCAGAATATGAATCCCGATTATTCAATATCTCATTAACATATTGAAGAACAGAATAGTTATTACTTACTATGTTTATTTCTCCTGATACCGGATCTGTATAATCAAATGAAGCTCTTACCATCTCTGCCATTTGAGTCGAAGATACGTAACAGGTATATGTAAAGAAAATACCATCGCTTTTCGGATTCGTTGTTACTTGAGGTTCACTTTCGTTTACCGTGTAATTGATAACATTCGGGATACTATACCCGGAAGGAATACAGACCGTAAAGTTTACTCCGATCTGCCCTTCGTTAAGTACTATTGAGTGTCCGCTGAAGATCGGTCTGGTAACCGGAGAAATCTCATATGCCAAGAGCCTGATGCTCTCTTCAGCATTGTTATAAGTTCCGTATAATATCTGCTCATCATCAGTATAAGGCGTTTGGAAAAATACCGTTCCTGCAAAAGGATGAGCAACAGTGGGATTGGAGGGCGTACCTCCAAAAGAGATTTTACCTGATCCTGTACCACGTATCGCAATAGATCCCAGATCAAGACTCTTTATTCCTGTTTCCGAATGATCAATACTTAATGTATTGTTAAGATTAAGCGTTATACTATTTCCGATAATACCGGCTGTCATTGATCCACCTTCACCTGACACTGCGACTTTTCCGCCGGTAATACTTACACTATTTCCTCTGATGCCAACAGCAGTACCATTAACAGATACATCTCCACCGGTAATGCTTACCGATACACTCGGGTAAGCACCGCCGAGTGCAACTAATTGACTATTAGAATCACTACTTCCATTTACTGTTACTTTTCCGCCATTGATCGTAACACTGGTGCCGCCGATAATGGCATGATCAGCGCGTTCATCAGATCCGTTATTGTTACAAGTAATTGTTCCATTGTTGATCGTTATTGCACCGGAAGGATCAGCACTGTCACATCCGATTGCAGGTGCATTGGCGCTTCCGGTAATTTCTAATTTACCGCCATTAATTGTAATAGCTCCGCTGCTATTCGTCCCGGTACTTCCGATACCTGCACTTACCCCAGATACATTATCAATCACCAACCTACCTGTCGGATCAGCGTCAGGACGTTCACAACCCCAGATATTAAGGCTGTTACTTCCCTCAACGGTAATTCCTGAACAAACAAGTTCTGATCCGGATGCCAATATGATATTAACGGGACCTGCAGAACGACTGACTGTAAATCTGGTATCCGCAAGATTAACTTCGCCGCAAACAACGTACCATTCTTCAGTAAGGATATCAGATGAACTACTATTCAAAAACCAACATTGAGGGCTATTGGTATTTCCATCCACCTTATAGTAGATTACGTTCAATTTACATACAAGGTAAATATCTGATGTAACAGGGTCGTCCGTATTATAATAAGAATGACTTCCATCCGCGTTAGAAATATACCACGGAGCTGCGAATGAAATACCATCTGGGAAATCATAGGTGGGGAAGTAAAAATTAACACTCTTACCATCCTCGACTGTTTCAGTATGAGTTCCGAATCCATAGTCAAAAGTTACTGTGTGAGTTACAACATCTTCATTTGCATTTGAGGCGGGGATCGTTATGTCACCTGTGCCGGTCTCCACAGTTGTTTCCTGAGTCTGCGCTGCGGGTTCCTGAGTTTGCTCTGTAGCGACAGTTTCCTCAGACTGCTCTGTCTCTTCTTCGATGACTGTCGGAGTTTCCTGTTCTGACACTATAGTCGTCTCAGATGTCTCTGCTGTCTCGTCATCTGCAAATACCATTGTAGGCATTATTCCGACGAGCATAACCATTGATACCAATGTTGCTATTATCTTCCTAAAATTCATAGGACCCCTCCATGAAATACAATTTCACAGCGTCATTTTAACAGCGTAAGACCGCAATTACAACTTTCAAAAGAGTATACTTAAGAAAATGTGTTAAGAATCGAGGCATATACATGGATATTCAGGAGCTTACGACAGAATCCGTTAAGAGGTTTTTGAAGTATATCAAGGTCGATACCGCATCTTCCGAAGACAGCGATACGACGCCAAGCACGAACAAACAGTTCGATCTGGCAAGGCTTCTTCGAGACGAACTTATCCTTATAGGAATACCTGAAAGCGATGTCTTCCTCGATGAGGAACACTGCTATGTTTACGCATCGGTGAAAGGCGATCCTTCCCTGCCTTCGATAGGCTTCATCTCACATATGGATACTTCCCCTGAAGCTTCGGGAAACTTAGTCTGCCCACAAATCATTGAAGACTATGACGGCAAAGACATTGCTCTCGGGTCTTCAGGCAAAGTCCTGTCCCCTTCTGATTTTCCGGAGATGCTTCAGTATAAGGGACAGACGCTGATAACGACGGACGGGACTACCCTGCTTGGAGCCGATGATAAGGCAGGTATCGCCGAAATAATGACAATGGCTTCTTATCTGCTCTCTCACAAGGATATCGTTCACGGCGATATCAAGATCGCATTTACGCCTGATGAGGAGATCGGCAAAGGAACCGAATTCTTCGATATCGAAAGATTCGGAGCGGACTTCGCATATACCGTTGACGGAGGAGTGATAGGAGAGATCTCATACGAGAACTTCAATGCGGCCTCGTGCAAGATCACGATCACGGGACGCAACATCCATCCCGGCGAAGCATACGGCAAGATGGTTAACTCGCTTCGAATCGCCGAATCCATAGATGCCGCCTTACCCGACAATATGAGGCCTGAAACGACTAAGGAAAGGCAAGGTTTCTTTCATCTTATGTCTCTTAAGGGTTCTGTCGAGAAGACCGTTATGGATTATCTTATCCGTGATCACGACAAGGCGCTTTATGAGCAGAAGAAGGAGCTTATCAGGAAAATCTGCGCTGACGTGGAAGCGCATAATCCCGGAGCCTCTATTGATGTGTCGATTACTGACAGTTACTTCAATATGAGACAGATAATAGTTCCTGATCACATGGAGATAGTTAACAGAGCGATTGCTGCGATGGAGGTTTCCGGGATGAATCCCGTGATAACTCCGATCCGCGGAGGAACTGACGGCGCGATGCTCTCATACAAGGGACTCCCATGCCCGAATCTTTGTGCGGGAGGGCATAATTTCCACGGTATCTATGAGTATATCCCCGCTGAATCCATAGGGCGCATAACCGCACTTCTTATCAATATCGCCGCAACATAAAACCTCCGGCTTGCACCGGAGGTCATCTGACAAACTCAACTTACTTATTGAAGAAGAAACTTACTCTATGATTTAAGTATACATATCCATTTCGAACCTAATATGAAGATTTGTGAACAAATTGTAAATGTGATCATTCGACATATTCGAACACAAAATCATCTATACGAACATCGTCGCCTTCCTTGATCCCCGCGGCCTTCAAAGCATCTATAACGCCGGCCTTTATGAGGGCTCTCTGGAAGTACTGCGCGGAATCGTAAACATCAAAATCCGTGCTCTGACGAAGCCTTGAAGCCCACGATCCTTCGATAACGAACATCCCGTCTTCCCTGGAGATGGTAAACTTCTCTTCGGGAACGTATTTATAGACCTTATCGGAATCCTTCTCGATCTTGTCGTGGATTATGGGAGGAGGGAGCTTACTTACAAGTTCCGTTACCTTATCCGTGAGTTCCTTTACCCCCTGTCTCATGGCGGCGCTTACGACAAAGAAATCCTCGTATCCCAAGGCTCTTACCTCTTCCTCGAACAGGCTTATCTCCTCTTCGGTCGCATCGTCACACTTATTCGCGACTACGACCTGGGGTCGCTTGCTCAATTCCTCGTTAAATTCCTTAAGCTCATTATTGATCGACTTGAAATCGTCTATAGGATCCCTGCCGTCGTGGGCGGAGATATCGACTACGTGAATAAGAAGTCTCGTTCTCTCTATGTGCCTCAGGAAATCGTGACCTAAGCCCGCTCCTTCGTGAGCGTTGTCGATAAGTCCCGGGATATCCGCGATAACAAAAGACTGATCAAAATTCTGAACCACACCGAGAACAGGCTCGAGAGTCGTAAAAGGATAATCGGCGATCTTCGGCTTTGCCCTCGTCATTACGGAAAGAAGCGTGGACTTACCGGCGTTAGGATAACCTACAAGGCCGACATCCGCTATGAGCTTCAATTCGACCTGAAGATTTCTCTCTTCACCGGGCATTCCGAGGTGAGCGAACTGCGGAGCCTGTCTTACGGAATTGGCAAAGTGCATATTGCCGAGTCCGCCTTTACCGCCCTCGCAGATTATCTCTTCCTGTCCGTCTTCGGTAAAATCGGCGATGATCTTTCCTGTATCGGCATCCTTGATGACGGTACCTACGGGAACGGCGATCCTTAAGTCATCTCCGCCCCTGCCGTACATCTTGCGGTTCATGCCCTTGCCGCCGTCAGGTGCGACAAACTTATGCTTGAACCTGAAGGACTGCAGCGTTGTAAGCTTTCCCGCCGCGACAAAAACGATATTGCCGCCCTTGCCGCCGTCACCGCCGTCGGGTCCGCCGTTGGTTACATATTTCTCGGTATGAAATGAACACATTCCCGGACCGCCGTCACCGGCCTTCACATAAATCTTCGCGTGATCTATAAACATAATCTCTCCCCTAATGCCATGTGGTAACAAAAATGCCTGCCGAATAAGATCGACAGGCAATTGACTTCAGTTAAACGTCTTATCAGTTTGCAGGATAAACGCTGACCTGCTTCTTGGAAGAACCGACGCGCTCATACTTTACAAGTCCGTCAATCTTCGCGAAAAGCGTATCATCAGATCCGATTCCTACGTTGTTACCGGGATGGATCTTTGTACCGCGCTGCCTGACAATGATGTTGCCTGCAACTACGCTCTGACCGTCGCCCTTCTTGGCTCCGAGTCTCTTGGACTGGGACTCACGACCGTTCTTGGTGGAACCCATTCCCTTCTTATGAGCGAAGAGCTGTAAATTCATGTTAAGCATCTCTTACACCTCCTAAGTGTCTCAAAATTCTTCGATAATGTTCAAGTACCTGTTGCCGTCTGTATTAACCGACTCGGCGAGTGATATGAATCCGAGAACTATAGTCTCCATTATCACCTGTGCTCTGTCCGCTGCCGCCGCGTCTCTCATACGCCCTTCCGGGACTATAATCTCGGCGCTTACATTGCCGTCTCCCGTATCTTCTGCGATCCTTGTCGAATACTCGGTATCGATTCCGCATATCCTCTCGAGAGAGTTTGCCAGTGTATATACCAGAGTCGATGCTCCTGCACAGATTATGTCGGATCCTGCCTCGGCGTATCCAGAATGTCCGCTGACGAACAGTCCGGTTACCTTACGGTCTTTATCCCTGACGACTTTGACGGTGATCATAGGATCTTATGCGATGCCTGTGATACGTACTCTTGTGTAAGGCTGTCTGTGACCATTCTTCCTTCTGTAGCCCTTCTTAGCCTTGTACTTAAGAACGACGATCTTCTTGTTCTTGCCCTGCTTTACGACTTCGCCGGTAACCTTAGCGGATACATCAGATCCTGCCTTGATGCCGTCGTCATCACCTACAGCCAGAACTTCGTCGAATGTGACTGTCTCGCCTTCAGCTCCTTCGAGCTTCTCAACGAAGATCTCGTCACCGACAGCAACCTTATACTGCTTGCCGCCTGTCTTGATAACTGCGTACATACTGTGTCCTCCTGTTCTTCCAGTCTCGCTGCTTAACCCGAGGCAGTGCATAAAAGCGCACATTTAGAAGCCCGTCGCATGCGGTCACCCGCGTATACTATCATCAAAGGGTGGCAAAGTCAAACTTTTTCTTAATTATAATATGGTTGCATTTTTTCTCTTATGGTGTAAAATTACACTATATAAGATTGAGGTAAGAATATGAATAAGATACTGAAGCCCGTTATCATAATACTCATAATACTTGCGGTACTGATCGCTCCGATCATATATCTTATCACTCCGCATTATATTACCCGTACAATCTATATAGCGAGCAGACCTCGGGCCGAACAGTACATACTCGACTTCGATTATTATAATGATATCGGATCTAGTTATTACCTTGCGACAAGTTCACTCGGAGAATGCTACATCGCGGGACCTTCACTTGAGAATATCGTTGAAGACAACGATGAACATCCGAACTGTCTCGGCAAACAACGGCTCAAGGTCAAGTTCCGCAGCATCGTATGGTATCAGACTGACAACAGCGGGATCTTTATGCGCTATCCGGTCATAGTCTATGAATTGGCAGGAGATCAATAATGACCAGAGACATCATCATCAAACAGATAAACTCCTGTCTTAAACTCGTCAGAACCGAATACGGGCTCAATCAGGATAAGATGGCCGCGATACTCGGGATCTCGAAGAAGACTCTTGTCGAGAGCGAGAAAGGACGACGGGAATTGGGATGGACTGAAGCGGTCGCGTTAGCGTCCATTTTCGCCGGGAGCCGTATCCTCAAGGACGCATTGGGAGAGGACTTCAACGAGATGATATCCGCACTTGCCCTCGAAGACGTACGTTTGGATCATCCTCCGACGATGGGAGGAAAGGTGTGGTGGCGCGAGATAAGATCCGTCTCGGGATACCGCATACAACAGAATCTTATATCAAGTCACTACCGCCTGCTCGACGACAAGGACAGAAGGCTTGTATCATCTTTCAATATCAAAGACATCGAAGATTACCTGGAGCGATTATGATGAGTTTTCTTCTCGGCTGGCCAATATTCATCGCATTCTCACTGTTGATAATAACAGGCGGTATAATCTGCTTTATTAAGCACCGCTCTGTCTTCTCTCTCGTATGGTTCACGGTCTCGATATCGTGGATATGTTTTGTTCCCGCCGCCTGGCTGCTTCTAACCGTCTTTGCCGAAGCAGGACCCGAGATTTCCGCATTCATTTTCTTTACGCTTCTTTTATTTATTATATTCTCGATAGTATATTGTTCCGTATCTTTAAAGAAGAAAGTACGTACGGCTTATATTGTCTGGCTCACTTCATCCGTATCCGTTGTCGTCCTCCCTCTTCTGATCTTGGGCTTCAACTTCCTGCATGCTGCCATATTCGGAGGAGACCCTTTCCCGTGATCCCTTAAATTATTTTAAGATGTTATAATAATAAAAGACATCTTACGGGGGAACATCATGAAACTATCCGATCTTCTTAAATTCAACGACATAGTTATACAATGCCACGATAATCCGGATGCGGATGCACTTGCTTCGGGATTCGCTCTTCACAGGTACTTTACATTAGCAGGCAAATCCCCGGTATTCATTTACAGAGGCAAGAACCAGATCAAGAAGAGCAATCTTCTTATCATGCTCGATGAGCTTCAGATCCCCGTATCATACGAACCGGACTTCGACCGGATCCCCGAACTTCTCATCACCTGCGACTGCCAATACGGTCAGAGAAACGTAACCGATACAAAGGCCGGAAATGTTGCCGTCATAGATCACCATCAGGTGACGGTCGATCTGCCTCCTCTTTCCGAGGTCAGAAGCAACATAGGTTCGTGCGCGACCATCCTGTGGGATATGCTGAGAGAAGAAGGAATCAATGTAAACGAGGACAAAGATCTCGCGACCGCTCTTTATTACGGTCTTTATACTGATACCAACAGAATGAGTGAGGTATCGCATCCTTTGGACAGGGATATGATAGACAGTCTTATCTATAAGAAGAGCGTGATAACTCAGATGAGTAATTCAAACATCTCTCTCGAAGAATTGAAGATAACCGGAAGAGCTATCCTCGATTACGACTATCACCCCGAGACGAGAGTCCTTGTTATCAACACCGACCCGTGTGATCCGAACATCCTGGGTGTAATAAGCGATTTCGCCATGGAGACGGCAGAGGTTGACGTTTGTATCGCGTACTATGTAAGTCCCGCTGAGGTCAAGTTCTCCGTAAGGTCCTGCGTGAAGGAAGTACATGCCAACGAACTCGCTTCATTCATCGCCGACGGGATCGGAGGAGGCGGCGGGCACCTTCTTAAAGCAGGCGGAACCATAAGACCCGAGAAGCTCACTATCCCCGCCACCGAGATAATAGAGAGAAGGATCGCGGATTATTATAACAAGTATGAAGTCCTCTATGCGAAAAGCACTACTCTCGACACTTCAACGATGAAGGCTTATACGAAGAGGGAACAGAAACTCGGAGCAATAAGACTTGCCGACGTCTTCCCCGTCGGAACAATGGTGGAGATCAGGACATTGGAGGGCGACGTCCACGTTACGATAGATGAAGACAAGTATCTGATGATAGGAATCGAGGGCGAGATATATCCCATCTCGGCAGAAAAACTCGCGAGCAGTTACGATCTTACGGGTTTTGCTTTCCACGGTCAGTTCGAATATGAACCGTCGATCAAGAATATCGTAACGGACGAAGTAAAGACGGTCATGGAATATGCCAAGACCGTAATCAGCCCTCCCGGTACAACAAGAATATTCGCCAAGCCGCTCGACCATGAAGTCAAGCTCTTCACGGCGTGGGACGACGACAAGTACTATTCAGGTCACGTCGGTGACTATATAGCCGTACGAGAAGACGATCCTCACGACATCTATGTCATCAACGGCAGGCTTTTTGACCAGCTTTATAAACCCGCGGCAAGAGGTATATTTCAGTAATCCCCGGTGATCACAGACCGTAACGGGCTCTTAAGTAGTCAGGCACCTCAGCGTTATCACCGAGGATGTCGTATGCCCTGTCGACCAGATCCTGAGCAGTGTAGTGTCTGTAGTATCCGACCAGGCGCTCTTCGGAGTTTGAATATGAAGTGGTGTAGAAACGGTCCGTCGGATTATGATGACCGAACGAATTAACGATGTATGCCTCCTCGACCCACGAGTCCATATTGACCACATCCGTGAGCATAAACGAATTGATGTAAAGGTAATTATTCTCCCAGTCAACATTAAATGTCGCTTCGGTCAGATAGTCCCTGTAACTGCTTATCGAAGATAATCCGAGAAGCTCACCGGTAGAAAGATCATAACGCCCGAGTTCACCGGTCGCATACGCCGCAACAAGGATACTCGTACCGTCTTCTTCATTCGTTATTATATCCATTCCGAGAGGCGACTTGCCTTCGGTCGAGACAGAATAGTCGACCTCGCCGGAGCTGTTAACGAACAGTATCCGATTTCCGTCGGCGATGATCACATGATCATTGGAAGGATCGGGAACGACACAGAGGGTCTCGTTCCAGTCGTCCGGGATCTCTACGTTTATCTCATGTCCGTTAGTAATATCGATAAAGTAATCCATCTGAGGAGAGGATACGTAGATCAGATCCATCTCCTCGATATACTTCGGAACGAACTGCAGATTAGTAAGGAACTCTACATCCAGTTCATACCTCTCTGTATCTCCGGAATCAATGTCATAGATACCGAAGTAACGCACGTCGCCTTCGTTGAACAGATAGTACAGTTTCCCGTCCTCGAAGGCAGTGTTCTCACAACTCGGGGAATAGCCGTCAAAGACTTCGATATCCCTGACATTACCGCTTTCAATATCGACCTCGTGAAGTATCAGAGTTCCGGGGTTGTCGATTATGTAGAGGCAGCCGTCATAGGCTCCGACTATCCTCATATCATAGTAGGATTCACTATCGTTTGTGATATGGATCTCATGCAAACTCTCATTGGTGTCGGGATCGATCAAGTTAAGCGTAGGTCCGCCTTCAAAACCGTAGAGCAATGCGAGTACATCATCATCGAGATAGTAATCTCTGCAGCTTGTGGTAAGGACATCATCCGTTTGTTCCCAGTTATCATCGTGAACACCGTGATTGTAGTAGATTATCTCATTGCTGTAGTCTTGGAATGCATACACGCCGTGATTAACTACAGCATCATAAAGCTCCGGTGTAAATTCATATGTCATACCGAGAACATCTTCACCGTAATTTGTGGCGGGGAGGGCCATACCTCCGTTCCCTGTGATGATCAGAGGATATCCGTCACCGTCTCTGTCCGAGACATTGACTATGGAATCATTGGTTACCCAGTTATGTACCACAGAACCGTCTTCGATGTTATATGCGGTACATGAAGCGCCGTTGTAGTAAGCGACACATCCTATGGCAGGCAGGTTTATGAAATTTCTGTGATAGCTGTATCCGGTACTGACATGAGGAGCGGTCCAGATAAGGTCGATATTGGAGGAGTTAAGACAGTAGATGTCCACATTATTAGGACAAATATAATACCTGCCGGAGAAGATATTCGATTCGGCCGCATCGAAGTCGTATGCGGCAATAACCAGCTTATCGTCATCGCACCACGTCATATCGGATACGTAGAGACCGAGCTCCTCCGACTGCTTGAAGGACTTCGTTGCCAGATCATAAACAGCGACATATGAACTGTCAAAACCGTTATATATGACCATACCGACTTTGGTCTTGTCGGGAGACAACTGAATGTGCGAGTAACTGGCGTTTACTCCTTCGATCTGCAAAGATACGTCATATTCCTCATTGATCTCACCGCTGTCGGTATCGATAAACAACAGCGAACGCGAGGCGCGGCATATCATGATCTCTCCGTCACTTACGCTCTCGATATCAGTCGTGGTGAACAGTCCCAACTCATCTCCCGACGAATCTGCATCGATTTCCCAGATCATATCGCCGGTATCGGAATCATAAGCCGCTATGTTCTCGTTCGAGAAGACCAGAAGCTTATCGCCGTCGACGAATTTGATCTGACCGTTAAGGGCATAGATATTTGAAAGAGAGAACAAAAGGTCATGATTCTCCGTGTTCCATACCATGATCCCGCCGAGCGTATCAATGGCAGCCATCCTTGTTCCGTCTTCATTAACGGCGACACTCACGACAGGACCGCTGGTCATGTAATTCCAGACCTGACCCACATTAGAACCGGCCATTCCGACATAAGCATTAGTCGCTGCGGCAAGAGAAGACAGAGACTCACTCGTGACCGCATCGGTATCGTTAAGATCCTCCGGCAGCGACGCGAGCGCGATATGAAGCGCGTCAACCCTGTGGTCTTCTTCGAGCAGCATATCCGACTGTATCGCGAGGTAGCGCGACTGGTCTATCATCGACTGTCTGTACGCCGCGTCGACCTCCATCTTGCTCTTAAGCATATATCCGCCGAAGATAAGAGCCGCCGTTGCGACAACCGCACTTATCGCAATGATCTGCTTTGTTCTGTATGCCCTCTGTCTTCTTACAAGTTCATCGTATGAGCAGCCGATAAGCGCCGCAGCAAGCCTCGGGATCTCTTCCTTATGCGCACGTGAGAACGGCATTCTGTAATCGCAGGACAAAGGCTCAATCTCAGTTGTTACGGTATGCGTATAACCGTTATAATCCGTAACTTCCTTCTCGACTTTCAAGATCCTCTCCGGGATGACTTCGTACGGCTCCCCCTCGGCCAAGACCGTGAGTATCCTGTTCATGTCGTGGTTCTTCAGGAAGAAATCTATCTCTCTGTCTACCCATATGGATTCCTTGGTCCTCGGCGAGCAAATGACGATGAGATATTCCGCCTTCGAGAGGGCGTTGGAGATGGTGTCGGTGAGATCACTAGTGATGGGGAGCTCATCCTTGTCGCGGAAGACCCGCTCTATCCTTTTCTTACCGGTCTTCTTTCTGATCGAATGAGGAATGTTGAAGCGCTCCAGCCTGCGCTGAACATCCTCGGCCACCTTCGAATCGAGAGGTGCGTGCTTGTAAGAAATAAATGCGTTGTAAAAATCGATCATGATCCCTATTCCCCCTTATAAACTACAAAACCGCTGCTATAACCAATACATAGACCAATGCATGAAGGACCCCGGGGATAAGCGATCTGTCCGTATGCTTAACGAGAGGCATTACGGCAAGATAAGGTATCCCCGTTGCGGCTATTCCGGAAAGACCCGCATAGAACACATACGAATTTCCGGGGATAAGCCCGAATAAGAAAGCGCAAACACTCGGGATAAACATAAGCAGAATGATAAGTCTGTTGCCGAAGCAGTTCTTGGCTCCCTGCCCTGAGGCGGACGACTTGCGGGAGGCGTAGATAAGCCCGGTGGAGAGCACCGCATCCGATATCAGAAGAAGTATCAAAAGTCCGGAAGCCAGACCGGCATCACCGATCTTATGTATGGAAAGATCCGTTACAAGATCAAATGCAAGGACCGCGAATAATCCGATTATCACGGCAAGCATAACCGAAGGTATGAGCGTCTTCTTTCCGGGGACGATCTTGCCGTCCTTCGTCGTGATCCACGAGAAGTTTATGACAAAAAGGCAGATCATAAAGACAGCCGGCAGGATCGAGAGTATCACTATCATCGAATCATGGAGCATGCCTATAAATGTCGATGCGATTATGCCGATGGCAACTGCGACAGACACGCCTCCGATAACCCCGAACACCCACCTGGATACGGGCGCTTTCTTAGAGTCAAACCCGGTCTCGGATACTTTTCTCGTCGACAGGTACATAAGTATACCGATAATCTCGAGAAATATCGCGATCATCGACAGGACAAACCAGGAATTGATCCTTCCGAACGAGGTCTCCCTGGTCGCTTCATCAATGTATGTCACGCTGAGATAACCTGCAAGTTCGTTCTGGAACAAAGGCGAGAAGAAAAGCTTGGACGGATCGGAAACATTAAAGCATGATAGAGACAAAGTCCTGTTCTGCGAGGTGTTCACGAACACTTTGGATGCGAATAATCCTCCCCTTTTGATACTTATGCCGAAGAGAGTATCGTCACCCGAGATCCGCTCGTAAATAGCGCGGGCAGCGCCCATCGAAGCGACGTTAGTGCTGTTGTCCTTACCTGCAAATATCGCTATATCGCACGAAGGGTCATTGCCCGTAATACCTGCAAGATACCTCTCGTCTGCTTCCGGGCAGACGAGGATGAACCCTGCGACATTACCGGAATCCCTGTGATCTTCGAGCACAGACAGAGCCTTGGGTCCGACGCCCATTACCACGACAGTATTACCGGTGGGAAGTTCTTCACCATATTTCAGCACGACATATTCGAATCCTGCCGCATGCAAAGTATTGCGAAGCGACAAGGACGGGTAATTCCCTTCGAGTCCGTATATAGCGAGAACGGGATTCTTGGGATTCTTTCCCGCGTTCGGAACGAGCACCAGAATGAACATCATGAGCAGCATGAGCATCATGATGACAAAACTGATAAAGGCTGTCGGCAGTCTCTTTAAAGGCTTTACGCTCTTACTCATCAGTTCTTACCGTTACAAAGCTCGTCTCCGAGCTCTCTTATGTCTTCGGGTCCCAATATGAGGATCATATCTCCGGGTTCGATGATCTCGTCGAGTCTTCTTATGAGATCCTTCTTATCGGCAAAGAACTCGGAACTTCCGCCCCTTTTGTTGATCTCATCCGATATGAGCTTACTCGACATTCCCCTCGTATCCGTTTCCCTGTCAGAGAATATCTCGGAGAAAAGAAGATACTTTACTGTAAGCAAGGTAGTGACATATTCTTCAAACAGAGCCTCCACCCTGTTAAACGTCAGTGGCTGGAATACAACTACGAGCTTATTATGAGGCATATGCATCGCCGCATCGATCGTAACCTTGGCGGCGGTAGGATGATGTGCATAATCGACGACCACTTCACATCCTTTATAAGTTCCCTTGACCGTAAACCTTCCGTCGGCTCCGGCAAACCCGTTAAGGGCTTTTATGATCGATCCTGACGACGCGCCGTTAAGATAAGCGCAAGCGGATGCTATGAGAGCATTGCTTATGTTATGCGCTCCCGGGACCTTAAGCTGAACATGACCGACATTTTCACCCATCGTGATCAGATCAAATGCGGGAAGTCCGTCGTTGTAAGTTATATTCTCCGCTTTAAAGTCAGCGTCGGATCCGTCGGCCGCACAGGTTATGATGCGAACATCCTTACGAGCTCTTCTTACCGCCTCTTTGATGTTGGCATCAGATCCGGTAATGACGAGATTGCCTCCGTCATCGATCTTGTTTATAAACTCGGCGAAAACATCGATTACATCGTCAAGTGTGGGATAGCAGTCCACATGATCGTGATCGATATTCGTGATGGCGGCAGTCGTGGAACGGAACTCGAGGAACGATCTTTTAAACTCACACGCTTCCGATATCAGAAGATCCCTGTTGCCGCCGAGCCTTACCGAGCCTCCGATCCCGTCAAAAGGCGCTCCCAAGTGAATGGTCGGATCAACGCCCTCTTCGATGAGCATCATCGTTGTCATCGATGTGGTGGTAGTCTTACCGTGTGTTCCGGATATGTTGATAACGCTTTTGTATGAATTGGTGATAATCCCGAGGAACTCCGATCTGTCGAAGACCCTGATATTCTTCTCGATCGCACGAGCAAGCTCTTCATTATGCGGAAGGATCGCTGCAGTCTTGACTATATAATCAGGATCGAATTCGTCGATATTTGAAGCCTTCTGGGAATTATAGATGACCATCCCTTTATCAGCAAGAGAAGCCGTCCTGTCTGACGGGTGGTTATCGGATCCTCCGACGGTAAATCCGTATCCTTGCGTGAGCAGCGCCAGACCGCTCATCGAGATGCCCCCTATACCGACAAAATATATCCTTGCATTCTTCTTAAGTTCATCAAGCCTTATATCAGACATGTCCTTAAACCTCCAAATAGCAATCAGAGAACATTATAACCTATTTGTCATTTTACTTGAAATGTGTGCTTATAATCTTGTCCACAGTTCGCGTATCCAGAGGATTCTGTCCGGTTTCAAAAGTAGCAATTAAATCACGCCCCAAGACTATGTCATTTTGGGAATAGATATTGAATCTGTTGACGGCATAATCGGAATAAGACGGCCTGTCCATCGCGCCGCAGTGCTCCCAGTATATTTCCCTCCTGTCACTTAGCCTTAAGACCATGAAATCCGGATGAAAAAGCCTGTTACCCACCATGACCGGACATTCATATCTATAGGGGATGCCGTTATAGTTAAGTCTGTCAGCTATTATCTGCTCAGACTTGGACCTGACCCGTTCACCTTTCAAGGTCACAAAGTAATTGTCATCGTCATCAAATTCTTTTGGCGTAAAAGGCTTCGACGACCATAACCTTGCAAACTCCTCATCGGACAATGCCACAGGATCAACAAGTTTCTTACGGTCATCACGAAGCGAGCCGTAAATGTCCTCTATCTTTATCACAGGATAGCCTTTCATCATATGCTCTATCTTCTTAAGTTCAGCCACTGCGGCATTTCTAACCTTACGAAGATAGCTTTTCTGAGAAAGATCCCTGATGACTGAGGAATTCTTGATCAGCTCTTCGGCATCAGCCCCTCTTATCTTTCTCATATGATAGTAAGATACAGAATTGCCCTGTCGCTTGATCCTCAAATAACCGTCCGGTAATAGAGCCAATGATTTGTCAGCGTTATCTATTATCCGCATAAGATAATCAGACCTGCATTGCAGGTCATGCAAAGTTTTATCAATTATCATTTTCTACCCCTCATTCCTTCCAAGAATGATATTTGTATTATAGTCCGCCAAGACCCGAATTTGAAGTGCTTTGAAATTTGAACTTTTACAGAATAAAACTTGATATGGTTCTTAAATCTACCCTGAGACAGAACTTTTTGATTCAAAATCGAAAAAGGTTCAAAGCTCAATCCCAAAGACTTGAACCATAATGTGAATTAATCAAATATAGTTCTAATAAACCGCCATGTACTGAATAATTCCAGTTGATCTGATGCAAGAACCTTGAACTATTTCTGTGATTCCAAACTAAAAGTTCTAAAACTCAAGCCATTCCAGTACTTTTCTAATATTTACTTGTAAAAAGTTCAATGAGACATTTATCCGACCGCAGAATCAGCAGGTTTCGCTTTTTCCGTATAAAGCAATTTGAGCACTATCGGGGTCAGGATCGAAGATACCACGATAAGGAAGATGACAGAGGTAAAATATGCTCCGCTCAAAGCCCCGATCGACAACGCTCTCTGGGCAACTATAAGGGCGACCTCTCCTCTCGTCATCATACCGCAGCCGATCTTAAGAGTATCCTTCCCCCTGAATCCCATAAGGAACGATACACCGCCGCACCCGATGATCTTCGACAGAAGACCTACTATTACAAAACAGACCGAGAACAGTAAAATGCCGGGATCGACCGACTTGATGTCAGTCTGAAGTCCTATGGACGCGAAGAACACGGGACCGAAGATCATGTAGGAATTGATATCCATCTTACGCGAGATATATGTCGAGTCATCAAGAGAACTCAATATGACGCCTGCAACATACGCTCCGGTGATGTCGGCAACGCCGAAATACTTCTGTGCACAATAACTCATTACAAAGCACAACGCGAGTCCTATGATAGGGATCCTTCTTGTGTGAGGCCAGCGCTTGTCGATGACCTTGAAGATCCTGTAAAAGACGTAACCGAACACCAGGCTTACGAGGAAGAACAGACCGCTCATAAGGAAGGTCTTCGAGATATCCTGAGAAGGGTCCTTCATACCGATAACAATCGTGAGAACAAAGATTCCGATAACATCATCTATGATCGCCGCACTTACGATCGTGGTGCCTACTAACTCGCTGATCTTATTGAGTTCCTTAAGCGTCTGGACCGTGATGCTGACGGAAGTTGCCGTAAGGATAAGACCTACGAACAGCGCTTTATAGAAATGATCATCTCCCCAGGGAGCGAACCCGTAGAAGCACATATAGAGAACCGTTCCTGCGACAAGAGGAACGAATACGCCCGCACTGGCTATCGCCAGCGCCTTGAATCCGGTCTTACGAAGATCGGATATCCTCGTCTCGAGGCCTGCGGTAAACATGAGGAGCATTACGCCGATCTCGGCCATATACCCCAGAAAGTCGGAATAACCTACAAGGCCGAGGACCGAAGGACCTACAAGAAGTCCTGCAACTATCTCTCCGACTACCTGCGGCGCCTTGAGCTTTCTGGCAAGCAATCCGAAGAATTTGGCTGATATTATAATGATCGCGAGCGATCTGAAAACCTCATACTTTTCCACTTAACAACGCCTTCCTTCTTACATTGTTATCGGTCCGACTTGGGCTCCGGTAAAACTTATCAGATCCTCCGGCGACAGTTTCAACTGTATCCCCCTCTGTCCGGCGCTTACATGGATCACATCGATAAGTTCGACCATCTCGTCTATGAAAGTCCTGTATCGCTTCTTCATCCCGATGGGAGAACATCCGCCCCTGATGTACCCTGTCACTTTAAGAAGATCCTTGACATGGATCAGCTCTACGCGCTTAACGCCCGCAAGCACCGCAGCCTTCTTAAGATCGAGTTCATCATCGACCGACAGACAGAAAACAAGATACTCACCTGTCTCCGTCACGGCTGTCAATGTCTTGAAGACTTCCTCATAAGGTATACCGAAGAATTCGGCTACGTGATGACCGTCCAGATCATTCTCATCATAGTCGTATTCCATGGCCTCGTAAGGGATATTCTCCTTATCGAGCATCCTCATTGCATTTGTCTTCTTGATACCTGACATAACAACCCTCAACCTAATATATAACAAAGACCGGATTATTCAATTCATAACTGATGGTATAATTTAACGAAAAATACTTACAGGGGCCCATCATGCTTGGTAAAAACTATCCCGAACACGACATCAACAAAGTCTTCGACATATTCGAAGAGCAGATAAACAAAGGCGGAGTATCCGATAAGTGTGCAGCGGAGCTTACACTTATCAATAAGCTTTTCGCGAAGCTTCCTCCGGAGGCTTCCGAGTATGCGATGATGATGCTTCACGGAACCAAGGGGTCGGAGCTTCCCTCTGATGCGAAGGAGATCATGCCGCTTTACGTGCGCTTCATGAACCTTAAAGATTATCTCGAGAAAGTGGATTCTCTTCGTACTTTACCCTCAGATCCGACCACTGAAGAGATCATGAACCGCCACAAGATCATGGATTCACTCGAAGAGCACGAGAAGGCATTCGGCGAACAGCTTCTGGGATTTAAGATGAGCGACGGATCCGAGGAGCCGTCAAAGGCCGAAGAACAAAATGAGCAGGAGTCATCTTCGATTCTTCATCTCATGAATGCCTCCGCTTCGGTCTTCCCCTGCACGGACCCTATCAGGACCGCTTTGTTCTATGAACAGAAACTGGGATTCAAGGCTGCCCATCTCGATGATGAGCGTATGCCTCATATAAGGCTTACCCGAGATAACATAGCGATCGCTCTTGTAAGTTCGCCCGTCAGGATCGCTCCGGTGTCTATGTACGAACTTATAATCTACGTATCCGAGCCGCTTCTTCTTCTCCACGAACTTAAAGCAGGCGGTGTTAAGATCATCGAGGATCTTCCGGAGGCGAAGGCTTCACAGGGAGCCTTATCAAACAGACAATTTGTCTTTGAGGATTGTGACGGCAGGAAGATCTGCGTCTCCCAGTCGTCAGAGGTCGTCTGAAGACCTTGTCACTTCGACCGTAGCTTTCTCCAGGGTCGGTCTGTCCATCACGGCGAGCCGGCCGCATTTATTGCACGTCATCTTACACTCGGCACCCACTCTCGTAAGTGTCCATTCGAAGCTTCCGCAGGGATGCTTTTTCTTCATTCTTACCACATCGCCCACTTCATATTTGTAAAGGAAAAACTTACCGGGCATAGTTCATTCTCCTCCCCATAAACCGAATGTGACCCGGTCGTTCCCGCCGAAGTCCTTAAGCGATTTAACATTGTTAAACCCTTTATCTGTAAGGGTTTGACGGACCTCATCCGCCTGGTCGTATCCGTGCTCGACGATGAGCGCTCCGCCGTTTTTGAGGCACTGACAAGCGATATTACAGATGTGAGGATAGAATATAAGACCGTCTTCCCCGCCCGCGAGAGCAAGGTGGGGCTCATAGTCATTTACCTCACGGTCAAGCGTCATCATGTCGCTCTCGTTGATGTACGGAGGATTCGACGTGACTACGTCAAATTTTCCTTCGGGAACCTGCTCTTCGAGCACATCGAGTTTGATGAGATCGATATTCGAAGGCACCTTGCACTGTGATATTATATTCTCCCTTGATATCCTTAACGCCGCATCGCTGATATCCGCGAGGACGGCATGTGCATCCTCGTATTTCCCGATCAAGGTATTCATTACCGATATCCCGACGCATCCTGTTCCGGTGCACAGATCGAGAATACGGGGGCTTGTGAGCGTTTTATCGGACGGGATGATGCATGATACATCGCCCAGGGGAAGATCAAGAGCACCCAGGAACCGTAATGCGCTCTCGACCAGAAGCTCGGTATCGGCTCTCGGTATCAGAACGTCAGGGGTAACTTTGTATTCTTCCTTATAAAACCCCTGTTTTCCGATAATATAGGCAACAGGCATGCCGGACGCCCTCTTATCGACCGCTTCTGCGAGAGCCTTCTCGTCATCACCGAATTCGGCATATATAAGCCCCATATCAAAACGGGCATCTTCTAACGCGATGCCCGCTTCGGTAAGGATCTTGATCAAACTGTCCGGATTACCAGACATCATCGTCTGCGTTCTCGGGGATGACTGCCTGCATAGCCGCTATCGCCACCTCAACGATAGGAGCGTCAGGTTCGGACGTTGTGAACTTCTGAAGCCACAGTCCGGGCTTTGACAATCCTCTGCAGACAACATTCTCGTCATGTCTTCCTACAAATCTCAGTATCTCAAAAGACACACCGCATATGATCGGGATCAGGATGATCCTTATAAGCGCACTTACGATAAAACTTCCGTCACCTATAAGTATACCTGCCACAGTATAGATAAGGATGGATATCGCGAGAACCAGGAACATGAACGAAGTTCCGCACCTCGGATGAAATCTCGAATGCTTCAGTATATTCTCGACCGTAAGAGGCTCACCCGCCTCATAACAGGCGATCGTCTTGTGCTCGGCTCCGTGGTATTTCCACACTCTGTCTATGCCTTCGATCTTGCTAGCGAATCTTAGATAGAGGAAGAAGATGATCATCCTGAGAACACCCTCGGCAAGATTAAGGACCACAGACATCCATGTCGTATCCGCAAGTGCGCTTCCCATTATCTTGGTAGCAAGGAATACGATAAGCCACGGGAGAAGGATGAACAATCCGACACTCAGAAGGATACCGAGGATAGCCGACAAAGTGACCATGACATTGTAGTGCTTGGAAAGATACTGATCCAATGCGGATTGCTTCTCGGGTTTGCCGTCTTCCCTTGTCTCCGGAGCGCCCTGCTCGGAGATATCCGCAGACTTCATAAGGGCATCGGTACCTCTTACGAGCATCTTATAGAACCTGATGCATCCTCTTATAAACGGAACCTTCTCATAGAAGGTAACTCTCTCGCTTTGCATGATTTCTTCCACATGAATGGTTCCGTCACCCTTCCTTACGGCAATGGCGGTACGCTTGGGACCCACCATCATGATACCTTCGATAAGGGCCTGACCTCCGATGGTGGTCTTCTTCAAAGCGGGTTTTATATCTTTATTATTCTCTGGTGTTGACATAGTCTACCCGTTTTCCAACTTTCTATTCTTTAAACTTCCCGTTTATTGTAAAAAAGAACTGCCTATGTTTCAAGGCAGTTCTCATTCGGGTTAGTCTTAAGCTCTTCCCATTCTCTTGTTGAACTTGTCGATTCTTCCGCCTGTATCAACAAGCTTCTGCTTACCTGTGTAGAACGGATGGCAATTGGAGCAGATATCGACGTTGATCTCAGGCTTTGTCGAGATCGCCTCGAAGGTAGCTCCACAAGCGCACTTAACGACAGCGTTGTACGTCTTAGGATGGATGTCTGTCTTCATATTTCACCTCTTAATCAAAGATATGACGCGTACTTAAGGCACGTATGCCATATCGGATTTATAGTAACCGCACGATAATATCTTATTTACCCGCGGTTGTCAACTGTAATCACAAAGATCCGACGATATCTTCAAGAGAAATGACGGCACCTGTTGCAGAAACGATTGCAAGGATAATTACCGACAGCACGATCACAAGGATCAACATGCAAAAATAAGACCTGGCAAAGTTCTTTACATTCTTGTTCTTTGAAGCAAATGCAAAGATGATGAGGCAGATGAATCCGATCAAAGGGATAGAGAAAAGGATCTCATATCCGAAGTAGCCCCACATACTTATCGGCTTATACTCAGCAGGAATATTGTTCTCACTCATTTACATAGCCCTCCAAATATTAATTATATTGATTGTACTCCATCAGCCGTCAACAGCAAAAGACTTTTGCGCCGACAGGACAAAACTGGCGTTATCCGGCGTGCGCTTAAGGAAGTTAAGCACCGCTTCCGTTCCGGCGATCGTATCAACATCGGCGATAGCCTTACGCGTGAGCCATACGGATGACAGCTGCTCTTCCGTGAGCAGAAGATCCTCGCGTCGCGTACCTGACTTGTCAACTGCGATAGCAGGATAGACACGTCTGTCTGCAAGCTTTCTGTCGAGTACGACTTCCATGTTACCCGTTCCCTTGAACTCCTCGAATATAACCTCGTCCATCCTTGAGCCTGTCTCAATCAAAGCGGATGCGATGATGGTAAGGCTTCCTCCGAATTCAATGTTACGCGCTGCTCCGAAGAATCTCTTAGGACCGTAGAGCGAGCCCGGATCGAGACCGCCCGAGAGCGTTCTTCCCGTAGGATTGATCGTAAGGTTATAAGCTCTTGCAAGTCTTGTCATCGAGTCGAGAAGGATCACTACATCCTGACCTAACTCGACAAGCCTCATAGCCCTCTCGAGAACGAGTTCCGTTACCCTGACATGATTCTCGGGGCGCTTGTCGAAAGTGGAATATACGACTTCACCCTTAATGGATCTTTGCATATCGGTAACTTCCTCAGGACGCTCGTCAATGAGAAGCACTATGACCTTACATTCGGGATTGTTGGTGGTAATGGCGTTTGCAACCTTCTTAAGGAGCACTGTCTTACCGGCCTTCGGAGGAGATACTATCATTCCTCTTTGTCCCTTTCCGATAGGGCAGAACAGATCGATGATCCTGCACGACAGATCCTCTTTATTGGTCTCGAGCTTCAGTCTGCTGTCCGGATATATGGCAGTAAGATTCTCAAATCTCGGACGCTTCTTTATATTGGTAAAATCCGAATCCTCCGGGACTTCAATTCCGTTAACTTCAAGTACTTTCCTTAACGGTGCATATCTGTCCTTCCCGTGAGGGGCAACTGCGAGACCTTTGATATGGTCTCCCTTACGAAGACCCAGTCTTCTTATCATCTGTCCCGGGACATAAGCGTCATCTTCTCCCGGAAGATAATTATTCTTATGGATGAATCCGTTAAAATCGTTCTTATTATCGCCGTTTCCGATCTCGAGAATTCCCTCGACCTCAATATACTGGATCTCAGGCTGCGAGGGCTGCTCTTTATTCTCGGCCTCTTCCTCGCTCTTCTCGGACTCTTCTATCTTTATCTCATGAGTCTCGGTATCGGGACCGAAGGCTATCCTTCTCTTGCCTCTTCCTCTCGTCTTCTTGGGAGGTTCATTAGAGGCAGGTTCATCATTTGCCTTTTGTTCGGAAACATCTTCCTTTTTTTCTTCCGGAGCCGATTCTTTTACTTCAGAAACCTCTTCCTTCGAAGACTCATCCTTGGCAGGTTCCGATTCTTCGGCGACAGCCTTCTTTGGCTTACGGCCGCGCTTTTTTGGCTTAGGCGCCTCCTCGGTCTTGGAAAAAGGAGCCTCCTCTATAGCGGGAGCAGCTTCGGGAACGGCAACTTCTGTTTTTTCCGCCTCTTCCTTACGGACCTTCTTAGGTCTTCCCCTCTTCTTAGCCTTGGGAGCGTCTTCTGTCTTCTCCTCCTTCGTAGGTTCCTCGGGAAGATCAAGTGCTAACTGTTCGGAAGACTCTTCCTTTGCCACGGAGGAACGCTTCTCGATCTCTTGCACAACTTCCATTACAGACATTCTCGTAATGGACGCGATCAGTTCCTCTCTGGATTTTTTCTTGGCAACGGCAGGAGTAAAATCGCCAAACTGCGCAGCGATTGCTTCCAGGTCTTCCTTTGACTTCAACATCAAAGAATCTAATTCTGACATGTATACCTCATTTGCTGTGTGATTACTTGTGAAAAATACTTAAACCAGTTATATTCAATCAAGCGGAAACTCAAGGTCTTTAACCTTGCGCAAATATTATCATTAGTTATAATTAACGTCAATATGAAGATATTAAAGTTAACACGCAAACAGATAATCAGACGTATCATAGTAATTTCCGTACTGTTGATACTCATATTACCCGGCCTTAACAACAAGCTTAAGACAGTAAACTACAGCATCGAATCGGATAAGATAGACTCACCTGTAAGGATCGCACTTATTACCGATCTTCACTCCTGCAGATACGGCGATAACGAATCCGAACTCATATCGGCATTGGATGCCGAGCACCCCGATATCGTTATGCTCGGCGGAGACATATTCGACGATCAGTTATCCAATGACAATACCGAAGAATTCCTGCGCGGTATCAGCGGACGTTACCCGATCTACTATGTCACCGGCAATCACGAATTCTGGGGCGGCGTCGACAGGTACAGTGATGAGATGGACATCATAGATGAATTGGATATCACAAGACTTCAGGGACAGATCGATACGATCGATATAAACGGCAACACGATAACCGTTGCAGGCGTAGACGATTACGACAGTCACCTGGTCGACTCGGATCTTATCCTCGAGAGGCAGTTCCTCGATTGTTATCTTTCTCTTGATGCAGACTCATATAACATAATCCTCTCGCACAGACCGGAATACTTTGACACTTACGAAGCTCAGGCTTACGACCTCGCATTATGCGGTCATGCACATGGCGGTCAATGGAGGATCCCGGGTATCTTAAACGGACTATATGCTCCTAATCAGGGACTGTTTCCGAAGTACGCCGGCGGACTTTACAGCGAAGATACGACGACCATGATCGTCTCAAGAGGACTCGCGAGAGAATCAACGATGATCCCCCGCCTCTACAATCCGCCGGAACTCGTAATAATAGATATAACCTGATCTTCTTTCCATCCTCGGAATCAAGACTTATTCATCAGATCATTTACGGATGATCATCTTGTGATATGTCGCTTAGGTGACATTTTATTATTTGATTGCTCATTGGTTCTTCTGTCTTTGTGAGGTTTAATAACAACGCAAACGAAGAAAAGAACATTGCAGTTTCCGAACTCTACGATCTGATCGATGAGATGGAAGACTTCAAGACGGTCTTCGGCGATCTGATCCCGGAAGATGCAGCAATTAACTTCGATGCCGCACTTGACCTCGCCGAGTGCTCTTATGTTGATTCCGACAATCTTACGATCGAACAGATCAACTCTGTTACATCTTCTGTAAATGAGGCACCCGTAGTAGTCTCCTCAGAAGTTCCCGTACCCGCAACATAGGTTCTCGGTGCAACAAGAGGCAAGGATGCTCTTGCTGAGAACATCGTTAACAGTCTGTATTCCAATGTACTTAACAGAACAGCAGACAACGGCGGAAAGACCATGTGGGTCAACCTAATCCTCTCCAGAGGAGGAAACCTCGGTATGGTCGTAACAGGTTTTATGAACAGCGAAGAATTCAACGCCCGTAACCTCACAGACTCCGAGTTCGTAGCAGTTCTTTACAACGCAGCATTTAACAGAGCGCCTTCGGCAGGCGAAGCGGCTCTCTGGACAGAAGCACTTTCAGACGGTGCTTCAAGGATCGAAGTCATCTCACAGATCGTTAACTCATCTGAGTTCGAGAATAACTGCAACAGATTAGGTCTCTGATTCAGAAAGTTTTCATATACACATACCCAAACAAAAGGGGGCTGTGAAGCCCTTTTTTGCATACCCTGCATTATATAAACAAGGCTCCGGGGTAATCCCGGAGCCTGATATATTGACTGAGCTTTATATTTATTGATATCTATGCTATCACTGATCGCCCAATGCCGCGAACTTATCCATCATATCGAGTGCTTTACCCGTTCCGATGGCTACGCAGGAGATAGGATCCTGGGCGATATATACATCGATACCGATCTTTGTTGCAAGCATACGATCAAGACCATAGAGCAATGCTCCGCCGCCTGTCATTACGATACCTCTTTGAGATATATCGGCCATAAGTTCCGGAGGTGTCTTCTCAAGTACAACGTGCACTGCTTCGAAGATCGATGATACAGGTTCCTCGAGCGCTTCGAGCATCTCAGTGGAAGAAACTGTAACTGCAGCAGGAAGACCTGTGATAAGGTTACGTCCACGAACATCCAATGTCAGCTCCTCGTCTCTCGGGTATGCGCATCCGATCTGGATCTTGAGCATCTCTGCCGTCTTCTCACCGATGAGGATATTGTGCTTTCTTCTTACGTGCTTAATGATCGCTTCATCGAACTTATCACCTGCAACCTTCAAGGATGCATCTACTACAGGCTCGCACAACGAGATAACTGAAATATCCGTCGTACCGCCTCCGATATCAACGACCATCGAACCGCTCGCCTTGGTTATATCGATACCTGCACCAATCGCGGCCGCGATAGGCTCACGAATAAGGAATACATCCTTCGCACCTGCGTGACGGCATGCATTCTCAACAGCCTGCTGCTCCACCGGTGTGATGACCGAAGGAACGCAGACTACGATAGTCGGCTTAAAATATGTTGCACGAAGACCCGTACATACTCTTCCGATAAAAGCCTTGAGCATTACCTCTGTGGCTCTGAAGTCGGAAATAACTCCTTCACGCAGAGGTCTTATGGCTTCGACTACACCCGGTGTACGACCGAGCATCAGTGAAGCACTCTCACCTACTGCAAGAACACGACCGGTCTTATTATTGACCGCTACGACTGAAGGTTCCTTGAGGACAACACCTTTACCTCTGACATATATCAAAACACTGCTGGTACCAAGATCGATACCGATTTCCATTCCTAAGCCCATAAAATACCTCGTCTATATAGAAAGCGCATTGCGCATTTATGCATATTAAACATAATAATTTTACATTAACGCACCTTAAAAGCAATTACTTTATTAGGGTAATTGATTTCAAGTATGTTTCATTTTGACGCTCAAAAAGAGTCAAAACGCACAATTGTACATAATATTCACTCAAAATAATGCCGAGTTAACGTCATCACATCACCGGCCGTAACGATCCCGAATACATTCTTGGCATACGACACAACGGGCGGAATGAATGCGATCTGTCTTATCCTGTAATCGCCATAAGAAAGACCGATGTCCGCTCTTGTAAGGTTTGTGATACTTATATCTTTGACTTTATCGCCGTATCCGAGGATATCGGCAACACGAGCAGATACCGGACTTGTAAAAACACCTGCATGCTCAAGGTTCAATGCATCCTTTAATGTTGAGTCGAGCTTACTCATAAATCCAAGGACAAAGTAACGGTATCTGTCGTCATCAAGTTTCTTTCTCATTCTTTTATGAACCGCACGGCAGTTATGCTCGATCGATCTGTTACTATCGTATCTGTAATTAATTGATATTCCGGTGGCCTGATTTCCCATGCACCTGTTACCGTCAATCCTGCCGTCAACTGCAAGTCCGATATCAAGTTTATCGGGATCATCTTTGATCATGTCCGTTATAAAGTATGAAGTAAAAGATACACCCGCACGCTTTGCCGAATTAAGAAGTCCCTTAAGATCATTTCCTTCGTACTTCTTTATTACGGTTTTGGTCTTATTATCCTTCCAGAAATCAACATAAGCTCTATCCATTAACTCATAATCAAAGACGTGCTTCTCACTCCTCCATTTCCTGTTCCACGATCCCGTCAACAGATCATAGAAGAATGGAATCTTACCTGATGAAGGCAAGTCATCCGAAGTGATATTTCTAAACGGAACAAACTCACATCTCTTCTTATCAAGACACTTCATAAACGTCTCGATAAAGTACATAAGAGACTTACCGTCACCGCCTAAGTGATGCATCATGACAACGAGTCCGTCAGGAGATAAAAAAGCTCTAATAAACTCTCCATTCTAGATCCTGAATCTTTTCCTCTCGTTGTCATTAATAAGCTCATAAACCGTCAGATCCGTCTTCGATATATTGTTTGAAGGCTCATCGTTA
Source organism: Mageeibacillus sp. UBA6980 (assembly GCA_002450095.1). Lineage (GTDB taxonomy): Bacteria > Bacillota > Clostridia > Saccharofermentanales > Saccharofermentanaceae > Saccharofermentans. Next base: position 50,011 of record DJYK01000034.1, on the reverse strand, counting down.
TCAACATAGAAAGCTTCGCCTGATTGCTCTATAACGACGCGGGAATTAAGAATCTCATGACATGAGCAGGCTTTGTAAAATGCTTCTTTTGCATCTTCTAACGAGGGCATCGGATCAAGTACTACTGCCATCGTAATAACGATGCTTACATCAAACAGATCCGCTCTCTCGGTTACAATCGGGTATTTCATAAATACTTCCTTATCATCGCACTCCACTGCCTCATCACGATAGATGAAGGAGTGTACTTGGAATATATTCTGAAATACTTTGCAAGAAACGACGGAACAGACATATCCTTTCCTCTAGCACTGTCCCGCAATGCTTTATCTGCTACGACCTCAGGAGAAGTGATCCCGGCGTAATTGATTCTCTTACCGTTCTTCTCTTGCGGAAGCATACCCGTATCTACCCAGTAGGGACATACGGCCGTGACAGTTATCCCGCGCGGTTTCAGTTCATAATTTAATGCACGCGACAGGTTCTTAAGATACACCTTGCTTGCCGAATACATACTAAGAAAAGGATTCGGCTGGAAAGAGGATGCAGATGAGATATTAAGAATACGCGCACCCTTATTCATATACGGAAGTGAAGAAGCCATCAGCACCGACGGAACAGTACAGTTTACGTTGCAGATACTTGCAACCTTCTTGCAATCCATATCCTCGAACCTGCCAAGATATGCAAGACCTGCGTTATTTACAAGAAGTCTTACATCAGGGCTCTCACTTTTAAGCTTTTCCGTGATCAGATCGACTCCGTTTGAATCAAAATCAGCCACCAGTGGAACCGCCTTAGAAAATCTTGAGCACAAATTCTCGAGCTTGTCGGGATTTCTTCCAACAGCCCAGATCTTATCTATATTCGGCATCGCGTTTATTCTGTCAACAAAGGCCTCTCCGAGACCGCCCGAAGCTCCGGTCACTATAGCTATCCTCTCCATTTATACCTCCAGGATCCTGCACAAAGAGTCCTTTGTGACAAGCTTATAATCCTTAACGAAAAGCTTCTTTATGGCACAAAGATATATCTGTCCCCAGTAAAGATCGGCAAGGTATAAAGCATCGCCTCTTACGACACTTCCTTCCTTTTGTCCCTGCCTTATTATCTTCGCGAGCTCCTTATAGATCTCACTTACATACGGACCCTCTTCTTTCTCGAGAATAAGCTGCGTAAAAAGCGTGATCTTTACGGCAAACTCATCATTGCTTCTAAGCTCCTTCACCATCTGTTCCGACAACTTCTCAATCTTAACCTTGGCGGGAACCGGGAGCTTCGCGAGCGTCTTCAATCGCTTTACTTCCTCTTTGTTATCTGCGGCTGCTCTTATCTCCTCGAAAAGCTCTTCCTTCGATCTGAAGTACAGATATATCGTTCCCTGCCCGATACCTATACACTTTGCTAGATCTCCGATCTTCGTATCACCGAAGCCGTTCTTGGCAAAGTACAACGAAGACTCTCTTAGGATCTTCCGGCGCATATCTTCTCTCATTTTCCTGCATTGTTCTTCCGTCTTAGGCATGTGGGCTCCTTATAACTGAACGAATATTCATTCATAAGAATAGTAACACCCCACCTACCGGAAGGTCAACACTTGATTCTTAACCGAAGTAATAGTCCTCTGAATAATCGAACACTCCGTCGCCGTCGGGGTCGAAATGGTTCTCTACATCATTCATTTCATTAGGGCGCGGGTAGTTAGAAGAGAATTCATCCTCAAACAATTCTCCGTAGCCGTTGATTATGCTGTACGAACAATAGTGATACCCGTTATTCCCGTAATCCGAATAATCGGGGAACAGATCAATGCCGGTATCCGGATTTTCAGGCAGTTCACCTTCAGCATGGCAGTCGATAAAATCCGTCGTGCTCGAATAAGAGAACATAAGATGAGCAGACTGCCCGGTGATGAAGGCTTCTTCTAAGTTTAAGCCGACAATATTACCGGCATACATACTGCCGAAGAATGCGTTACTCTCGCTATCGTTTCTTATCGTAAGTCCTCTTATCGTATGACCGTTACCGCAGAACAGGCCGGAGAACTGAAACTCAGTAGTTCCCATTGGCGCCCACTCGTAGCCACTAAGATCAATATCTTCAACAAGATCGACCCAGACGAGGAATCCGTCTGAATAATCACGCGGATATGTGTTTATAAAATACGTCAGGGAAGCAAGATCTTCCGCGCTGTCGATTACAAACACGGAGTTATAGCTTTGCTCGATATATTCCATATCGACGAGATCCGGTATATCCCCTGCCTCACCGCTTCTTGCCCATGCCGAATCATGAGGATCCATAGCAAAATAATTCTCTTCGGAGATATCGCCGTAATTGTCGATATTGTACGACAGAATATACACTCCGCTTTCGCTTATCGAAGCTGTCGCAGTGCCCCCGGAAATAACCGTATCCACCGGGATCAGCTCGTCATTATCGTTTATGCGGTAGATGCAGACATCATCGGAAGACGGGCTGTCAAACGTGAAGCTTAACTCCGCCTCCCTGTCTTCATTGAACTCTGCGCAGTACCCGTCAGAAATCACCATCGTCGTATCATAATCGGGGAAAGCAGAATGCCAGTTGTAATCGGCGATCCTGTAGAAATGGATCACATCAGAAGGCCACTCGTTATCGTACTTCTCGAAAGTGAGACTGCCCTGGTCAAAATCGTACTCATATAAGTTCAGGCTTCCCTCCGGCTGCTCGATGTATTCCGCACGTCTTATAAGCTCATAAGCATACGGATTCGCCGCGTTTATCATGTACTCGTTTCCTGCATTAAGTCTATACAGACCATCGCAGAGGCTTATCGCAGAATATGACTGCCCCATGTAAGACAGATCCTGCGAACCGTAAAGTCCCAGCATAACCGGCACGCTGTCATCATCAGAAGCGACCTTGGGATTGAACTTTAGAACTGTTACTTCGCCCGTGTCACTGTCATAAAGGACCCAGTCCGACGGATCCGCTATTCGATAACTCGCAAGCTGAAGCACGTCGCCGTCCGCGCACCAGACAAGCTCGCCGTTAATATATCTTGCGACAATCTCACCTGAAGTTCCGGTCTCATCCTCATAAGTAAATATTCCGCCGTCAAAATCCGTAATCTCGATGGAAGTCTCTGTTCCGAGACCTGATATGGTTATCCCGGTCAAGTCCTCATCAAAGGTCCATTCAACATCTCCCAAATATGTTCCGATCGTAAACGTCTGTCCCGCAATACCCGATCTTACGCTCTCGTCATAGCCCGATCCCGTATCTGAATCACTTCTGTAGCAGGTCCTCCCGAGAAGGTCTATGGAATCTTCGTAACAGTCGATGTCAAGCTCAATGACATCGTTAACGGGAAGTGCGGTTGCAGGCGAGAAATAAGTATAATCCACAGGTCGAATCTCTATCATCAGGTGATCTTCTCCGAGGGAGATTATGTCGTACTTAAGTCCCCACAGATCGCGGAAAAACATCTCATCCATATTAAACTCGCAGAAGTATCCTTCTTCTGTAAGCCACACACCGTCAAGGCCGTCCGCCGTCAAAGGAAGCGCATCACGCTCAGAAGCAGTCTCGAGGACTTCTGTCTCCTCCGGATCTTCCTCATCTTCTCGGGATCTTCCGCCTCTGTCACAGGCTACCGCTGATATCATAAGAGTCGCGGCAATCATAATACTCAAAAATCTTTTCCATTTATCCATGCCGCTATTATAACAACACTTTGACAGTAAAATAAAGCATGGTAAAATTGTGGAGTTTAATTTTATTAATAATAAGAGGGTGCTAATTATGTCCTATTCAGTTGAGACCGACCGCAAGTGGCAGAAGAAATGGGAAGAAACCGGACTTTATAAGTTCGATCCGAACAAGAAGGGCGAGAAGCTTTACTGCCTTGAGATGTTTTCCTACCCTTCCGGAGCCAACCTTCACCTCGGGCACTGGTATAACTATTCTCTTACAGACTCCTGGTCAAGATTCAAGCGCATGCAGGGATACAACGTTTTCCATCCGATGGGATTCGACTCCTTTGGTCTTCCCGCCGAGAACTATGCGATCAAGACGGGTATCCATCCTCAGGACTCTACATTGAAGAATATCGACACGATGGAGAAGCAGCTTAAAGCCATGGGCACCACGGTCGACTGGTCTTATGAAGTCAAGACATGCGAACCTGATTACTATAAATGGAACCAGTGGTTCTTCTTAAAACTCTACGAGAGAGGACTCGCATACAGAAAGAACGCACCCGTAAACTGGTGTCCTTCCTGTAAGACTGTTCTTGCGAACGAGCAGGTTATCGACGGCGAGTGCGAGCGCTGCCACTCCGAGGTCGAGCACAAGAACATGACGCAGTGGTTCTTCAAGATCACCGACTATGCACAGGAACTTCTCGACGATCTGCCGAAGCTCGACTGGCCCGAGAAGACCAAGAAACTTCAGACAAACTGGATCGGAAGATCACAGGGTGCACAGGTTGCCCTCTGGGTCGAGAAGGACGGCAAGCGCCTTAAGAACGAAGACGGAACAGACATGAAGCTTGAAGTATTTACAACGAGAGTAGATACGTTCATGGGTGTCACATATGTAGTTATCGCACCGGAGTCCGAGCTTTGCGATAAGCTCACGACAGACGAGTGCCGCGATGCCATCGAAGAATACAAGAAGGCAACTTCCAAGGTAACAGAGATCGACCGTATGTCCACGACACGTGAGAAGACCGGTGTCTTCACAGGTTCATATGCCATCCACCCCCTAAACGGCAGAAAGGTTCCGATCTGGGCAGCCGATTATGTCGTTGCAGGTTACGGTACGGGTGTAGTTATGGCCGTTCCTTCACACGATGACAGGGACTTCGACTTCGCACACAAGTACGGTCTCGATATCATAAGAGTAGTTCAGTCCGAGAAGGGCGTTGACGACGAACTTCCCTACTGCGAGAAGAAGGGTTACCTCGTTAATTCCGATAAGTTTGACGGTATGGAAATGCACGAGGCCCAGAAGGCTATCGTGGAAGAACTTTCTAAGATCGGCATGGGCGAATGGAAGGTCAACTACAGACTTCGTGACTGGCTCATCTCGAGACAGCGCTACTGGGGTACTCCCATCCCTATGATCCACTGCCCTTCATGCGGCGTAGTACCCGTTCCCGAGAAGGAGCTTCCTGTCCTTCTCCCTTACGAGGTCGAGTTCACGCCCGACGGAGAGTCCCCTCTTGCCAAGTGCGACGCTTTCATGAACTGCAAGTGCCCGAAGTGCGGAGGCGATGCGAGAAGAGATCCCGATACGATGGATACTTTCGTAGACTCTTCATGGTATCAGTTCAGATATCCTGATAATAAGAACGGCGATGAGATGTTCAGCAGAGATCTCATCAACAAGATGTGTCCGGTCGACAAATATGTCGGCGGTGCCGAGCACGCATGCATGCATCTTCTTTATGCAAGATTCTTCACGAAGGCAATGCGTGACATGGGACTTCTTGACTTTGACGAGCCTTTCACAAGCCTCGTACATCAGGGAACGATCCTCGGAACTGACGGTCAGAAGATGAGTAAATCCAGAGGCAATACCGTTGCCCCTGATGATTATATCGAGAAGTACGGTTCCGATGTATTCAGAACATATCTTGGATTCGGCTTCGCATATGTCGAAGGCGGACCCTGGAGCGATGCCGGTCTGCAGGCTATAGTCAAGTTTATACGCCGTATCGAGAACCTCGCTTCCGACGCTTCATCAGTTTCTTCTTCCGACATCTCAGGCATAAATATGGGAGACGCCGAGAAGGAATTGAACTATGCTTTGAACTACACGATCAAGAGCGCTACTGCCGACATCGACAGATTCCAGTTCAACACTTCCATTGCACGTATGATGGAACTTCTGAACGCTGTCTCGAAGTACAGCCAGAACCCGAACAAGATCCCCGAATTCTATCGCTATGCAGTAGAGAAACTGATCCTGATCCTCTCACCCTTCGCACCTCACTTCTGTGAAGAGACATGGTGCGAGACCTTCGGCAACGAATACTCGATCTTCGATCAGGAGTGGCCTTCCTACGATGAATCCGCACTTGTTAAGGATTCCGTCGAGATCGCAGTACAGCTTAACGGTAAGATCATCTTCAGAGAGAATGTACCTTCCGAAGCAGATCAGGCTTCTGTTGAAGAGCTCATCAGAAATGACGAGAGATTTATAAGTGCACTCGCTGGAAGATCGATCGTTAAGTTCATCTACGTCAAGGGCAGGATCGCGAACATCGTAGTTAAGTAATAATTACACAAGGAGAAATACTATGGCAAAGGATAACAGGGATCAGCAGCTGGACCAGTTATTAAGAGGCGTTTCCGGATTATGCGCAAGCAAAGACGACTGTACCGGTTGTCCTTTCCATGGCTCCGAGTGTTTCTTCGGCGAGCCTAAGCCGGCCACATGGTTCGGCGGTGACACCAAGCCTTCTGAGGTAAAGTCTGAAACCAAGACTGAAGTTAAGCCCGAGATCAAAGAAGAGCCCAAACCTGCCGAGAAAAAAGCAGCACCTGTGCACGCGACGCCCGAGCTTCCCAAGCCCGGCGAAGAGACTCAGGGCACATGGCTCGTCAGCACCACACAGGGAGGCGTATTCTCGAAGTACGTCTTCATCTGTTCCAAGTGCGGATTTAAGAAGGAATCTTTCCTCTCCGTCGCACCTACGGCTAACTGCCCCGAGTGCGAGAAGAAAAAGAACAACGGGTAAGCTTAACCTTCCACCTGATAACGCATCCTGAAGTACGAATCCTGCAAAGGCTTGCAGTCGATAAGTTTAAGTACGCCGAGACCCGTGAGATGGCGGTTGTACTAATCTTGCCGTCAACCGACATAAGCATAAATTATGTAGTAACCGGTCTATCCATAGCAATCACCAGGTCCAATTATCAAACAGGCGGACTTTCTTATCCTCCATACCCGACTCGACAGCCTTACGTCTCTTATATTCATTGACAGAAGCAGTCGCGATCAGGATGCCGCCTAATACGAGCAGATATATCCACCACAGTCTGCTGTCCCAGAATACTATCGCGAACAGTAGCGCGAACTCTCCGATAGTTCCGATGGCAAGAATGAACCAGCTTCTCTTCTTGAAGATAAACGAGTAGATGAAGATGCCGACCGCACATACCGAGATGAGAGTCAGCGGCAGAATCTGCTGCTGTTCCATCGCGTGGAACGCCTCGATCTCGATGGAGAGTGCGACAGTCGAGAACCATATCCATCTCGTTGCGTCGCAATGCAGGATGAACAAGTAGATCGCAAGTGCCGCGACGAGCATGAACATGAGTCTTATCTCTGTATCCGCGACTGATGAAAAATCCATATCGAGTGTCACGAGACACAGCGTGAGCGAGCCGATCGCGCATGAGACGATAAGTCTGAACTTCGCCGAAAGTCTCTCCTTCAACGTGTCGCCTTCCTTACCGAATCTTCCGGTGAATGTCATGATATAGAACGTCATGAACAGCAGTGTAAAAGACAGATCGCTTACAGGCACCATACATGCCACTGCCGCAAGGAACGTGAACCAGTCGATGCGGGTCTTGGAGACTACAGTTCTGCAGATGAAGCGTCCGACAAGTGCGTATACCGCGATGAATATGATGCTTACGACCGCCTTGTCGACGTCACTCTGAACAAGCTTCAACATGACCGCGGTCATGAACGTAACCGCAGGCAGACACCCGAAGTAGTTGTCCGTATCAAGCAGCGTGAGCGCCGTAAAGACCACGTCGATAACGATCAGTACGATGAAGCATGGAAGCGAGCCTGTAACGTCGCGAATAAGCAGCATAAGGTTGCTTATGATAAGAAGCGGCAGCAGGCTGAAACGTGTGCTTATGTGCGTGATCTTCTCCACTGTTCCGAACTTATTGATAAGCACCGCAAATGCATAAAGTGCGATAGCAGCCGAAGCATAAACGATCGTATTCAGATCCGTATCGCCGTTCGAGAAGTTAATAATGTAGACAATAACCGCTGCTGCACATGACGCGATCTTAAGATGAATCATCTTGTACTTGCAGTTAACAATTATCGACAAGGCTGCGAGCGCAAGGAATATGATGATCGGAACGATGCCTTGCTGCAGAACTATCTGGCATTCGACAATTGCTGACGCGACTATAAGGTAAGTATAAAGTGCGCGTTCGAACTTATTCTTAGTCATTATATAAACCGCGCCGCACGACAGGATCGGGACGAGATAAGTCGTGTAATGCATGAAGTCACGGATATAGTCACCGCTGTTGTTAAGCCGGGTAACAGAATCCATTATTATGACAAGAAGAGACATGCCGACACTGATGATCAGATTGCTCACAAGATTCTCGTGCTTGATAATCCTGTAGAAAGCAAGCAGGAACGCGATCATGATGAGCACCAGTATCATGAATCCGGTTCTTTCCTCTATGTACTTTACTCCCAGCAAAGTAACGGTAAACACGGGAACCAGTGCGGACACGTATGCGATCCACTTTCTCTTACGTGTGAGCATGAGAAGCGTAACCCAATACAGAATATGGGAAGCAATGAACAGCGGCAGCGAGTACTTACCGAAGGCGCTTGTCATAACAAGACCGATCACCGCCACATAAGCAGAAACTTCAGCGAACACGTCGAAAAACTTAAGCTTGGGTCTTAAGAAATAGATAAGTCCTGAGATAAACGCCGCGGCGCACATACCGAACGCCATACCCTTGGTGTTGCCCAAGACCTGCATGCACAGGAATATCTCTGACCATACAAAGCCCAGGTAACTTATCGCGACCTGCAGCTTCGAGCCGAAGGTCTTATATCCGACAAAACCCGACACGCCGAGCGAGACCGCACAGCATACGAGCGTGAACATCGAATCCTCTGCACCGAATGCAAGGAATCCGACAAATATCGCCAAAGGTGTGATGAGACTTGCGAGCATATAAAGAACCGACGAAGTCTTCTCGAGCTTAAGCTTCTTGCGGCACAGTGTGCTTAATCCGTACACACCTGATACGACGATCAGGAGCACGATGCACTTAACCACTGCAGGCATCGTCTGCCATGTGGCGGAGATGAATACCGCAGCTGCGATGACCATGAGAAGAACGCCGACAGAGAAAGATACGCCGACGGCAGTAAGGCCGGACTTCTTCTGCTGTGCGGGAGCCTGCTTCGCATATACCGGAAGCGGCGCAGGTGTCTGAACAGTCGTCTGAACCGCTGAATCAACAGGAGCCGCAGGCTGCGTTGCCTTTATCCTTTTAAGCTCATCTTCAAGAGCGCGGAACTTCCTGTAGTATTTATCCTTCTCGATGGTGATGACGATTACGGCAATCGTAATCGCTACTGAATATACAAAGAATATCGATAACAACCCTAGCATAACTCTTACCTCCTATCCCTGAAGTGTAAAGATAAGTTGATGTTAAGGTCAGTATATCAAATTTACTTTGACTGTCAAAGTATTTTCACGAATACCTCAACTTTGCCCCAGTTTCTCTTTTTCCGCTACGTAGCGAGACAATCACTCATAATCGTCTTCTATAAAGGAGCAGTCATCCGCCGGATTATAGAACCCCGACAGAGGGAACGGATCGGGTACGTTTTCGAGAGGGAGAGCACGCGGCATCGCATACCAGACCACGTATCCTTCCGGCAGATCCGCGACAGCACTTCCCTGCACGTAGAACGTCAGCGTGTCACCCTGATGGATGCCGTAGGAGTCCGCAGCAACATAGTTGATCTCACTGCCGTCAGTGTCGGTCTCACTCCATTCGGCACCCTCATCGTATTCGTATGTCATCTGTGAGATCGTAAGCGCATATGTTTTATCGTCGATCGCGGATACCGAACCGAATGATCCTTCTGCGTGACAGATGTAGTAATAACCTGCGTCAAAATCATGGTAGTTGTAATCGAACGTCCCGTCCGGGTTAACGGTCAGGTAAGCGGCCCATCCGCCTGCCCCGGAACTCATAAGATATTCATCCTGATGCATCGTGAAGAACTCCGATGTCTGTTCCGGCGATAATGCCTCTCCTGATTCGACATCAGATTCCAAAGAAGATTCCTGTGTCTCAAGTGATTCAATTGCAGTAGCAGAAGTCTCGATCTGCGTAATAACAGGAACAGCTGCGCTCTCGACCGTTGAGGTCTGTGAAGGCACAGTGGTAACCTCGGTTATCACTGTCTGCACGGCTTCATCGGTGTACTCTGTCTCACTGTTGACCCGGCTCGTACTCCTTAACGTATCGCAAGAGGTCAGGAACAAAACTGATGCGAGCAGAACAGATACAGAAGTTATCTTCTTCATATTGATTGTCCTTTCAAAGAAATATGCGCCTTTTACAGCGCATATCAAAATGGTTTCTGTTATCGGATTTATGATGTGTAGATCCTTCGGATCGCTACGATACCCGAACGGTCTATCGATCCGTAAACGGTTCCGTATGCACGGCCTCTGGCATCGACGCATTGACCGTTGCCGACATAGATACCTACGTGTCCGCTGTATCCTCCCGATCCCCAGCATACGATGTCACCGGGCATTACCTGATCACGAGGAACCGCGACTCCGACACTCGTCAGCGACTGTGAATAGTGTGGCAGCGATATGCCCATCTGCGCATAGCAGTAACATACGAGACCCGAACAGTCGACTGCGGAACTGGACGAAGCACCCCATACATAAGGTGTACCTACCATGGACTCCGCGATACTTGCGATCGTATAACCGTTATTACCGTAGGAGACCCATCCGCCTCCGCCGCCTCCGCCGCCGGAGGATGATGAACTTCCGCCGCCGGATCTTCCGCCACCGTTATACTGAGGCCTCGGTGTAGGTGTAGGCGGAGGTGTCTGTGTCGTATAAGACATATAGACATAGCCTTCGGTACCGTCCTCGGCAATTACGTGATACCACTTATCGGAGACACCGATACAGTGAAGTCTGTCTTCATCGTAAAGAATTCCTACCTGCTCGGAATCTACAGACGGCTCGGCACGCATAATAAGCGAACCCGTGTCTACCCAAACGGTTCTGTCGATAGCGACCCATACCATCTCATATGACAAAGTATTGGTAAGAACATATCCTTCCAGACCGTCTTCCGTCCTGATCTTCGACCATGTGTCACCTATCGCGATCCTCGTAACTCCGTCAGCGTAATCGAGAGTAGTAAGAGTCATTGATGCCATATCAGGGTATTCCTTCAGGATGGAATTCTGAGCGGCGATATAATATGTGGTCTCATCCGGAGCAAAATACTGCGGATCGAGAAGCTCGACGGGAAGTCCCGCTTCATCAAATCCCTGGACTACCGTATAAGCGGCAACATCCTGATACTCCGTATCGAGATAACCCACCTGAAAGTCCTCGTTATAGTCGGCGCTTACGGTTCCGCCGTTCAGCCAGTAATCGTATTCTCCGGAATCTATCTCAGCCTGAACGTCTTCGGGAGGGGTCTCGGGCTCGAACTCCTCCTCCGGGAAAGTCTCGTCGTACGCCGCACGAACTTTAAGTGAAGGTGCAAGACCTTCCCTTAAACCTAAAGGAAAACACACAACAGGGAGTGCCACCGATATACATACTATGAGCGCCAATACGCTCTTTTTTGAATTGCTTACCTTATTCATATATATACTTCCATTCGGATTGTAACAAATCTATGCTACGTTCCGGTTACAATTTTATCTTATTTCCTTCTCGAAAATGAGGAAAAGCAAAGGCAATTACCCCTGCCTCGGTGTTCTGTATCCGACAAAATCGGCATTGGCCACCAAACGGCCGTCATCGTCGGTGACATTAACGCAGAAATTGCTTATAGTCCTGCCGTTCTTGATCTGATTTGTCTCGGCATAAAGGTATTCGCCTCTGCCGGGAGAATTAAATACGATGTTCGAACTTAATGTAACGCACCCCATCGGACCGCAGTTAGATGCAATACCGAAGGTATAATCGGCGAGTGTGTATATGCAGCCGCCCATAACGACATTATTGCCGTTAAGATGTTTATCCTTGATCTTAAGACGGGTCTTCGCATAACCCTCGGATACTTCAAGGATCTCTATCTCTGTCGTATCGTTCGCGTATCTGTCCGTCGCGAAAAAAACTCTTACTTCTTCAGGATTCATAATGTTCGGATTATATAAGAATGCGGTGATCATGTAAATAATCACCGCATAGAAAAGCTCCAGCGAACCTCTACTTCGTAACCGTCCATCAGCGCCCTTTTACTAACCTCCCGAGCTTCCCGACATCGTAACGACTACACTTGACTGAACGACTCAGATCCTACACCGTACTTACTCGTATCTCCCATTCGCCGCATATTCCAAATTGCTTCTTCCCGTATACCGTCAGGCGTCCGATTATGTCAAGTCACCCGCTGCCATATACAATACCGGCTACTCGGTTTGCACGAACCGATGTAACATCCGTCGTACCTCGGAATCTACCTGTCGGCTATGACATCTCATAAGCTCGCGGATCAATATCCGAATCAACTAATCTGTTACAACCTGCGACTTGTAAGAAACCAATCCCGAAGAACCAATCTCCCCGTCAATCGCTGTGCTCGTATCTCCTTCCTTCATCCAATACTCTGCTTCGTATCCCCTGATCCTCGTCCTCCGTGAGGTGGGATCCCGGTTCGTCTCTTCGGCTTCGCCTCCGGTTGTGACCCTTCAGTTCTACCCTTCGCCCGCTTGATAAAGGTAAGGCGGCCTCCGTGTCCGAATACTCTTGTTCAGTATTCCCTGGAGCTACTTTAATAATACTCGCGATACCCGGTTACAACAACAGCACATAAGCACTAAATCGATGTAAAAAAATTGTCGGGTTTTGCGGGTAGGCAGTAACATCTGACCGTGTTATAATGAATATATTGCGGGTGAGGAGACTCACCTTTTTTGTTATAAGGAATACTACGAAAGAATCGGATCTGATCTATGGATTTATCGCGACATTGACCAACTACGTATATGCTGCAGCGGCACTTCTGCCTCTTCAAGTCATACCCCTGCCCTTTATCGTCAGTATTATCATATAAGACCTGCAACAAGGAGGACAAGTTATGAACGACTTTATAGACACTCTGCTCAAAGAACAATTCGGTGACGGCATGTGGGTCACCATCGTCTCCGCCCTTATCAAGATCGCTCTCGCGGCGATAATCGCGATGATCATCTATATCATCCTCAAGCTAATCAACACCACATTTCTCGGAAGATCCAAGAATAAGGTATTAAAGCAGATATCCGTCACCTCACATAAGAAACACCTGATGATGAAGACCTCCATCTTTATGTTCTTCGTCTTCCTTTTCCCTTTGTTCCCTAAGCTGTCATCCGTATTCAGCATCGTAACCCTGATGATCGTCGTCTGCGATATTCTCGACGTTATCAATGCGGTCTATATCCTGAATGAGATCTCCAAGAGAAGACCCATTAAGGGAATACTTCAGGTCATAAAGATCGCGATCTGTATCCTGCTCGGCATAATACTCATCTCGCTTCTTCTGAATCAGAATCCCGTCGTCCTGATATCAGGAGTCGGCGCTTTCACTGCCGTTATCTCGCTCGTATTTAAGGATGCGATCGTGGGGCTTGTCGCAGGCCTTCAGATCACCTCGGAGAATATGCTTCAGATCGGGGACTGGATATCGGTACCTTCATTAGGAGTAGAGGGTGAAGTCCGTGACATCGCGCTGATCTCGGTGAAGGTCATGGGATTCGACAACATAGTCTACACTCTGCCCACGAGCACTTTCCAGACGGTACCTTTTAAGAACTGGAACAAGACCGTCAACAATAAGATGAGACAGGTCAACTTCAAGATCACGGTGGATCCCGATTCCGTCGTTATGGAAGGGGACGAGACAAACCTTACGAAGTGGCGTCATCATGTGCTTGATGAGATCAAAAAGGACGCTCACTATAAGGATGGGTTCGCGACACAGTGCAGGACCAAGGGAGCAGACTCGGGATACGGTCTTCCCGTCGACATCTTCTTCACAACTGACATCGTAAACTACGATGAATACTGCGAATACACTTCCGCCTTCGGAAGCAACATCACGGCTTCCCTTAAGGACTTCGGATTAAAGCCCTTCAGAGCTTCTTTTTCTCCTCAAGACAAGACTTGAGTTCATCGCGCATCTTATACATCTCCTGCACACTGTTCTCGAGAAAGTAGTAGTGCATGATGTATGGCACGAGAAGGACAAGGAACATAACGCAGAATACGATAACGGAAAGACTCGGGGACACGAGGCACACAAATATCGACATCATCTCGAGCAGTGCGAAAAGTACAGTCACTATAAGATGAATCAGCCTCTCGTGTTGAAAGTACAAGATCTTGGTCTCAAACTCCCCCAATACTTCCTGTATTTCCGACAACGGGGCCGATCCCATCCGGGAAGACATAAAACCCCTTACGCCGTTCATATATGCCTGAATGTATTTTTTCATAACAGATCCTTAAATCTCCTGTTAATGTAGTTTATCACCTGTCTTTTGTCGGCTGTCCACATCGGGGCGATAAGAAGGCTCTTCGGGCCGTCTCCGGTGAGGCGGTGGATCACGACATCATCGCCTGCTTCGTCCAATGCCCTCTTCACAATATCAAAATACTCCTCACGTCCGAGAACATCAATCTTGCCCTGCTCGTAAAGAGTGCCGTATCTCGTCCCTTTCAATATATAAAGGCACGTGAACTTAAGCCCGTCCGTACCGCAACGAACGGCGTGCCTCACGCTTTGGATCATCATATCCTCCGTCTCACCCGGAAGCCCGAAGATGATATGAGTGATGACATTTATGTTCCTTTCCTTAAGCGCCTTGACGGCACTGTCATAGACCGAGGTCTCATAGCCTCTTCCGAATCCTTCCGCCGTTCCGTCGTCTGAGGTCTGAAGCCCTAACTCCACAAACAAAGGAAAGCGCGATGCCGCCTTTCCTAAGACATCCAATATGTCTTCGGGAAGACAGTCGGGACGGGTCGCCACCGACAGAGCCTCTACCAGAGGATGTTCCATCGCTTCCTCCAAAGACCTTAGAAGATAATCCGCAGAACAATACGTACTTGTATAACTTTGAAAGTACGCTATGTATCCGGTGCCTTCCGGAGCTTTCCCCGCCAGCTTTTTTATGGCATCATCGATCTGTTCCCTGACCTTTTGCTTACAAGATGAAGCGAACTCTCCGGAGCCTTGCGCCGAACAGAATGCACAACCTCCGACGCCCTTGGTCCCGTCTCTGTTCGGACAGGTGACAGGAAGGCTTATCGCAGCCTTATACATCTTGTGACCGAATCTTTCTTTATAGTACTTTGTTGCCGTTATCATGCGAAAGGGTTCTTCTTTCCCCGGGTTATCCCGCCGTCATTCATATCGGGATCAAAGTCCCTGTCCGTTACGTCGTCAAGCTCGGAGAGGCTTTTTACGGTACCTGAACCGAACCTCTTGTTAATGGTATCTATGGCTTTGGTAAGTCGTCTGTCCTGCCCTTTATCCGCTTCGGAAAACAACGACATCTGTATTCCGCTCTTATCCGATACGAGCTTCGTACATCTGACGCCGACGCTCCTTATCGAACTGTGCCAGTCGTAAGACTCGTCAAACAGCTCCATCGCGGTCTCGAATATGACCCTGTCGCTGTCTGTCGGCTCGAAGAGCATCTTCTGATGTTCATATGAATTGAGATCCTTATCCCTTACGGTTATCTGTACGCAGGATCCGAGCAGTTTATGCTTACGAAGCCTCGCCGCCACGGTTCCGCTCAATGATCGGAATGTGCCCTGGGCCTGTCTTCTGTTCTGTATGTCTTCAGGTGTAGTCGTGGAGTTGCCTATCGACTTAAGTTCCCTCTCGTAATCCGAATCGCAAACGGGCGAATCATCGAGTCCGTTCGCATATATCCAGAGCATATCACCGGACTTTCCGAGATAATCACGGAGGAACTCGCGTGAAGCTCCTGCAAGATCTCCGATCGTCCTTATATTCACATCAGCAAGCCTCGAAGCGGTGGCACCTCCGACAAAGAGAAGATCTGATGCGGGCAAAGGCCAGACGATCTGTCTGAAATTCTCTTCGGTGATAACGGTCGTGGCATCGGGTTTTCTGTAGTCGGAACCTAATTTGGCGAAGATCTTGTTGAAGCTCACACCGACGGAACAGGTAAGCTTGAACTCATCCCTCACCCTCCTTCTGATCTCATCCGCGACCGCTTCGGGATCTCTGTCTCCGATGGTATCGGTAAGATCCACCCAGCACTCATCAAGGCCGAACGGCTCGACCTTATCCGAGTACTCCTCGAACATCTGACGAAGCCTGCCTGAGTAGAATACATATTTATCGTAATGCGCGCTCACCTTAACAAGGCCCGGACATTTCTGTTCGGCCTGCCAGATCGCTTCGGCGGTCTTGACCCCGGCTCTCTTCGCGTGTTCATTCTTCGCAAGTATAATACCGTGACGCTTGCTCGAGTCGCCGGTAACGGCCATCGGAACATCCTTAAGCTCCGGATGCGCGATCATTTCCACGGAGGCAAAATAGCAATTCTGATCGATGTGAAAGATCGTTCTTTTCATACTTACATTTTATATTAACAATCTGTGAAATGTGTTGTCTTTTACGTCCGTTTTGATATAATACATAGTAATTGTAAAAATAAATTGTAAAAGTCAGAATAAAGAAGTTAAGGGGGTTAATATGGATCAGAACAGAGTTCTTCTTGTTGATGATGATACCGATATACTCGAGATCAATAAGTCCTTTCTCGAAGGAGAAGGCTATGAGGTCTCGACTGCCACTACTATAGCTCAAACTATGGAGAAGGTTCAGACCTATAATTTTGATTGTATAGTTCTCGATGTAATGCTTCCCGACGGAAACGCTTTCGAGCTTCCTCCCAAGATCCAGGTCTATTCCAACGCCCCAATCATATTCCTTACGGCAAGAGAGCAGGCGGAAGATAAGGTAACCGGCTTTAAGTCAGGTGCCGACGATTACATCACCAAGCCTTATTCCCTCCCCGAATTGTCATTGAGGATTAACGCTCACATCAGGCGTAACATGAAGTCCGAGGGCTTCCTTATGGAGTTCCCTCCGCTTAAGATCAATATCAAGACACGTGAAGTTACGCTGAAGGATGTTCCCGTTCATCTTACAAACAGAGAGTTCGATATCCTCCGCCTTCTTGCAGAGACACCGAACGTTATCGTTCCTTTCGCGAGGATCTATTCTCACGTATGGGGTGATGACACACCTTGTGACAACCACCTCGTAATGGTTAACATCTCTTACTTAAGGAAGAAGATGGACAAGATCGCACCCGACATCACATTCGTTAAGACTGAATGGGGAATCGGATACTCATTTGCCAATCCCCCGGTAAAGAACAGCCTTCATAACGAATTCTGATCAACTTCAGGCCGATGGGCAGTCAGAATAACAAGGGCAAAAAAGATATTTCAAAGCAGCTCCTCCTGGCGCTGCTTTTTATTCTTGCGTGCACATTTTTGTCTATACAGATAAACAGGAGCAACAGGAGCAAGGACTCCGGCATCCCTTATGAGAACGGCATCCACATCGTCTCCGCCACGCAAGAATCGGTCAATATCGGAAAAGACCTGGTCTTCGTCCCCAATATCGATTATGAGGATATAGACTCCGGCGCTTTTACTTACGATAACTACGAGGATCTTCCGTATGCTTCGAATGTGTCCGTGACATACGGAGGCTGGAATGACTTGGGAGACGACGTCGTATGGCATAACAGCATCGGAATGCCGGAGGCAAGGCAGATCACGCGCGACGGCAAAGTCAAGAACTGCGGCACCTATCTTATGACGATCCGGTTTGAAGATCCCGATATGACCTACTATATGTCGATCCCGGATTCCAACGGACTTATAAAGGTCTACTGCAACAATTCCGATCTCGGTTTTTTATGGAGACGCACAGGCGAATGGAATAACACGTTGACACTCGGATACAGTTATGTGCCGATCATCCCCGATGCAGACGGAACAGCCCGCATCATGATCTCCATAAGCACGAACGTTAAGATATATAATCCCGGAATGCTCGCTATGCCGTCATTCGTGGCTTCCACTTCTGCAATGAAGCTCGTGGTATTCCCCGCGCTGTGGACCATGATCCAACTTATACTGTTCCTGTTTATCCTCATAGGCGGACTTCTTATATCGAGGACGTTTAAGAACAAGCTTATATTCTATCTTCTGATTGCCCTCGAGCTTCTTGCATTGTCTTATACTCTGATCGACAGCAATTTCATCGTGGTCAACTCCTATACCAAGGCATTAGCAAAATTCGTGCTCTTCATCGCTCTCAATTCCATGGTTTTTATCTACATCGATTCCTACTTCGTCCCCACGGACAAGCAAAAGAAGAGCATCGTACTTAATACCCTTCCCGTTATAGTGGTAGCGTCCGCCGTTATCCTGATCGTATGGGCGATCATATCCCAGCCGGAGTTTAACCTGTACTTCCCTCTTGTTCCGGAGATTATATTCGTAATGTTCGTCGCGATACTGACGGGCTTTAATATGGTGGTAATCCATTATGGAGAAGACTGGTCGTTCTTCGCGAGCATCATAGAGATATCGCAGATATTCTTCAGCGTAAATGCGATCAACGATATTAAGGGGATCTATAACATCCCGACCTATTCGGTCTTTATGGTAATAGCTAACCTGACGCTCGAATTCTACTTCATATCCCGATACGTCATTCAGGCGCGTAAGCTCGAAGACACGATGGAGAGGATGCAGTTTCTCGTACATGAGAAGACAATGCGTATCTCCGAGATCAATAAGGATCTGTTCAACACGAATAAGAAGCTTATGGAGAACGAACAGGCACGTAAGAACGTCCTGTCTAACGTCTCGCATGACCTTCGTACGCCAATCACGGCTATAAGAGGATATGCCGAGATGATCTTATCGTCCGGTGACAGGCTGACCGATTCACAGAAGGAAAACTATCTTCGCAATATCATCAGAAGGTCAGAACAGATGGAGAGGATCATCTCCGACATCGTTGAGCTTACAAGGCTCGAATCGGATGCCACGGAATTCCAGTTCACGGATCTGTCCATCTCGGAACTCCTTGACGAGATATGCATAATGTATGAAGCCGATCTCGAAGGAACTTCAAAACAACTCATACTGGATATCCCCGAGAACGATCTGCTGTTCGTAAAGGCAGATCCCAAGAAGCTCAGCCGTGTATTCGAGAACCTGATATCGAACGCGATCAATTACACTTACGAAGAAGCGAAGATAACCGTCAAGGCGTGGAGAGAAGGAGCCGATAAAGACCTGTCGAAGCAGACCATAAACATCGATATAGAGGATAACGGAATCGGCATACCCGAAGCCGAGATCCCGATGGTATTCGACCGCTTCTACAGGGCCAAGAATTCAGGCAAGAATATCAAGGGAACGGGGATCGGATTATCGATAGTCAAGACCATTATCGACAGGCACGATGCCAAGATCAGCGTCGAAAGCGAGATCGGAAAAGGAACCGTTTTTCACATTATCATGAAGCCCTCTTACAGAGAATCCTGATCGGTCTGATACGTATTTTTTAAACACATTGTTTAAAATTAAAGAAAATCACAAAAAGGCTTGACACCATAGGTTTTTCAGTAGATAATTAATCTGCAAATTGCCTATAAATAAAGGCTAACAGGAGGCATTATATGAATAAAACAGAACTGATTGATTCAATCGCTAACAAGGCCGGTCTTTCCAAGAAGGACGCTGAGGCTGCACTCAAGGCTACAATCGAGTCCATCGAGTCTGCTCTCGCAGCCGGTGACAAGGTTACTCTCGTAGGCTTCGGTACATTCGATGTTAAGGAGAGAGCTGCTCGTGAGGGTCGTAACCCTGCTACAGGCGAGACAATCAAGATCAAGGCTTCTAAGGTTCCTGCTTTCAAGGCCGGTAAAGAGCTCAAGGACAAGGTTAACACTAAGAAGAAGTCCAAGAAGTAATTTCTGTTTACATAGAATACTTAAGGAAGGCAGCCTATACAGGCTGCCTTTTGATTTCCCTGATCCTGTCCGCTACATCATCCGCTATCATTCGCATCATCTGCATCGTCTTTATCCCGGACCTGTAGAAACTGCTCTTCCTGACGGCATACCTTATATCCCTCTCAGTCTGCTCATAGGAAAGTTTCAACGATTCATTCGCTATGGTATACAGATCCCTAACCCCGTCGTAGTAATCCTCCTGGAATAGGATCATACGGCGGATGATCTCATATATCGCCTTGGTCCCCATCAGCGCCAGATCGAAGTCATAGAACACAAGAGTCGACTTAAGGACCGAAGATAGAAGATTCTCCGGAAGCACATCGCTGTAGTCGGTCGCATTATGTGTCACGATGTCATTGATATGAGCCACTGCCTTGGCATGATTCTTCCTGCCGTCAACAAAATAATGGAACTTCCCTTCGGCATCGGATACTCCTATGACGCCTTTACCCCTTAACATGGAATTGATCCTGTCAAGAAGTCCTTCGTCACTGCAGACAATATAAATACCCGTATCAGAATTATTCCTGCTCGTAAGCATATATCTTATCCCCCACTTATGTTTCTTATTCCAAGACTATTTTGCAATGAAAGACGCTTATAGACAAGTAAAAATACCCGTTTTCCCGAAAGTTGGGAAAATAACGGGCATTTGGAACAAAAATTTCCTTATTTTATTGGGTTTGCGGGTCCTAGGAGGGAATTTCCACCGCTGTTTCCATCTCCTCGTTAATCGCTCCGGTAACATCGAGCTCATCGACAGCCTCAACGGAGATAACATAATTGCTGTATCTTGTATATCTTATCTTGACCTTTGTCCCTTCCCCGGGCAGATCCCTCAAAGGGTTGATGTAATAGACTTTGCCGTCTATGGTAAGTGAATTGTTGATCAGGGATAAGGACTCGATCTGTCCCGTATATAAGTAGTAATTCGAGGTCGCCACGTCAGACAGATCCAGAAGCCTCGGTCCGGTTATATTGAACACATAAACGGCCGTGAGCACCGCAAGGAACGTGGGAACAAAGTAAGTCAGCACGTGCCCGGTCTTTCTCTCCCTGTTGCGGTTTGAAAAGACTACCGTCAGAATTATCAATATAAGCGTCACAATACAATGTACGGCAAGATTTGCAATATAATACTTCAAACTATCACCTCATATGCACAATAACACATCTGCCGGAATATCGAAAGTATCAGACGGCACTTGTTCGACCAGCTGAAAGCCGAAACACACGCCGATCAGCACCGGTCTGTTGTCCGTCTTAAAGGAACCGAGCCATCGGTCATAGTAACCTCCGCCTCTTCCGAGTCTGTTAAGATCCCTGTCAAATGCCATTCCGGGGACTATAACGATATCGGGGATCTTATCGCAAGCCATAATAGGCGAACCCGAAGGCTCCAAGATCCCGAAGCGTCCCGGTTTAAGTTCTGTCGCAGGGTCCGATACTTCAAAGAAGAGCATATCCTTTCCGAAGACTTTGGGGTATAAGGTCTTCTTACCGAGGCTCCTTATATACGAGGCAAGATCATCGCACGGAAGTTCCCCTCCCATCGCCTTATAAACCGCTATGAAGGATGCCTTATCGAAGACTTCACCGAGTTTACCGTCAGAATCAAGAGCCTCACGGAACTTAGCCGTAAGCCTCTTATCGCCTGAAATGAGCTCATCTTCACTTACCGCTTCTCTTCTTCTTTTAATTTCCGCTCTTATGGAAGCTTTACTGCCGATAATGTCCGTCATGAGCCTCCGAGCGCAAGAAGTTCTTCTTCGCTTATGATCTGAATACCGAGTTCACGGGCTTTAACGGCTTTGGACCCCGCATCGGCGCCCTCGACAAGACAGGTTGTCTTCTTCGACACCGATGAAGATACCTTTCCGCCATGACTCTCTATATACTTTGTTGCCTCATCGCGTGACATATTCGGAAGTGTTCCCGTAATAACGAATGTCTTCCCGGCGAACACATCGGATGTAACAACATTTCTGCTCTCGAAGTTAAGCCCCGCGGCCTTAAGCCTTAAAAGAAGTGCCCTGTTATCTTCATCGTGCATGAATCCGTATATGCCCTCGGCCGATATCTGTCCTATATCCTCGACGGCAGACAGATCCTCCGCCTTAGCGTCCATAATGTTATCTATGCTCTTAAACGCCTTCAGAAGCTCTCTGGCGGTCGCCTTGCCTACATTGGGTATACCGAGTCCCGACAGGACGTTCTCGGCCGTTGCAGAAGCTACTGAGCTGTCTATGGACATAAGGAGCTTATCGGTATTCTTGGCAAGCCCGAGAACCTTATTCTCGATAAGCGTATCTCTTTGATCCTTCAAAGTGAATATATCCGAGAAATCCTTTACATATCCGCCGTCTACAAGCGCTTTCACGAGCTCATAGCCCATACCTTTGATATTCATGGCATCTCTCGATACGAAGTTCAATATGCCGTTTACGACCGTTCCGGGGCAATTAAGGTTGATGCACTTAAGATCAGCCGCGTCGGCTTCCCTGACGAGTTTATGCCCGCATATTGGACAATTCTCGGGAAGTTTATAAGGCCTCCAGTCGGAAGGTCTTTTATCCTTGTTTACGCCCTTTATCTTTGGAATGATCTCGCCGGACTTATAGACTATCAGCGTGTCACCGATGCCTATTTCCATCTCGTCGATAAAATCCTGGTTATGGAGCGTTGCCCTCGATACTGATGTTCCGCACAACCTTATGGGTTCGAATACGGCGACGGGAGTTACCCTGCCCGTCCTTCCGGTATTGACCTCTACATCTATAAGCTTCGTCTCCTTCTCTTCGGGAGGATACTTATAAGCGATGGCCCATCTCGGGAACTTGATCGTGTTGCCGAGCGTCTTACGCGCCTCTATATCGTTGAGCTTAACTACGGCGCCGTCGATGTCATAAGCAAGATCGCCTCTCATATCGCCGATCTTCTGTATGGCCTCCCACACTTCATCTGCGGTATTGCACTTAAAATACTGCTCGATCGTAGTAACACCGTTCTTACGCAGGAATTCATACCCCTCGCTGTGAGTCTTAAAGGTCCTGCCTCTGCTCTCCTGAATATTAAATATAAAAAGGGACAGTCCCCTCTCCTTCGTGACATTTGCTTCGCCCCTTAAAGTTCCCGCAGCGCAGTTTCTGGGATTGGCAAAAGTCTTGGCGCCCTTTAGCGAAGCCGCTTCATTAACCGCTTCGAAAGCAGCCCTCGTCATATAGACCTCGCCCCTTATCTCGATATACTCGATGGGGTACGGCATCTTAAGGACGACGTCGGGGATCTGTGTGGCATTCTCAGTAACATCTTCACCTTCCGTTATTCCGTCGCCTCTTGTAACGGCAGTGGTGAGCACTCCGTTATCGTATCTTAACGACATCGACAGTCCGTCTATCTTGGTCTCGACAAGAAACTCGGTATCCGGACCTAATTGCTCACGCATGGAGTTAACGAATTCGTACACTTCCTCCTTACTGAATACATCCTGCAAAGATAACATGGGAACGTTATGCTTGACTTTCTTACCCTTACTTGCTTTCCAGCCGACGCGAAGCGAAGGCGAATCCGGGGAGATTATCGACGGATACTCCTTCTCTATCGTCTTAAGGCGGTTATTCATCATGTCGTATTCATAATCGCTTATCTCAGGCGTATCTTCGTCGTAATAACGCTTGGCGTGATAGTTTAATGTCTTTACGAGTCCTTCGTACTCCGAAGAAACTTCAGGAGGTATACCTCCTGAACCCAAACCGTTATCAAAAAGACTCATCTGTTCCATAAAAAACTCCTATAGATATCAGGCTTTCCTTCTTGAGAAGGAATAATAGATCACCGGAAGCATGAGGAGGATCATAAAGAACAGTCCCCACGCATATGCGGGCAAGGTAAGAAACCCGTCAAACGGTGCAGTCAGGTATGTGTCGTTATAGTGATTTACAAATAGTATCTTACGAAGCACTTCATTAATGTAAGACAGAGGAGCGATAACAAGCCCCATAAGAAGGTGGATGCATATGGAATAGATAAAGATGTCACCCTCCCACAAGATCACCCTCTCGGCCTTAAGAAGATGTAAAAGTGCCGTTATAACGAGCATCACCGCGAGGGCTATCCCCGTCTTCGGCTCGAAAGTCCTGGTCTTGGCGACTTCGGCGATAAACGATACCGAGGTTACAAACAACGCTGTTGCCGGTATGAAATAAGCGAATCCGGTCTTTGAAAGTATCAGAAGAAGGACCGCAGTTGCCGTCATAAGAACGCTTGTAAGCAACGCAGTAAGTATCGGGTGCGTCGTACCCAAAACTTTCCCGCAAAACAAATTCACGGAATCCTCCAGGAATACCGTGAATAAGTGAAATGGGTAAGTCAAAACCGTTCCCCATAAAAGCAGAAGAACCGCCGCTGCTATGCCGGCGCGTTCTTCGCTTCTCAATTATCAAGCCTCAGCTTCTTCAGGATCGTAATCCTCCAGCAAAGCCTTAAGAATAGCAACCTCTTCGGAATTGAGAGTAATGCCCTTGCCTACCTTCTCGCGATCCGGACCCCAGTCTCTGATATCGAGCTTGGCCTTACCGTCATTCCACTTAATGATGTTGACTTCCTTGGTCCAGCCTGTCTTGTTTGTGGCAAGAGTACCGATATTCTGAACGATCTCGTATTTAATCTCTTTAGGCATAATTTATCCCCCTTAATTTTCTCACGATTTATCACGTATTATATAATAAAAATATTATAATAAAAAGAAGAAATTAGATTGCCATGAATACTTATGTTATAACAACGATCCTGATAGTTTTATTACTGGGTCTGGCAGGAATCGCATGGGGGCTCATCGAGGCCGCCATGCTTAAGATAACGAAGAACAGGATCGTTCTTACTGATACGGATGACAACGTCGCTTCTGATCTTCGCATACTCTATTTCAGCGACCTTCACAGGGAATTTTGTCTGGTCCCTTCCTCAAAGATAACAAATCAGATAGCTGAGCAGGCTCAGGGCAAAGGTCTTGATGCCGTTATCTTCGGAGGCGATATAAGTAATCACGGAAAGAATGCTTATAAAGCCCTCCCTTACCTTACAGACGTCGCTGACGCGTGCAGGAAGTATAAGATCCCTTTTCTTGCGGTAACGGGCAATCACGATGCACTGTGCGAGCCTGAAGACCTGGGGATGATGCCTTTCGACAATATGGACGGCTGCATAAAGTATTTAAGATCCGCACGTGACGGCAGGTTTATCGCCATTGCGGGAGTCAAAGATACCGGCAGAAAGAATCGAGTCTGGCCCGCGCCGCCCGTTCCTTCGGCCGGGATCGAATACAAGGCCTATATCTTATTGGCTCACAATCCCGATCTTATCCTTCACATGCCTGAAACGCCCGTCAAAGTCGACGTAATGATATCAGGTCACATACACGGCGGGCAGATAAGGACCCCGTTCGGGCTCGAATTCATATTAAGGCATGACGAGCTCCCGTTTAAGAAAGTGATCTCCGGGCTGCACGAGGTCAACGGCATAAAGCTCTTTATATCCAAGGGAATAGGCTGTGTCTTCCTCCCGTTCAGAATCTTCGCAAGCCCCGAGATCAATATCATCGAGATCGTTGCCGGAAATTATGAACTGCCATCCACATTCTTCGAATCTGACTGATTATATAGCATCGCAACCTCTGAATGTCACCTTGATTTTATTGCAACAAAAAATTAAATAAAAAACAGACCGCCCGTATGAGCGGTCCGTTCTTATAAACAACATAAAAAGTTCGGGCAAATTTTTTATGAGAGTGACAAAAACGACAATCGTTTCAATCACGATTTAATGATAGCATTACCCTGTTTTTTAACAATATTCGGGGAGTTGTTCATAAATAACAAATTTTCTTATATGTTTAGTTGTTTTATTGCAAAAACATATAAACAAAAGGCGCCCGCTATGGGACGCCTCCTGTATTTATCTCTTATAAAGCCTTAAATCACTTGATCTTAACGGGCTTGACCTTCCAGATCTCGTCTGCGTACTCCTGGATAGTACGGTCGGAAGAGAACTTACCGGAATTGGCGATGTTGAGCCAGCACTTCTTGGCCCATGCCATCTCGTCCTTGTAATCCTTGTACAGGCGGTCTCTCGTCTTTCTGTAGTCATCGAAGTCGCCCAATACATAGTAAGGATCGCCGGGCTGCCAGTTATCGCCGTAGAGAAGACCGTTATAGAGGTCTCTGAACATTCCCGTACCCTCATCGTTGAATGTACCGTCGATGAGTCTGTCAAGAGCCTTCTTAAGGCCGGGGATGTTCTCATACTGCCACTGAGGATTGTAGTAAGCCTTTGTAGCCGCCATATCCTGAGCACGGCATCCGAAGATATAGATGTTGTCCATACCGACGGACTCGGAGATCTCAACGTTAGCGCCGTCCATTGTACCGAGTGTAACGGCACCGTTCATCATGAACTTCATGTTACCGGTACCCGATGCCTCGAGACCTGCCGTGGAGATCTGCTCGGATACGTCTGCAGCGGGGAAGAGTTTCTCACCGTTACTTACATTATAGTTCTCGATGAATACGACCTTGAGCTTACCCTTTACCTTAGGATCGGAATCGATGAGTCTCGCGATCTCGTTGATGAACTTGATGATAGCCTTGGCTCTGAAGTATCCGGGAGCGGCCTTGGCACCGAAGATGATCGTTACCGGAGGCATATCGAGCTTCGGATTCTCCTTGATTCTGTCATAGAGGTTAAGAGCATAGAGAGCATTGAGGAGCTGTCTCTTGTACTCGTGAAGTCTCTTGATCTGGATATCGAATACGGAATCGGGATTGAGCTTGATGCCTTCCTTCTTCTCGAGATAGTCGGAAAGAACGACCTTCCGCTGTCTTTTTACCTTCAGGAACTTCTTCAATACATTCTCATCGTCGGCAAACTTCTCGAGTTCCTTAAGATCGTCGAGATGTGTTACCCAGTGATCGCTGCCGAGAAGCTCCGTAATGAGAGCTGCAAGCTCGGGGTTGCATGTTCTGAGCCATCTTCTGGGCGTTACACCGTTAGTCTTATTGGAGAACTTCTCAGGATAGATCTCATACCAGTCTTTCAAGGTCTCGGCCTTCAGGATCTCCGTATGAAGAGCGGCAACACCGTTAACGGAATGAGAACCGTAAACTGCGAGCCATGCCATCTGGATCTTACCGTCTGAGAGAGGACTCATCCTGTCGATAACGTCAGAATAGAGGCCGGATTCATACATCTGGGCTCTGAACTGGTTGTTGATACCCTCGATGATCTCGTAGATCCTCGGGAAGAGGAATCTGAAGATGGAGATATCCCATCTCTCGAGAGCCTCCTGCATTACGGTGTGGTTTGTATAGCAGAATGTATCCTTTGTGATCTCCCATGCGTCTTCCCATCTGATGCCGTTCTCGTCAACGAGAAGTCTCATAAGCTCAGGGATTCCGATAACAGGGTGTGTATCGTTCAACTGGATTACATTGTACTTTGCAAAATCGTGGAGGTCGTCGCCGTGAGCCTTCTTGTACTTTCTGATGATATCCTGCAGTGAAGCGGATACAAAGAAGTACTGCTGTCTTACACGAAGAACCTTACCGTCGTAAGAAGAATCGTTGGGATAGAGGACTCTCCAGATATCCTGAACTCTGTTTCTCTCGATAACGGCATCGTCAAATCTCTGGGAATTGAAGAGGTTGAAGTCAAACTCTTCGGCAGGCTCAGCCTTCCAAAGTCTCAGAAGGTTGATGTTCTTTGTGCCGTAACCTGTGATGGGGAGGTCATAAGGAACTGCCCATACGTCCATATCGTTGTAATGAACCTTAACCTTACGATCGTATCTGGGAAGTGTGAACGGATATCCGTGCTCCATCCAGGAATCCGGATACTCCTTCTGGAAACCGTTCTCGATCTTCTGACGGAACAATCCGTAACGGTAAAGGATTCCGTAACCGTCAACGGGAAGATTTAATGTCGCGCAGGAATCCATGAAGCATGCCGCAAGTCTTCCGAGACCGCCGTTACCGAGTGAAGGATCTGTCTCCTCCTCAAGGATATCGGTCAGCTCAACACCGAAAGACTTCATGGCGTCCTTAGCCTGATCGTAGATACCGAGGTTTACAAGGTTATTAAGAAGTGATCTTCCTTCAAGAAACTCGGCGGAAAGGTAATGTGCCTGTCTCTTGGGAAGGTAGGTTCTTCTGGTTGCAAGGAAATCGTCTGATATAAGCTCTACAACCGTCTTGGACAATGCTGTCCAATAATCTGCGGGAGTCGCCTCTTCGAGGGGAAGTCCCGTGCCGGCTCTCATATGAGCCTGCATCTTCTCTTCAATCAGCTTAGCTGTTATATTCTTGGCCATAACGACCCTCCTTATAAAAACTGCAATAATTTTAGCGAAAAGAGCCTACAAGGTCAATTTACACAATTTGAACAAATGTATAAAGTGTATTAAACTTTAGTGAATATATTTATAATATATAAGAAATAGAGGATCATTAATGAGTTTTGGCGCGGCAGTGGCAATTGCAACCATCCTGGGAGCGGTAGTAGGTTATCTTCAGACTTATGTATTCTCCAAGATACCGGAAAAATGGCTTCAGGACTACGGCGTCAAGGAGACAGATCCGGATTTCCGCCTCTCGAAGAGAATGAAGCTGATCCCCCACGGGGTGTTGTCCGCGCTGTTCTGCGCTTCGATATATGCGCTTTTCGCAGTGTTCTGTTACGAAGTCTATATCACGCCTCACGCTTTTTTCCATATTATTGCGATCCTTTTGTCCACCCCCGTTATCGTTATAGTAATGATGTCGGACAGGTTAAACCGCATAATCCCCGACGAATGCTCGATAGCACTCGCCGCCATCGGGATCTTTCTTCTGATCGGCGATTTTTTTGAGCAAAACATATGGTTCACGGACTCTGCCGCCTGGTATATCCCGTTTCTTAACAGGATCATAGCGGCAGGCATAGGCTACGGCGGACTCGCCCTTATTAATTTCATCTGCGTCACATTCATCGGGCAGGAAGGCATGGGACAGGGAGATATGAAGCTTCTTTGCGCATGCGGTCTCATCGTAGGGTGTTACGGACTCATCGTAGTTATCTATGTCGGCATATTCTCGGCACTCTTATTCGCCATTCCTCAGCTTGTAAGGAAATATAAGAGGATAGCGAGGGAGAAGAAAGAGATAAGGGAAGCCGAAGATCCGACTGCAAAGAGAAGAGAAATCTTAAGAAGAAAGAATCAGGTGCACTATGCCGACGACCCGGACAAGATGGCTTTCGGTCCGTTCCTCGCATTCGGAACAGCCGTATGCATGGCGCTCGAGCCCCTGTTCTATTCCCACATGATCGAAGGTATCAGGATATTCGGACTGGCATTCTGATATGGAACAGAAAAGATCAAACATTACCGTACTGTCGATCCTTAAGCATAACTTCGGAAAGCCCCGCATAATGACATGGGGATGGCCCCTGATGATCTTCTCCCTTATAACCCTGGTCTTCTTTGGGGCAAGATGCCTGTTCAAAAGTCCTGATCTGCCTTACCCCGCGACATCCATAGTCGGCTGTTCATTCTTTATGATACTCATGACGCTCGGCGCTCTTGCGGTCCCGGCAGTATTCTTCTCCAAAGGCTTCGAAGACAGGACAGTAGGCCGTTACACCGGTGTCGGTTCTCTTCTTCTTTCCTTTATATCGGGCGTTCCTCTGATGATGCTCGGCATCCCTCTTTACAATTTCATAGCATATCTGACGCTAAGGTTCTCACGTTCGTCTATATATCCCGTATTCTTCCACACCGAACCCGAGACGCTTTACGGGCAGATACTCTCGATAGTCTGTGACATCATTCTCCCGGCATTCGGAGCGTCATTATTCTTCTTCGGGTTCTTGTGGACCAGGTTCAAAAGCACGGACAGGACGAAAGCATATATCGTCATAACCGCAGCTTTTGCACTCTATTCCATGGACTTTACGTCAATACTTGCCGCTGCTGCCGCGGGAATATGGTGCTGCTATTTAAGATCGCGCACACATAATATGTGGGCACCTTTCCTCTGCCTTATATCAATGAAGCTGTCCGAACTCGTTCTTCCGGAGACTATATCAAGGATAGATATATTCGAAGTTCAGACCTACGCAGACATAGGATCGACGTATTTTTACGCTTCCCTGCCCTCTTTCTTTATGGGAATGGTCCTCCTCCTGTTCTTTATAAGAGTCCTGGATTCATTCGCATTCTCGTTAAGACATGAATTCACGGGAGGAGAATACGACGAACTGATCCCTCCGTTTGACAAGAGTATCAACCTGTCTTTAATATTGACCATGGCGGTATTCATCACCATCTGGATCCTTATATTTAAAGGAGTTTACCTTTGACCGATAAAGAGAGATACATAAGAGACCGTGCAACGGTAATGAGCATAATCAAATATATCCTTATCGTAGCCGTAACGGGTGTACTCCTGTTCTTTGCAACAAGGATTATATCCGTTCTGGTTCCTTTTCTTATAGGCTTCCTGCTTGCAAAGACATCACATGCGATAGCAACACCTCTTTCAAGGCTCAATAAGAAGAATCCTATCATCGACAGTAAGAGCAGGAAGAGACTCGAGATCATAGTCTATGTCATCCTTCTCTTGATCCTGTTCATCGTTGCAGGTTACGGCATCTTCGCGCTTATAGGTCAGGGCGTCCGCGCTTTTACAGCGATCCGGAACTACGCCCCCGATTTCACGGATTCGGACAAATTCACCGGTCTTATAAGAGGGTTCTCCAAGAGCGAAGGCGGTTTTGTTGATGACTCCTTCATCGACAGCATTATTCTGAACCTCTCATCCATCCGGGCAGACCTCATGAACAGACTCCCCGATCTCGTTACCGGGATCGTAAGCGGCATTTGGGGATTTATAGGCAATATTCCTTACGGCGTTTTCGTTGTGATCTGCGTTTTGTTATCGGGATACTACTTTATAAGTGACGGGCCTCACGTACTTAAGATGTACATGAAGACCATCCCCAACCACTCATTCAGAAGGACTTCCCTCGATCTTATAAACAACCTCTCGGTTACGCTCTTCCGTGCCTTGGGTGGATATCTGCTTCTGCTGATTATTACTATGGTCGAAGCCGGCATCGTATTTAATTTAGCGGGCGTCGACTATGCACTCGTGCTCGCGCTGTTGACTGCCGTGCTGGACTTCCTGCCGGTCCTCGGAATATCCGCCACCATGATCCCCGTCATCGTTTACCTCATATCAAACGGTGATTACAGAGGTGCATTGGTAGTCATTATCGGTATGGCTGTCATGAGCGTAATAAGAAGATTAATCGAACCCAAGATCGTCGGCGAGGCTTTGCACCTGCACCCTCTTTTAATGCTTATCTCAATGGCAATCGGAGTATTCGTCTGGGGTGCCGTCGGTTTCCTTCTCGGCCCTGTCGTATTCATCATTGTTCTCGATGTGATCAAAGTGTTCGGGATCGATAAAAAGCTTAAGGTCTTCCTGTCGGGCTTCCTCGAGAAGTTTATGAAGCCTGCCGACGAGGAGGAACTCAAGACATCGGATTGATGCCGCCGTCCTTGTCACCGTCCCTCGAGAGGAACGTCATATCGGGAAGATCGGGATCACCTTCAAACACAGCATTAAAGGCCGTACCCGGATGAGGCACGCTCTCAAGCGTAGTTCCGTTCTCATCCGTTATCGAGAGGACCTTCAAAGGCTCTGTATACCCCTCGGGTTTCAATACATTAAGGACATCGCCGCTATAGAGCTTGTTCTTCTGCACCGCCCTGTATGAACCGTCTTCGTTTCTTCCCGTGATCTGCGCCACAACGAAAGCGGGCTTTACATATGTGCGTTCATCCGCGATCTTCGCATCTTCCGTCGGAGCGCCGTAGAAGAATCCCGTATCATAATCCCTGTGAACAAGCTTCTCGAGAAGTTCAGGCCACTTATCGGAGACCTTCCAGTTATCGGGATCCTTATAGTAGAGATCGACCGCTTCACGGTATACTTTCGCAGTTACGGCTGCATAGTACTCGCCCTTGATCCTTCCCTCTATCTTAAGGCTGTCGATACCCGCTTCGATAAGCTCGGGGACATGCTCGATCATAGACAGATCCTTGGAACTCAATACATATGTACCGCGCTCGTCCTCTTCGATCGGGAAAGCCTCTCCCGGGCGCTTTTCCTCGACAAGAGAATACCCCCACCTGCAAGGCTGTGCGCACGCTCCGCCGTTTGATCTTCTTCCCGTGAAGTAATTGCTCAATATACAGCGTCCCGAATAAGACACGCACATGGCACCGTGTACAAAAGCCTCGAGTTCGAGGTCGGAAGGAATGTTAGCCCTGATGTCCCTTATATCTTCCAGCGAGAGCTCGCGTGCCAGGACGATCCTTCTCGCCCCCTGTTCATACCAGAACTTACATGCATCGGAATTTGTTACGCTCGCCTGTGTCGAGATATGTATATCGAGATCCGGGGCAACCTTCCTCACCCTCATGAATATCCCGGGATCGCTTACAAGGACCGCATCGGCATGCGCTTCGTGCGCAGTAAAGTCGATCTCGTCGTCTATCACCTTAAGATCTCCCTGAAGCCCCATGATATTCATCGTGACATAGCACTTTACTCCTTTAGAATGAGCATAGGCTATGCATTCTTTCATCTGATCGCGGTCAAAGTTATCCGAGAAAGTCCGAAGTCCGAACTTCTTGCCGGACATATAAACGGCATCGGCACCGTATGCGATCGCCGTGCGAAGTTTCTCGGGGGAACCTGCGGGAGATAAAACTTCTGTCATCTTTAATTCTCCGTGTAAGTTTCTTCGGTCACGGCTTCAGAGGCTGTCTCTGCCGCCTGTGCAGCCGCTATATTCGCTTCATATATCGCGATGTTGTTCTCATGCTCGGAAAGCGTCACGGCAAACAGAGTACCGCCGTTACCGTCAGAACAGAAGTACAGATAATTCGAATTAGGCTCAGGATAGAGCGCCGCCTGGATCGCATCGACACCCGGCATACATATAGGCCCCGGCGGCAGTCCCATATGTGTATACGTGTTATATGGACTGTCGGATGCAAGATCGGTCGCCGTTACATCCAATGTCGGATCAAGACCGTTCATCCTTCGTATAAAGTTGATCGTAGCATCCGAACTTAAGTAATGCAGGCTCTCGTCATCGGAGTTCATTCTGTTCCTGAATACGGAGGATATATACATCATATCCGTTATGTTCGAAGACTCGGCCTGAATGATAGATGCCAGGGTCATGACCTGATCCATCGACATGCCGAGAGCTGCCGCTCTCTCATAGTACTCGTCGTAGAGTTTGTTCTCGGTGTTATCGAGCATCGTGGATATGATCGTTCTCGCACTGGCATTAACGTCAAACTCATAAGTATCCGGGAACAGATAGCCGGAAAGAACATGGTCTCTTCCTTCCGTAAGAGCGATCTGTGATACGAACCGGTAGTCAGTGAACAGGTTCGGGCTGTCCATGCACTCGTCCATCTCGGCATCGGAGAAGGTAAGACCGGCCTCATGAAGCCTGGTCTTCATCTCTTCATATGTAAGACCTTCCGGGAACGTTACCATTACGCTCTCCGATTTCTGCGTCAGAAGGAACATGATCTCATCGTAATCGAGACCGTCAAGAAGGTAGTGTGTACCTGCCTGGTAAGCACCGTCAAAACCGTTTACCTTCGACAGGAGCGAGAACATGAACGTGTTATCGATAAGACCTAACTCGAACAGCTGGTCTGCTATATCCGAGGTCATATCACCCGTATTTATGACAAAAGGAATGGCTCCCTCGGTATTCATGTCAACCTTAAAGGAGCCGTCTTCTATCCCCGCCTCGAGTGCGGTGAACCTTTCTTCCTGTGAGAGTACATAATTGTAGCCGACATATACACCCATGATCGCGAAAGCCACGAGCAATAGCAGGACTACAAGTATATTGATTACGATCTTAAGTTTCTTTGACAGCATCTTTCTTCTTAGCTTCGGCCTTGAGACGCTGGTCGGTATTGAGGATCTTCTTACGAAGTCTGATGCTCTTGGGAGTTACCTCACAAAGCTCATCGTCCTCGACAAATTCGAGACACTGTTCAAGACTGAAATTAAGAGGAGGCGTGAGACGCATAGCATCATCACTTCCGGCTGCACGCATATTCGTAACGTGCTTCTTCTTACAAACGTTTACGGTGATATCATCAGGCTTCGGGTTAATGCCGACGATCATACCTTCGTAAACCTCTGTGCCGGCACCTATGAGGAGGTTTCCTCTGTCCTGTGCGTTGAAAAGTCCGTAGGTCATCGCCGTACCGCTCTCGAACGCTACGAGGACGCCGTGTGAACGTGTCGCGATCTGTCCCGCAACGGGCTCATAGCCGCTGATTATGCTGTTCATTATACCATTGCCCTTAGTGTCGGTCAAAAACTCGGTACGATATCCGATAAGTCCGCGGCTCGGAATATTGAACTCAAGTCTGGTGTATCCCTTTGACGGAGGGAGCATGTTCTTCATCTCGGCCTTACGGCTTCCGAGCTTCTCGATTACGGCACCGACGAACTCCTCGGGAACGTCGATAACAAGATCCTCGTAAGGCTCGCAGAGGACACCGTCGATCTCCTTC
The DNA here is from genome assembly GCA_002450095.1 of Mageeibacillus sp. UBA6980. Taxonomy (GTDB): domain Bacteria; phylum Bacillota; class Clostridia; order Saccharofermentanales; family Saccharofermentanaceae; genus Saccharofermentans. The sequence continues at coordinate 15,279 of DJYK01000034.1, read as the reverse complement.
ATGATGACCTTAGGCTTACTTACCTGGAGCTCATATCCCTCTCTTCTCATCTCTTCGATGAGGATGGAAAGATGAAGTTCTCCTCTTCCCTTAACGATGAACGATTCGGTAGTATCGGTCTCTTCGACTCTCATGGAGACATTGGTCTCGATCTCCTTGAAGAGCCTGTCTCTTAAGTGACGGCTTGTTACGAACTTACCTTCCTGACCTGCGAAAGGCGAATCGTTAACCGAGAAAGTCATGGCGATCGTAGGCTCGTCTATCTTAACGAACGGCAAGGCCTCAGGTGTGCTGCTGTCACAGAGCGTATCTCCGATTCCGATATCGGGGATACCTGCAACGCAGACGATCTCACCGATCGATGCTTCGCTTACTTCCTGTCTTCCGAGTCCGCTGAATCTCAGAAGCTTAACGATCCTTGCAGATCTCTTGCCTTCCTGCTCTATATTAACAACGACGACATTCTCGCCCTGCCTGACCGTACCTCTCTCGACTCTTCCGATCGCGATCCTTCCGATATAAGGATCGGAGTCGATGTTGGATACGAGAAGCTGCATCGGCGCGTCAGGGTCACCTTCGGGGCAGGGTGTGTATTCTACGATGGTATCGAGGACCGGGCAGAAATCAGTGGCAGCACCGGACTCATAATCCTTAAGGTCAAGGCAGGCAACGCCCGTCTTACCGGATGAATATACTATAGGGAAATCGAGCTGATCCTCATCCGCACCGAGCTCGATGAACAGATCGAGGACCATATCAACGACCTGCAGAGGTCTTGCGTCAGGTCTGTCGATCTTATTGATGCAGACTATAGGTCTTAATCCTAACTCGAGAGCCTTGTGAAGAACGAATCTTGTCTGAGGCATCGGGCCGTCAAACGCATCGACTACGAGAAGTACCGCATCTACCATCTTAAGTACTCGCTCGACTTCACCGCCGAAGTCTGCGTGTCCGGGAGTATCAACGACATTGATCCTTATACCCTTGTAATCGATCGCGGTATTCTTCGCGAGGATCGTGATACCTCTTTCTCTCTCGAGGTCGTTGCTGTCCATGACCTGCTCGACGATCTGCTCGTTCTCGCGGTAGATACCCGCCTGCTTAAGCATGGAATCTACGATTGTCGTCTTACCGTGGTCAACATGCGCGATGATGGCGATATTCCTCAAATTCTCGATCTTCATAAATAGTGACTCTCCGATTAATATAAAATACGCTTATTTTTGCCTTTACTATTTTGCTACTAACCGTTCGTTTTACATATACGGCTATTTGCACAAATAATCAGGTCTGTTCGCCCTTCTTATTACGCAATAAAATCCTTATCGGCGTCCCCTCGAATCCGAAATTTCTTCTTATCTGATTCTCGATGTACCTCTCGTAGGAGAAATGAGACAGATTGATGTCGTTAACGAACAGTGCGAACGTCGGAGGTTTGACCGCCACCTGCGTACCGTAATAGATCTTAAGATGCTTACCCTTATCCTGAGGTGTAGGCACCATCGCGACGGCTTCGGTGAGCATATCATTGAATACACCAGTTGTAAGTCTTTTGGATGAAGACTCCTCGGCCTTAACTATCGCTTCCCAGAGCTTATCTACCCTCTGACCCGTCTTCGCGGAAATGAACAATATCGGAGCATAATCCATGAACGAGAACCTCTCCCTGACCATCCGGGTCATAGCCTCGAGCGTTCCCGTCTCTTTATCGATCAGATCCCACTTATTTATAACGATGATCGATGCCTTGCCGCTGTCGTGTGCGACACCCGCGACTCTCGTATCCTGTTCCGTTATACCGACGGAAGCATCGATCATTATGACGCATACATCAGCCTTATCAACGGCCTGCAGAGCCCTTACCATCGAATACTTCTCTACGCTGTCCTCGATACGGCTCTTCTTCCTCATACCTGCCGTATCAACGAGAACGAACTTACCGAACTTATTGTCTATCATGACATCGACGGCATCTCTTGTCGTACCGGCGATATCGGAAACTATACTTCTGTCTGATCCGCTCATCCTGTTCGTAAGCGAAGACTTGCCCGCATTAGGTCTTCCTATAAGAGCGACTCTTATCCTGCTCTCATCCTCATCGCCTTCTCCGGGGTTCGGGAAATACTCGAATATCTTATCGAGAAGATCGCCTATGCCGAGTCTGTGTGCTGCCGAGATTGGGATGATATCGCTGTCTCCGAGTCCGAGATTATAGAACTCGTACATCTCGGCGGGCGGCTCTCCGACCTTATCCGATTTATTGACCGCGATAACGATCGGCTTACCGGACTTCCTGAGCATCGATGCGATCTCCTTATCGGCTGCCGTCATTCCGGATTTAAGATCCACCATAAATACGATAACATCGGCGGTCGCGATCGCCACTTCAGCCTGTGCCCTCATTCCCTGAAGAATGATATCGTCGTTCGACGGCTCGATTCCGCCCGTATCGATCATCACGAACTCACGCTCGCGCCATACCGCAGTCGCATATATACGATCCCTCGTAACTCCCGGGGTATCATGAACTATCGATATACGTTCACCGTATAAAGTATTGAACAAAGAGGACTTACCTACATTCGGACGTCCGACGATCGCTACGGTTGGTTTACTCATAAATCGGGTCTCCCGGCCTTAAGCCAAAATAAAGGCGGTGTTAATTCATCAACACCGCCCGATCCAAGTCTGTTTAACTTCCGAAGAATTACTCTTCTTCGCCTACTGTCACAACAGCTCTACCATCAAGATATCCACAGTTCTTGCAAACTGTACGGCGAAGCATCTTCTGATGACACTGCGGGCACTCTACAAAACCCGGAACAGAAAGCTTCCACATGCTTCTGTGACTAGATGTTCTTGCCTTCGACCATTTTCTCTTAGGATGTGCCATATATTTTCCACCTCCATCTCATGTAGGTATATAGTTTTTCAAACGTGCTTAGCGATTATACCTTGTTATTTTTGCATTTGCAAGCATTATTTTTGTCGTTTCATATTCGATGGTATAAAAACCATCAAAACCCTTATCCGGTAACATATTAATGCTTCAAAATGTTACATAAAAGCGATTATCTTGGTAATGATACCATCTTTCCCCAAAAAATGTCACCAAAGTGTCTCAAACCCTTATTTTGTAACATTTTTATGTTCCAAAATGGTGTATTTTTCCCATTTTTCACGATTTACTACCATCTGACCCCCTCACCATCTATAATTACAATCGAATAAGGAGATAGATCATTATGAGGATTAAGTTTCTAATGCAGGCGATCTGCGCGCGACGAAACTATCTTATAAAGGTAACAGACTTTGCCCTTAAAAGATTGGAAGGATCGCCGGACGGGACGCTGGCACTTCAAAGACGAAGTAATTCAACCGATTATCATTGGGTCAAAGGCAAAGACGCCAAGAAAGTCAACATCGACAAGAAGTCGAAGGAAGGCAAGACTCTTATAAACAGGCTTGCGCATAAGTCTTATTATCTTGCGGTAGTAAGGGCGGCGAAGGAAGAAATAAAACTTTGGGATACGCTCATAAACAGATTCCCGGGAAAAACATTCGAGAATATATACGAGAACTTAAGCGATGACAGAAAAGCGTTAATAAGACCTATGGAGTATCCGGATGACGAGTATGCAAAACTGTGGCAGGGCGTGTCATATGAGCCGTGGAGATTTCATTCGGAAGATGCGGTATATGTAACGAACAGAGGCGAACATGTAAGATCCAAGTCGGAACTTCTGATCGCCAACCGCCTTAACGAGAAGGGTATCCCCTACAGATACGAATATCCGCTTCAGCTGAGGAATAAGACCTTTCACCCGGATTTCACGATACTCAGGATGAGTGACCGGCAGGAAGTATATCTTGAACACTTAGGTAAGATGGGCGATCGGAAATACGCGGCGGATAATATCGATAAGATAAACGAATACGCCCTGAACGGGATCGTCCAGGGCGATAAGCTCTTCTTTACGATGGAGACCGACGACGTGCCGTTCAACACCGAATCGTTCGATGCTCTTATAGAAAACCGGTTAAGATGATCATCAGACGTCGATTATGCGGTAACCGTAAGCATTGATTATCTTCGTGCCGGAGGGGTGGTCGTACTCCTTTTGGATCCGGCCGTAATTCATATGTACATGACCGTGGATCATGTATTTGGGATGATACTTATCAAGCACTTTATTGAAGCAATCGTATCCGCGGTGAGGGAGGTCTTCAAGATCACCGTAGCCTTTGGCGGGCGAATGAGTTACAAGGACATCCACGCCTCCCCGGAACATGACCTTAGGAGCCATCTTAAATGTGCGCCATCCCATCTCGTGTTCCGTATACATATTCAGACCGTCATCCCGGTAACGCATCGAGCCGCCGAGTCCCATAAACGTTACGCCGTTATACTTATATACCCGGTCTTCTATACAGACTGCTCCGAGCGGCGGTTTCTCGATAAGAAGGTCATCATGGTTGCCTCTGACATAGATCATCGGCACATTTACCATGGTCATGAGAAAATCCATATAATCCGCTCTTAAGTCGCCGCATCCGACAATGAGTTCCACACCTTCGGTGCGCTCTTTTTTGAAGTAATCATAGAGGAGCTTATCCTCAACATCGGCTACGGCTAGGATCTTCACGACTCGGGCTTCTCCATCTTTACAATAGGCATTCCGTTTGCCTCAACCGTCTTCTGAGCAGATTCCGTAAGTTCGGAGAACGTAGGTATCGTTCCGACAACGTTGTCGCACAGCCAGTTCATATTGATGATCTCTTCATTGGACAGCTTCGGGCTCAAAGCTTCCTTCACTATCCCGTCCTGCGACCTTAACTCCCCTTCGAAGGGATTTAAGACATCAGCCATTATGGCCTTGCGAATTATGGATACGAGTTTGACCGTGCTGTACGGCAGAGCATCACTTTGGAATATATCGATGACTCCTGAACTCATGCCCCACCAGTAGTTGATCGCACTGTCCTTGATGTTAGCCGACTCTGCGTCCCAGGCGTCGTTCAGTATAGTCTGGACTATCAGCTCGTAGTACTTACCCCAGTTCCAGACGGGAGAAGCGATATTAACGATCGTACCGTCCTCACCTATCGTGTAGAGTCCGTATTCGTTATCCGCGTTCTTAGGCTTGATAAGGTCAGGTCCCGATACGACGCTGAAGTGATTCTCGCGAACGTATTCCCTCCAGTATTCCTCCTTAAGGCAAGACCACGTAAGGAACACCTTGGCCTCGGGATCTACAAGGGATGCGCCTATCGCGAAGGCATTTATATTCGCGACGTTTCCGCAGATCGGATAAGTGGAAACATAGCCGATGCGGTGATCCTTCGATATAGTCGCGGCGATCATTCCTAGAAGGAACTTCGCCTCATACATACGCCCGTAATACGTTCTTACCGCCTCATGCGACAGATGTACGGAACAGTTAAGAAACTTGATCTTCGGATACTTGACCGCGGCCTTGAGAGCATGTTCCATCTGAACCGGAGAAGTCGTTATTATAAGATCCGCACCATCCTCTGCAGCCGCATCGACCGCTTCGGCGAATTCCTCTTCCGTATCCTTACAGTCACATGCCAAAGTCTTGACTATGCCCGGGAACTTATCCTCCAGCTCGAGTCGTCCCTTCTCATGCCCGTTGATCCATCGCGATCTGGTTATATCGCCGTCGTATATGAAGAGGACCTTCAGAGGGTTCTGCTCCGTATAGCTCTTCTTCATTATGTTATCTATTATCGGGATGACCGTCTTCTTCTGAAGCTGAGGCTCCTCCGAGAACACTATCTGATTGCCGTTCGCCCTGATCCTTATCTCTTTCCAAATAAGGCTCAGGTTCTTCTTGATCTCCTCGGGTACCGGGATCTTAAGGCTGTCGTATTTATACATATCGAGATATACAAGGAACGCATCGCCCGGCGTTATCGTCGTATATGCCTTACCGCCCGTCGTAAGATAGACATTCGAGAAATTGATAAAAGCGGATCTCAGATCATCGATCGCTTCCTCACTCCAGGCATCCTCAAGATTCTGTCCCGCTATCGTCGCGAGTTTCTGATAAGAACCTTCTTCGGTGAACGTTATATTGTACATAGACGTACATTTAAAGAATTTAAGGAACTCATTATATATCTTGACTTCCTTAGTCTCCTCTTCGCTTTGAGGAGGCATTACGCGCGTAACGTCTGCGAGGATCGTAGGCTGCTCGAGATATTTCATAACGGAGACACGCTTATTGCCCTCCAACACATAGAACTTGCCAAGGAACTCTATGACCTTGATCGCATCCGTAATGCCGTGCTCGGTCTGATAGTCCATGAGACTTATCCACTTCGTTCCGAACTCCGTCGTAGGGTCGAGCAAAGGCATGTAGTTCCTCGCGAAAGCATCCTGTCTTCCTTCGGTAACCGTTCCAACGACAAGCGAGAGTGGGATCTCGATAGTCCCTACGGGAACCTCATTAAGTGTAGTCCTCTTCTCGAGCATATGATCAAGCGCCGGAAGATATGTATATCTTCCTTCGCTCAACGCTTTCTGGTATTCCTTGATACCGAGCTTTCTGGCTTTAATATAATCTTCCTGTGCCGTAGCCATTGTTATCCCTTCTTCTTTCCCTTTTACTTTTCCATTTCTCCAACGCCCAAAGTTTAACAAGTTAAGAGCTTAATTACTATATATAAGGCTTTGTCGAAGATTAACAAAACATCAGGCATAGTTAAGGTAAAGTTAAGGTAAGTCGATTCTTCCGTTAAGATTCACGGTCTACAATAAAGCCATAAACACAAACGGAGGACGTGAATATGTGGATTAGAAAAGACGTAAAGGAAAAAGGTAAGGCTTCCATGAAGAACAACTATTGGAAGTGCGTACTGGCAGGACTCATCATTGCAGTTATCGGAGGGGGCGCCGCCTTCGGGTCAGGTGCCGGCATCGGAGGACCTACCTCTACGGTAGCATTCCGGGGAGACGATATGTTCGGTATTGAGGATGTTGCAGACTTAGAAGACAGCGGCGTCTATATAGATGAAGATAACAACACGATCACGGTCAACGGAGAGAGAATCACAGTCGACAGTGAAGACGGCTCTTTCGATATGTCCGACGGAACCTTCCACGCAAATGGCAGTGACGGCTCGGTATCTTATGAGAACGGTGTCTTAACGGTAACGGATGAGGAAGGAACTCATACGATCGATGCATCCGGAATCACGATCAATAACAACAGTTTCGGAATAAGCACAGGCGCGATCATTGCAGCAATGACAGTTATCTTTATCATTGCATTCATAGCCTCGCTCGTTATCCTCGTGATCTCATTCACGATCAGAGCGTTCCTGATAAGCCCGATCGAACTCGGATGTAAGCGCTTCTTCAGAAAGAACCTCGATGAGCCCGCGAATCTCTCGAATATTGTTTTCGCATTCGATAACCACTATCTGAATGTCGTTAAGACCATGTTCTTAAGAATGCTCTTCACATTCCTGTGGTCATTGCTCTTTTTCATCCCGGGTATCATCAAATCATACGAGTACAGGCTCATCCCTTATATCCTTTCCGAGAACCCCGATATGGATTACAAGGAAGCATTTAAGCTCAGCAAGGATCTCATGACAGGCAACAAGTGGAATGCATTCGTATATGACCTCTCATTCATCGGATGGAGCATCCTCTCGGCACTTACCTGCGGTATCCTCGGAATCTTCTTCGTTAACCCTTACAAGGGTTCCGCCGATGCAGCCCTCTATGAGGCTATAAGATACGGTTCTGCAAACGATACCGAAGTTACTACAGCCTGATGAACACGATAAAAGCATAAGGGATATGATATAGTAAAGCAGTCGGCAGAAACACCTGCCGGCTGCTCTTATTTACTTCAAGGAGAACGATATGAGCTACAAGATATTGATAGCTGACGATGAAGCCGAGATCAGAAATCTTCTAAGACTCTATCTCGAGAACGAATCATTCACCGTTATAGAAGCAGAAGACGGACTTAAGACACTCGAAGCCGTAAGGACCAAATCGCCTGACCTCCTTCTTCTCGATATCATGATGCCGGGATTGGACGGCCTCCAAGTCATGCAAAAACTAAGACAGGAGAGCAACATCCCGATCATGGTGATCTCGGCAAAGACCGGCGACGCCGAGCGCATCCTTGGGCTTAACCTCGGAGCAGACGATTACATCACAAAGCCGTTTAATCCTCTGGAAGTTACGGCAAGAGTAAAATCCGCTTTAAGAAGGTTCTACGATCTCGGCGGAAGCGTTAAGGAAGACGAATTGCTCACCTGCGCCGACCTTACACTTAACACATCATCCTGCCTTCTTACCAAGGACGGAAGACCTCTGGAACTTACCTCTGTAGAGTATAAGATCATGGAACTTATGATGCGTAATCCCGGCAAGGTCTATACCAAGCAGCAGATCTACGAATATGCCTGGGGAGATGAATACATAATAGCCGATAACAACATCATGGTCGCGATAAGCAAGCTTCGGACCAAACTCGATCCCGATCCGTCAAGATACATCAAGACACTCAGGGGATTAGGCTACAGACTGGAAACACCTGATGCATAACGAGAAACACATAAGACAATTTGTTATTTGGAGATTCTTCTGGACGCTTCTGGGAATAAGCGCCGCAGAGTTCTTCATGATCACTTTTATAATAAGGATCCTTCTCCCGCTCCTTATCAGGATCGGTGTGTCCGGAAAGCTGATGTGGTTAACCATCATCATCGTGATAATCGCTTTCCTGCTCGCGCCTTTTGTTATCGGAGCATACTCCTTTACAAGGGGAGTTACGAGAGAACTTAAGATATCGGAAGAGGAGTTCGTCAACATACAAAAAGAGAACGAGCGCAGAAAATACCTTCTTATCTCCGACATAGCACACGACCTTAAGACCCCCATGACCACGGTCACGGGCTATGCGCAGGCCTTATCCGACGGAATGGTAAAAGAAGATCAACAGCACGAGTATCTCGAAGCCATAAGGACCAAGACCTTACGGATGAACGAGATAATCAACCTGCTTTTCGACTATACAAAGATAAACAGCGACGGTGTCACCCTGAATAAGACCGAAGTCGACATCTGCGAGGAACTTCGGGAAATAATCGCTTCAAACTACAAGGACATCGAGGACGCGGGAGATGAACTCGATATCGACATCCCCGAGGACAAGATCCTCTTAAGTCTCGATAAGTTACAGATGTCACGAGTCTTCAACAACCTTCTGACAAATGCAGTCCGTCATAACGGGAAAGGGACGAAGATCAAAGCGGTCCTCCGCCCCGACGGAGACGAACTTAAGATTTTCGTTGCGGACACGGGAAATGTGATCCCCGAAGATCTTGCCGGAAAGATTTTCGAGCCGTTCGTTACGGGAGACGAGTCCAGGCAGACCAAAGGAGGAAGCGGGCTCGGACTCTCGATAGTAAAGAAGGTAACGGAACTTCACGGCTTCAGGATCAAACTGACACAGAAGCCGGACATCAACCGCTACCGCTTAGGTGACGAATACAACAAGGCCTTCCTCATAACGATCCCGGTCCCGGATTAGACCAGAGCTTGGGCAAGCGAAGACAGGGCGTCAAGAGAACTCTCATCAACAGACGACATAAGCGAGACCGAAGGCTCTACAATCTCCATGTTCTTCATGGAGGAAATTATCTCAGCCATCTTCTTATTTGCCATCGGTGCCCACGATCCGTTCTCGACAAGACCCGTCTTACGTCCCGACAGGTTGTGATTCTTAAGATCCGTAAGGAACGCATGCATCGGGTCAAATATCTCGGCGTTATAGGTCGCACTCATGAACACCAGAGTCGAATACTCGAAAGCGCGCGACACCAGTTCCGAAGTATCCGTCTTGGACACATCGTAAACCCGAACGTCCGATACGCCTAAGTCGCCTAACTTCATGGCGAGTATCTCGGCAGCATTCGCGGTATTGCCGTAGACGGAACCGTAGAATATGGCAACCGAAGACTTCTCAGGGGTATAGGAAGCCCACTTTGCATAGCGGTCCGTAATTGTCGACAGATCCTTGCGCCACACGTGACCGTGCAAAGGAAGTATATTCTTGATATCAAGAGCCGATGCCTTCTTAAGAAGAGCCGTAACCTGTGCCCCGTACTTACCGACGATATTTACATAGTAGCGTCTGGCCTCATCAGCCCAGTCACGCTCCCAGTTAACTTCATCCGCATAAAGATTGCCGCCGACCGCACCGAACGAGCCGAACGCATCGGCAGAGAACAGGGAACCTGACAGAGAATCGAACGTCACCATTACCTCAGGCCAATGCACCATCGGAGCAGCGACGAAATTAAGAGTATGCGAACCCAATTCGAGCGTGTCTCCTTCCTTGATGATCACGGCATCCACATCAATGTGGTAGAACGAAGATATCATCTGCACAGCCTTGGCTGAGCCCACGATCTTAAGCGAAGGGAAACGATCGAGGAGCATCGGTATCGCGGAACAGTGATCGGGCTCCATGTGCTGGACCACCATGTAGTCCAGAGTGCGCCCCGCGAGCACATGCTCGAGATTATCCATGAACTGCCTTGTTACCGAATCATCGACGCCGTCCATAAGACAGGTCTTGGAATCCAGGATCACATAACTGTTATAGGACATTCCGTCAGGAACAGGATACACATTCTCAAACAACTCTATCCTGCGATCGGATGCTCCCACCCACCATATATCAGGCACTACTTCTTTTACGTTATACATTATCAAACCTCCTCATCGGTAACTTCAAATCTGTACTTCTGTTTGATATCAGGATACTTCTCGTGATCGACCTCGCTCATGAACATCGCCAGAGGTCTCGCGCACATCTTGCCTTCACCGTAGAGAGCACGGTACACCATAAGATCCTCATTCGTCTCCGAGTGATGTGCGACACCCACTATCTCATAAAGGTACATATTACCTTCATGCTCCAACTCTCTTTTAAAATGTCTGACTATCTTGCCCGGTGCCGGGACTTCACGAGAAAAAACTTCCATCATCGATCTCCCAATCTGTACTTTGCCTCTCCTCTGATAACCGCAAGGATATTAAAAGAGGGTGGTAATAGGATCTGTCGTCATTAACAAACATCAGCAAAAGTAAAAGTATTCATGTCCGTTGGAATCAAAGCCCGGTAACTCATCGATAGTATAAAGCCTCTCCGAATAAGGCCAATCGGCATCAGCTTCATCGATCGAAGGATCGGAATATCCGATCTGAAAAACCGTTCCGTCATAATCCTCAGGACATACGACATATATCACTACAGTCAGTATGCCGGTCTCCTCGTCATATTCCGTACTGTAACCCATCTGTACTTCTATCTGTTGACCGTTATACTCAAATGAGACCGGACTCGGCTGCTCCTGCTCACCTTCAGGATCATAGTATTCAAATGAGATACCCGTATACCTGTCAAAAGCAAGCTGCCAGGATGAAAGGTTGTATCCTTCGGGAACAACAGTCATATCCATCTCGAAAGTCGCTTCGACCACCTTCTGCCCCGGCTGATCGGCGCGTTCGCTGATATCGACATTGACAGGTTCGGCTACATCTACGGTATTGCCGTCTTTGTCAGTTGCGGTTGTGTTTATCGTTACCTCACCTTGCGGCGTAATAACAAGTTGCTTCTGTTCAAAGAAACTTGTCTTGGCAACGCAGGCCGTTAGGAACAAAGTCCCAAATAAAGTAATGACAGCCCCTGCAATTAATCTTCTTGTATCAGTTATTATTCTTTTCGCCATAAGATCACAGTCACAAATCTTTTTAAGTCTCAACTTATCTCAGAACTCGGCCCCGAGATTTTCCATCGTATCGATAATAACAACGCAGTCGGGATCAACGTTTTGCATGATCTGAACCATGATGTACTCAGGCACCGCAACGCATCCGCCGGTCTGAGGCTTCTTAAGTCCAAAGCAATGCAGGAATATCGCCGATCCCTTATTCGGAGTAGCATCATCATTAAAGCTGATATTGAGACAATACTGATATTCATACTCATAATCCACGATATGCTCGCTGTTATCCACATCAAGCTGCGGGTATTCATCTATCGTTACCATCTCGTTATAATGCATGCCTTCATTCTGATCGCCTGACCAATAATACGAATCATCGACCTGAACGTACGGAATCGCACAACCGGGATCCGGAGCTATACCGAAGGCATAGTTAAAGCCGTACTCTCCGACAGGAGTCTGACCGCATCCCTCCACGTGATCCTCATCCGGACATAATCCGTTTCTGCCGATAAATCCGGGTGTTGATAAGATCTGCACCCAATTACCGTTCTCATCGCGCTCGTGCATCGTGATATAAGCAGTGGTTGTCGTCTCGCTCATCGCCGATACGATAAACATCTGATCAACACTCTCATCCTGGGCCTGCGGCAAGGCCTGAACCCAAGCGGGAGACTCGGTCACCTCCTGATGTGCCGCGTGAAGATCGGATACTATAACGGACTGATCGGAACCGCTCTCAGGCGAACATCCTGTTAACAGAACCATACAGCATATTAGTGTTGTGCAAATAACCTTAAGATGTTTCATTTTTAATACCTTCTCTGATATGTGTTTTATAGACTTGAAGCATACTCACATTATAATCAACAATAATATTATCAACAAACTCTCCACCATACATTGCTTAACCGACAACTATAGTCCCGTTAATGGGACTATGTTTTATTGACGGAAAAACCGATCACGGCTTACAATAAAGTTACCTATAAAGAGTGCGCGAGAGACAAGCTCGTTGACCGCACAGCAACCTGCATAAGCAAGGTGCTAAGGCTTGAACGATGGGTATTATGTTCACTCTTTAAGGAATAAACCAATAGGAGTGACATATGCGTACATTACAGACACTAACCCGGAACAACCCAAAGGTATGGATCTACTGCAAGGATGAACAGACACAGGAAAGATTCCTGTCTCAAGCACAGGAAGAAGGATTCAAAGCATTAGACGGCAGGGATCCGACAGATCTTTCGCACCATCTGTTCTACGGGCTCAACGAAGACAACACCATAGGCTACGTCTCCAATCTAATATGGAGCCTGTCATTCAATTCTCCGACAGCAGCCAGCCCTCACATAGATTACGACAAATATATATCAGGCGAAGACGATTACATCTGCCACACCGCGATCGTCAGGATGATCAGCTTCGATGAATGGCACAGGATCGATACAGATAACAACCAAGAATAACAAAAACGCCGGCGGAAAACTCATATTCCGTCGGCTTATTCTGTACTCATTTATAAAAAGCACATTTAAATGGATTATTTGCTTTTGTGATTATCTATTCTTTTCGATATAGTTCACTCAATGTCTTATCCTCTGAATTCTTCCACTCAATCCAACCATTAGTAGAACCACCTAAAACAAAATCACTTGCGCCGCTTGGAGATTTGAAAGAAATCGTATTTTTAAGGATATACCTGTCACCTTCACGTTCGATTCCGCCACTTGACAGGAGTTCTTCTCGTTGTCGGTTGTATTTAGAGAGTTTTACAGATTTGTTCATATTTATCTCTGAACCTTCTAATACATCAAACTTATCACCGGCATATATACCAAGACCCTTGATACCATTTTGTGTCGTATGAAGGATTTCTGCTGAACTAGTACTCTCAACAGAATTATCGAGTTTATACCCTTGTGTTGCCATTATGAACTTAATCTCGTCATAGATTTCTTCTATAGAAGCTAGATCATATTCGTCAATCTCATACTTGGGATTTGCCTTGTTTTCTACACGATACCTTTTTGACTCATTTGCTTTAATTATCGCATATTCTTCAAGTCCGCTTATAATATCCAACGAGAAAGTCTTTTTATCTGCCAAGAAGAGAATAGCTTTATTCCAGAAGTCTTTAGATCGGTTATGATCGTCTAATCGTGTAATTCCGTTTCTCGTTTGACCGATATAAATCTGAGCAATATTGTTATCCGTGTCTTCATTAATCAAATAATAAATCCCAGGTCTGGCTACCCCGGATAACCCTTTTGCCTCAGATAACATCGTGCGAGGAATTATATATGTTGTCATAGTTGAAAGGTGTCTTCTCAAAGACCTGATACCATCAGGTTGCCCATTATGATAAATAATCTCGAGTTTCTTACTCAATGCCATTCTACGCACCTCATATTAATGCTATACATTTAATTCATTTTTATTATATCATTACAAAGCAAACACACCTGGGAACAGCGTAAGTTTGGTGATATTGGATCTGTATCCATGTGCAAACGTATCTTCAAAGAAGAAACGGCAACAGAAGGTGAGATCCCATTTTATAAAATAGGAACCTTTGGAAGCTCACCGGATGCATTCATTAGCAGACCGCTATTTGAAGAATATAAAGCAAAGTTCTCATATCCAGAACCAGGTGCAATCTTGTTATCCGCATCTGGGACAATAGGCAGAATCGTTGAATATAAAGGCGAAGAAGCATATTTTCAGGATTCTAATATCGTTTGGCTTTCACATGATAAGTCTGTTAGTAACAAATTCCTAAAGGTTCTATATCCAACCGTGAAGTGGGACGGAATTGAAGGAAGTACAATTCAAAGACTTTATAATGACAACTTCCTGAAAACAGGCTTTACGATGCCAGGTTTGCCTGAGCAAGAAAAGATCGGCGAGTTCTTTGAAGGAATCGACAACCTTATCACCCTTCATCAGTGTAAGTATAATCACATCCAAACCAGTACTATCACATTCAATTTTAGTCCGTTTACATCACTTAATACGGCTACTTGGGAACAGCGTAAGTTGTCTGATATTGCTCAGATAACTATGGGGCAATCACCAGACGGCTCTACATATAGTGACACGCCTAGTACATATATCCTTGTTCAAGGAAATGCAGATTTGAAAGACGGGTGGGTATCTCCAAGAATATGGACAACTCAAAAAACAAAGACAGCGGATGCAGGTGATTTAATTATGAGCGTCAGAGCACCTGCTGGAGCAATGGGTAAAACCGCCTATAATGTTGTGCTTGGGCGTGGAGTGGCTGGAATAAAAGGAAATGAATTTCTGTATCAGACTCTTGTAAAAATGGATGAGAATGGTTACTGGAAGAAGTTGGCTGCCGGTTCTACGTTCGAATCCATAAATTCAGATTCAGTGAATAATGCAGTTGTATCAATACCCCAAGATATAGAAGAACAAACTAAAATTGGAGACTGTTTACAAGGAATCGACAACCTTATCACCCTTCAT
>DJYK01000005.1:10016-10217 GCA_002450095.1 Mageeibacillus sp. UBA6980 | reverse complement strand
GGCTCTCGAGCTCTTCAAGCCTTTTGTTATCAAGAGACTTGTAGAGGAGGGCAAGACTTCCAACATCAAGACCGGTAAGAGAATGGTTGAGAGATGGGATCCCGCAGTATGGGATATCCTCGAAGATATCATCAAGGATCACCCCGTTCTTCTTAACAGAGCTCCTACGCTCCACAGACTCGGTATCCAGGCTTTCGAGCC
>DJYK01000005.1:0-9872 GCA_002450095.1 Mageeibacillus sp. UBA6980 | reverse complement strand
TGGCTGTTCACGTACCTCTGTCAGCAGAGGCACAGGCTGAGGCGAGATTCCTCATGCTCCACACGAACAACCTCCTGAAGCCTCAGGACGGTAATCCTGTTACTGTTCCTACACAGGACATGATCCTCGGCTGCTACTACCTTACGATGCAGCGTGACGAGACTATGGACAGATCCACATGTAAGGGTGACGGAATGGTATTCTCCTCACTTGACGAAGCAACAATGGCTTATACAAACAGAGACATTGAGCTCCAGACAAAGTGCGGCGTCAGACTTACAAAGGAAGTAGACGGACAGACAAGAAGTAAGATAGTTTATTCTTCATACGGACGTTTCCTCTTTAACGAGATCGTTCCTCAGAACTTAGGTTATGTTGACAGAACAAACCCCGAGAATGAGTTCGCACTCGAGTGCGACTTCCAGATCGGTAAGAAGCAGCTCGGCGATATCATCGCCAGATGCATCAGGATCAACGGCGCCGCAAAGACAGTAACATTCCTCGACAGCGTTAAGGCCATGGGTTACAAGTACTCCACGGTATCCGGTATCTCTATCGGTGTAGGAGACATGATCATCCCTGACGTTAAGGAGAAACTCCTCGAGGAAGCAGACAAGAAAGTCGAGTTCGTAAAGAACAAGTACGACAGAGGATTCCTTACAGAGCCTGAGCGTTATAAGGAAGTCGTTAAGATCTGGCAGAAGACGACAGACGATATCACGGAACAGTTGAAGTCCAACCTTAAGGCTGACAACTCTATCAAGATGATGTCCTCGTCCGGTGCCCGTGGTAACGATAACCAGATCAAGCAGCTCGCAGGTATGAGAGGTAACATGGAGGATACTCAGGGTAATACTCTCGAGATTCCTATCAGATCCAACCTCCGTGAAGGTATGAACGTTCTCGAGTTCTTTATCTCTTCACACGGTGCCCGTAAGGCATTGTCCGATACGGCTCTTAAGACGGCTGACTCCGGTTACCTTACAAGAAGACTTGTTGACGTTGCTCAGGAGATCATCATTTCCGAGGAAGACTGCGGTACGGATGATTTCACATGGGTTAAGGAGATCATCAACGTAAGTAACAATAAGAGTACTGTGATCAAGTCACTCGCAGAGAGACTCACAGGCCGCTATGCCGCTGAAGACATCAAGGATCTTCAGACCGGTGAGGTCATCGTAAGAAGAAATGAGCTCATCTCTTCAGACGATGCCAACAGGATCGAGGCTACAGGCAATAAGAAGGTTAAGATCAGATCCGTATTCGACTGCCGTTCACGTCACGGTGTATGTGCAAAGTGCTATGGTATCAACCTTGCCAACGGTCTGCCTACGGTAGGCGGTGAGGCTGTCGGAATCATGGCTGCTCAGTCAATCGGTGAGCCGGGTACACAGCTCACGATGAGAACGTTCCACTCCGGCGGTATCGCTAACTCCGGTGAGGATATCACACAGGGTCTTCCCCGTGTCGAGGAGCTCTTCGAGGCCAGAAAGCCTAAGGGAGAAGCTATCATCTCCGAGATCGACGGTACGGTTCATCTCATTACAAACGAGGCTGCTAAGCGTGAGATCGAGATCATCCCTGCAGCGGATTCGTTCATTGAGAATGAGAAGGGCGAGAAGGTTCCTGTCGCACCTATCAAGTATGTAATTCCTACATCCGCTACGTTGAAGGTTCGTGACGGTGACTTCGTAGAAGCAGCTGATATGCTTACAGACGGTGCCGTTAACCCTGCAG
The DNA here is from genome assembly GCA_002450095.1 of Mageeibacillus sp. UBA6980. Taxonomy (GTDB): domain Bacteria; phylum Bacillota; class Clostridia; order Saccharofermentanales; family Saccharofermentanaceae; genus Saccharofermentans. The sequence goes on along the minus strand of DJYK01000005.1, from coordinate 8,135 downwards.
ATATCATGAGGATCAAGGACGAGAGAGGTGTACAGAAGTACATCGTAAGCGAAGTCATCAAGTCATATAAGAGCGGTGGTGTTAGCATCAACGATAAGCATATCGAGATCATCACACGTCAGATGATGAGAAGAGTTCGTATCGACGATCCGGGTGATACATCATTCATGACCGGTACAACAGTTGATATCCTCGACTTCGAGGCCGCTAACAAGAAGGCTGAGGAAGAAGGTCTTAAGCCTGCTACAGGTAAGAGACAGCTTCTCGGTATCACGAAGGCATCACTTGCTACGGATTCGTTCCTCTCCGCCGCATCCTTCCAGGAGACGGCAAGAGTTCTTACGGACGCAGCCGTTAAGGGCAAGATCGACCCGCTCATCGGCTTGAAGGAGAACGTTATCATCGGTTCTATCATTCCTGCCGGTACAGGTGTTGCCAAGTACAGAGATATCACGGCTGTTCCTGTTGTTAAGGCAAACAGCAAGATATTGACCGGTGAGGAGTACGATCCTTCGTCCGAGAATGCTGCTATGTTTGATAATGAGTATCTCGACGAGATCGAGCGCAAGAACGCTGAAGCTGATGCTGCGGCTGCAGAAGCGGAAGCAAGGGCAGCGGAGGCGCATGCTGAAGATTAATGTTCTTCTGCCAAGAGTAATATATTGAATAACTGCAGGCCGTATCGGGTTAGTCCGGTGCGGCCTGTTGCAATAAGGGAGAGCGTATGAAGATTACAAGAGTGCTCAGGGCGATGGCCGCGATACTAACTGCGACAGTTCTTTTTTCAGTATTCAAGGTTCCCGTAAACGCCACGACCCGTGAAGAATATGTCGGGCAGTTTGTTGAACGAATGTACACGAAGGTACTCGGAAGGACATCCGATCCTTACGGTATGAACTACTGGTCTCAGGGGATACTGAGCGGTCAGCTCACGGGAGCGGACTGCGCGATCGGCTTCTTCGAGAGCGACGAGTACAAGGCTAAGAATAAATCGGATGAGCAGTACATCAGCACGCTTTATACGGTGATACTCGGAAGATCGGCAGATCAGGAGGGACTCTCCACATGGTTAAGCTACCTCGCAGGAGGCACGCCGAGGATATATGTGCTCGCAGGTCTTGTTAACTCCAATGAGTATGCTTCCATATGCAATTCCTATGGTATTACCAGGGGCGAGATCCCTATGGATCCCAATGTTGTCATGATCGGTAATCCCGGTAATCTGGTAACGGATGAGGAAGGAAACCTCTACTTCAATTCCACATCCGGAACCCGCCTTACAGGCTGGCAGAGGATCAACGGCAACCGCTATTACTTCGATCCTGCGACCGGACGCGCGGCATCGGGATGGACTTATATCGGAGGTCTTAAGTACTACTTTGATTCCGATCACAGATTGGTACAGAACGTCGATTCGCTCATCGGCCGTCAATCTTCTTATTATGTAACGGTCAATCATGCAACACAGACAGTTATGATATACGCTCAGGAGACTGCCGGAGGTCCTTATAACATTCCCGTAAGGGCCATGGTATGCTCAACCGCGAGAGCCGGCTACGATAATATAGAAGGAACATATCCTATAAGAAGAGGAAGCAACTGGGGCGTTCTCGGTAATGACGGATCATGGGTATACGGACAGTACACATGTCAGATATCCGGCAACTATCTGTTCCATTCATGCTGGTATCACGAGAACGGCAATCGCGACTCTTTGTCGGTAAGTCAGTATAACCGCCTTGGAAATCCGGCTTCACACGGCTGCATCAGGCTCTGTGTGGCTGATGCGAGGTGGATCTACGAGAACTGCGCGAATACATCTAATGTATATCTGTTCACTTCAAACGAACCCGCGCCTTTTGACAGGCCACAGCCTGTTCCCGCTATCCGTATCAACGGAGACTACGGTCACGATCCGACGGACGTGTAACATAATTGAAACAATTTGTAATCTAATTTAAATAGTCCCTCTGAAGAGTATTGTTAGAATTATTTGTAAGGAATACTTTAAGAATACTTCTAGGAATATTTTAAAGGAGAGAGATTATGAAAAATAAGCTGGTCAAGTTTATCTCGACTGTCCTGGTGATAGCAAGCTTTGTTTGCATGATCCCGAAGGCTGCTCCGGTCAGCGCTTTGACGCGTGACGAGTACGTCGGACAGTTCGTTGAGAGAATGTACACAATGGTACTCGGCAGAAGATCCGAGGCCGCAGGCTACGAGTACTGGAAGACGAGGATCTTAAGCGGTGAGACAACAGGTGCCACATGCGCTTACGGTTTCTTCGAGAGTGCGGAGTACAGAAGCTTTAACACAAGCAATGAGCAGTACGTAAGGACTCTTTACAATGTTATCCTCGGTCGTGAGTGCGACCCCGCAGGACTTCAGTACTGGTTGAACTTCCTTGCAGGCGGAACTGCAAGAGTCAATATCCTCGCAGGCTTTGTAGGTTCGCAGGAGTATGCTCAGATCTGTCAGGCATATAATATCGCAGTAGGAACACTTAATGCTGATGCGAGCACAACCGCTGCTGTTCAGAATGCACCTGCCTCAACAACAACTTCAACAGCCGCTACCGCTCCTACAAACACAGGAAGACTCTCCCGTGAATCCGACGGTGTCTACTTCTATAACGATCAGGGCATCAAGCTCACGGGCTGGCAGAGGTACGACGGCTACAGATATTACTTCGATCCCGAGAACAACGGTAAGGCCGTAAAGGGATGGAAGTTCATCGACGGTCTTAAGTACTACTTCGACGATAACTACAGACTCGTTCAGAACGTAAGCAGCCTGATCGGAAATCAGACATCTTACTTCCTCTCGCTTAACCTTCAGACAAACACGATCATCGTTTATGCTCAGGATACACCCGGCGGACAGTACAACATCCCCGTTATGGCTATGAGATGTTCAACAGGTGCACCGAGTTCCGAGACACCTCAGGGAACATTCAATATCTCCAAGGGTGCGTCATGGGGTGCACAGGTAGTTAACGGACAGACAAGATACAATCAGTATATTTCAGTCATTAACGGAACAACGATGTTCCACACAGCATGGTACTATGTTCAGGGCAACCACGATACGATGTCAGTATCAGCATATAACCAGCTCGGAACAGCCGCTACAAACGGAGACATCATCCTTAACGCTAACGACGCGAGATGGATCTGGGAGCACTGCGCAGGCAATTCGCAGATCAGGATCTACAACGAGAGTTCTACGATCCCCTTCGATCAGCCCGGCATCAACCAGCCCGTTCTTATAAGCGGCGACTACGGTTCTGATCCTTCGGATATCTGGAGATAATCCAATTTATCGTTAGAGATAATTTATAGAGGCTGTCGGGTGACCGGCAGCCTTTTTCGCGGGATTCAGATGTTATAATAGGGGAGCAATAATAATAACGAGGAAAATACATGAAAAACTTAAGTCTTAACGAGTTTACGACACAGCTCTCTTCATCGGCTCCGGTACCGGGCGGTGGCGGTGCATCCGCTCTTATGGGGGCTCTGTCTGCTTCCCTTTGTTCGATGGTGGGAAACTTAACATCCGGCAAGAAGAAATATGCGGAATATCAGCAGGATATCGAGCGCATCATTGATGAGGCCGTCAGGTTAAACGAGGTGATGCTCGAACTTATAAACAAGGATGCCGAGGCTTTCGAGCCGCTGTCTAAGGCTTATTCGATACCGAAGGAAGAGCCCGGCAGAGACGAGATCTTGGAGAAGGCTCTTTACGACGCTGCGGTGGCTCCCATGGAGATAGTCAGAACATCGAGGAAGGTCGCAGATCTTATAACTGAACTTAAGACGAAGGGGTCAAGGCTTGCCATAAGCGATGTCGGTGTTGCGGCTGCGGCTTGCACCGCCTGTGTTAAGGGTGCTTCTGTGAACGTCTATATCAACACGAAGCTCATGAAGAACAGGGAAATCGCTTCCAAGCTTAACGAAGAGACGATATCGCTCGTTGCGGAAACGGTAAAGCTTTGCGATGAAGCATACGATGAGGTAAAGGGAGGTCTTCTTGTATGACGGAATTACTGGGAAAGCCGGTTGCAGATGAGATAACCGAATCACTTAAGCCCGAGATCTTAAGTCTTAAGCAGAAGGGTATCGTACCGACACTGGCGGTTATAAGAGTAGGAGCAAGAGAAGACGATCTTGCTTACGAGAGAGGCCTTAAGAAAAGGTTCGAGAACGCGAAGTGCAATGTAAAGATAATCGAACTTCCCGAAGACGTGACACAGGGTGTTCTCGATGCCGCTGTCGCGTCTGCCGATGAAGACCCGCAGATCGACGGTATCCTCATGTTTCGTCCTCTGCCTAAGAGTCTTACCGACAAGAATATCCTTAATACGATAAGTGCCGTCAAGGACGTAGACGGTATGGGTAAGGCCAATATGGCGGACATCTTCTCGGGCGCCGGCGAAGGTCACGCGCCTTGTACTGCCGAGGCCGTTATAGAGATGCTTAAGCACCACAACATCGAGATCAAAGGCAAAAGAGTTACTGTCGTCGGAAGGTCGCTTGTTATCGGTAAGCCTGTGTCGATGCTCCTTCTTAAAGAGAATGCGACGGTCAAGGTGTGCCACACCAAGACAGAAGACCTGAAGGCAGAGTGTCAGTGGGCGGATATAGTCGTGGCATGTGCCGGTAAGGCGAAGATGCTCGATGCAACGTATTTTCGAGCAGGGCAGACCGTTATCGATGTCGGCATGAATGTCGATGAGGAAGGGAAGCTGTGCGGTGACGTCGACTTCGCATCGGTGTCAGAAGTTGTCGATGCCATTACTCCCGTGCCTCGAGGAGTAGGTTCGGTTACGACTTCCGTGCTGCTTCGCGCAGTAGTCAATAATGCCAAGCTCAGGTAATTACCAAAAGGAGCTTGCAAAGAAGCAACAAAGAGTCGAGTCTCTTCTTGAGGGACTCGTTTCTTCTATCGAGCCCATTATCGGAGCGGATGATCCGTATCACTACAGAAATAAGGTGCACGCAGCAGTCGGTGTTCAAAAGGGCAGGATCATAGCGGGAACGTATGAGCCCGGGACACACCGCATCATCGAAGGCGGCGGCAATGAGCTTGAGAATGAGTCGGCGGCAGAAGTAATTCGCGATATAGTTTCCATCGCGAACCGGTACCACATGAGCGTGTATAACGAGAAGACGGGTCAGGGACTTCTTCGACGCATCCTTGTGAGGACGGCTGACGGCACGGGGCAGATGCTTGTGGTGCTCGTTCTGGGAGATTATATGTTTCCCGGCAAAAAGAATTTTGTTAAGACGCTTATCGGGAAGCACCCCGAGATTACATCGATAGTTTTAAACATAAACAGACGCACGGATTCCATGATCTTAGGTGACAAGTCCGAGACTGTCTATGGCCCCGGGTTTATTGTCGACACGCTTCTCGGGAAGAAGTTCTCGATAAGCGCCGAGTCGTTCTATCAGGTCAACCGTGCGCAGGCTCAAAAGCTCTATTCCAAGGCGATCGAATATGCTTCGTTAAGTAAGTCTGATCTCGTTTTGGATGCGTACTGCGGGACGGGCACGATCGGAATCTGTATGTCGGATCACTGCAGGTCGGTGACAGGCGTTGAACTTAACCCCAAGGCAGTATCAGATGCCGGTCATAATATCAGGAAGAACAACGCGACTAATGTTAAGGTAGTAAAGGCTGATGCGACGAAGTATATGAACGAGAATGCCGCCTCCGGCATGTTTGACGTTGTAGTCCTTGATCCGCCCCGAGAAGGCACGACGCCGGAATTCATCAAAGCCTGCGCCAAGATATCGCCCTCGCGCATCGTATATGTGTCGTGCAACCCGGATACTCTGGCGAGGGATCTTAAGCTGTTTGCCGGGGAAGGGTACAAGGCCGTGAAGGCGTGCCCCGTGGACATGTTCAGCGGCACGGAGCATGTGGAGACGGTATGTTTGCTTTCCAAGTGAGATGTTAAGTCGCAGAAATTGAGGGTTGAGTTCAGTCTGGAGGATATGGATACGGAGAGGAATATGAAATGAATTATTTGACTGATCAGGAAATCGCTGTTCTGATAAATGAGATCAAAATCGGTAATAATGACGCCTGGGAGAAAATCTGTCATAATTTTGAGCGTTATATCCACGAATGTTGCTGGAAGAAGTTAAGAAAATTTGATATGCCAGATTCCGTTCGGACGGAACTGGAAGAAGATCTGTATATGGCCGGATGGCAGGGGTTTGTATCAGCCATAAAGAACTATGAACCTGAAAATGGGAAGCTTCTGACATATGCGACGTATTATATTAATGGAGAGATATCTAAAGAACTGGATCTTTGGCTGAATCCGTTGGGACTTACAGAGAGACCGAGACCTGAAAAGAAGAAATCGACCGAGACTGAAAGCAGTATTATCTCGCGTATTTCAATAGATGAAGACGGGGGAATACCGGAGAATGTGCTGTCTTATGCTCTTATGCGGGAGAATCATAGTGATGAGGCTGAAAGAGAGACATCCGGAGATGAAAATATTAGTCGGATGTCGGAGATAGCAGGGCTTCTTAAAGATGAAAAAGCTAACAAAGAAGCACTGGCACAGTTGTTTTCCGAAAGCTGCATATCAGATCTTGGAGGATATAGCAATGAAAGAAGCGCCCTTCAGATACTTGAAATACTAAAGCAGACTACAGATGAAAAGCATACGGTATCAAAGAATGAGCTGAAACACCTGCTCCGCCTTTATCGTATCGGCAGATATAAAAACAATACATCGGTGCCGGTGGATAATACATTTAACAGAATAGTTGCAGAGATTTTGCTGGAACTGAACCCTGGCGAGTACACTGATGAAAATGACAGCGAATATATAATTAAATACGACGGATATACAGAGGACAAGCTGAATAAAAATATTAAACCGGATAAGAGCAGTTCTCAGAAAGTGGAGTCCGGCTCAGCTCCTGTTTTGAACGGACTTCATTATGTGCATCCATTTGAATATGAAGAAACCGACAGACTTATCCAGCTTATCAGTTTCTCGGATATGCTTTCTGTGGATGAGAAGAAAAAACTGATAGGTAAGATATGGGAACTCACCGGGAAATATTACACCACACCCTATTGGGATGGAGAGAATCTTAAGTTTAATCCCCGTGCTGTACACAGCAGGCTTACAGGCAACAAGACTTCTGACAGAGGAAAACTTGCGGAAAGTCTGAAGACACTACAGTATGCAGTGAACAATCTGGCCCAGGTACGGTTTAAGTTCAATCGTTATAATGCGGATCACGAACTGGTACCGACGAAAGAATATCTGCACGAACTTAGTCCTTATCATCTGGTGGTCTATCATGACAATTATTATTGTATCGGACTTAAAAAAGGTGACAACCGCGTATGGCATTACCGTGTCGACCTTATGACCGATGTGGAAATCATTCGGGATGAAGAGGGAAAGATTGTTCCTGTTAAGCTCACTGATTTCGAAGGACTTCCAATTTTAAGCGCAGCCTGGGATCCTGAAAAGTACATGTCAGAGCATCTTAACATGGCTTATGATGAACCTCAGGATATCAGGATCAAAATAAAGAATACAGATTATACCATCATTCATGACTGGTTTGGTGATCATTATGAAAAGGTGGATGAGGTTACACGTGCGGATGATGATGGAAATGAAATCCATTATGACATCGTGAAGGTCCGCACATCCCCGTCTATGATTGTCCACTGGGCTATGCAGTATGGCAGCAGGGTGGAGATTATGGATGAAGAAGTAAGAAACAGGATTAGTGCAGAGACGGCAAATTTAAGGAGTATATACTGTGAGTCTTAAGCTGGAATCAGAGAAGCTGAAAAAGTACAAAAAGATCGTGAAGGAAAATATAGATAATAGTTTTGTACCTTATCATGATCCAGATACACGAATTGTTCAAATTGTTGAAAGGGAAGGAAGAGAATACCGCTTAGGACCGGATGCAATATGCGGTATCAAATATTTGCAAGAGAAACTTCATGATACAAATACAGTAATAAAATATTATCGGTGTATAAGAGATACGATACTTTTATGGCCTCGACATAGCAACAGCATCAATATAAGGAGGTATCGATTTTTTCGTGATCGGTGGAAATTCCGTTCAAACGGTAAC
>DJYK01000010.1 GCA_002450095.1 Mageeibacillus sp. UBA6980 | reverse complement strand
AAATCACTTTTGAGACATCCCCTTTGTATCTGTTCAATGATCTTACATGAGCTTTCTGAACATCTCTTCGAAGTCTTCAAGTGTCGCGTGTCGGGGATTGCCGGGCGCGCATGCATCGGCGGCTGCCGATTCGCAGAGGAACGGAAGATCCTCTTCCTTCAATGCTTCGAGCTTTGTGGGGATGCCGACATCCACTGAGAGTTTCCTGACTTCATCGATGGCGGCCTTGCGGTATTCATCGGGCGTCATGCCTTCCGTATCTACACCGAATGCCTCGGCGATATCCTTGAACTTCGTGCCCGTAGTCTCCTGATTGAATTCCATTACGATAGGAAGCATCATCGCGCATGCCACTCCGTGAGGTGTGTCATAGACGGCTCCCAATGTGTGTGCCATGGAGTGAGCGATGCCGAGACCTACATTCGAATAAGCCATAGCCGTTACATACTGAGCGAGAGCCATGCCTTCGCGTCCTTCAGGTTCGTTGGCAACGGCCTTGCGAAGATTCTTTGCAATGAGTTTGATCGCTTCGAGATCAAGAACGTCCGACAACTCCCAGGCGGCTGCGGTCGTATAGCCTTCGATAGCGTGCGTGAGAGCGTCCATTCCGGTTGATGCGGTAAGGCCCTTCGGCATCGAACTCATCATATCGGGATCGACGACTGCGATGTCGGGGATGTCGTTGGGATCCACACAGACAAATTTCCTCTTCTTCTCAACGTCGGTGATAACATAATTGATCGTGGATTCCGCACCGGTTCCGCCTGTTGTGGGAACGGCGATCGTGAATACTGTGCGCTTCTTGGTAGGGGCAACGCCTTCAAGTGATCTTACGTCGTAGAACTCGGGGTTGTTAACGATGATGCCGATACCCTTGCCGGTATCCATCGAAGAACCTCCGCCGATCGTGATCATGAAGTCTGCACCGGAGGCCTTGTATGCATCTACGCCGTGCTGAACATTCTCGATGGTGGGATTGGGCTTGATATCCGAATAAAGCTCATACGCTATGCCGTTCTTCTCAAGAAGATCGGTGATCTTGGCCGTAACGCCGAACTTAACAAGATCGGGATCCGATGCAACGAAAGCCTTGGTGAGACCTCTGGACTTGATGATCCCGGGGATCTCGTTGATAGCGCCGTAGCCATGATAAGAAATACCATTGAGTACAAAACGATTAACTGCCATAAAGATACCTCCGTTATTAAAATAGATACATTAATCTTAACAGGACGATGTGAGTAGAATATGGGTTTTGTGTTTCCGAAAAGTTAATCTTATATAAGGCTGCTCCGTGATAGAATTAAAGGGTAGATTTTTATAAGGGAGATGTACTTATGGGTTACTATACTTATATCATTGCCGCTGTAGTTGTTATGATATGGTCTTTCGCGGTTCAGGCGAATCTCAAGTCTAAGGTCAGCAAGGGCAGTAAGATCCGTGCTTCAAGCGGTATTACCGCAAATCAGGTCGTGCAGCAGATGCTCCGGGATCATGAGATATACGGGATCACTATCGAGCACAAGCCCGGTCAGATGACGGACTGCTATTCGCCCAAAGAAGGGAAGATATATCTCTCGGACACCACTTACGGTCAGGATACTATCTCTGCCATTGCCATCGCTGCTCATGAGTGCGGTCATGCCATCCAGGATAAGGAGAATATGCCTCTTTATGAGTTCCGTCAGCTTCTGGCTCCGGCGGCAAGCATCGCCTCCAAGGCAGGTCCATGGATCGTAATTATAGGTGTGCTTCTCTCCGCATATGCTTCAAGATCTAACAGTGATATAGGTTATGCGATCAGCACGATCGGTATCGTGGTCTATTTTGTAGCATTTCTTTTCTATCTTGTAATGCTTCCCGTTGAGCGCAATGCAAGTTCCCGTGCATATAAGGACATGAAGACCTCGGGATGGGTATCTGACGATCAATTGTCCCTGGCACACAAGGTGCTCAGAGCGGCAGGTGACACATATGCGGTCGCTCTGGCTTCTTCGGCGGTCACATTGCTGAGACTTATCGCAATAAGAGGCGGGAAGAGACGCTGATACGATTCATCGATTACACAACATAAATATGGAGGACACTTTTATGGGCTACGAATACACAGGCAAAGATGGTGAGTTCAGACTCAAAGATCCCGACAGTTGGAGTTATCTGTATTTCCCGGACGGCGCCCCCTCAGGCATGATGGGCTCTCTGACACCCGAGTTCGGAGGAGACCTTAAATCATCCCAGAATTCATTTATCCTCGAGCCCGTAAGTTCCGATAACCTTCACAATAATAAGTCGGTCAGAAACTTTTGGATCACTGTCGAGAACGGCCCTTTGGTTTCTGCTGTCGGCGCTTCCGCAAGGCAGCATGCGCTTAAGGGGACAGAGCAGGGAGATGAAGCGGTACTATATGGCGGAATGCTCTATCAGAGAGTCGAGAGGAGGCTTACGGGGACAGGTCTTCGTGCGGAAGTCACCACATTCGTTCCCGTCGAAACTGACGATAAGATCGAGCTTACGAAGATCAAGATCACTAACGATTCTTCTAAGCCCGTTACGTTTACCGCGACGGCGGCGACTCCCATATACGGAAGGTCTGCCGATAACATAAGAGATCACAGGAACGTTACTTCGATGCTCAACCGTATTCACATGACAAAGTACGGCGTTGTGAATGATCCCACTCTTACCTTTGATGAGCGCGGTCACAGAAAGAATGAATTGGAATACGGCTTCTTTGCTTCCGAAGAAGAAGGGATACCTCCGACGGGTTTCTGCCCTGTTCTCGAGGAATTCATCGGTGAGGGAGGGGCTTTGGATAATCCCGCATTCCCGGTTACCGGTCAGCCCGTCCACTATGTCGGCGACAGGATAGACGGATTCGAGGCCATGGGAGCGGCGATATTCAATAAGAAGACTCTGAACCCCGGCGCGAAAGTGGAATACGTCACCGCGCTGGTCATCGGAGATCCCGGAAAGACGGACGATATCGCGCTTCGGTATCTGTCTGCCAACGTATTCGACGCACAGCTTTTTAAGAATAAGTCGTATTGGAAGAATAAGGTCAATATCCGCCTGCGTACCGGCGATAAGACTTTTGACAATTGGATGTACTGGGTCGGCATACAGCCGATCTTAAGAAGGATCTACGGCTGTTCGTTCCTGCCTCATCACGATTACGGCAAGGGCGGAAGAGGCTGGAGAGATCTCTGGCAGGATTGCCTCGCATTGATAATAATGGATCCTCAGGATGTAAGGGGAATGCTCGTTGATAACTTCGGAGGCGTCAGGACCGACGGTACAAATGCCACGATCATAGGAACGGGAAGCGGCGAGTTCATCGCAGACAGAAACGGGATCACGAGAGTGTGGATGGATCACGCGATGTGGCCTTTCATGACTATGGAGCTTTATATCAAGCAAAGCGGTGATCTCGGGATCTTGGATGAGACGGCTCCTTACTTTATCGACAGACAGGTTATGAGAGGAGAACTCCTCCTCGAGAGTATCCCTGAAGCAAAATGCGAGGGATCGGTCCTCGAGCACCTCCTGCTTCAGAATTTGGCGGCGTTTTTTGACATAGGTGAGCACGGGTCGATGAAGCTTCGCGGAGCCGACTGGAACGATGCGCTTGATATGGCCAAGGACAAGGGCGAGTCTGTTGCCTTTACTGCAGCATACTGCGGTAATTACAGGAACCTCGCGAATATACTCCGTAAGTACTCGCAGGAGAAGGGCGATAAGGTCAGCCTCGCATCCGAGCTCAAGGAGTTGTTCGGTACAAACGGCGGCAGAGATATTCTTATGAGTTACTGCGATAAGGTCAAGAACGGATTCTCGGGTTCCAAGGAAGAGTATTCGTTAAATGAGATCGCAGACGATCTGACCGCGAAGGCCGATGCTCTTACAAATCACATACGCGAGAATGAGTGGTTCACCGACGAGTTCGGCATGTCCAGATTCAACAGTTATTATGATAATGACGGTAATCCTCTTGAGGCCAACGGTTCCAAAGGCGACAATCCCGCCATGATGCTTACCGGTCAGGTGTTTACCGTAATGAGCGGTGTCGCGGACGATGATCAGGTGAAAGATATCATCAGGTCGTCGGATAAATATCTTTATGATGAGAAGGCGGGAGGATACAGGCTTAACACCGACTTCCATGAGATAAAGACGAACATGGGAAGGATGTTCGGCTTTGCTTACGGACAGAAGGAGAACGGAGCCGTGTTCTCACACATGGCTGTCATGTACGGCAATGCTCTCTATCAGAGAGGCTTTAAGGAAGAGGGCTGGAAGGTAATAGGGTCTCTTTACAGGCATGCGGCAAACTTCGAAAGGGCTAAGATCTATCCCGGCATCCCCGAGTATTTTGATCCGAAGGGCAGAGGAGTATATCACTATCTTACAGGGGCCGCCTCTTGGCTCATCCTCACGGTATTGAACGAGATAATGGGTATTAAGGGCGAGTACGGAGACCTTAAGTTTGAACCGGGCCTTCTCCCTTCGCAGTTCGACGATAAGGGAACGGCAGGAGTGTCTTTCGAGTTTAACGGTAAGCCCGTTGATGTCACATATATCACATATGTGTGCGGCGGCGGTCACGATGAGATCGCAAGGATCGAAGTTGACGGAAAAGTCGTATCCGAGGGCACGAATATCCTGCCCCGCGAGAAGATTGGAAAGGATATCAAGGTATATCTTAAGTGAACAAGGAAACTGTAATTTTTGATGCTTCGGTCGGAGGCGGGAATAAGATAGCGGCATTCTTCTGTCCGTGTGATGCCGTTAACGGCAGCAGAAGAGGCGTTATCCAGATCTGTCACGGCATGGCGGATCATTTTGCAAGATATGAGCAGATGGTCGATTACCTCAATGCCGAAGGATTCGATGTCTGCGGTATGGACATGATGGGCCACGGGCAGACATACGAACTCAATAAGGGAAATGATATGCCGTTGGGTTACTTCGGAGATGCCGATGATTCCGCGCTTTGTATCTTGAAGGATGAGATGATCCTTCGTAAGAAAGCGGCGGAGAGGTTCGGCGATGATGTTCCGTATATCCTCTACGGACACAGCATGGGATCGTTCGTAGCCCGTAATATCTATATCACTCCCGAATATGAGAAGATGTTCAACGGCTTTGTCTTCGCCTCCACCATGGGACCGAATCCCGCTGCCGGAGCAGGGCTTTTCCTCGCTAAGGCGATGAGAGTCTTCGGACTTAGAAGGAAGCCCGGAAAGCTCATAAATAAGATCGCTTTCGGTGCATACAACGCCCGGATAGAGGATCCGAAGACTGACTTTGACTGGGTATCTTCGGATGAGGCTGAGGTAGAGAAGTATTGTAATGATCCTCTTGCGGGATTTCTTTTTACGAATAAGGGCTTCAGGGATCTGTTTACACTTGTTGTAAGGATGCAAAAGAAGGATGCTTACGATCGGATCGATCCGGGTAAACCCTGTCTTCTGACATACGGAGAGGATGATCCCGTGGCAGGTTACGGAAAGGGCGCGCATGAGGTATGTGAGATGCTGAGGGCAAAGGGCGTGGCCGTAACCGAGAGAAACTACGGGCACTATCGCCATGAGATTCAGAACGAGAGCGTAAGAGAGCAGTACTTTGACGATATTGCTAAGTTCTGCGGAAAGGTTACAGTACAATGAGCAAGATTCCCCCTTATGAGCATGTGGTCCAGTATTATGAGACGGATCAGATGAAGGTCGCACACCACAGCAATTACATAAGGTGGTTCGAGGAAGCGAGAGTCGATGCTTTTGATAAGATCGGCCTTGGCTATAAAGAGTGTGAGGAACAGGGCGTTTTAAGTCCGGTTGTCGGAGTGTCCGCGAAGTACAAGGCCTCCGCATTGTTCTACGACACCGTAGTTATCAAAGTGAAGTTTACCAAGTATACGGGTGTAAGGCTTTACATCGAGTATGAGGTAACCGATAAGAAGACGGGGCAGGTTCGCTGCACGGGCAACAGCGAACACTGCTTCGTTACCCCCGACGGAGGGATCGTTTCCATTAAAAGAGATTATCCTCAGATGGATGCGATCATAAAAAAGTATTTGGAGGAATAATAATGAAGGATATAGCGATCATCGGTGCAGGAACGGCGGGCCTTACGGCAGCAATCTATGCAAGACGAGCGGGTTCTTCGGTAACGGTGTTCGAGGGTGAAGCTCCCGGCGGCCAGATAATCAATACTCCCGAGATCGATAACTTCCCTGGTCTTCCGGGCGTGTCCGGATATGAATATGCGAACAAGCTCTTTGAACAGGCGCAGGCGTTCGGTGCGGAGTTTGTTTTTGATAAGGTAAAGAAGGTCGAGGGCAGCCTCGAGGAAGGCTTTGTGCTTACGACCGAGTACGGCACCGTGTGCGAGGCGAAGACGATAATAATCGCAAGCGGAGTCAAGCGCCGCGAAATGGGTCTTGCAGGAGAGCAGGAGTATACTGGCAGAGGCATCTCATACTGCGCCACATGTGACGGCGCCTTCTTCAAGGGCAAGACCGCGGCTGTGTTCGGAGGCGGCAATACCGCTGTCGAGGATGCGGCTTATCTCGCGAATATTTGCAAGAAGGTTTACATCATCCACAGACGTAACGAATTCCGTGCGAATAAAGCTTTGGTGGATGAGATGCTTGCGCACGACAATGTGGAGACGAAACTGTCGTTTACCGTGTCTGCGATACACGGAGACGATAAGCTTACCGGCGTGACGCTGACATCTGTCGACGGACATGATGAGGAGCTTCCTACGGATGCTTTGTTCGTGGCGATCGGTCTGATCCCCGAGAACGGCGTGTTCCTGCAGCTGGTCGATCTTGATGACGCGGGTTATGTCATTGCCGACGAGAACTGCGAGACATCGACCCCGGGTGTGTTCGCGGCGGGAGACTGCCGTACCAAAGATGTGCGTCAGCTGGTTACCGCTGCCGCTGACGGCGCTGTCGCTGCCGTTGCTGCTTCGAGGTTGAGCCGCGGCGGGTAAGGTCTATTACCTTTTAAGGAATTTTTAATTATTTGTCTTTTATCATAATAACGTGCTCTGTAAAGGGCGCGTTATTTTGTTTTTCCAGGGAATTAAGGGGGATCCGGTTTATGGGGAAAGGATAACTATTATTTCTTCAAACCCTCTGCATATGAGATTAGACGTGACAGAAAATGTTTGTCTTCTTTTGCTTGGCTGACCAACAAAAACAGATCGGGATCTGTCTCTGAGGATATGGTAATCGTCGCGGCCGATCTGTCGTCGGTTATTCCATAAAGATAATCGGGCGAGGTGTTGAATGTCTTTGCAATGTAATAGACAGTCTGATACGAGGGCGTTCGCTCGCCCTTCTCATAGCGGCCGTACCCCATGGCAGACATATTAAGCCTGCTTGCTGCTTCGGCTCTTGTTATCCCAAGTTCCGTGCGAAGTTCGATGAGTCGTTCGGGTATGAATTCCATACGTCCTCCTATGTTGACAAATAACCAATGGTTATATAAAATAACAGTAACCATTGGTTATTATAAAGCCGTTGCTGTGTATTTGCAACGGTAGGGGGGAAGATAATGCGGCTAAGAATATATGTACGAGCAGTAAAAGCGATAGTTGAAGGTGAGGAAAACGAGAATGAAGAATCTTGAGTATTATATGTTGCTTCCTTACAGAATGGAGATAGTTCCCGATATTGAAGAGGGCGGGTATATGGCTTCGTTCCCGGAACTTCCAGGTTGTTTAACTTGTGCAGATACAATGGAAGAACTGATCGTAAATGCACAAGATGCAAAAAAGGCTTGGATTGAAGCGTCTCTTGCAGATGGCGATATCATTCCGGAGCCGATTATGGGAGAAGATACCCGAGAGTATTCCGGTCAGTTTAAGATTAGGATGCCTAAGAGCCTTCATCGTTCGTTATCTCTTCGTGCTAAGGCCGAAGGAATCAGCATGAATCAGTATTGCATATATTTACTTTCAAAAGGAGACTAGGCAAACATATCCCGACCGACGTGAAGTAGAGTTGAGCGTATCATATTCCCCGCAGTTTTATATTTAAAAGAAAAGATGGTATTATATCGGTCGTGCTAAACTTTTCGCGGAGGCAAAAGCAAATGTATAAGAATGTTTTCGATACGCTTGAGGAGAGGGGTTACTTTTCACAGGCTACTCATAAAGAGGAGATCTATGATCTTTTAAGCAAGCCCGGCGTAAGCTTCTATATCGGATTCGATCCGACCGCCGATTCCCTTCATGTAGGACATTTTGTCCAGATGATGGTCATGAGCCACATGCAGAAGGCGGGACACAGACCGATCGCGCTGATGGGCGGCGGAACGGGTATGATAGGAGATCCGTCCGGAAGGACCGATATGCGGCAGATGATGACGGTAGAGACTATCGATCACAATGTCGAGTGCTTCAAGAAGCAGATGGGCAAGGTCATCGATTTTTCCGAGGACAAGGCGATCATAGTAAACAACGCCGACTGGCTTCGCGATCTTAACTATATTGATTTCTTAAGAGAGATCGGAACGCACTTCTCGGTCAATAAGATGCTCACGGCAGAGTGCTATAAGGCGCGCCTTGAGAAAGGACTTTCTTTCCTTGAGTTTAACTACATGCTGATGCAGGCTTATGATTTTTACTATCTGCATGAGAATTACGGCGTTAATCTCGAGTTCGGCGGTGACGATCAATGGTCCAATATCCTCGCCGGCATGGAGCTTGTAAGAAGGAAGAAGGGAGATTCCGTTTACGGTCTGACATTTACCCTTCTTACCAACAGTGAAGGCAAGAAGATGGGTAAGACTGCCAAGGGCGCCGTCTGGCTCGACCCTGAGAAGTTCTCCGTTTACGATTTCTATCAGTACTGGAGAAATGTCGATGACGCGGATGTCATCAAGTGCATGAAGCTCCTTACGTTCATGCCGATGGATGAGATAAATGAGTACGGCAAGCTTACGGATTCTGCCATCAACGAAGCCAAGAAGCGTCTCGCGTATGAGGTTACTTCGATCATTCACGGTAAGGAGCAGGCCGATATCGCGAAGAAGACGGCAGAGGATCTGTTCGAGAACAGGGGCGGCAAGTCCGAGGATATGAAGACTTACGAGATCCCTTCCGCATCATTAAAGGACGGTATCGATTTTGCTGAGGTACTTGTCAATGCGGGCGTTATGAAGTCCAAAGGCGAGTGCCGCCGCATGATCGAGCAGAAGGGCGTATACCTTAATGATGTCGTTGTTGAAGATAAGTTCTATCAGCTTACCGAGAAGGATTTTGACAAGGACGGCGAAGCGGTTGCCCGTAAAGGTAAAAAAGTTTACTACAGGCTTAAAATAGTTTGATAACTGTGGTATACTTTTCTTGTTCGTTATATAACGACGTTCCAGAGTTATTATATTATAAGGAAGGTGTGAGTCCATGAAGACTATGAAGAAGGCTATTGCTGTATCTCTCATCGGTGCTATGTTGTTGCCTCTTGCCGGATGTGCAAAGAAGATCGAGAGCGTCAGAGTAAGAGATTTTAAGACAGCTATCGAAGAAGTAATCGATGAGGATGATTACACAACTAACAGTGATGATTCCAACGTCTACTATTATGGTGATGATTTCTTTATTGATTTCTATCAGTTGGATGATGAGGATGATGCTGCTGATGCATGGGAGGATATCCTCGATTCCTATAATGATATGTGCGATGACAAGAAGTTCGACGGCAGCAGAAGAATGGTAAGCACGGATGCTTACGGTTATATTCTTCTTAACGGTGAGTGCAGCGACAAGCACTTCCTCGAAGAGGTTGCGAATATTTATTTCCTCTCCGGAGGTAAGAATTTCTACTACGGCGGTATCTTCTTTGTTGAAGATGAGATCATCGTTGTTATGACTACAGATGACGGCGATGCATCCAGACAGGATGTAAACACGATCCTTAATGCTCTCGGCTATCCCAAGCCCTGATTGATCTATTGGTAATTTATTCCAAGGAGCCGTCTTCAATAAGACGGCTCCTTTTGCATTTCAGATAAAATGTTGCTATATTATATAAAGATACTTTTACTTTTTCCGAACAGAAAGGGGGATATATCCATGAAGAATCTGAAAAAAGCCGTTGCGATCACTCTTATCGGAGCCATGCTGCTGCCTCTGGCAGGCTGCGGAAAGAAGATCGAACCTGTAAGAGCGAGGGATTTTGAGGCTGCCATCGAAGAAGTCTTTGATGATGACGAGTATATGTCATATGACGGTTCCGTATTTGTTTCTGATGACGATTTTGTCATCGGTTACATGAAATTCGAAGATGAGGATGATGCATTGGATAAATGGGAAGACTTCGTCGACGATTTCGAAGACATGCTGGATCATAAGAAATTTGACGGAAGACATGTATTTGTCAATCGTGACACATACGGATATATCCTTTTGAACGGAGAGAATTCCGACAGGAATTTTGCGGAAGGTAAAGGTTATTATTACGGAGGAATATATTTTACGGAGGATGTCCTCATTGTGGTCATTACAACTGATGACCGCGATGCATCCAGACAGGATGTAAACACGATCCTTAATGCTCTCGGTTATCCCAAGCCCTGATCGGGATCCAAACATCGAATCTATATCGGGACCGCAGTAATGCGGTCCTTTTAAGTGTCCCGTAATTTACCCGTAAATTAGAGTTTACAAACGAATGTTCGGCTGATACAATGAGGGCATGCCGCACTTGTTTCATGACTTTACATATGACGGGACGCTGGAAGGTCTTTTATGTGTTTACCTTAAGTGTATCTCGATGAAGGTCCGGCCTTTTGAGGTCAAGCCGGAGTTTATGGTAAAGGGCACTTTGTATGAGAGCCGATATCTTTATGTGCGTACGAATTACGGTCTGGCAGACAGACTTTACAGATATATAGGCCAATGCGCATCCGCACAGGTTCAGCAGATGATAACCGATTGTTTTCTTACCGGATTGCCGAGGATGGAAGTCGATCTTTATGAACTGGTAACGAGGGCTATACGCTTCGGAGCAAAAGTCGCAGAGGATTATGAGACCGAGACTATGCACCGGATACAGATGGCGATAAGAGACTTGTACCGTGAATCTCAGACGATCATCGATGATATGTGTTTTCAGAGGGAGAATGATGTGTTCGTCTCTTCGTTAAATCCCCGTAATAAGGTTTTGCCCCTTATCAGGAACAGGATACTTAATAATCCTGAATACGATGATCTTCTTGCTTATGACAGAAGGCATTTCCTGCTGCTTATGAGGAACGGCAGGGAAGACGACATTATCGATATCAGACGGTTGAGGATCCCTGTGATCAGGAACCCCCGCGATGTCTATGAGGCGTTCTGGCCGTATGTTACCGAAGGCCGGGATATTCCCCCTATGGGATGGTCCCCGGGCTTAGGCAGAAGCGCTGACAGTCTTACACCCCTGTGGCATATTGCGTAGATAAGAAAGCTGCCTCAAATGAGACAGCTTTTCTGACATTAACTTATGAAGTGAGCTTTAGCTCTGTGCTCCGTCATCCTCGCGGATCGCTTTTCTTCTGATCTTACCCGATACGGTCTTAGGAAGCTCATCGACAAATTCGACTATTCTCGGATACTTGTAAGGAGCGGTCTTCGCCTTGACGTATTCCTGGATTTCCTTCTTAAGCTCCTCGGTCTTCTCGGTGCCTTTAACGAGAGTGATCGTAGCCTTGACGACGATGCCTCTGACGCCCTTCGGGTCAGGAGCACCCGTTACGGCACACTCGAGTACATAAGGGAGTTCCATGATGACATTCTCGATCTCGAAAGGTCCGATACGGTATCCGGAAGACTTGATGACGTCATCGGTTCTTCCTACATACCAGATGTATCCGTCTTCGTCCATCCAGGCTGTGTCACCTGTGTGGTACCAGCCGTCGTGCCATGCGTCCTTGGTAAGCTCGGGCGACAAATAGTATTCGAGGAACAGTCCCTTCGGGTGATATTTCTGCGTGTTGATGCAGATCTCACCTGTCTCACCGGGCTTGCACTCATTGCCGTCAGGATCGAGGATCTTAACTTCGTAGAGAGGATTAGGTTTTCCCATTGATCCGAGACGGATGCCTGAACCTACAAGGTTCGCGATAACGAGAGTAGTTTCCGTCTGACCGAAGCCTTCCATGAGACGGATACCGGTTGCTGCCATGAATCTGTTAAAGACTTCAGGGTTCAACGCTTCTCCTGCAGTTACCGCATACTTAAGAGATGACAGATCGTACTTGGAAAGATCTTCCTTGATGAAGAATCTGAACATTGTAGGAGGGGCACAGAATGTAGTGATGTTGTGCTTAGCGAACATCGGGAGGATCTCATCTGCGTGGAATCTGTCGAAGTCGAATGTGAATACGGGTGCTTCGCAGAGCCACTGTCCGTAGAGCTTGCCCCAGAGAGCCTTACCCCAGCCTGTATCGGAGATCGAGAAGTGAAGTCCGTTAGGATCGACATTCTGCCAGTACTTTGCTGTCGTGATGTGTCCTATTGCATACATATAGGAGTGGAGGGCCATCTTAGGATAACCCGTCGTACCCGAAGTGAAGAACATTACCATAGGATCGTATCCGCAGGCATAATCTTCAGGTCTCTCGAATACGTCGGAGAAGTTCTTAAACTCCTCGTTAAAGTCATGCCAGCCGGGTCTTGATCCGTTGCACAGAATGAGTGTGCTCAGACCGTAAGCGGCAGCGGCTTTCTCTACTTCATCTGCGGCATCGTCGTCAGCGGTGCAGAAGATAGCTTTAACTGAAGCGGCCTGGAATCTGTATTCGTAATCCTTGTCACGGAGGAGGTGAGTTGCAGGGATAGCGACGGCACCCAATTTCTCGAGACCCATCATCGCAAACCAGAACTGATAGTGTCTCTTAAGTACGAGCATGACCTTGTCGCCCTTACCGATGCCTAATGACTTGAAGTAGTTCGCCGTCATATTGGAGTACTTCTTCATGTCGGAGAACGTAAAGCGCTTCTCGGTGACGCAGTCCTTGGCAACCCAGAGCATTGCGAGCTTGTCGGGATCCTTGTCCGCGATCGCATCGACACAGTCAAAAGCGAAATTGAACTTCTTGCATTCGGGGACATTGACCGTAACATCAACAAGGTGTCCGTTCTCGTCGAGAACACCGTTAAGGTAACGGGCATAGATAGGATCTTTGAGATTTGCCGCATCGACATTCGTTACGCTGTCGGTCTTGATCTCCGTCTTAAAAGGAGGAATATAATCGTCATTCTTATCGGAGAGCTTCGGGTCGATGATGATCGCATAGAATTCGCAGTCTTCTCCTCCTACCGCAAACTCCGCATGGGGAGTAGTCGGATCGAAGTAGATAACGTCGCCGGGGTGCAGAACCTCAAAAGAGTCGCCGATCATTACCTTAAGTGTTCCTCTTACGACGATGTTCATTTCCTGACCCTGGTGAGTAACAAGCTTATAAGGAGGATTAAGAGCTTCCTCGGAATAAGGGAGGATTACTCTGTAAGGCTCACACATCTTGTTCTTGAATCTTGAACCCAGACGCAGGTACTTTGTCGCGGAACCCGCACGTCTTACGATGGGGCGTCCCTGTCCGCGCCTTGTTACGGCGTATTCCGTGAGGGAAGGGGAGAATCCTTCGAGAATGTCCGCGATATCGACTTTGGCGATATTGGCGAATTTGAAGCAGAAAGTAAAGTTGAAATCTTCTTTACCCTCTTCGTACTTCTCGTACTCCTCCGGTGTCAGCTCCATCTTACGGGCGATCTCCTCGACCGTGAGTCCCATGTCGAGTCTTAAGGCTTTAACTCTGCCTGCGACCTCCAGAAGCTTTGCCTCCATCTCATTGTTTAAGTTCTCTGCCATGTTGCACCTCCGTAATATGACAAATAAAAAATCTCAACGTCCTTTACAGGTACGTTGAGACGAATTACCGTGTTACCACTCAACTTGCGATCGTGATGACCGCCACTTCAGGTTCCTATAAACCCTATGCCTTAACGCGGCAGTACGGATGCGGTCTACTTGGAAGAACCATTCGGCGCATCAGCTAGGAAGCGATAGTCCATTGGAAGTCTCGGCTGCCGGGTTCTCAGCTCTCCCGGCTCTCTGTGAACTCTAACTGCCGGACCTTCTTCGTCACAGCCTTTATTCTCGTATAAAAACAAGGCAATAATACCCCCATCATTTTAAATTGTCAACTTGATTTTGTTTACACGAGTTTTACATTCTGTGTGTGTAATGTTTAACAAATTAAAATAAAATATATTGTGTGAATCCTTATAAGTATTACACGAGGGTATTTTTATGAATTATGAGAAGTATCTAGTTACGGGTGCCAAAGATCCGGTCGGAAGACTGGTGGTTCAGATGTTACTTGCCGAGGGGTGTCAGGTTCGTGTACTTGTACCTCCGGAATCGGATTATTCCCTGTTGAAGGGAATGGGGGCCGAGATCTCAGAAGGCGATATACTCGATAAGGATTCGTTAAAGGATTTTCTTGCTGTTGATAATCCGAGACATTCGGCGGTCATACATACAGAAGAGATCCTCTCCATATCCAATAATAAGAATATGGATATGAGAAGGACGAATGTTGCCGGTGCTCAGAACATTATCGATATGTCGATGAGAGCGAAGATCGGAAGATTTGTTTACTTAGGTTCCGCATATTCACTCGATCCCGATTCCGCATTGTCCGGTTCTTCGATCAAGTTCGACAGGACCAAGGTCGACGGTGACTATGCGGCAACGAAGGCCGAAGCATCCGCATATCTTATGGAGAAGATCCAGTTCAATAAGTTCAATGCTTCCCTGCTTCTTCCGACATTTATAATCGGTCCCGGATTCTCCGAGGACTATGA
The DNA here is from genome assembly GCA_002450095.1 of Mageeibacillus sp. UBA6980. GTDB lineage: Bacteria > Bacillota > Clostridia > Saccharofermentanales > Saccharofermentanaceae > Saccharofermentans. Next base: position 104,845 of record DJYK01000010.1, on the reverse strand, counting down.
TATGAATAAGATCCTCAAGAAGTATCTCGAGAATAAGATATCGACAGTCTCGGGCGGACACGCTTTCGTTGATGTGCGTAATGTTGCCACGGCTCTTGTCGCAGTGTGCGAGAACGGTGAGTCCGGAGGCGCATATATCCTTAACGGAGAATATAAGTCTTCCCAGGAGTTCTTCGATGAAGTATCGAAGACGACCGGTTCCGAGAAGGTTAAGGAGATGCCGAAGTGGACGCAGAGCAAGTCCATGGATAAGGTCGTAGATACTTTCTACAGGATCACGAAGAAGGACAACCCGAAGGAAGTCTATGCTCTGTTTATGAACAATCCCGATGCGAATTACGAGAGCACCGTTGACGGCATTCTTCCCGACAGCGAAGTCCGTAAGGTGCACGATACACTCGTAGATGTTTTGACCCGTCCGGGCAATGAAGTCCGTCCTGACAGGATCGATCTCGAGAAGTCTGCTGCGGCTGCTGAGGCGATCAAAGCTTCCAAGCCTGATACGGAGGAAGTAAAGGAAGTCAGCACTGTGTCGGAGGCTGTTATAAAGCGTGCGGAGGAGTCTGCCGCAAAGGCTGAAGAATCCGGTGAAGAGGCCAAGAAGAGAGCTGAAGCGGCGGCTGCTGCAAGGGCAAGAGTTCAGGCTAAGATCGAAGCGGCCAAGATGAAGGCGGAGCAGCAAGCTGAAGCGGCAAGAGCCGAGAACCGTGAAAGACAGAAGGCGGCGGTTCCTGCCAATGATATTAAGCCTGCTGAACCTAAGCCGACGGAAGAGACCAAGCCGGATTCCCTGATGGCGAAGTTATCTGTCGCGGATATACTTGCCGAAGCAGAGGCGAAGAAGAAGGCCGAGAAGGAAACGGCCGTGAAGGTTGAACAGATCCCTCAGGAATCTCCCGTTATAGAAACACCTGAGGTCGAGAAGCCCGCTCCTGTTGAAGCAGCACAAGAGGTTGAAGCGTTGACGGTAGAACCCGAACCCGTATCTTCTCCTGTTGTGAAGATCGAAGAAGAAATAAAGGAAGAGATTCCCGATGAGTCTGAGATCAAGGCAGAAGAGGATTTCTCCGAATTCGTAGATGAAGCAGTCCTGAAGGCCGCTTCTGCAGAGCCGTCGGAACCCGAACCGAAGGCAGAAGTTAAGGAAGAGATTAAGGAGGACAATTCCAACAAGCCGTTGTGGGAGAGGCTTCCCTCGGCGGATATATCCGAAGAAGAGTTCTTTGGAGATGATTCATTCTAAAGAAATTTAATAGATTGAGGTTTTATTTTATATCAACTCTGGAGAGAGAGGCTGCCTTAAGATCAAGGCAGCCTCTGTCTATGAATAAGAATAAACGTGGTAGAATAAAATAATGAGAATAATACTTGCAAGCAAATCCCCCAGAAGAAGGGAACTTATGTCACTCATTACTTCAGATTTTGAAGTGATGAGCAAAGAAGTCGACGAGAGAGCGATCGAAGACCGTGTAAGGAATGCGGGCGGGAGTCCTTCGGATGTTCAGGAAGAACTGTCAAGAGAGAAGGCCCGTGCCGTCTTCGACATCCTCAGTCCTGAGAAGAGAACAGACAGTGTGGTAATAGGTTCGGATACGTCCGTCGTATGCGATGATCTGATATTGGGTAAACCTAAGGATAAGGATGATGCTCGAAGCATGCTTCGGATGCTGTCCGGTCGGACACATGAAGTTATAACCGGAGTGTGCGTTAAGACCGCTGATAAAGAGGAGACCTTTGTCGAGACCACACATGTGAGATTCGGCGATCTTGATGAATATCAGGAAAGGCTTATCGAGCGTTACATAAGTACCGATGATCCTTATGACAAGGCCGGCGCTTACGGCATACAGCAGGGAGGCGCCCTGTTGGTTGAGACTGTCGACGGAGATTATTTCAGCGTGGTGGGACTGCCGGTAAGAAGGCTCTCGCAGATCCTGGAAGACTATTTATAAGACTTGATGTAGCTTATAACCTGATTTCCGGGTAAAGGCTCGTTAAGATATGTTCCCTGGAAGAATGTGCAGCCGTATTCCTTAAGCTTCGTAAACTGTTGCTCGGAGCTGACGTTTGTTGCATCTACGGGAATGTCTATCTCCTTGAGGAGGGAGATGATCGAATGAGTGAGCACATCCTGTGCGGATCCTTCCTTAAGATCGGCAGTGAAATGACCGTCCAGCTTCACAAGTGATATCGGCAGCAAAGGGATGCTGTTGAGAGACGAGTATCCGCGTCCGAAATTATCGAGAGCCAATGTGATCCCGGAAGACTCGAATGCATCGAGCGTATTATGAACCTCAGAGATATTTATGGCCGCTCCGTCTGACGGGATATCGATGATGATGTTTTTCTTGTTGCAACCGAATTCATCTGCTATCTCAAGAAGATCAAGCTGAAGATCCGAAGGAAGCAATTGAGTGGTCGAGAGATTGACGGTCATGGTAAGCTTCGGATCCACTTCGTTAATGAGCGAGAGCATCCGGAGCGACTGTCGAAGCGACAGCTCTCCCAGAGCATATATGTGACCTGTCTTCTCGGCATAGAACAAAAAGTCTCTGGTGTCGACCGTGCCGTGTCCGGGACAGCTCCAACGGGCGAAGGCTTCGAAGCCTGTCAGGTTCCTGTCGGCATCGAACCTCGGCTGATAGACCATGGAGATCTCATTATCGTCAAAGGCCTTATCGAAGAGAGTCTTGATCTCATCGATAGTCATATCTTCGAGGAATGAGTTTCTCGCTTCGCTCTCGGTGGGTTCATAGATCCTCGCGTCGGTGTCTTCGCTTACGGCATCATACATGGCGGTCTCGGCGTGCTGAATAAGCTCGCCTGCGAAGATAGCATCTCGGGGATACTGCGCAATGCCGGCAACGAAGTCACCGACGTTTTCTTCATCCAAGGCTTTGGCGATCTCTCCGGCATAGAGAAGGACCTGAGTATCGTTTGTAAGTCTTGTGGTTATGATGGCAAATTCATTGTTGGCGATACGGCCTACAAAGTCCTTGGAGTTTGCCGCTTCTCGCAGTCTGTGCGCCATCGTCTGTATAAAAAGATCGACGATTATATGTCCGTTGCTCTGTGAGAATCTGACGGGATCCGATACAGTCAGGTAGATGGCATATATCGGATTTACATTACAAATAGTCTGCTTATCCGCCGCTTCCTGAAAAGCCTTCTTGTATTCGAGGATCTTGAGATCCGTATATTCATTGATCATATGTCTGTTCGGCAAAGTCGTCAGAGGATCGAGTGCCGTATGGCGGCTTGACTGGATGGCTTCCACATATCCGGATTTATCCTCGATATCATCATGCCTTACGATGGTTCCCGAGTGAGTTGCCATCGTCTGTGAGATCATTGCGGCCGTCTCGTAGCTTATCCTCTTTGCTTTCTCATCCGAAAGCTTCTGTCCGAGAGAATCGATTCGTGCGCCTACTCTTACAATGAAAAACTCGAAGATCGTGTTTATCAGTATGGATAGTAAGACCAATCCGATGAGCACGAGCATATTGGCGTTGTATCTGGTTGAGAATGCCGAATAATAAACGAATATCTGACATATGGCCGCTGCAGTCGTGATCCAGAATCCGGGGATGCCGAACAGCAGATTTATAAAGAAACTGAGTATTACGAGAAATATGGAGATGATGATCTGAGCGTATTCGACAAAAACGAATCTTTGAACGAACAGTCCTGCTATAAAGAGCAGTGTGTAGCCAAAGCTCGTAAGCATGAACGCTGTCTTGCTGCGAATAAAGATCTTCTTCTCATCATAATCCATGAGAACACTATACAAGAAGCGTTTGTCAAAAGAATGAACAAATAATTAATCTTTGAGAAGATCCGTCCACATTTGTATGCTGTAGTCTGAGATCTGCTTCATATTCTCCCAGGAAGAGGTTGAACCTGCGCCTATAATGTCCCATACGGAGCAGGTGATGAACCCGCCGTCCCGGGCACCTTTGAGTGCTGCCGGCACATCTTCGAATACGAGTGTTGAAGACGGATCCGCATTAAGAAGTCCTGCCGTATGAAGGTAGATATCGGGGCGGCTCTTGTCCGGGAATCCCGGAAGGTCTTCAAGAGAGACTATTACGTCGAACATATCATGTATCTTAAGTCTTTTGAATGCGGCATTTATATTTGCATTTGTAAGAGCCGTGGCACAGGCTGTCTTAAAGCCTGCTTTTACGGCTTCGGAAAGATACTCATAAGCACCGGGCTTAAGAGGGACTTCATTGCGGTATGCGTTATTTACGAACCTGTTCCATTCGTCCATGATCTGTTCCGGGGTATCGGGAAGATCAAATCTTTCTTTTGTGTATACGGCCGCATCTTCGATCCGCACGGATTTGACGTAATCCGTATAGTCCGGCGTTACCTCGAATCCCCTGGAGTTAAGAAAAACGGTATCCGCCTGATTCCATACGGTCATGGAATCAAGCAGGGTACCGTCAACATCAAATATCAAAGCGTCCGCTTTTCCTTTAAGTTCGGAAAGAAGGGGAAGCATCAATGCATGAACTGTACTTTCTTTGAGATCTCGGGAACGAGCTTATCCTTACGCTCGTTGAACTTGACCTTGTTGTCGTCAATGAGGTTGCCGCCGTGGCAGTCGATGGAAACGATCAAAGGTCCGAATTCCTTACCCTTGAATCTCCACATTGCCTCAGGCATTCCGAGGTCGAGCCACTCGACGCCCTCTACCTTCTCGATGCACTCGGCGGCAACTACTGCGCATCCGCCCGGGAAGATAGTATGGACTGCCTTGGATTCCTTACAGCCTTCAGTTGTCTTGGGACCCATACCGCCCTTGCCGATGATGATCTTAACGCCTGTAGCGGCGAGGAATTCCTTCTCGGCCTTTTCCATTCTCATGGATGTGGTAGGACCTACGGCAACACACTTCCATGTGCCGTCGTCCTGCTTCTTCATGATAGGTCCTGCATGAAATACAGCAGCACCCTTAAGGTCTACGGGACACTCCCTGCCCTGAACTACGACTCTGTGGTGAACGTCGTCTCTTCCTGTTGTAATGTCACCCGTAAGGTAGATTACATCGCCGATATGGATCTTCTCGATATCTTCATCAGTTACAGGTGTGGTCAAATGCCAAATACTCATAATGTAACTCCTTTGCTCGTGACGAAATCATATGTGAAATCGGGATTGATCTTGATGCAGGCTCTTCTGTGTGCCCAGCATGCCGTGGAGATTCCGACAGCAAGTGTAGCGGGGTGACGTGCAGCCTGCTCAATGTTGACTCCCATAACGGAAAGCTTACCGGAAAGTCCGCCGGGGCCGAGGCCCAATTCGTTCAAGCCCTTCTCGAGTTCTTCTTCCATCATTGCAGCCTTGGGGTTCTCGTTATGAGATCCGACGGGGCGGAGGAGAGCCTTCTTCGAAAGCTTTGCCGCAACTTCAGCCGAACCTGCGATACCTACACCGAGGAGTACCGGGGGACATGCGTTAACGCCGTAAGATGTCATCTGATCAAAGATGATCTTAACGATTCCCTCATAACCTTCGAGGGGCATGAGTACTTTAGCCATACCGGGGAGTGAACATCCGCCGCCTGCCATGTAAACATAGAGTTCAAGATCGTCTCTGTCAGGAACTATCTCCCAGTCGATCCACGGTACGCGGACGCCGGTGTTGTTGCCTGTGTTTACTTCATCAAAGACCTGAACCGCATTGTGTCTCAAAGGTGCGCGTTCTGTCGCCTTGAGAACAGCCTGCTTCAGCGCTTCGGGCAGATCGTTCATGTAAGGATATCCTGTTCCTACCTTGGCGAAGAACTGAATGATACCTGTGTCCTGACATGAAGGACGCTTCAGTTCATTAGCCAGCTCCATGTTATCAGCCATGGCCTTGTAAATCGTGGGAGCAAAACCCTCAGTCTCAACCTTTGCCATCTCTTTGATCTTAGCATCTACATCATCGGGAAGATGTGAGCCTGCATAGCAGATAAAAGATGAAACCAGGTCAGAGAGCTGATCTACAATTTTCTCATCGTACATAGAAAAACCTCCGTCCGGATAAATTAAATCCTGCAAAATCTTTTTAATTATAACACGTTATAACAATCTAATGAAAAAAGAAAAGAAAGTAGTCGCATTTATGGGACCAAGCAAGTATAATGAATTGTCATTAATATATACATAGATTGTAGGTTTGTTGATATATGCTCTTCGCCAGATTCATAGCAGAAAAACAGAGGAAGGCTTTTATAAAGAATTGCACCAGAAACGACAGCGTGAGACTTGCCGCCGAGGTTCTTCCTTCCAATTGCGAGGCAGAGTGCGATATTAATTACGAGGCTCCGGACATCCCGGAACACAGACTCGATATATATAAGCTGGCGGGGACGGAAGTCGGGGATACCGCTTTCTTTCTGATCCACGGAGGCGCATTTGTTTACGGATACAAGGAGCTCGATAAGAACTTCGGAATGAACCTTGCCGTGTTCTCCGGTATTCCTGTCGTTAATGTCAATTATCATCTTATGCCGGAGAAAAACCTGTCGGGTGTTCTCAATGATCTTTGCATGGCCATAGACTTTATCTCGAAGCAAAAAGGTATCCGTAAGATCCATCTCGCAGGCGATTCTGCCGGAGGCTATCTTGCCGTCATGCTCGGGTGCCTTCTCAGAGACAAGGAGATCAGGCACGATATAGGAGTATTCATCAAGTCTGATGTCGAAGTAGTATCGGTCAACTCGATCTGCGGTCTCTACGAGGGAGACAGAAAGAAATTTCCCGGTATCTATTTTACGAAGCCCGCAGGGTCTGAAGACGGGGATGTCGAGATACCGGAATACATACTCGACCTTAAGAGAGTCATCAAGAGGACAGGTCTTCCCCGCACATGTCTTGTTACCGGAGACAAGGACTTCCTTCACGAGACAAATGTTAAGATGAGAGATTTTCTTATAGAAGAGGGAATCCCCGTAAAGTTCTATGACGCCATCTCGTCCGAGACAGGAACGGCTAAGCATGTTTACGCTATATCGGATCCTGCCTGGCAGGAATCACACTCTGCTTTGAAGCTTATAATCGAAAATGCGAAAGGCTGAATTTGTTCTTGTACTTTTGTACTATGAACTGATCTTCGGGTTCTCGGTCTTCGGTTCTGAATTCGTTTCCTCGATATTAAGTGCAGTCCTGACTTCGGTCTATATCGGACTTCCGGTATGTCTGTTGCTCCTTGCATTGAAAGGAAAGGTGAGGGCGGCGGCCGAGATCGCCGTCCGCGTTCTTTTCGCTATTCCTTTTCTCATCGAGTTTTTTATCCATATGCAGTTCCGCACTCTGTACGATATAAGGACGGTGTTGTTCGGAGGAGGCGGTGCACTCACCGGATTCGCATCAACGATACAAAGCCTTATATTGAGCAGGAGCGGTATCGGTCATATTATCCTCTTTTGTCTCCCGGTCATACTGTTCGTCATAAGGCTTTTGGTCCATAGGATCGACTTTACTTCCATAAGCCGTTGGAAGGTCGGGATCATGACCTTGCTTATACCGGCAACTTTTTTTACAAATCTTCTTATCATCGGATTAAATCCCCCGATGCGTGCGGTTTACGGCGATGAGTATACTTTTCCGGAAGCAGCGAGAAAGTTCGGTCTTACCGAAGCTCTTGCTTTGGATATTAGAAAAATCGTAAGGGGAGACGCCGATCTGTCTTTTGAGGAAGTACAAGTACCTTCGGCGGATATTCCGACTGCAACACCGACACCCCTGCCGACTCCCGTTCCGACTGTTCCGGGCGCTACCGCAACGCCGACGCCCTCTCCTACACCAACTCCGTATCCTCATATTCTGGATATAGACTTCGAATCGATCGCTGAGGAGGAGAGCGGAACGATAGCGTCGCTTGCGGCTTACTGTGCCACGGTAGAACCGTCGATGAGCAATGAATACACCGGGCTCTTTGAGGGGAAGAACCTCATCATGATCACAGCAGAGGCATTCACGGCTGAGGCGATAGATCCCGTTCTTACCCCGAATCTTTATCGTCTCGCGACGAGGGGCATCAATATGCCTGACTCTTATATTCCCGCAACTGCCGGGACCATCGGAGGCGAATTCTCTCATGTGTTCGGTCTGCTCCCGCAGGACGGCGGAGTGTCTTTCTATCACATGACCACGAGAGGCAACACCTACCTTACGATGGGACAGCAGCTTAACGCACTCGGGTACTACGGGGCGGCATTCCACAATAACGACTATCAGTTCTATACGCGCAATGTCACGCATAATCTTCTCGGATATTCGGAAGGCTTCACCGGCTGGGGCAACGGTCTCGAATCATATATAGAACCCGTCTGGCCGGAAAGTGACCTCGAGCTTATGGAGGCGACGGTGCCGGGATATATAGACCGACAGCCATTTAACATCTACTATATGTCGGTATCGGGGCACAGCAACTACAGCCGCGGTGCGAATGCGATGAGCAGGCTTCACTGGGATGAGACGGCATCGCTTGAAGGACAGTATTCCGATACGGTCAGGGCATATATTGCATGTCAGATGGAATTGGACCGTGCGGTGGGATATCTTCTCGATCAGCTCGATGAAGCGGGGATAATAAATGATACTGTCATCACCATATGCGCCGATCATTATCCTTACGGGCTTGACAGAGATTCAAATGCGGGATATATGCATTATCTTTCGGAACTTTACGGATTTGAAGTTACGAATACGATGGAGCGTGACCATAACAGGATAATAATCTGGTCAGGTTGTCTCGAAGAGACGGATCCGATAATCATCGACTCGCCGGTGTTCTCACTCGATATATTGCCGACGCTTCTCAATCTGTTCGGAATAGATTACGATTCGAGGCTTCTGCCCGGAAGGGACGTATTGTCTGATGCGATGCCTCTCGTATTCAATGCGGGACATGACTGGAGGACAGACCTCGGAACGTATATAAGTTCGAGAGCCGAATTTACTCCGAATGATCCCGATGCCGTTATACCGGATGGATACGTCGATGCCGTAAGAACGATAGTCAATAACAGGATCAATTACTGCAGCGGAGTATTGTCATCAAATTTCTTCCGCTATCTGTTCGGTGATCCGAACGGAGATCACACCCAGTACATTATCGACTCGGAGCCTGTTCGTAATTATGATGAGACGCCCGAAGCCGGAAGCGCTTCGGAAGTACCGGAACAGACCGTTCCTTCAGATGTATCTCCTGCTGATCCTTCGGATGTAGCTTACGCTGATCCTTCGGATGTTGCTCCCGCCGGCACGGCGGACGCTTCGGCTGCTGATGTTCCGATCGAATCGGCGGTCGATTCATCTGTAAATCCGCCTGTCGAGCCGGCGCCTGAGGAAATCCCGGCCGGTTGATTCCCGTTCGGCGCCCCATCCACAAAATCATCCACAAATTTATTGGATTTTGTGGATGGATCTGTGGATATGCGGTCATATCCACAAAATCACCCACAGAACGAGTCATTTTTGTGGATGGATTTGTGGATGAACGATTATTCTTTATCGAGCACATAGTACGATGTCAGAAGATCGATCGCAGAAACGACCGTATTGCGCATCAGTTCGGGAGAAGGCATGTTCGTTCTGCCGCCCTGAAGGACTACCAGGGTCATTCCGAATATGAATCCGGAATACAGATACTCGGCGAATTTATATCCGTTCTTGTTTACATAACTAAGCTCATCTGTCATACCTTCGCATTCGATTATGATGCAGCAGTCAAATTCCGGAATATAGACTACGAAGTCCGGAGATACGAGATAACCGTTGATCGAGAGCGTGGGTTCGTATTTATATTCGAGTTCCAAACTGTCCAGGACACCTGCCATCGTAACTTCGAATCTGGATCTCATATAGAACTGTTTATGCGAATACGGATGGTCGCCGTCCTTTGTGGTATGAGGAACGAGTTTTACATATTCATCATATGAGAGCACGGCGCGGATATCGTTTCTGATCACGATATTGCCCTTATAATTGACCGCTGACCTAAGGCGTTTCTGAATATTCTTAAGATCCCGGATATAAAAGAATCTCTTCTCTGCTTCTTTATACTTAGCGGACGCAGGATGGATCTCACGGAGCTTGCCGTCTTTCATAAATCTTATGAAGTATTCGTCTTTACGCCTGTTCCTGTACATCAGAGGCTGCTCGGCGATCATTCTGTTGATGCGGTCAAGTTTTGCAGACAGGTATTCTTCAGTAAATTTCAATCTCATATTTATCCCTCGCTTTTCCATAAGGATTCTCGGACGTAATGACAAAGATTACAAGCGATTTTCAATAATTGGGAAAAAAAGGCGGGGTTGAAACAAAAAACTGCCGAAATCATTGGATTTTGGCAGTTTCTTGAGAATCTGATGTTTAACTTCGTTATCGGGTCTTCTTATATGTCGAATTAATGAGCTTCGAGATCGGTTTATATACCCAGAATGTGATGAAGCCGATCACAAGTCCCTTGAACAGGTTGAACGGGAGGAAAGCCCAGAGAACGAGGCTTGTCTTATCGGTGATCATCGGGTTGACCGCTGCACTCATTCCGAGTATCGCTTCAATCGGGAATCCTGCTACCGAACCGTAGAGAGGCAAAGTAAAAAAGTAATTGAACGGAACGGCAAAAACGGCAAGTACCAACGTCGCGATGAGCATAGAGGCGATGGCGCCCTTACGCGTTCTGTGCCTTTCGTAGAAAGCACCTGCCGTGAATACATAGATGCTTCCCGTGATGAAATTGCTGAGCTCTCCGATGCCGGATGTACCGGTAGCGGGCAGGTGGATGAGATTCTTAAGAAGCTCGATGATAATTCCGTAAACAGGCCCCAGCGAGAACGATCCGACCAATACCGGAAGCTCTGAGAAATCGAATTTCAGAAACGGCGGCATCAGAGGGATGCTTATCTCCAGGTACATAAGCACGACAGCCATAGCCGTAAAGACGGCGGTAACGGCGATCTTTCTTACCATTGCGCGTGAACGGGTTACTGAATCTTTGGTTAATTCGGACATAAAAACAACTCCTTCCATCCGGACTTTGACCGTCGGCCGCGAAATCTCATCGCGTCAGTCCCGTCATAAAGATTTACGGGAGTTGCGGGCTTACCTTATTGCTATTGCGTATAAAGGAACACCGCCGGTGGGGACTTACACCCCGCCTTGGATTCTGAAGGTGATTATAGAACACGGATAATCGATTGTCTATCCGCACCCCCAAAAGCAACAAAAATTTACATAATCCGCGTCCGAATGTTACTTTTGCTTGGTGGACGCCGACGACTACACGTCTGATAATAATGTTAAGTTCAATTGCAAAGGTGGTAAATGTATGAGAAAACACTATTTGGATAACCTTCGCTGGTTCACGGTTCTTTCAGTGGTCCTCTATCATGTTTTCTTCATGTTTAATTCCATCGGAGTACTGTCTTTCAAGACCTTTGGCGAAGTACAGTACCAGGACAGCGTCATCTACTTTCTGTATCCGTGGATAATGGTGATCCTTTTCCTCATCGCGGGCATGAGCTCGAGATACTATCTTGAGAAGCACACCGTCAGGGAATTCATCGCCTCAAGATCACGCAAGCTTCTCGTGCCGTCCACCATCGGCATCCTTCTGTTCGGCTGGATCCAGGGCTATATCAACATGGCCGAATCCCAGGCCTTCACGAATGACGAAGGGTTCGCGAAGCTCCCTCTAATCGTAAGATTTCTTATTATGGATATATCGGGAACGAGCATACTGTGGTTCTCGCAGCTTCTGTGGATTATCTCGATGCTCCTTGCTCTTCTCAGATTATTCGAGAAAGGAAAGTTTTATAAGTTTACTTCAAAGACCGGCATCATCGCGTCTATCCTTCTTGTGATCCCCGTCTTCGCATCAGCCAATATACTGAATCTTCCGATCCTCTCAGTCTACAGATTCGGCATTTATCCTTTCGTATTTTTCCTTGGCTACTTCGTCTTCGCTCACGATGAAGTCATAGAGCGTATCGCTAAGTTCAGGATCCCTCTCATCATCGCGGCGGCAGTGCTCGGCGTCATATATCTTGTGCTGCATTTCGGTGATGATGCAATGGAGATGCCAGTGGTCGCGAGCATACCTGCGGTGGCATACTGCTGGGCAATGTGCCTCGCGCTTACGGGCTCGTTTAAGGCGTGGTTCGACAAGAAAAATAAGTTTACTTCCTACATGACAGACAGAAGCTTCGGGATATATACTTTCCATTATGTATGCATGTCGGCGACGGCTCTTCTTCTCACGCGCCATGCCGGCTGCCCTGCATTCGTCTGCTACCTTCTTTGCGGAGCAGCGGGGCTTGGAGGAGCGATAGTACTGACCGAGACGGTATCGAGGATTCCTTTCGTGAGGTGGTGCCTTCTCGGCATAAAGAATCCATCGAAAAGGAGATCGTAACACATGTTCAACGACAATATCATTAAGCTTCGTAAAATACACAACATGACTCAGGAGGACCTCGCGGATATAGTCGGCGTGACGCGTCAGTCGATAGCCCAATGGGAGAGCGGCAAGACCTGCCCGAACCTTACACAGAGCAAGGCTCTCGCCGATGCTTTCAAAGTCTCATTGGACGACCTGGTCGAATATGATCCCGAAGAGAATCTCGGACTTAACATGCCTCCTAAGGGTAAGCATCTGTTCGGCCTTGTTACCGTCGGTGAGAAAGGTCAGATAGTGATCCCCGCCAAAGCGCGCAAGCTCTTTGATATCAAGCAGGGAGACAGGCTCGTGGTCTTAGGCGACGAAGGTCAGGGGATCGCTATAGTCAAGGTTGAAGATTTCCTTCACCTCGCGGATATGATCAGGGGTGAAAGTAATTGATCAGATGATCTACTCATCCCACGGGAGGACCTGAAGCCGGCCGTAGTAGGCCTCGAGTGACATGTCGTTCTCGTAAAGATATGTCGCGAGTTCAACGCCGACATATCGGTAGTGCCATGCTTCGATATCGTATCCGGTCTCATAGATGTACTGCTGCTGGAATCTTCTTATGAATCCGTATTCATAGCAGTGTTCGTTGACCCACTGTCCTGTCGTGGTCTCGCCGAATTCGTCGAGTATCTCGTACTGTCCTTCCGGGGTGATGTCGAGTGCGAGTCCGAGTTGATGCTCCGATCTTCCGGGGACGGCATTCTTTCTTACCGAGAAGGTGATCCCGCGAAGGTTCGTTGATCTGTCAAAAAGGTACTGCTGCAGATTATAGTCCCTGTACCCGGATACCAGGAAAAGCCCTTGTCCGGTCGCTTCAAGGCAGGCATCGTACATGTCATTCCACGCATCGCACGCCTCCGCTCTGATCTGCTGATTCATAGAGTGGGGAGCGTCTACAAGATCCGGCGGCACATAATCTGACGGAAGCGCATAGTACTTATTGACGAGAACCGTGATGTCGGTCGGATCCGAGACGATCTCGGCGCGCACCGATCTTGCATCGACGAATCCGTTATACCATGTCTCTTCAAACTGCGGTTCGACATATTCGGGAACGGGAGTCGGGACCGGCGTGGGTGAAGGCGAGGGCGTCGGGGACGGAGTGGATGTCGGGGTCAAAGTCGGAACAGGTGTCGGAGCTTGCGTGATCTGTACGGTCGTTTCTGCCGCCGGATCTGCCTTAACACATGAAGAAGTTCCGCCGATAAGAGCGGAACCGGTAAGGCATAAACATAATAGCTTTATGAATCTGCCGTCAGTTTTCTTCATATTTCTTACATGTCTTCTCGTAGTTTTCCACTGTACCGATATCTATGCATTCCCCGTCACCCTTAAATGCATATATCGGCATCCTCTTGTAAAGCCAGGCCGGGAAATTACCCGGTGCATCGGGGGAACCTCCGTCTGCTATGTACTCGTTAAATAACGGGAGTATATCGCGGCCGTAGAAATAAGTTGCATATATGCCCCATTCGCTCTTAGGCTCGGAAGGCTTCTCTTCCATGTCGAGGATGCGTCCGTCTTCATCTATCACGGCGACCGCGAGCTTCTGTCTCTGTTCTTTCTCAGGGACGTTGATCGCTATCAGCGTCGGTGCATTCTTCTCACGGAAGAAGTCATACATATTGTTGATGTTGTATGTGAAGATGTTATCGCCCGCAAGGATGCAAAGATCATCATCGATATTAAGCTCATCGATCGTATAGATGATGTCGCCGATCGCACCTCGCTTGTTGGAGTCATCGGTAGTTCCGTCATCGAGAACAATGATCGGAGCTTTGCCTTCACGGTTCTGACTGTCAGCCCATTCGGAAAAGTGCGGATAGAATTTGGAGTTAGTGATCAGTGCGACCTTTGTTATCTCCGGGATCTTGTCCACGGAGTCCATTATGTAGTCGATGATCAGTCTTTTCCCCAAAGGCAGAAGAGACTTAGGTCTGTCTATTGTAAGAGGGTATAATCTTGTAGCATAACCCGCTGCCAAAAGAATAGCGATCATGGTTTTTCTCCCCGGTTAAATTTTCTTTATTATACACTACTTATTTTTAAACTTTGCTATAATTAATCGACAATACCTTTTTGAAAGAAGAATCGATCTTATGGATATATGCGCAGTAGTTATGGCAGCAGGTGACGGCAAGAGAATGAAATCTTCCCATTCCAAAGTTGTTCATCAGGTTGCGGGAAAGCCGATAGTAAAATGGGTCTACGATGCTCTTTGTGAAGCCGGTTGCGGAGAACAGGTCTACATCGTCGGAGATAAGCAGGAAGAGATCAGAGACGTATTAGGTGAGGGGGTTGCTTATGTATTTCAGGAGCAGCGCCTCGGTACGGGACATGCGGTAAGACAGGCTGAGCCTTTCTTAGAGGGAAGAGGCGGTTATGTAATCGTTCTTCCGGGTGATTCGCCTATGGTCTCTGCAGAGACGATCAATAAGGCTCTTTCCAGAATGAAGGAAGGGGACTATGCGGCTATAGTCATTACGGCAAGCGCCGAGGATCCGACCGGATACGGAAGAGTCGTAAGAGACGATAACGGAAATGTTCTTAAGATAGTCGAGCACAGAGACTGCAGCGAAGAAGAGCTTAAGATCAAAGAGATCAACTCATCGATGTATGTGTTTAAGACGCCTCTTCTGCTGTCTGCATTGGGAAGGCTTTCCGCCTCGAACGCACAGAAGGAATATTATCTTACGGATACCATAGGCATACTGATCAAAGACGGCGGGACCGTAGGTTCGATCATCTGTGATTATGAGGATACCCTCGGAGTTAACGACAGATATCAGCTCATGCAGGCGAACAAGATCATGAATAAGAGGATCTTGCGTAAGCACATGATGAACGGCGTTGAGATCGTCGATGAGGATTCCACATGGATCCACTCTGCCGTAGAGATAGGAAGAGATACGATCATACTTCCCGGAACAACGATCATGGGCAATACCATTATCGGCGAGGACTGTATCATAGGTGAGAATACGAGACTCGAGAGTGTGCAGGTAGGGAGCGGCACGACGATAGATTATTCTGTCGCGAGTGAAGCCGTGATCGGCTCCAATTGCAGGATCGGACCGTTCTCGCATATAAGACCCGGCACGCTCCTTAAGGATAATGTAACCATAGGCGCTTATGTCGAGGTAAAGGCTTCCGAGATCGATGAGTACACAAGAGCAAGACATCTGACATATATCGGTGATTCAAAGGTCGGCAAGAATGTTATCTTCGGTGCCGGTACGGTTACTTGTAATTACGACGGTGTCGAGAAGGTCGGATGTACGATCGAAGACAATGTCTTTGTAGGCGGTAACGCCAATATCCTCGCATCAGTTGTACTCGGACACGACAGCTATATTGCCGCAGGATCCACGATCAATCAGGATGTTCCTGCTTTGGGTCTCGGTATCGCGAGATCCATGCAGAAGAATAAAGAAAACTGGGTAGCCGACAGGAACAGACTCCGCGGAGCGAACTACATCAAGCTCGATACACGCCGTTCGGAGGTTTAAGAGCCTGATGTCTGATTCGTGGCTTATCGCGGGACTCGGCAACCCCGGAGACAAATATGCTTATACGTGGCACAATTGTGGTTTTCTGACTGTTGATCTTCTCGCTGAGAGGAATAACATCCGCGTAGACCGGACGCAGTTCCATTCGCTTTTCGGCAAGGGGACTATAGGCGGTCATGAAGTGTTCCTGATGAAGCCGAAGACTTTCATGAACAACTCGGGTGAAGCCGTGGGCCCTTTTGCCAATTACTACAAGATAGATCCTTCCCATGTCATTATCGTTTATGACGACATCGACATCGGTAAAGGGACTATCCGCGTCAGGACCAAAGGCAGTGCCGGAACTCATAACGGAATGAAATCCGTGATCGCACATCTCGGGACGCAGGAATTCCCGAGAGTTCGGATCGGGACGGGACCTGTTCCCGAGAATGTTGATCTCATATCATTCGTTCTCTCGCAGATTCCCAAAGATCTCAGGCAGACCATGTACGATTCGTTTGTTGAGGGTTGCATCGCCTGCGAGGATATCGTCAATGGAAAAAGAGATTAGAGATCTTCTGGAGCATATTGATCTTGATAAGAAACTGATGGCCTCTTTCGAAGAGGCCGTTCGCACTTTAGCGCCCGTAAACATTACCGGTCTTTGCGAACAGCAGAAGGGTTTTATCATAGCGGCGCTGTCATACAGGTTTTCAAAAAAACCGGTAGTCCTTGTCTCGGACATAACGAGGGCCAGGGCTTTGAGCAGCGGACTGTCTCCTTTTACGGGATCCGATATTCCCGTTCTTAAGCCCGCGGAGTTGTCCCTGATATC
Organism: Mageeibacillus sp. UBA6980; assembly: GCA_002450095.1. Classification (GTDB taxonomy): domain Bacteria; phylum Bacillota; class Clostridia; order Saccharofermentanales; family Saccharofermentanaceae; genus Saccharofermentans. The sequence continues at coordinate 88,069 of DJYK01000010.1, read as the reverse complement.
GGCGGTAGCGTCCTCGCATGAGAGCGAGACCGAGCGTACCGGAGTCCTGTCCAAGATCATAAGGAACGACTTCGATGCAGCGCTTATCTGTGCGCCGGCGCTCCTTAACAAGATGCCTTCCGGAAAGGACTTCGAGAGAGGCTTCATTAAGCTGACATTAGGCAAACAATATGATCCGGTTAAACTCGCTTCGGATCTTTCCGAGCGCGGATATGAACGCGTCGGAATGGTGTCGCAGCAGGGCGAGTTCTCATCAAGGGGAGATGTTTTGGATGTATATCCGCCTGACATGGATCTTCCGTTGCGAATCAGTTTCTTTGATGATGAGATCGATCAGTTAAAGACATTTAATCCCGATGATCAGAGGTCCGTGGAAGGAATGAAGAAAGCGGTCATTTGTCCCGCATTTATCTATACCTTCAGTGCGAAGGACAGAGGCAGGATAGCAGATGAGATGATCCGCGCGGCGGCACCTGACATAAATAAGATGAATGCATCATCGAACAGGGCGGGAGCAGAGCTTCTCGAACGCAATTCCAAAGCGGATGCGGATGCGATAAGACAGGGCATGAAGATATCCGCAGCGGCACGATGGATCGGTGTTTTCAGCAAAGATCCTAAGAGTGTTCTCGATTATATCGATCCGACGAAGATGATATTCTTCGTTGATGAGCTTGCCGAAGGAAGGAGCCGCATCGACGGATATATGGCGGATTTTGCAGGAAGGATCAAGAGCGCCTATGAATTGGGACAGGCTCCTTCATGCTCTTACGATTCGGTCTTCAGGATACCCGATGCGATGAAGTCCGTCGATTCTTTCGGAGGCGTGATCACATTGTCATGCCTTAAGTCTTCCATGAGCGGACTTCCGGGCGGGAAGACCATAGACTGTCCGGGACTTGCCTCGGAGAATTGGGTCGGACGCGATACCGAGCTTGCGAATTTTGTAAGAAACGGAGGCGGACATTCGTCATCTCAGGTCGTCTTCATGCTTACGGGCGCATCGAGATGCGATTCGTTCAGAAACAGGATGCTCTCGGAGGGCATCGACGTAAAGATCATAACCGGCGCACTTCCGTCGGGATTCGAGTATCCCGGAGCGGGTCTCATACTGATCGGTGAGCAGGAGATTTTCGGAAGCGAGAAGAAGCATGTTCAGAAGAAAAAGGGCGGTGCGAGGATCACCTTCTTCGGCGATGTTGCTCCGGGTGATTATGTCGTTCACGATGTCCACGGTATCGGACTTTATGAGGGTATCGTCAATCTTAAGATGGGGAAGAGCTCCCAGGACTATCTTAAGATCAATTATGCGAAGAATGCCGTCATCTATCTTCCCGTCGATAAGATCGATAAATTATCCAAGTATGTGGGCCCCGGAGGTAAGATCCCGAAGCTGTCATCCCTTGATTCCCAGGAATGGAAAAAGAATGTCGAGAGGGCAAGATCTTCGGTCAAGAAGCTCGCTTTTGACCTCGTTAAACTATATGCGGTAAGAAGGGCGAATAAAGGTTATTCGTGCGGACCGGATGATTCATACCAGCAGGAGTTCGAAGAGAGCTTCCCGTATGAAGAGACCGCCGATCAGATCACGGCCATCAAAGAGATAAAGAAGGACATGGAGTCTCCGATCCCTATGGACAGACTGCTGTGCGGAGATGTCGGCTTCGGTAAGACGGAGGTGGCGTTCAGGGCCATCTTCAAATGCGTAATGAACGGAAGACAGGCATTTATGCTTGCGCCTACAACTCTTCTTGCGCAGCAGCATTACGATAACTTCAAAGAAAGGCTCGGTGATTTCCCGGTAAAGGTTGTCCTGCTCTCGAGGTTTGTTCCTTCTAATGTTATGAAACAGAATCTTCAGGATATCAAAGAGGGTAAGGCAGATGTTGTTATCGGCACCCACAGGATCTTGTCGGATGACGTAGTGCCGCATAAGTTAGGCCTCCTTGTAGTCGACGAGGAGCAGAGGTTCGGCGTAAACCACAAGGAGAAGATCAAGGCGATGAGATCCAACATCGATGTCCTGACATTGACCGCGACTCCGATACCGAGGACACTTCATATGTCGATGTCGGGGATACGCGATATATCGATGCTGTCGGAGGCACCTCTTAACCGCCGTCCGGTGCAGACATATGTAATGGAATTCGATGAGGAGATATGCGTACAGGCTTGTCTTCGAGAGATATCAAGAGGCGGACAGATCTTCTGGCTCTACAATAAGACTGCTGATATCGACAGCAGAGCCGCCCATCTTAAGTCCATCATGCCTAATGTAAGGGTAGTCTATGCTCACGGAAAGATGAGCGAGCATCAGATGGAGAAGATCGTCGAATCGTTCATCCGGGGCGAAGCGGATATACTGGTATGCACCACGATAATAGAGTCGGGTGTGGATATGCCCAATGTTAATACGATGATAGTGGAAAACGCCGACAGATTCGGGCTGTCGCAGCTCTACCAGATAAAGGGGCGTGTCGGAAGAGCAGACCGGCAGGCTTATGCGTATATAACTTATAACCCTGAAGCGAACATGAATTCCGATGCGCGTAAAAGACTTATGGCGATACGCGAATTTACCGAATTGGGTTCGGGTGTGAAGATCGCGATCCGCGACCTCGAGGTAAGAGGCGCCGGTAATCTTCTCGGTGCCGAACAGCACGGTCAGATGGATGTTATCGGATATGAACTCTACTGCAGGATGCTCGATGAGGAGATCAAGCACCTTAACGATACTTCGGATACCGAATTCAAGGTTCCTCTCACGGCAAATATCGAGATTGACTTCGACTCATATATTCCTCCGTCCTACATTGAGGATGAAGGGGCGAGAATGGCGGCATACAGAAGGATCGGCATCATATCATCCGTAAAGGAAAGAGATGACTTTATAGATGAAGTTACCGACCGTTACGGACAGCCTCCCAAACAGGTCCTGTTCCTGTCAGATGTCGCACTTATCAAAGCCCTCGCATCCCGGGCCGGGTTCGAGAGAGTATGCATAAGGGACACGGGTGTTCTTCTGTATTTTGCTTCTGATCGCAAGGCTGATTTTGAGACTGTGAGCGTCCTTCTCGGGGTTCCCGAATATCAGGGAAGAATACTTTTCTGCGCACAAGGCAAACCCTATCTTCACTACAAGCCCCGCGACAAGGACAGAAGCAGGACTTCGGCGGAGACGATAGACATTCTTAATATAATGATCACAAAAGCAGGGTCACAATCCTGTTAATAATGGTATTATGATTATGTAATTTATTATTTATCAGGGGGATTCTATGTTTACAAATGCAGAAGACGTAAAGAAGTTTGCTCTGGAGAACGATATTAAGATGATCGATTTCAGAATGGTCGATATCAACGGAAGATGGCATCATCTGACCATTCCCGTAGAGAGGTTTTCCGAGGATACAATGACAGCGGGTATAGGCTTTGACGGAAGCAACTACGGTTTTGCTCCCGTAGAGAAGAGCGACATGGTCTTTATCCCCGACCTGAAAAGTGCCGAGATCGATCCTTTCTGCGAGATAAAGACACTCGCGATGATCGGTGACGTAAGAGTTATCGGAAAGGATGCCAATACACCCTTTAATCAGGAGCCCCGTAATGTCACCAAGCGCGCCGAAGAGTATATGAAGGAGACGGGTGTAGCGGATACATTCCTTTTGGGACCTGAGTTCGAGTTCTATGTTTTCGACGAGGCAGGCTACGAGAACAAGCCCCAGGTCTCGTCTTTCCATGTTGACGGAGCAGAAGCATTCTGGAATTCAGGCGACTATGAGAGCAAGGGTTTCCAGACTCCCCATCAGGGCGGTTACCACATCGCGCCTCCCCAGGATATCCAATACGATTACAGATCACGTGTAACCATGGAAATGCAGAAGCAGGGCATCGAGGTCCGCTACCATCACCATGAGGTCGGAGGTCCCGGACAGATGGAGATCGAGGTCGAATTCGATTCCATGACAAATATGGCCGATAAGACGATGCTTGCCAAATACATCATCAAGAATGAAGCCGTCAAGGAGGGAAAGACAGCGACGTTCATGCCCAAGCCACTTTACGGTGAGGCGGGATCCGGAATGCATGTCCATATGCTGATGTTCAAAGACGGAAAGCCTGTATTCTACGATGAGAACGGTTACTCGGGTCTTTCTCAGACGGCTATGTATTTTATCGGAGGCGTTCTGCGTCACGTGGCGGCGATCTGCGCATTCTCCAATCCTTCGACCAATTCCTATAAGAGGCTCCTCCCGGGATTCGAAGCGCCTGTTACTGTCGGATTTGCTACTGCAAACAGATCCTCGGTCATTAGGATCCCCGCTTATGCGAAGGCTCCGGATAAGAAAAGATTCGAACTTCGTAACCCGGATGCGACCTGCAATCCTTATTATTGTTATGCCGCTATACTCATGGCGGGATTAGACGGAATAAAGAATAAGATCGATCCCGTGGCAGACGGTAACGGACCGTATGACTTTAATCTTTTTGATCTGTCGGAGCAGGATAAGAAAAAGATCAAGGGACTTCCCAAGTCTTTGGGATCCGCGCTCAAGGCTCTCGAGAAAGATCATGAATTCCTTATGGAAGGCGGCGTGTTCCCGAAGGAACTCATCGACCTTTGGATCAAGAATAAGAGAGAGGATCTCAAGATGCATGTGGCTATGCCTACCCCCATGGAATACCAGATGTATTACGATCTTTGATATCTTGTCAATGTGTATATAAATTTGAAACATACTTGAAATATTTTGTTTACAAAGTATAATTTATGTATCAGTTGAATTTTACATTTGAGATATCATGAGGGGTAATGGTAATGGCTGGTATTTTAGATGTTTTTAAGGGCAAGCCCGAAGAGGCTGCTGTTGAATTATCTATGTCCGGAGAAGTAACGGGGAACAGACCCGGAAGTAATCCATCGAAGGCACGTAATGTAGCTAAGATAGATTCTCCGGCCGCTTCTTATAACAGGGAGCGTGCCGCTGCGGCGAGGGCTCAGATCGAAGCCCGTAAGGCTATGGAGGAATCCCGTAAGGCTGCATCCAATAATAAACCTGAAGATAAGAAGGCAGAGGATGCCGATAAGAAGCCTACCATCGGATTAAAGGCTCCTATCAGACGTCCGCCTTCCGCGTCCATTAATCACGCACAGGCTGTTGCTTCTCAGAGAAATGATAATAAGAGTAATACTGCATCTGTCGCTAAGACGGTAACTAACGTCAATAAGTCGGCTGCCGTAATCGCGGCAGAGAAAGCCAAGGTCGAATTCGATCAGGCAAAGAGCCGTGAGGATGTCGCAGTCAAGGAAGCCGAGAGTGCTGCCACAAAGGTTGAGGAAGCTCATCTTGCAGTTCAGAAATCCGGGGAGGCCCGAGAGGCTGCCTTGAAGTCGGAGCAGACAGCGGTTCTTGCAGCCAAGACCGCTGAGGACGATTACAATGTTGCATTAGCTTCTGCCGAGAAAGCTCAGGCTGCTGCCGCTGAGGCGGAGAAGATCGCTGCCGAAGCTTTGGCTAAAGCAGAAGAAGCAATGAAGATCGCCTCTCAGAAGAAGACTGAATCTGACGCTAAGAATGCCGTTAAGATGGCTGAAGAGAAGAAGAGGAAGGCTGCTGAGGAATTCGAGCAGGAAGCTAAGAATTCCGCTTTGCATGCAGAGGAATTAGCCAAGACAACGGCTCAGAAGGCCGAAGAAGCCAAGATCGCTACCAAGAAGGCTGAAGAGGCATACGAACTCGCCAACAAGAAGAAGATAGAAGAAGAGGAGAGGATCGCCGCCGAGAAGGCCGAAGAGGAAGCTAAGGTTGCCGCTGCTAAGGCAAGGGAGAAGGCTGAGGCTGCTGCCAAGAAATACGAAGAAGCTTTGGCTGCCGCCCGTAAATTGGAGGAAGAGGCTAAAGCGGCTGCGGAGGCCGCGGCTCAAGAGGCCGAGAAGGCTGCCAAATTGGCGGAAGAGACAGCAAAATTCGATAAATAAGATCCGGGGGCTTCAAAAGCCCCCTTTTATTTCAAAAGATTCTACAATACTTGACCACAAATCTTTGTTTCAAAGCCGTTTATAGAGAATACTGAAGTCATTTCCGGCTTATAGTGTTATAATCTCTTTGTTTGCTCCCATAGTTTAATGGATAGAACAGCAGTTTCCGGTACTGCTGATACGGGTTCGATTCCTGTTGGGAGTGCCAGGCAAAACACCGAATCCATTTGGGATTCGGTGTTTTATAAGTTATATTTTGGTATACTTCTTTTATGAAGAGATTAGTTATCATCGGCGCTTCTTATTTACAGTTACCTCTGATCCTTAAGGCAAAACAAATGGGCTTGGAAACACATGTTTTTGCTTGGGAATGCGGTGATATCGGAGAGAAGGAAGCCGATTATTTTCATCCCATAAGCATTATAGAAAAGGAAAGGATCCTCGATGAATGCCGTAAGATCGATCCTGACGGTATAGTATCGATCGCATCCGATGTAGCGGTATTGACCGTATCTTTTATCGCTGATAATTTGGGACTTATCGGGAATGATGTTAAAAGTTCCGTTATTTCTACCAATAAGTATTTGATGAAGCAGGCTTTTGTAAGTAACAATATACCATGTGCAAGAGCGGTTCTTACAGACGGCATTAGTCCTGTTGATCTGTCCGATCTTAAGTATCCTCTGATAGTTAAGCCTACTGATCGCTCCGGGAGCCGGGGAGTAATGAGGATCGATTCAGATACCGAAGATATCATGTCTTATGTAAGGAACGCAGTTGACTTGAGTTTTGAGAAGAAGGCAGTCGTGGAAGAGTTTATTGAAGGTAATGAATACTCTGTCGAATGCATTTCATACGAAGGCGAACATACGCTTCTGGCGGTTACAAGGAAGTTTACGACTGATGCCCCCAATTACATTGAGACTGCCCATATCGAACCGTCCGGGCTTGATCCTGATATGGTGATGAAAGTGGAAAGGACAGTTAAGGCAGCGCTTGATGCCCTGGAAATAAAATACGGGGCATCGCATTCCGAGATCAGGATCAATGATAAGGGTGAAGTTTTTGTGATCGAGGTCGGAGCCAGGATGGGTGGCGACATGATAGGAAGCACTCTCGTGAGACTTTCCACGGGATATGATTTTGTAAAAGCGGTTATCGATGTAAGCCTCGGAAACAAACCCGAAGTTTTTGGGGAGAAAATGCGTACAAATGCGGCAATTAGGTTTATATTAGACAGTGAAGACGTGAAGGTGTATGACAGGTTATTGAAGGATGATCCCGAGATGATCGTCGAAGCCTCTGTTGAACGGGAAGTTACAGGCAATGTTACGGACAGTTCGACGCGTAAAGGGTATTTCATTATCGCTTCCGATGACAGAAAGAAGATAATGGATTACCTGCCTTAGAAAGTAACTTACGGAGAAGGATCTTATGGAATTATCTGTTGTTATTCCCGTGTACGGATGTAAAGCGGCGCTTCATGAGTTGTATGAGAGGCTCACGGATACGCTTGCTAAGATAACTGATGATTATGAGATCATTCTCGTAAATGACAGTTGTCCCCAGGATTCATGGTCTGTTATCGAGAAGATATGCGAGTCGGATAAAAAGGTCGTAGGTATAGATCTCTCGAGAAACTTCGGTCAGGCGAAAGCGGTTACGGCAGGTCTTGATCATTCAAGCGGTGAGTGGGTCGTTGTTATGGACTGCGATCTTCAGGATAAGCCTGAAGAGATAATCAAACTGTATAACAAAGCTCAGGAAGGCTATGATGTGGTCTTTGCCAACAGAGTGGACAGGAAAGACACATCGACCAAGATATTCTTCTCCAAAATGTTTTATCGTATATACAGGTTCTTATCCGGTAATGATTACAACTCGGAAAACGATAACTTCAGTATATGCAGGAGGATCGTTGTCGACAGTTTCTGCCGGATGCGCGAATACCACAGGGATTATGCTCTTTATGTATACTGGATGGGATTCAGAAGGACATCGATCGATGTGCAGACCGATCCGAGAAAAGAAGGAAAGTCTTCATATAATCTGAAGCGCAAGCTCGATCTGGCAGAGGATCTTCTTATCTCCCAGTCCGATGCTTTACTGAGGTTTACGGCGTATTTGGGGTTTGCCATAACACTCATTTCTTTTCTTTATATCCTCTTCCTTGTGATCCAGTACTTCGTAAGATCGATTGATCCCGGGTGGACCAGTATAATTGCCACAATTCTTCTCATCGGCGGACTGACCATATCATCAATAGGCGTTGTCGGTCTTTATATCGGTAAGATATTCATGCAGTCAAAGAACAGACCGTTATATATAATAAGGGAAGTAAAGAATAAGGAGATAGAGAATGAGTGATGATATCTTCTCTTCAAAAAACGATACCGATATAAAAAAGTACAGTGAACTGTACCGGAAGTTTGGCCATGATGAGAGAAGTCTCGGTTGGACAAAGCATAAGCAGGATAAAAGATTCGAGAATATACTGAAAAATGCAGGTAACGATCTTGCATCCGTACTTGATATCGGATGCGGATTCGGAGATCTGTATTCGTACCTTAAAAGGTCTTTTCCGAATCGAAAGATAGACTATACGGGATTGGATGTAGTCCCCGTATTTATAACCGAAGCCCGTGAACAAAATCCCGACGGAAAGTTCATACAAAGCGACCTTTTTGAATATGAACCGTCCGGAAGATTCGATCTGGTCGTGGAGTGCGGGTGTTTTGCCACACTGGCTTCTTTGGATGAGGATGAAGCTTATCGATACATAGAACGGTTTATCGGCAGGATGCTGGAGTTATGTACGGATAGCGGAGCGGCAGTGATCCAGTTCCTTACGGATAAAGTGGATTACCGCACTTCAGAGGACGATTTCCATGTGTCCCCCGAGAAGCTTCTTAAGATCGCATACGGATTCAAAAGACGTTTGATCCTCGATAACGGAGTTTTCCCTTTCGAAGCGTGTCTGACGATATTCAAAGACGACAGCTTCAAACCGGAAACAACAGTATTTAATTCGGCTTACGGGTGTAAAAATGATCAACTTTAATGAACCGACTTTTACGGGAAAGGAATTCGATTACATAAAGGATGTAATCTCCGTCGAGTGCATGATGTGCGGGGACGGAAAGTACACCAAAAAGTGTAACGAGTGGCTGGAGAACAACACCGGAGTAAAGAAAGCGATGCTTACCACATCGTGTACGCATGCTCTCGAGATGACGGCGCTTCTATGTGATATCAAGGAAGGAGATGAGGTTATAATGCCCTCATTTACTTTCTGTTCAACCGCTGATGCGTTTGTGCTCAGAGGAGCGACCATCGTATTCGTCGATATCCGTCCCGATACGATGAATATAGACGAGGAAAAGATCGAAGAGGCGATAACGCCTAAGACACGTGCGATCGTTCCCGTTCATTACGCGGGTGTCGGATGCGAGATGGACAGGATAATGCAGATCGCGCGCGATCATTCTTTGTATGTGGTCGAAGATGCGGCTCAGGGGATAATGGCTTCTTATAAAGGAAAGCCGTTGGGTTCGATCGGAGACTTCGGTACATTGAGCTTTCACGAGACCAAGAATTTTACGATGGGTGAAGGCGGAGCGATATTGATAAGGGATAAGGATCATATCTGTCAGGCCGAGATCCTGAGAGAGAAGGGAACTGACAGGGCGAGGTTCTTCCGCGGGGAGACGGATAAGTATACATGGGTCGATAAGGGCAGCTCGTATCTTCCGAGTGAGATGAATGCCGCATATCTTTGGGCACAGCTCGAAGTTGCCGATCATGTCTTTAATGACAGGATAGTAAAGTGGAACAGATACTATGAGGCGCTTTCGGATCTTAAAGCGAAAGGGATCATAGAGCTTCCTTATGTTCCGGAATACTGCACTCATAATGCCCATATGTTCTATATCAAGACCAAAGACCTCGATGAGCGCGGGAAGCTCATCTCATATCTTTACACTAACGGTTCGCATGCCGTATTCCATTATGTCCCTCTGCACAGTTCTCCGGCAGGTTTAAGATTCGGAAGGATGGCGGGTGAAGACAAGTACACGACCCGCGAGAGCGACAGACTTGTAAGACTTCCGCTTCACTATAACCTTACAGATGAACAGATCGATCACACTTGTGATCTTATCCATAAGTTTTACGGGTAACGATGAAAGCACGCTATATAATCGCCCTTCATCTTCTCCTTCTCCTGTATTCATGCTCTACGATACTTTCGAAGCTGGCGGCAGGGGAGCGGTTCTTCAGTTTGAGATTCCTTTTGCTCTACGGAGGAATGGCGCTTATATTGTTCTTCTATGCCATATTCTGGCAGCAGCTTCTTAAGAAGGTTCCCCTGATATTTGCATATGCCAACAAAGCCGTTACCGTGATATGGGGGCTTGTCTTCGGTATTCTTATATTTGGCGAGGAGATCACGATAAAAAAGATCGCCGGAGTCCTTCTCGTAGGACTCGGGATAGTCTTGTATTCCAAGGGGGCGGCAAATGAGCAAAAGTGAGATCCTGTACTCTCTGGTCCTTGTTGCGGGCGTCCTCATAAGCTCTTTCTCGCAGGTGCTCCTTAAAAAGTCTGCTCTTAAAAAGCACGACAGCGTGATAAAAGAGTATCTGAATCCTTATGTGATCACGGCGTATTTCATATTTATCTGCGCTACCGTTCTTACGGTGATCGCATACCGCGTTATACCTTTATCCCTCGGGACCCTTCTCGATTCTACGGGATACATCTTTATTACGATATTCGGCATCATCTTCTTCGGCGAAAGGCTTAACACTACAAAAGCTCTCGCTCTCGGACTTATAATTGCAGGTATAGTCGTCTTCTCGATCTGAAAAGAGGTGTAAATGGGGTCATCGGACAAAAGAAAACTGTTTCTTGATTACACGGCTTTGTTCCCGGTGTTCCTTTTTGCATGCGTACTTGTGTTTCTCCTTATCGGAGGAAAGACGATAGTTACGAGAGGTGACGGCATAAGTCAGCAGTATCCTTATTTCATATACACAGGCCGGTATATACGGGAAATCTTCAGGAATATATTTGAACATCACATCTTTGAACTGCCGATGTGGGATCACAAGATAGGCTTCGGCGGGGATCCTCTGGTCCTTTTTGAAGGCGAGGTGCTTCCGGATCCTTTCTATTGGGTGTCGGCGTTGGTGCCTGTAAGGTTCTCATATCCTGCATATTTAGCGGTCAATATCCTTAAGCTCTACGTTATCGGTATCGCTTTTATCGTCTTCTCCCTGAATAAGGGGTATAAGAATCTGTACGGGATATTGGCGGGCGCACTTATCTATGTGTTTTCCGTTCAGGTATATTACTTTATCCTTCAGCCCAATTACCTGAATCTGTATTATCTGTTTCCCTTTCTTATGACCGGTGTCGAACGCGTATGGAAGGGGAAGGGGTTTAAGACCTATGTCATTTCCGTGGCATTGGTGATGGCTTACACATTCTATTATCTGTATGTCATGGGAATGCTGGTCGCTTCTTATCTTCTTATAAGGCTCATCTTCGAGAGGCATGAGCATAACATTAAAGACACCGGAAAGCTGGTTTTGAAGTTTATCCTTTTCACCGTTCTCGGAACAGGGATCGGGTGCGCATTGCAGTTGCCCGTTATCTATAATCTGTCTCATATGGACCGGATCGATCAAAGCGTTTCCGTGTCTCTTTTCTCGTTGGAGAGCATGAAAAAGATACTTCTTTCCTATTCTTCCTTCAGTAATATCGGAGGCGCTGTCTGGGGGTTCTCCGCCGTATCCGTGTTCGCTGCCGGCATGCTTTGGATAAGAAAAGGCAAGGGATTACTCAAGACGCTGTTCGTGATCTATACGGCGTCATTTTTCTTCCCCGTCGTCGGATCCGCATTGAACGGGTTTAATTACCCGTCCGGAAGATATGTGTTCGGTTATATGTTTCTTGTTGCCGTTATCGCGGCAGATGTATTTGAAGATGAGATCAAACCTGATGTGCGTAAGCTCCTTGCAGGTTCTGTCTGTGCGTCGGTCTATACCCTGATATTGTTTTTGACAGGCTATGATTATAAAACGGCCGTGTTCCTTATTATAGTCATGGCGGTATTATTCCTTACGGGTAAGATCTCCGATATGAGGCTTAGAAGGGCCGCTTTCTTTATGATCCTTCTCATCTCGACTGTCTATATGAGTTCTTACAGCCTTAACAGATACATAAAGGATTATGCATATGATCGCGGTGTGCCGGACAGGATGATCTTGCATTCCGACGGCAAGGATCTGATGGAAGATCTGTCTTTTCCCTTGAACCGCTATGATGTCCTGTTACATGAGTGGTATGACCTCGATCCGAATACCTCAATGGTAACGGGAAGGAACGGAAGCGATGCTTATACGGGTTATTATTATGATGATCTTAACCGGTACATAAGACGCTCGGGACTTGCGGGAAATCCCGGATTCGCATACAGCGGACTTCGCGGACGAGAATTCCTTCTCCATCAAAACGGAATCCTCTATCTGATAAGAAGCAGGGAAGAGGGGACGGTATTTCCGCCGTATTCATTCGAACTTATCTCATCCGATGGTGAATACGAACTATACCGTAACCGTTATGAGGCATCGATCGTCCACTTCTATGATCAGACTCTGTCTTATGAGGATCTTGATAAGATGGATCCCTATGACAGAGAAGTATCCATGCTCGAGTACTGCATTACGGATGAGAGCGGCGCTTCATATGTTCCTTCCGAGGAGACTTGTTATACCGTATCGGAAGAGGATGACGGTGTGCTTTTGACATTTGAGCCCGTCAATGAATGTGACGTCAGTCTCTATATCGAAGATCTGAGATCGTCGGATGAGAGTGTCGGAATGTTCAGGACGCGTGTCGATTTTCTTAATGAAGGTGAAGTGGCGGCAAGTGAGTATATTGTTTCATATACGCCTTCTAACAACTACTATAACGGGAAGGATTCATTCCTTGTAAGTTCGGGTTTTTCTGAGGGTCCCGTAGATTCGATAAGGATAACTTTTACTACTCCGGGAGAGTATTCATACGGGAGACTTCGTCTGTATTCAAGGTCTTCGGAGGAAACGGTCCGCCGCCTTGATGCGTATTATGATACCTGTGATACAGATTATTCCTTCGGAGTAAACAGCATAGACGTGAGTGTACCTGCTCCGTCTGACGGAGTCCTGTTTATCGCGGTGCCTTATTCTGACGGATGGACGTGTACCGTTGACGGCGGGAAGGCGCCGGTAATGCGAGCCAACGAAGCGTTTATGGGAGTGAGGTTAAGCCCCGGTGATCATGAGGTCAGGATGCACTATTCAACTCCCATGCTCAAAGAGGGTATAATCATTTCGGGACTCGCGTGGGCGGTGTTCGCGACCTTAGCAATAATCTCAAAGAAGAAAAAAGGACATAATGAAAAGGCTTAAAGCATCTGTTTTGGCATTGTGCATCATCCTGCCGATCTGCGGCTGTAACACTGTTACAAATGTAAGCGAGACGGCGGTCTCAACCTCTTTTGCCGAGCCTTCCGGCGCGACTATTGTCCTGCCTGTCGTGACGCCTTTGCCGACTGAATCTTCCGAGATCTTCGAGACGACAACAGACGAGAGTCAGGTCTTAAGAAGACAGACTATAGAAAGTCTCCTGGCGGATGAATATGAAGAAGTACTTCGAATTGACAATACGGACGAAGAGTTTATAAGAGCATGTTATTCAGCGTACGAACAGACTGATCCGTCAGAATATGAGATCAGGTTTTTAACCGATCTTTTAAGCGACGGATATACCCGTGACGATCTGAGGATGCTCTTTAAAAACGATGACGGTTTTCTGGAAGAATGCTTAAGCTTTGACCTGTCCTTCGATCCGTCACGAGCGTTTACCGACTACAGTGCCGATCCTTACGGTTTCATGGCGGATCTTCCGTCCGGCGATCATCTTACACCGATAGGAGATTTCATTCCGGATCCCGTGTCTTTACAGATGCTCTATGAAGCGATGGACGATCTTACATATAACTATTCGTTTATGCTTCTCGATATAAATACGGGAAGAGGTCTTATGTATAACATAGACGAGATCTACTATACCGCCAGTTCGATAAAGGGGCCTTTCGCGGCGAGCTTCGCGTGTCAGGCTCCCGATGCGGCAGCGGGATGGGAAGGCACCATAAGGAGCATGCTCGAGAATTCGGACAACGAAGCATACAGAGTCCTTAACGACACGTATCACAGGGTTTATATACAGCAGTGGGCCGAGCAGATCGGTCTTGATCCGGTACCGTTCGGATGGAAGTATCCGCACATTGCCGTAAGGCAGATGGCAGCGTTATGGTACAGAAGCTTCGAGTTTTTCGAGCAGGATGAGTTCGGCGCCGAGGTAGGAACGTGGTTTGAGAACCCGTCATACTCTCTGATCCATAGCGAACTCGCAGATCAGTTTGTAACGAGGTCCAAAGCGGGATGGCTCGTTGATGAGGATCCGGATCATACGACTACGATAGATGCGGGGATAGTTTATGCCGATAACGGTCCGTACATTGTAGTCATAATGTCCCGCGTCCCGAGCAATATCGAACCGTTAAGACCTCTTATGCAGGCATTGGCGCAAGTGCATAGTCAGATGTAAAATAGTAAGTATCCATGAAGAAAGAGACACGTAACAATCTGATAATGATGGGCGTTGCCGCAGGGGTAATACTCCTTTCTGCCGGTGCGGCCGTGCTGTGGCATTTTAAGGGCGCCGGGAGAACGGAGCCTTCGACTGCCGTTCAGACCGAAGCGTCGCGCCCGACGTTCGAGCAGGGGATCGATCCCGATTCCGAGTCTCCCACGGCCGACAGGCTTATCGTATATAACGGTCAGACATACCGTTACCGCGAGGATATAGATACTCTTCTTATAATCGGCACGGATGATTTTGAGATAGAGGAAATGAGCAACACCCACCGTAATTCAAGCCAGTCGGACTTTCTTCTCGTCGTGGTCTTTGATAATACGTTAAAGACCTACAAGATAATCCAGATCAACAGGGATACGATGACCGATATCAGAATGTATGATATATACGGTCAGTATGAAGGACTTGTTAATCTTCAGATAGCGTTGTCTCATACATACGGGACGGGCGGCGATGACAGTTGCCGTGATACGGTCTTTGCCGTATCGAGGCTTCTGTATGATTCGGATATAGATAACTATATGGCTGTGACCATGGCAGCAGTACCCATATTAAACGACCTTGTCGGCGGTGTGGATGTGCTTGTTGAAGACAACTTCGAGGGAATAGATGATACGTTGGTACAGGGGGAAGTCGTTCATTTGACCGGAGATCATGCTCTTACATTCGTAAGGGCTCGTATGTCGATGGCGGATGATCCGACCAATATCGCCAGAATGGGGCGTCAGAGGACGTATATCGTCGCTTTGATGGAAGCGCTGGGAAATGCGATGCGCGAGGATCCGGACTTCGAATTAAGGGCATTCTCGGCTCTTGGAGATAATATGATCTCCGATATGACGACCGACCGGATCGAGGAACTTGCAGACCGCTTCAATGAATATACCGAAGAAGCGATTCTGGTTCCGGAAGGAAGGTCGGTCGAAGGAGATAGTTATATGGAATTCTATGTGGATGAGGATGCCCTGCAGCAACTCGTAGTCGATACGTTCTACGAGCCCGTGTGATCGATAACGTTTCGGATAAATAATGAGCCCCCGGGTCCAAGTCCGGGGGCTCTTGCTGTCAGCAAATATTAAAAATAAATTTGCTTCAAGCAATCAAGCAGCAGATACTGCTGATTTCTTGGAGGACTTGAAGCAAACACCAGCACCTGCGATTGCTACAATAGCAAGAACAGCCCATACAATTGTTGTATAACCTGTCTGAGCAGATGTCTCTGCACCGGTTGCAGCAACATCAGTAGCAGCATCCTCAGAACCTGCAGTTGAAGAAGCAGCCATGCCTTCTTCAAGACCCTTAACAACGAAAGCTACGTTGCAAAGGTGAGGGAATGTTGCAAAAACAGAAGCTCCGTCCTGTGTGAAGGATACGGAATCCCACTGCTGTGTAGCAGCATTCCATGCAAGTACGGCAAGAACTTCTCTTGCATCATTACGAACGAATGAAACAAGGATAGCAGTGTTGGAAGAAAAATACTGAGATGTTACAACATTACCTGTACCATCTACTACTTCAACACTAACCATATCAGTAGAATATTCAGCCTCACCGCCGATCTCGGCAGCCGTAGCCTCGAGGGCAGCGATCTCTGCATCCGTAGGTGCAGCGGGCAAAATACGAACCTGATAGTTATTGTTAGCACTAGCGCTTGAAACAACATCCTGACCACTTTGTGCAGGGCTCTCGGCAGCAAAAGCAGGAACTGCCAATGCGAATACAAGAGCTGCAGCGCACATGATCGAGATCAATTTCTTCATCAGCTATATCTCCTTTCATAAGATTTCGCTATATTCACTGGTCTGACAACAATGTTGCCATAACCAGAAAGCGACGAGTGTTATTGCCGGCAAGACATGTGGATAAGATAAGCACTCTGTCCCGGTCGGCCGCATAGGGCATATATTCCTCATTAATATATACACCTAATTCCCTAATAGTCAATACAGAACTAAAGAAAGCTTGATAAACTTCAGGGTCGCTCATGTCATTATAATACAAAATATGATCTCTGTTAAATGGGACGGCGGCGAAAACTCCATATTCATACATACCTTCAGGTGTATAAATGCGAATTTTGGGGTTTTGTGACAAAAAGTCAGGATCCGTGAAATAATCCTGCAGGTGACCGAACATGATATTTCCCGCATTCATATGATGTCCGTAGAGTATTGTTACAGGATCATTAAAATCCGTGGAGTTATATGTGGCTTCGGAGAATATTGCTCCTCCTGCCGAGTATTCACCGTCTGAATTCGTCCTTAAATAGTATCTGTCGTTATCAGGATTCTGGACGACGGGGTATGAGATATCCGTTCCGGGGATCTCTATCCAGGCATAGATATCGGGGTTTAATGCGGTTAACGCTTCAAAATCAACATACAGCAGATCTTCCTCTGAAGGCTCAGAAGCTGAAGGTTCGTCTGTGGATAACTGTCCGCTCGGATCCTGTGTAGTTCCCTGCCTTACCGGAGCCGGAGCGGGTCCGTATTGTTCGGTCTTAAGTCCGGCAGGGGAATAAGTGTCGAGAAAGAACTTGACTCCAAAGAATACGGCGGCAGCCAGAAGAACGAATCCCAGGATGATCTTTATCTTTTTCATAGAGCCTCCTCCGTTGATCTTGTAAGTTGCCATGCATCCGTAAGCATCTTCTCGTTTTTTCTGATATGTAAGAGAGAATCGTCGCCGAGTTTCTTTCGGATGATCTTATAAGCATCTCCGAGATTGGGCATTCTGGAGGAGAGATTATGCGCGTCCGAACCGAGAAAATCGATCTTTCTGTCCGCGAGCATACTCAGAGCCTTGCGACGTGTACGCAAAGACAAAAAGAATTCGGCATTGCACTGTATCATTATCCCGGTATCGAGCAGAGCATCGATCTTTTTCCCGGGCTGACCTGACATATACCTCTCGATATGAGCGGCAACGGGGATAAATCCCATAGACCTCAATTCGGATATCTCCCTTATCATATAGTCGGACCACTCGTGGAACGGCATCTCCACAAGAAGGAGCTTCGTGCTCTGAAGGCAGAGCCTGCCTATGTCTTCCGAGGAACTCATACCTCTGAAGTAGTGAACCTCTGCCCCTTTATAGATCCGGGGATACGTGGAATTCTTCAAGGCTTCGATCAGGGAGAAATAGGATCTTTCCCTTCTGTCGAGGAATCTTGAAGGAGACATTGAATCAGCATAAAAGTGAGGGGTGGCACAGACGATACTGACACCCTGTTCCTTCCACATATTGAGCATGCCGACGGACATCTCGATGTTCCTGCTTCCGTCGTCGATCCCGGGCAGAAGATGTGAATGAAAATCAAGCACGATTATTCAGCTCTGTAGTCTTTGTAGTAACCCTTATAGTAGCCTTTTTTATAGTACTTGCCATAGGATTTCTTGCTCATGTCGGCATTGGTAAATACGAACCCTATAATCTTTGAGTTTGCCTGTCTGAATTGTCTCATCGTCTCGGCAAGACCTCTCTTGGAGGCGATCTCATTTCTGACTACGACCATCATACCGGAGATGTAATTGGATGCGATCAGAGCATCGGTAACAACAGTCACCGGAGGAAGATCCAGGATGATAACGTCATAGAACTCCTTAAGAGCGCTGATAAGCTGCTTCATCCTGTCGGACTGCATCAATTCCGAAGGGTTCGGAGGGATGCTTCCGGAGGTAATGATGTCAAAGCTTACGGTTAGCTTGTCCTTTGTAGTAAAGACTTTCTTCTGAATGGCATCGGAAAGAGAGTCGAGCTCGACCATAAGGTTTGAAAGGCCGGGCGTCGCCTTAAGGTTCAATCTGTTGGCGATGTTAGGCATTCTCATATCTCCCTCGATAAGAAGGACCTTATTCTTGGTTTCCGAGAGCGTATACGCAAGATTAATGGATGTAAGGGACTTACCTTCTCCCTTAAAAGTAGAAGTAACTCCTAATACATGGCACTTCTCGTTTGCGGGGAAAGAGAACATTACATTGGTTCGAAGCATCTTATATGCTTCCGCCGCGGCAAAGCTCAGTTGAGGGCCGATCATCTTCTGTTCAAGAGCGGTAATCTGTGCAGAGCTGGTGTTCTTCTTAGCCATTTTCCGATCCTCTCTTCTTACCCTGCGGTGTCTTGTAGTATCCGTAGCCCGAACTCTTCGAATCGACAAGGTCGGGTATTACGGCCAGGAGAGGTATATCGGGATACGAAGTTGTAAGATAGTCCTCACTCTGGATGCTGTCATCGAGCAGATATCCTATGATGATCGCGGCACACGCAAGGACAAGTCCTGCCATGGCCCCGATAGCGGTATTCTTGGAATAGCTCGGAGCGCTCCTCGCAGAAGGTATTACCGCATAGTCTACGACCTTAACGTCGCTTCCGAGAACTATATCCGATATCTTATCGGGAAGGACTCTCGCTATGATGTTGGCTATCTTCTCGGATTCCTGAGGAGAACTTGTCGTTACGGTGATCCTGAAGACCTCGGTGTTGTTTACGGAAGCGGCACTGATCCTCTTGCTTAACTGCTCGTAAGTATAGCTCGTGCCGGATTCGGCGATTACCTCATTCAGGACGCGTCTTGACTTAAGGATAACCATGTAGGTATCAACGAGCTTCTGCGCCGCTGAAAGGTCGGCGTTGGAAATCGAGAAAGTAGCGCTTCCCACGGAAATATTGGAGTTGTTTACATAAAGAAGCGTGCTGGCCGTATATTCCGGCTTGATGAAAGCGAATGTATAACCAAACGCGATACCTGCGCCCAGGATCGTTACAATTATGATGATCCACAGCTTGTGCCAAAGAACAAGCGCAAGCTCAAGCAGATCTATCTCGAATTCTTCATTTTTCTTTTCTAACATAACTATAAAATACTATGCCCTTTTACTTGAAAAATCAATACTTTAAAAGATTTTAACGGGTTAAAACCTACAAATCCATGATCTTTGTATACACGGATCGATCCAAAAGAGGTTCCTGATCCTGATTGGGTTTTCCGAATTCGAGTTTGGGGAAGACGTAGGTCGGTTCATCTATAAAGACTTCGATGAACTGCGGTCCCTCGATGTCAAAAATGTCACCGTGAATATCTTCTGCCTTCTCTATTCTTGTATATGGCAGGCCGTAAGCCCCTGCGACCGCCTTAAAGTCAGGTACGGTATAGCCGCCGGAAGGGATGGTCTGAACATAGTTGCCTTCAAAGTACATCTCCTGAAAGTGGCGTATCATCCCGAGTGATGAATTATTAAACAAAATGATCTTGACCGGAAGATTCTCTCTTCGTATGGTCTGAAGCTCCTGTATGTTCATCTGTATGCCTCCGTCGCCGGAAAACGAATAGACGTTTCCCCCTGTGGCTTCGGCACAACCGATCGCGGCGGGAAGGGAATAGCCCATTGCGCCGTGACCTCCGGAGAAGAATATCCTCTGATCTTCCTTGACTTCAAAAGACTGGGCGATCCACACCTGGTTCTGTCCGACATCCGTCGTGATCACGGAACCTTCAGGAATGACGCTGCTCAATCTTTTGACGAGAACGTTCGGAAGTCTGTCATCGATGTCCTTGAGTTCATCCCGGATCTTACGGCATACACCGTTCCATTCGGTATAATCCGGCAGTTCGAGGTCTTTGAGATGATTCAGGATGATACCGGCATCGGCTTCGATCTGTATCTCGTCATCGTGAACTTTCAATTTCAATTCGCCGCTGTCGATATCGACTCGAAGGATCTTTGCATTCGGTGCAAAGTTCTCTCTTTTGGCTCCGACCTGTCTTACATCGAGTCTGGCTCCGAGACTTATCACCAGGTCGCTCTTTGCAACTATGAAGTTCGCGGTCCGGCTTCCGTATGCTCCTATAAATCCGTAAGAGTCTTTATAAGTATCAACGGCAAGCATGGTGGTTACCACAGGGATGTTAAGTTTGCTTAATATAAGATCGAGTTCTTTTGCCGGAACCGAAGATTTAAGTCCCGCACCTGCGAGGATGACAGGGCGTGATGAGTTTCTTAACGATTCTTCGATCGCCTTGGTATTGATATCCTTGTTTACATGTTCATGTTCAAATCCGCGAAGGGAAGGTACGTCAACATCGGCCCTTAAAACATTCATCGGGATGTCGATGAGGACAGGACCTTTACGGCCTTCCGAAGAGACGGCAAACGCTTTCTCCATTATGAAGCGTATATCATCGGGGTCTGTTATCTTTACAGCATATTTGGTCACCGGGTTTACGATCGACACAATGTCCGTCTCCTGAAACCCTCTCTGCCTTACGGGAAGATCTTCTTTGGATTCGAATGTGTTGACCTGACCGGTTATGAATAATGTCGGCACGGAATCAAAATAAGCATTGCAGATACCGGTGATGAGATTGGTCGCTCCGGGACCGCTGGTCGCATATGCGACTCCTGTCTTGCCCGTTGTCTGTGCATATCCGCACGCGGCAAATGCCGCTCCCTGCTCATGATATGTGACATGAGACCTGATCTTCGAGCGGCTCAGCGAATCCATCAGATGAGTCACCATGCCTCCGGGATATCCGAAGACATCCGTGATGTTTTGTTCTTCAAGGAATCTGACAATGTAATCTGAAACTTTCATACCGTTTAATTCTAACATAAAAAGCTCCGTACCTCTTAATGAAGATACGGAGCTTATGGTTTTACCCGTTGATGATCAAAGACCGAAGAGTTCTTCGACGGCTTCTTTCTTTACTTCCGAACCGATAACACAGATCTTTCCGGTAACGTCGGAGGCTCCGGTCCTTACGGAAACCTCGCCAGGAACATAATCGAAATGGATCCACTCTCCGTTTTCTCCTGCGATTATTCCCTTGGCACGGAGGATTGTTCCGTACTTGGAATTCTCGTCGAGCTTGGACAGAGCATCGCTTATGAATTCCGAAGTGAATTTCTTAGAGGTCTCGAAGCCGATGGAATCAAAGATCTCATCGGCGTGATGATGGTGATGATCTTCTCCGCAGTGGCATACTCCATGCTCGTGCTCGTCGTGATCATCGTGGTCATGGTGATGGTGTTCGTGCTCATCTTCGTCGTGGTCGTGATGATGATGCTCGTGCTCATCGTGGTCGTGATCGTCATGATCGTGGTGATGGTGATGATGCTCGTTAGCCTCGGCCTCCGCAAGTGCCGCCGCCATATCGGCTGCGGTAAGAGGATTCTCGATCGCATTTAAGATCTGCTCACCGGAAAGCTGATCCCATGGAGTCGTTATGACCTGAGAGTGATCGTTGATCTCCTTGATGAGTTCTACCGCCTTGTCGAGCTTCTCCTGCTTGATGTCAGATGTCCTCGAGAGGATTATCGTACCCGCGTATTTGATCTGGTTCTCATAGAACTCGGCAAAGTTCTTGAGATAGACCTTGCACTTTGATGCGTCGATAACAGTAACCGTTCCGCAGATCTCGGTTCCTTCAACTCTTTTAACGGCGGCTACGACATCAGAAAGCTTACCGACTCCTGAAGGCTCGATAACGATTCGGTCAGGGTGGAAACGGTCGATAACATCCTGAAGGGCCGTTCCGAAGTCGCCTACGAGAGAACAGCAGATACAGCCTGAATTCATCTCGGTGATCTCGATACCGGATTCCTTGAGGAAGCCTCCGTCGATACCGATCTGACCAAACTCATTCTCGATCAAAACGATCTTCTGCTTGTCGTATCCGTCAGAGATGAGCTTCTTGATAAGTGTAGTCTTTCCTGCTCCCAGAAATCCTGAGAACACATCTACTTTTGTTGCCATATATTTACCTTCTTTCTATTATTATCAACTGAAATATATGATCTCCGTCTCGGGCTTGCTCGTTATCGCATAGTCAATGACCTCGAGGCAGGGAACATTTATCGTTTGTCCGTTCTGCTTGTCTTCGAAATACCTTATGGTGCCTGTAACCTTGAGCCACATTCCGACGGGGAAGTTCGGCTTGATATTATAGAGACAAAGCAGGTTGATCTGTCCCATATCGGAAGCACAGCAGGTATACGCCTGTCTTTGCAGGGCAAAGGCCTTTCCCTTAAATTCACGGAACGTCACAGCCTGACCCGTCAATTTAACCTTTTTTCCGTTGTATCTGTCCGCGTTATCGAGAGCATCGGTCCAGAACAGACCGAAGTCATCGGGTGATATATCGCATACATCCTGTGACAGGTCGTAGGGAAGGTAGTTCCCAATATCCAAAAGTTTATCATCCTTGTCAAGGAATGTAAGATTAATGCTCGGATTAACGGATTTTACGGATCCTCGAAGTTTGGGGATGTTGTTGATCTCCGGATCTACGCGGTTGAATATGGCTGTATCGCAGAAACGGTAATAATCTGCAAAGAAAGTCTGCATATTCTTATAGTACTCGCTGTAAGTAGTCGCATCGATGACTACGACTGCAGCGGCGAGCGCCCATCTTTCCGGAACATCGACCTCGTCAAAGAATTTAGAGGGGGAGACGGATCCGTTCCATTCAATAAAAATAACATCGGGTTTATGTTCGCGTTCTATCTCGAACATAAGATCGCGCGTTACTTCGGTAGTATCCTTCCCGATGATGACCGGGGTCTCATCGGGGAATGTGAGATCGTCGTATTCGACATCACCTTCTTCGGTCGTAAGAATAACTATCTTTTTGCCCCTGAAGGCATCGTTTCCTGCCCATTCGCCGATCACGGTCGTCTTTCCGCTGTCGAGAAAACCCGTAAAAAAATAAACCAGACAATCTTCCATGATCATCCTCCCTTTGCTAGTGCGATTACTATTTTCACGCGCTCTCAAGTCATTTACAAGTGTCAAATGTATGAAATTTATGCCTTCGAAGTGCTATGTATGTTAGAATCTGTCCTATGAAAAGAATAATCATCGAACAGGGACAGCAGATAGCCAGAAAGATCGAGAATGAGACTGACAGACATATCGGTCGTTTTTGTCAGTTTGAACTTCGCAATCTTAAAAGGCTTCATGATTATCTCTATTCACCCTTCATGGATCATCTCATGGTTACGGTTACTTCAACCGGTAATTACGGGCTCATCTGGATATTCATATCTTTGTGTCTGATGTTTCAGGATTCCCCGAGAAAATCCGCGGGATACAGCATTCTGATAGCGCTTTTGTTCTGCATTACAATCGGAAATCTCATTATAAAGAATGTTGTTCGGAGGAACAGACCTTTCTTTCACAAGAATTATAAACTCCTCATAAAGCAGCCCTGGGACTATTCATTTCCTTCGGGACACACCTTAAGTTCATTTGCCGCGGCGACGGTCCTTTTCTTTATGAATGAAGATGTAGGTATACTGGCATTTATCTACGCAGGTCTCATAGCGCTGTCGAGGCTCTACCTCAGGGTCCATTTTTTTACGGATGTGTTCTTCTCGATGGTGCTCGGGACCGCTCTCGGTACCTTGGCTGTAAAGGCATATGAAACGCGTTTTTTCGGATTTATTTAAAACTGACGGGCCTCTTGTCGCGCTGTCTCCGATGGCAGGGTTCTCCTGTGTGACTTACAGAAGGATCTGTCACGAGAACGGCTGTGATTTCTCGCCGACTGAACTTACAAGTGCCAGATCCGTTGTCATGAACGGTGTTTCCAAGAGTTTCCGCTTCATGAATATCGATCCGGAAGGGGAGGGCGTTACCTGCATTCAGCTGTTCGGGAACACTCCTTCCGATTTTTCCGAGGCGATCAAGATCATCTGTGAAGACGAGAGGCTTTCCCGCGTTGACGTCTTTGACATTAACATGGGCTGCCCCGTTCAAAAGGTTGTAAAGACGGGTGCCGGATCCGCTCTTATCAAAACGCCGTTGCTCGCGGCCAGGATCGTAAGCGAGAGCCGTAAGACCGCCGAGAGTTACGGTAAGTTTTTGACCGTCAAGACAAGGACGGGTTTTTCCTTTGACGATGACAGCGGGCCTGAGTTTGCCTCTATGCTTGCCGACAGCGGAGCGCAGGCAGTCTGCGTTCACGGTAGGACCGCTTCTCAGATGTATTCCGGCAAAGCCGATTGGGAAAAGATAAGGAAAATGCGTGAGCGCATTACGGATCCGGATGTTTATTTCTGGGGTAATGGCGATGTTACGGGGCCCTCATCCGCAAGGAAGATGATCGAAGTTACCGGAGCAGACGGAATAATGGTCGGACGCTCTGCCTGCGGGAACCCGTGGATCTTCCGAAGCATAAAGGAAGCGTTTCAAAACCGTAACGTAAATATAACTTCCGTTGAAACTGACTGTGTTACTTTGTCAGAAAAATGTGATATGCTGATGAATGAACTTGACGGACGAATCGGGGAAGTCGGAGAGCGTATAGCCGTCTGCGAGATGAGAAGCGTTATGCCTCACTATATCAAGGGCATTCCCGGTGCATCGGTAATGAAGGCTGCACTATGCCGTGCAAGTACCAGAATGGAGGTAAGACAGATCCTTGATAACTGTCTGAAAGAAGAAGATGGCAGGTGTTGAAAATACTGCATTGGCCGTTATCCTTATCGGTGGTCTGGTCATCACTTTCTTAGGCGTAAACATCTACAGATATGCCGTGATGATCATGGGCGGCGGAGGCGGATTCGTACTCGGCAAGATCGTTTACGATAATTTTGTTGCCGGCTGGATTGGTCAGGGAGTACTTCGAGAGAGTGATTCAAGTGCGGCGGGGTCGTTTGTCATTGCCGTTTTTGTTTTCGGCGGAGTTTTCTTGGGATATGCCCTTTACAATATTATGGGTATCCTGATAGCTGCGGTAGGCGGAGCGTTTATGTTCGCCAAAGGCATGCAGGTTCTCTTGGGCGTTGATATACTGTATGCCCTGATAGGTGCCGTTGTCGGAGCTTTTGTCGGTGCGCTGGTCAGTGCGATGGCCTTGAAGATGGACGGCAGGATGATGATAGTGTTCATGTCCCTTGCAGGTGCGAGGATGGTCGGATACGCAGGATCGATCCTTTTGTCCACCACATCGTTCGGTGCCACGATTGCGAAGCCCTTCGCAGGCTGGTTCTCGCATTCCTACCCTCAGGATGCAGTGAGTATGGTGATCTTCCTTGAATTGTTCATCGTTGTATTCATCATTGGAATGATAGGTCAGACATTCATCAGAGAATGATGAAAATAGTCATAAAAAATTATCAATTTTGCCGTTGATTATTGAGTTCTAACTTGTTATCATTCACTTATCGAAGGAAACTTCGATATTGATTAAGACAATTTTCTATATCTATCCCTTATTCCATGTTGAGGGCATCCCGAACAACAAATCGGGATGCCTTCAATAGTTTTACGGAAAAATCAATTCACCTGATTGATATCCTTTCCGGTCTTACCTTGCATGAATCCGTTAAGATTATCGGCCGCCGCTCTTATCAGCCTCATTCGCGTTTCTCTCGGAGCCCAGGCGATATGAGGTGTGATAACCGTGTTGGGGGCATTAAGAAGCGGGTTATCCGCTTTCATGGGTTCCACGCTTACCACATCACAGGCATAACCTGCGACTTTGCCGCTCCTGAGCGCTTGAGCCATATCCTCCTCGTTTACGATCGGACCTCTTGCGGCATTTATAATCAATACGTTGTCCTTACAAAGCGAGATGGATCTGCTGTTGATAAGATCGCGTGTCTGTTCTGTCAGCGGGCAGTGCAGGGTGATGACATCCGCCTCGGAAACCGCATCTTCCAAAGAGTATTCCTCACCGGGGCGGGTTATCCTGTGCGGGACCTTTAACACCGTCATTCCGAGCGCCTCCGCTATTACATCCACCCTTGTTCCGATCTTGCCCGTGCCGATGATCGCGATCTTTTTACCGTATAATTCCGTAAGCGGCTCAAGCCAGTAGCAGAACTGTTCTGATCTTACCCAGTCGCCGTTTTTTACTGAGCGGTCGTGAAGGCCGACTTTATCCGCTAATTCCAAAAGGAGCGCAATGGTCATCTGCGCTGTCGCATAAGTGCCGTATTCGGGAACGTTCGTAACGATTATTCCTCTTTTTTTACAAGCGTTCAGGTCTACGACATTAAAGCCTGTCGCAAGGACCCCGATATATCTGAGCCTTGGAAGGCTGTCGAGTATCTTCTCGGTGAAGGGGGTCTTATTGGTGATCACGGCATCCGCTTCAAGAGCTCTTTCAATGATCATGCTCTCGGGTGTTATGTCATAAGCTGTTACATTCCCGATATCCTCGAGGGGTTTCCAGTCAAGATCTCCCGGGTTTGCCGCTGAACCGTCCATTATTACAATATTCATAAAGATCCTCCGTAACAAAAACGTCTTTAATTTATAGTATCACGGGAAAATAGGGTTTTGATTTGTAATTAAAATGATAAACTATATCTAGGAGAGTATTGCATATGTACTTATTTTGTTATGCCCGCTCCGATAAAGCTAAGGCGTGCGGGCAAAAACTGTTGTCAGCGTCTGAGGGCGAATGGATCGAAGATATCGAATCTTTCGTCAGTTCTTATGACGCGACAGGTAAAAGAGCCGACGGTACAGTAGTGCTCATCCTTCATCAGGAAGATTGTATCAGGCTACTTCTGGAGCGCCTTTATCCTTCGAATGTTAAATACCCTATAATCAATATAACGCCTGACGGGAAATTTGCCGGGATTATCAGGTCCTTCGGGTACAACACGTATCAGATACTCGATAAGATCGTAGGCGTTCTCGGCTGCACGGCTCTTTCTCACGAGAGTGACAGGAAAGACACGGCTCCCGATCTTATGAAGATGATCGCTTCTTATCAGATGAAGGCGGATGATGAGGACCTTCTTAAGGAGGTCGCCGAGTTCATCAGGAACGGCGGAGCCGTCGATGTGTATAGTGACCTGCCTCTTGAGATGAGTGAACCGGTACTGGATTCGTTAAGTTACAAGACTTTCCTGTTTCAGTCTAACCAGAAGAACGAACTGAATCAGGCTTATGCCGCTGCAAACCTTCAGGACAAGTATTCGATATTCATAACATGTGCCAAACTTAACGAGATCCCCAAGAACGGTAAGGTACTGCTCCTCGTACCGAGGATAGTCGTTGCCGGGATAGAGGTCTCTTCGAGGTCTGATCCCGAATATGCGGCCAGGATCTGCAGATCTGAACTTCAAAAGCACGGGATCAACCCCGATTCTGTCGTAACGGTTGCCGTATCCGCTCTGGCGAGAGAAAGCGATACGGTAAAGCGCATTGCCGAAGACCTGGGATGTTTTGTAACGTTTTTTGATTCAAGGCTGCTTAAAGCGGTTCGCGTTCCTCTCAATGCGGGATTTACTCCCGAGAGGCTCGATTCCGATTTTTGCACAGCCTGTGCATGCCTTGCATCGGATAACGGAAGGATAATTACCAGAAGAGCAGGCGACAGGAATTCCATATTCCTTACCGCCGCAGTAAAGAGAGCACCCGTATATCTAACTAACTGAATGCGGATTTTATATCGGCAAGAAAGGAAGAGTATGAAAAAGTTAACAAGAATTGTGGCAGCCGGATTGGCTATAGCTATGATGATCCCGATGTTCGCAGGATGTAAAAAGAGAGGGGGCGGAGATACGATCTCGGCAGACGATCCCTGGTTTAATATGACCTCTCTCACCATCGGAGAAGAGGTTGATTATTCCCAGTACACCTTCTCTTATTATCAGTACCTCGGTGTATACGAAGATATGTTCGTATACCGCTTTATGGGTGAGAGACCTCTGCCGAGTAACTTTGATTATGAGCATGACGACTATGAAGAATACCGTGTCGATAATATCGAATTGGTAGACAGACAGGGAAATATCGTTACTTCAATAGATCTGGTGAATCTTCTTGCAGGTTATGACCGTGACCACAGGCCTTTTATCAACAGTATCGTCAAGAATGATCAGGGCTATTATGTCAATCTGGAATATAACGATTTTGAGGCCGATACTCAGACAAATTACAGATCCGATATCGATTTTGAGACTGGAACGGTAAGCGATCCCGAAGAACTTCCTGCTGAAGATTATGTAGCAACTCTGACCGCCGAAGGAGCGACCGAAGAGCCTTCTGAAAGGGTCGGTAATTACACGATCAGAAAGTTCTGGATAAATGACGAGAGAAGCGGCGTAACATCTTATGTCCTTGAAGTGGTCGATGATAACGGCAATGTTAATGAATTTGATCTTCGGACCATTTTCCCTTCCTCTAATGTATGGGATATCAATACGATCATCGATGTCGGAGATAACAGAGCCTTGGTATGCGCCAAATCGGATTACGGCGAAGACCAGGAGAATCTGTACTTCGTTATCGATTTCGGAACGATGACATTGACACAGGATAACGGCGACATGACATGGCTGTCTGATGATTATTACAACATCTGCACCGTTGAAGGCTATGGTTCGATCGTTAAGAATACCAACGGTATATACCGCATTAATTACGATAACCGTTCTCTTGACCCCGTATTCCTTTATACAAATTCCAACGCGAATATGTATGAACTCGGAAACTTCACTCCTGTATTGGTTACAGAGGATCAGGTTATTATGTCCGGCAGTGCATATACTCCTATGACGGATACCGATTCTCCCGCTATCGCGAAGATATGTGTCTTTGACAGAGCCGATACGAATCCTAATGCAGGAAAGACCATAATCGATGCGGCATCGGTTCAGGCTTATTCATATGCTCTTTGTAATGCCGTATGTGAGTTTAACGAATCAAATCCTGATTACTTTATCAAGCTTAACACTGACTATTATGCACTCATCGATGCCGAGAACTCTGAATCAGAGGCCGAGGCCCTGGATCTTGGAAATCAGCTCGCTATCGATATCATGTCCGGAACGGGACCTGACATCATAATCAACGGACAGCAGTTCGGAATGCTCAATGATGACGATTATCTTTTGGATCTGAGCTCATTCGTAAGTGAGAATTTCGGCTCTGATTCATATTTCACCAATGTTTTTGATGCGGCTTCCGAAGATGACGGCAAGCTTTATCAGATACCTCTCTCATTTACGATAAGAGGTATCGTTACTGACAGTTCAAATGTCGATGTCGGTCAGGTAGGCTTCACATTCGACCAGTACGGAGAATTTGTTTCAGGTCCGTGCAACGGTACGGATCCCATAGGCAAGGGCCGTCTGGACTTCTTTATCAATTCCCTTAACTGCATGTGGGATCAGTTCATTGCAGACGGAACGGTAAATTGTGATACTGAAGCTTTCAGAGCTTTGGCCGATTTTGCCAATACAAGCGTCAATGATATTCTCGAAGACTCTGAAGGCGAGTACTTTTATGAGGAACCGGCAGCAAGCGTTACAACAATAGACAATGTTGTAGGCTACTTTAACGCCGTAGGCGACGGAAATCATGTATTGCTCGGTATCCCTACCTATGACGGCAGAGGTCCGATAATGCAGGGATCGGATTCTATAGCAATCTCCGCTCAGTCTGATTCGGTCGAAGGCTGCAAAGTGTTCGTTACTTCGTTGCTTGGCGAATCTTCACAGGAAATATATGCACTTCAGGCCGGAATTCCTGTTAACCGTGTTGCATTCGAGACTGCAGGAACAACACATATCAGAAGACAGAATATGCAGATCCAGCGTATGATCGATTCCGAGTCGGAGTCATGGCTCAGAGAAAACGGGATCAATCCGACATTGATGGATGAGGCCGTGATCGGTCAGCTCACAGGTGTTATCGAAGACCTTACAGGTTGGTATTCAAATGACGGCTCCATCAACTCCATTATCAGGGAGGAGATGCCTGCATTCTTCGAGGGACAGAAGACGTTGGATCAGATTATCCCCGTTATGGAAGACAGAATCCAGACAATACTTAACGAGAGAGGTTAATACTATCCGGATATGTCATCTTCGGAAGAAACAAGACAGAGCAGAAAATCTACTGAAAAAGTAAAGGAAGACAAGCCGGTTTCTAACGAGCCGGCTCCTTTCGATGCCGAGCATATTGCCCGCATGAAGGAAAACAAGAAGCGTTTCCACAGAAGAAGAAAGATCAAGGACTGGTTTATGTTCACGGGGTACCTTACGCCCAGTCTCGTCGGTGTCATGGTCTTCTTTTTCCTGCCCTTACTCATGATCCTTAAGACATCGTTCCAGAGATCTTCCAATAACCCGGAATTCGTAGGCTTTGCCAATTACGAGAGAGTTCTTACGAACGATGCCTTTATCGATGCTGCCAAGAATACTTTGGCATTCTCGGGAATTGCGGTCCCTCTGTCGGTAATTCTCGCGCTTCTTCTTGCAATACTTCTTAATTCGAAGATCCCGGCACAAAGCTGGTTCAGAAGCATCCTTTTGAATCCCATGATGGTTCCGGTTGCCTCCGTTGTCCTTATTTGGCAGGTCTTCTTCAGCTATAACGGAGTGGCGAACGGATGGGGGTTATATAAGCTTTTTGAACCGACGATGATCGACTGGCTTAAGTCAGACTATGCGCAGATAGTCATTCTTCTGTTGTTCCTTTGGAAGAATCTCGGCTATAACATGGTCCTTTTCCTCGCTGCCCTTAACAGTATCGATGAAGAGATACTCGAGTCGGCGATGATGGACGGAGCAGGTTCAATAAAGAGGTTTTTTGCTATCAAGATGTACTTCCTTTCTCCCACGATCTTCTTTGTAGCGATCATGTCTCTTATCAATTCGTTTAAGATATTCCGTGAAGTCTATCTTCTTACCGGAAATCATCCGTACCGCACGCTCTATATGCTGCAGCACTTTATGAACAACGCATTTACCAACCTCGAATATAACAAGCTCTCATCCGGCGCTATGATCATGTGTATCGTTATGATAGTTATAGTCGGTGTTCTGTTCTTTGCGGAATCGAAGTTCGATTCCGATGTGGAGGGCTGATAATGGAAGATCAGAAGGCCCTTCAACAGAAAAGAAGAGACGAGGCGACCTTAGCCAGACGTAAGGTCTTTACTCATTATGTGCATGAGCCGTCCTTCTTCGAGAAGATGGACGAGAGTGAGAGGGACGAGTTTTTTAAGAAACAGAGACTTTGGTCCAAGCGCGTCAGAAAACAGAAGCAGATCAGGAACACGATCACATTGGTGCTCGGAGTTACCGTTGCGAGCATAGTTTCCCTGCTTGCGATCGTTCCGGTCTTTTATACGTTCCTGAATTCGTTTATGTCCTCTTCCGAGATCAACAGCAACTACGGAATAATCTTCCAAAGTTTGTCAGGTCACGCCAAGAACGGTGCGTCCTATCTTGCTTCGTCTCCGACGCTGACTCTGGTTCCCCAGAGGGTAACGATCGAGCAGTATAAGAATCTTCTTATCATGAGTCCGACCTATCTTCTTAAATTCTGGAACTCCATCATCCTCGTTGTGCCTATCGTTATCGGACAGATGATCGTGTCCTGTCTTGCGGCTTACAGTTTTGCAAGATACAGAAGAAAGAGAAGAGAGATACTGTTCTTCTCGTATATCATTCTCATGCTCATGCCTTTCCAGGTCACCCTTGTTCCGAACTACATGATATCGGAACAGCTCGGGATACTTAACACGAGATGGGCTATCATCCTGCCTGGAATCTTCTCAACATTCGCGATCTTCCTTCTGACCAAGTATATGAGACAGATCCCGATCGCTTATATCGAAGCCGCCAAACTCGACGGCGCCACCGAATGGCAGATATTCACAAAGATAGCGGTTCCGCTTTGTAAGAATGCTATCTTTGCGCTTACGATATTGCTTTTTATCGATTACTGGAACATGGTCGAGCAGCCTATCGTACTGCTCACGGATGCCGATAAACAACCGATGTCGGTTTTCCTTTCTCAGATAAACGAAGCGGAGATAGGCATAGCATTTGCCGCATCTGCGTTGTACATGATTCCGCCTTTGCTGATATTCCTTTGGGGTGAAGAATACCTCGTAGAAGGAATATCCAGGTCCGGAGTCAAATAAAGGGAGGAGCTTATGAAGAAACACGAGAGCACAAAGGGTAGTCGTAAATGGGTCATTAAGGCCATGATCGGATTTATCGCCGTACTTGCGGTGCTGACATTCTTTTCGAATACGATAATGAATGCGACTATCCCTCTGGTAGTAACATCCAACGCAATGCGCGGTAATCTGTCTTATACCAACAATGCTACCGGACAGCTTGTGTCTGATAATCAGATAGAAGTTAAGGGATTAGAGGGAAGAGTTGTTGATCAGGTTATGTGTTCAAATTATGATCAGGTTTCCGAAGGAGATGTGATCCTGACTTTACAGCCTGTTGAGGATATGTCCGAATTGACCCAGCTCGAGCAGCAGCTAGTTTCTTTACAGCATCAACAGGAAACCGCACAGATGACTCCTAATCATTCTGCCGATCTGACGGCTCAGAATCTGGCGATCAGAACTGCCGAGAGAGCGCTTGCCGAAGCTCAGGCCAATCTTAATTCTGCTACGACCCGTGATGAGACGATCGCTGCGGCTCAGCAGGTCCTCCTTGCGAATCAGGCTGCCGTGAATGCACTTCAGGCACAGGTCGCATCGGCATCAGCATCGGTAGAGTATATCAATACACAGCTTGCAGGCCTGTATGCAAGGCTTGCCGTAATAGACGGAACCGCGAATGTTGTAATACCCACGACTGTGCCGTCCGTGAATGCTCACCCCGGCATGGTAACGATTGGAAAGAATGATCCTTCCGATCCTGCCGATCCGGATACACCGGCAGATCCCAATGCCGCAGGCTCCGCAGCGGACGCAAGCACAGGGACTTCCGAAAGTTCGGAAACAAGCGCGACTACAACTGCACCTTCTGAGACGTCTGCTACTTCCGCCACGGCGGCACCTACACCAATTCCTGCATCCATTGCCGATACTTCAACTGACAGGGCGACGATAGTAAACCAGATCGCTCAGCTTCAGGGACAGCTTGCCGATGCCCAGAACAGGCTGACCGGATATTCGTCCCAATTGGCTGCCGCACAGGCTGCCGTAACGGCAGCGCAGACGGCCATAACTCAGGCTGAAGCTTTGCCCAGCACATATGCTGCACAAGATACTGTAGCTGATGCACAGGCTGCTTTGAATTCTGCTCAGATAGCACTCTCGGATGCACAGGCAAATGCAAATGTAGCAGCTCTTACGGCCCAGTTCGCGATAGAGGAAAGAGAAGCACAGATCGCAGATCTGGAATCGAAGATAGAGAAGACAAGACAGAGACTTGAGCAGACAACGATAGTGGCTCCTGCCGACGGTTATGTATACAATATGGTCGCAGTAGCAGGTGACAAGCTTACCGAACAGGCAGTTATCTTTACAATAGTTCCGGAAAACAGCACGTTCTCTGTCTCTTTTACATTCCCCACTAATGTTGCTCAGAGCATGGCAGTAGGTCAGCAGTTTACAAGCAACTACTACTACATCAGCAGCATCGTTATCACAAACATCAAACCTGATGCCAATAACCCCAGAGGAAACCGTATCGTAAAGTGTGCGGTTACCTCATCAAGTCAGTTGTGGCCGGGCGAATCGATTACGGTAACTGCAGACAGAGGAAACTCAACATACGATCATGTCGTTGCCTCGAGTGCCGTAAGTGAAGATAACGCCGGTCAGTTTGTATTTGTTGTCGATAAGTCATCCGGACCTTTGGGCGACCGATATGTAGTTCGCAGGGTAAGTGTTACGGTCGAGGCAAGATCGGGTGCGTTCGCGGCTATTACCGGAGAAGGTCTTGACGGGGCAATGGTAGTTACAAGAAGTGATGTTCCTCTGCATAACGGAGACAGAGTGCGACTCGAGGACTTCAGTTCAAATCAGACTTAAGGCGGATCTATGGCAGCTCAAGGTAAGATAAGAAGATATTTCAAAGACCTGTACCGCAATAACAGAAGAAAGGTGAAGAGGATAATCATGGTCTCTCACTTCTGGCTGTTATTGGCAGGACTGTTTCTGACTTCGCTCGGTATCGGCAGATATATTTATCTGAACCATAAAAGACCGGATCAGCATATGAACGTTTATTGGGCTTCCGATTCGGAATTGGGATACCGGCATATGTCGGTTTATGCGAGAGGCGCAAGACCGGGCGGAGCATTGACTCCTCCCGTATACATCAATTCAGGCGTGTCATTGAAAAGAGCCGATATCATAGAGATCAGGACGAATCTTCAGAACCTCGCCGATTCCGGCAGAGGATCGCAAAGCAAGTCCGGTCTCGGTACGGACGGCAGACCGCACGGCTGGGAAGACTGTATGTCGTCTTTCCTTGACGGAAACATCCAGACTGTTCCTCTCGACGGAGTAAATTCAACTTCCGCAATGACAAGTCCCTGTAACATCGTAGCGGTCGAAGGTAATTTTCCCGCATTCCATCCTTTCAGATATATGTCAGGGGGATTCCTTCCCGAGGTATTGGACGATGCAAGACAGATAGTGATCAATGATGTACTTGCTTGGAAGTTCTATAAATCCTACGATGTAATCGGAAACAAACTGAGCCTGTGGGGGCAGGAGTTTACGATCATAGGAGTCGTATCCGAATTATCTGATTCGATGTCGAGGGCGACCGGAACACTGGATCCGAGAGTATACATATATTTTACCGCTATGGAATCATGGGCGCCGCTTACGGACTCCGGCAATGATAATTCGCGTTCGGCTACGGCTTCATCCGGCAACAATACTACTCCGACTCCGACACCTTCGGGGACATCACCAAGCAGCCCTGCTAACGCTCCTGAAAACTCAGAACCAAGTGTTCGTCCGGAAATGGCTGTTATGTGTTACGAAGCAATGCTCCCTGAGGTTATCAGAGGTGTTGCCAAAAGCGATATGAGCAATTCGATGGCGTCATATACTCCGGCAGAACCGAATTTCTATCTGCTGAGCAATACAGGAAGATTTAATCTGATCGATACATGGAAATACATGTTGCCGATAGGTAAGACTTCTTCAAGATTGTCGGTGTATGAATTTCCTTATTGGGAAAAAGCGGCTCAACTTACTACGCAGCATATGTTCGCAGATGAATTATCGGTTATCGCCGGATTCGTGCTGCTTATAACAGGCGGTGTTCAGTCAGTGCTTCGCTACCGCAAAATGTCTTGAAAATGAAACATACGGTTATATCTTCAAAAGTATAATTAAATAAAAATATTATAATTTCGGGAGGCAGATCCTATGAATGGAATGAGGAAGAATAAGTTAACCGTTCTGCTGTCATCGATCATGGCAGGAACGGTCTTAATGAGCGCATGCTCCGTAAATGTAGACGGCATAGGCAATGCTTTTTCCGAGTTGGGAAACAATCTTAATACGGTCATAAGCAATCAGACCGGAAACGGCAGTGTACAGCCCGAAGCGACGGAGACTGTTGTTATAGAAACATCGATCGATGAGACTACTGAGACGACGGAAACCATAGCAGAGACCGAACCCGAAGTTACGGCAACTCCGACTCCTACGGCCGTCCCTTCTCCTACGGCAACTCCTTCGCCTACACCGGTTCCGCAGAGAGTGGATTTCTCGGACCTTACGGAGGATGAATTAAGCGGAACGATCACAGTTGAAGATGAGGCTTTTTCCGAGTCTGCACATGCCACGGATGATGATGATATCGTCCTCGCTGAGTTTACAGGCAACAGAATGCTTCTGTCTTCTGAAGAAGATTCGGCACCGGTAACATCAGTAAACCTGATGCTCGACGCTTTCTATCTTGAAGCCGAGGGCGTCTATAACCGTATAGTAAATGAACAGTATGCCGCTTATGAACTCGATCCCGATACAACGCCGGATACGATAACCGTATTTGTAGAGTATCAGTATTATTTCAACGGGAGACTTCTCGGAGTAAGAATGAGCTACGGGCAGGAGACAGAAGAGCAGGATGCTCTTACATATACTGAGTATATAACTTTTGATCTCTACACAGGACAGATAGTATTCCCCGATATGCTGTTTAATGACATCGATGCACTCTATGCAAAGATCGCTCAGGATATTGCAGACGAGACTCCTGACAGAAGAGATACTGCCGAAGATTATGAGATATTATTCATCGGCACCGAATTGACCGAAGACGGAGAAATGATATCTTCCGTGATCGTTGCAACCGAAGACGGCGAAGATGTGTATACGGCAGATATGGCGGATTACAGCGACTACCTCACAAGATATGCAAGAATAGTCTTTGATATTTCCGCAGCACCTTCCGAGGATGAAGCAGAAGATGATGAACCGGAGGCAGAAGAGACCGAGGAGACTGAAGAAACGGAATCTGACGAGGAATCGGATCAGACCGTAGAAACAGAAACCGAGGAAACAGAACAGACGGAGCGTTGAGATCTTCCGAGGGGATTTTGAGTGAAATCTACGAGCGAATTAACACAAATTTCACTCACTTTTTTGAGGTGTTTTGACGTACCGCACAAAAAAAGATTGCAACAATGTGCAAATTGTTGTAAACTCCATTCGTAAGTTTCCATGGTTTTATGGGTATG
Organism: Mageeibacillus sp. UBA6980; assembly: GCA_002450095.1. GTDB lineage: Bacteria > Bacillota > Clostridia > Saccharofermentanales > Saccharofermentanaceae > Saccharofermentans. The sequence goes on along the minus strand of DJYK01000010.1, from coordinate 50,952 downwards.
CGTATCCATAAGGCGGATGGAACACATGAGGCCAAGGCTTCATGTAAGCAAAGTTAGGTCCTAATTGGACAGAAATAAAACCTTATTTTTTAGGAGGCAAAAACAATGAAGACAAAGAAGATTATTGCTTTGATGTTGTCATTGGCAATGGTTCTCGGAGTTGCTGCTTGTACAGAGCAGCCTGCTGCAGAAGAGTCAGCTACAGGTGCTGCTTCTGACGTTGCAGAGACAACAGCTGCTGAGTCAGCTGATGTTGAGGAAACAGAATCTACTGAAGCAACACAGGATGCTACAGTTGACGCTTCTGCTTTCAACGAGCTCGCTATTGCTGATGTTGCTGATGAGGATGATGAAGTTGTAGTTTATGGCTTCAACGAGGAGGTTAAGGGCCTCATCGAGTCATACTCCGACATCTCTGTTCGTTACGAGCAGCAGACATCTGACACAATTCAGCAGGTTCTTGACAATGTTCTCGCTTCTGGTGAGGATGCTCCTGACTTGTTTGCATGTGATGCAGACTATGCCAGAAAGTACATGAACTCTAACAACACACTCCCTATCAATGATCTCGGAATCGCTTACAGCGAGCTCACAGAAATGTACAACTATACACTTCAGTTCGCTACAGACGATGACAACATCATTAAGGGTCTCGCTTGGCAGGCTTGCCCTTGCGGCGTCTTCTACAACAGAACAGTTGCACAGAACACTCTCGGTGTTTCTGAGCCTGACGAAGTAGCTCCTTTCTTCGAGAGCTGGGATGCTTTCCTCGAGACAGCTAGAACAGTTGCTGAGACAGATGGTTGCGCAATCATCTCTTCTACAGGCGACATCTTCCGTTCTATCCTCAACTCCCGTTCACAGGGTTGGATCGTAGACGGTGAAGTTTACATCGATCCTATCATGGAAGACTACTTTGATCTTGCTAAGACTCTCCACGATGAGGGACTTACACACGAGACATCTCAGTGGGGTGATGCTTGGGTAGCAGATATGTCCAATGAGACAGTTCTTTCTTATTGGGGACCTATGTGGCTCGCTAGATTCTCCATGGCTCTCGATCCTTCCGCTAACGATGTACCTAACGCTACATCCGGTGACTGGGGTATCGTAGCAGCTCCTGGTGACTTCTATTGGGGCGGCACATGGCTCATGGCTTCCAAGTACTGCAACTCCAAGGCTTCTGTTGCTCAGATCATGAGAGACATCTGTATCGACACAGCTAACCTCGAGACAATGGCTCAGAACGGTGAGTTCGTTAACAACATCTCCATCATGACAGAGATTGGTAACGATGATTCCTTCGCTCTTGAGTGGCTCGGCGGTCAGAACCCGATCCCTGTTCTCCTTGACGCTGCTACACAGATCGACAACTCTATCATCACAGAGAACGATCAGGCTATCAACGACGCTCTTGACGTTGTAGTTCAGTCTTACATCAACGGCGATATCGCTTCCGTAGCTGATGCTGAGGATGCATTCGTTGCTGCAGTTCAGGACGCTGGTATTGTTTAATTCATAACAATTTGATTTAAACTAACTAAGGTAATTTGCGGGGCAGGGCAACACCCTGCCCCGCATTTCCTTTATCAACACAAATTTGGGCAAATAATAATTTTGGAGAGTGACAAAGATGGCAAGAGGTACTAACACATCTACCAGACACAAGGGTATGAGTTATACCAAGTTTGGTTATCTCTTTATAGCTCCGTTTGTAATCGTATATTGCCTGTTCAGTCTTTATCCGTTGCTTACTACTTTCTGGTACAGCGGAACTTTCATGCAGAATACGAATGCAAGTTTCTGGGGCTTCTCAAATAGAGAGGTTTTTTACGACAGATACCTTGACCTGACAAAATTGTACAGTGATTTTGACGAAACAGGTATTTCCAAGTCCGACTATAATAAGATCAGATACTTCTTTGATGTTCAGGATTTGGCTGACCAGCGTGATCCTATCGATCCCGAAGGTCTTCAGGCGATCGTTGATAATCCCGAGATTTCTGCGGCTACCCGCGATCTTGTTCAGCAGGCGATCACAAACAACGATATTTCTTATATCGCAAGCAATCCGTCCGTAATGGAAGAACTCCTTGCATGGAGTTCCGGTTATCAGGATCTCGGTCTTACGATCATTAAGAATTTAGGAACTGTCAACGATGAGGCAATAGCTGCAGCGTCCGTTGCAGAAAGCGATTCCGATTCGGTCGATGCAATTACGGCAGAAGATATCATTGGAAGCGACGGTTATGCTACTTTCCTTGAGACACTGCAGACAGCTGACTTCGATGAGGGTCAGACACTTTTGGTTAACTACCTTGCAGATTATGCAGGCGTAGATTCACTTTATGACTATTTCGCAGCAGATGATGTTTCAGTTGATTCAGATACTTTCTACTATATCTGTGCCAACTTGAATTCACCTAATGCTGTTTATGCAGGTGAAGAGGGACAGACAAATGTTTCCGCTATCCCTGTACCTTTTATTAATGACTTGTACACATATTTGCAGACTAATGTATGGTCCACATCTATCCCTGCAATGAATTCTTATTCTGAATTCCAGAGCTATATAGATGGTGACAAGAGTCTTCATGATGATCAGGAACAGTTGTACACAGACCTTGCATCTCTCGATGCTATGGGTTTGATCGTAGACAAGGTTCAGCTTGCTGAAGAGAACGGTGTTCTTGTACAGTCTTCCGACGTTTCCAAGAACATTCTGGTTGCTTTGAGACAGTATATCGACACTAACTATCAGACAGATCCGGTCAAGGGTCTTTCCGCTCTTCAGATCGGTAACCTCAACAACTACTTAAGTGATACAACAAACTCCTCACGTGCTGCTCTTATCCGCGACGGAATCGATGTTGATCAGTACATTACATTTAACGAAGATTTTGACGTAGATAAGTATCTTGAGTTTAAGACAGCCGTCGGTTTGGCTGATGTACTTACAATGGATAAGTACAACGAACTTGATCAGGCCAGACAGGATAAGAATGTTCAGAAGGCTCAGACAGAACTTGAAGAGAATCAGGCTAAGCTCGACGGAGTTCAGGCTGATTATCAGGCCGCACTCGCTACCGGAGATCAGGAGCAGATTGATAAGGCTTACAATGAACTCCGTAAGGTAGAGATCGCGATCAGCAATGCTCAGTCAACTATCAAGAGACCTGACGGTATCTTTGCAAAGGCTGATGCTACAAAGTCATACATCTTCGTAGGACTTGACAACTTCGAAAGCATTTTCGGAAACAAGAACAGATTTAACGTTGTAATCGGTGCATTCTACACAACCGCTATTATGTGGATCATCGGTTTCATTCCTCAGATCCTTCTCGCTTTGCTCCTCTCGGCTTGGTTTACTGATACGAAGCTGAAGCTCAAGGGACTCGGCGTCATGAAGGCTTTGATGTACTTGCCTAACGTAATCACCGCTGCTACGATCGCTATCTTCTTCAGAAGATTGTTCTCGTATTCAACAGGTGATGCAGCGTCCGCTGCAATGAAGATCAGCGACTTCTTCCATAACGGAGATAAGTCATACAGAGTTAACTTCTTTGCTAACCCTTGGCTTACAAGATTGATCGTCTGCTTCATCAACTTCTGGATGTGGTATGGTAATACAATGATCGTTTTGATCGCAGGTATTACTTCCATCAGTGAGTCTCTGTATGAGTCTGCACAGCTCGATGGTGCTAACTCCTTCCAGACATACACAAAGATCACGATGCCTTTGCTCCGTCCGATCCTCCTGTACACATTGGTTACATCAATGATCGGTGGTCTGCAGATGTACGATATTCCTTTCAACTTGAATCAGTATCCTGCACTCGTATCTTTCAACGGTTCGTACATCAGAAGTACACAGACTGTACTTATGTACGTCAACAACTTGGCATTCGGTAAGTCAAGCATTAAGCAGGTAGGTATTGCTTCTGCAGTCTCCATCATCCTGTTTATTGTTACGACAATCCTCTCGGTCATCATCTTCTTCCTGATGAGAGATAAGGATGCTGCAGCAGCAGCGAAGGCTAAGAGACTCGCAAGAAAGGCAGGTGGCAACAGATGAGTAGCAACGATGTAAAGTTACGCAGTAAGTCCGGATCTATTGCGGCATACAGTGCACTTGTATATGTCGTAGTTATCTTTTTCGCAGTTCTTGCTGTTATACCTTTCTGGTATATGTTCATGAACGCCACATGGGATACATTCTCAATCCAGGCAGGCATCAAGCTTTGGCCGAACTTCGGTAATCTGTTCGGACAGCTCAAGGCCAACTGGGCATATCTGGCTAACCGTTCAACATTCAGTTTTGCACTGGGTTTCAAGAACTCTTTGATCATCACTGTATCATCAACAGTTCTTACGGTTTACTTCTCAGCTCTTACTGCTTACGGTTTAAGTGTTTATGAGTTTAAGGGAAGAAAGTTGATCTTCACGATCATCGTAGGAGTTATGATGGTTCCTACAGCAGTTAACATCACAGGTTTCTACAGACTCATGGGTGGTATGGGTCTTCTCGGAACAAGATGGCCTTTGATCCTTCCGGCAGTCGCCGCTCCTTCAACGGTTTTCTTCATTAAGCAGTATCTTGATACTTCGCTTTCTAAGGAAATCATCGAAGCTGCAAGAATCGACGGCGCAGGCGAGTTCTATACATTCAACAGAGTATGCCTCCCTATCATGGTTCCGGCTCTTGCTACACAGGGTATCTTCGCTTTCTTGGGATCTTGGAACAACTTCTTCGCTCCTTCGATCCTCCTCACAAAGCAGGAACTGAAGACTCTCCCTTTGATGGTATCAATGCTTTACGGTGACCGTTACACAGACTACGGTGCTATCTACATCGGTCTGTCCGCTTCCGTATTCCCGATCATCATTGCTTATGCATTCCTCCAGAGATACATCATTCAGGGTGTTTCTGCAGGTGGTGTTAAGGAGTAATCCCGAGCATTTATCAGACCTTATTAAGGGTTCAAAGAATAGCCGTGCAAAAGCACGGCTATTCTTATATAATATAAATATCAAATTTTTAGGAGGGTCTTATGAAAAAGGCTGCAAAAGTTGCTGTCTCAACGGCATTGGTTGCATCCATGTGTTTGGGTATGACCGGTTGCTCAAAGGCGGCAAAGGAATGTACGGAACTTGGAACGGAGTTTATTGAGAATTCATTCGCAAGAGAGATCGAGGATATGGCGGACGTATGCTCCGATGACGATGAAGCTCTCGAATTACTTGCACCTTACGGAGTTGAATCAGAAGCGATCGATCTTTTGCTTGACAGAGCAACTGTGACAGCAGGTAAGGCCAGTGTTAAGAAGGACGGAGGCACGGTATTATTTACGATCTCGCTTCCTGATTATGAATCTGCACTTGATGAAGATCCCGAAGATATCGATGAGTTTGAGGATCTTCTCGATGACGCGGAAGGTACAGTTGATATTGAGATAACTCTTGAATTTGTAAATAAGAGAGACAATTGGCTCATAGATAACTATGAGGACTTTATAGAAGACTTCTATGAAGAACTCTACGATATAGATTTCGGATTCCAGTCTGAATATGAAGGCTGGGTCAGTTATGAGAACTGGTGGGGTGCTTCAGACGGCGTCTATTCCGGCGATAGATACTATATCGATCTCGATTTGACTATTGTTAATGAACACTATGATGAAGATATGACATTTACATGGAAGTGTTTCAAGGACGGTACGCTGATCTATACAAGCGGGACTGAAACTGATTACGGGTTCCTCGAGCAGTATTGTTATGCTGAGGATACATCTCTCGGAGCAGAGTATTTCCCTTCCGGTAACTACACGATCACAATGTACGATTCAAACGGAGTTGAATTCTATAGTTCAACATGTACGGTACAATAAGATCTCAATCTGATCATAGCTTTACAGCCTGTCCGGATACCGGACAGGCTGTTTTTGTTAACGAACTAATAATTATCAGAGCCTTTGTTCAAAATAAACGATTGATAGTGTAAAATATACACATCGTTTTATCAAAATAAACAATATGGAGGCAACCATTATGAAATTCGGTCATTTCGATGACGCGCGTAAAGAGTACGTCATCAACACTCCTAAGACACCTTATCCGTGGATCAACTACCTCGGCAATCAGGGATTTTTCTCCCTTATTTCCAATACTGCCGGCGGTTACAGCTTCTACAAGGATGCAAGGCTCAGAAGAATAACACGTTATCGTTATAACAACGTTCCTCTTGATATGGGCGGCCGTTACTTCTATATCAACGATAACGGAACTGTCTGGAATCCCGGATGGTCTCCTGTAAAGACAGAGCTTGATGAGTATGAGTGCCGTCACGGTATGGGCTATACGATAATCAAGGGTAAAAAGAATGACCTTAAGGCTGAGGTTACCTTCTTTGTTCCTCAGAACTACGACGGAGAAGTTCAGCAGGTAGTTCTCACAAATGAGGGAAGTGCTCCCAAGGATTTCTCTATCTTCTCCATGGCTGAGTGGTGTCTGTGGGATGCTCAGGATGACTGCACAAACTTCCAGAGAAATTTCTCAACGGGTCGTGTAGAGATCTTAGGTTCGACAATCTATCACGTAACAGAGTACAGAGACAGACGTAATCACTATGCTTTCTATACTGTTAACGATACTATCGACGGTTACGATACGGACCGTGATGCTTTCCTGGGTTCTATCTATAACGGATGGGATAATCCCGAGACTGTTAAGGCAGGCAAGGCATCTAATTCATTTGCTGACGGCTGGTCTCCTATTGCTTCACACTACAAGAAGGTTACTCTCGCTCCCGGTGAGTCCAAGACATTGATCTATATCCTCGGATATGCAGAGAACCCTCAGGATAAGAAGTTCGCTGACAGTAAGCCCGAAGGACTTCTTACAAGAGAGAAGTGGGTATTGAACCGCGAGAAGGCAGATGCGATGATCGAGAAGTACAACACGCCTGAGAAGGTTGCGGCAGGTCTCGAGGAACTTCGCAATACATGGGATCATCTCCTCTCGATCTTCAAGGTTGATACACCTGATGATAAGGTTAACCGTATGGTCAACATCTGGAATCAGTATCAGTGCATGGTTACGTTCAACCTCTCCCGTTCCGCTTCTTACTTCGAGTCCGGTATCGGCCGTGGTATGGGCTTCAGAGATTCCAACCAGGATATCCTCGGATTCGTACATCAGATCCCTGATCGTGCAAGAGAGAGAATCATCGACATCGCTTCAACACAGATGCCTGACGGCGGATGCTATCACCAGTATCAGCCTCTTACAAAGAAGGGTAACTCCGATATCGGCGGTGACTTCTCCGATGACCCGCTCTGGATGATCCTTTCCGTTGCTGCTTATATCAAGGAGACAGGCGACTGGACGATCCTCGATGAGATGGTTCCTTACGACAACGACGAGTCACTTGCTAAGCCGATGCTCGATCACCTCAAGGTTTCCTTCTATCACATCGTTGAGAATCTCGGACCTCACGGACTGCCTCTCGCAATGAGAGCTGACTGGAACGACTGTATCAACCTCTCATGCTTCTCCGACACACCGGGTGAGTCTTTCCAGACATATACCAACCCTAAGTTCAAGGCAGAGGGCGGTTATTCCAAGATCGCCGAGTCCGTATTCGTTGCAGCGCTGTTCACATACACGGGTCCTGCATACGTAGGTATCCTCGAGCACCTCGGAAAGACCGAAGAAGCCGCTAAGGCTCAGGCTGAGATCGATAAGATGAAGAAGAACGTCATGGAGTCCGCTTTCGACGGCGAGTGGTTCTTAAGAGCTTATGATGCTAACGGCGAGAAGATGGGTTCCCACGAGTGTGAGGAAGGTAAGATCTTCATCGAGCCTCAGGGCTTCGCAGTTATGTCTGAGATCGGTAAGGACGTAGGCGCTGATATCAAGACATTGAATTCCATCGATAAGTATCTGAACTGCGAGTTCGGTCTCGTATTGAATAACCCTGCATTCACAAAGTACTATATCCAGTATGGTGAGATCTCCACATATCCGGGCGGATACAAGGAGAACGCCGGTATCTTCACACATAACAACGCATGGATCATCTGTGCCGAGGCTTATGCGGGAAGAGGAGAGAAGGCCTTCGAGTACTATTCCAAGATCGCTCCTGCTTTCACTGAAGAGACATCCGACATCCACAAGACTGAGCCGTACGTTTACGGTCAGATGATCGGCGGTAAGGATGCCAAGAATTTCGGTCAGGGCAAGAACTCCTGGCTCACGGGTACGGCTGCATGGAACATGGTTGCCATCTCCCAGTACATCCTGGGTGTTAAGCCTGAGTTCGACGGATTGAGAGTAGATCCTTCCATCCCTTCTGCTTGGGACGGCTTTACTGCTACACGTCAGTTCAGAGGTGATACATACGAGATCACGATCAAGAACCCCGATCACGTTAACAAGGGCGTAAAGAGCCTCACAGTTGACGGTCAGGCTATCGACGGCTGCATCGTTCCCGTATGCGGTGACGGCAAGACACACAAAGTTGAGGTTGTTCTCGGCTGATAGCGCAAGTTGACATAACTTAAAATTCAGACCCCGTCATTCTTTTAAGATGACGGGGTTTGCTGTTATAATAGGAAGGTATATCTGAACACTCAAACTGGAGGTTTCCCAATGGCAAATAATATGACTCTTAACGGCGTTAAGGCAAGAGACAATCAGGTATCTGCTAAGGATCTTGCTAAGGCCAAATTCAAAGATCTGATCAAAGGTTCCGTAAGCGCACAGTATATAGGTTTTACTAAGGCTCCTGTAGTGGCTGCCGTCACGGGACTCGAATTCGATTCTCCCGTTGTCACAGTCGTTCTGCAGCTTCCCGAGATCAATGATCTGCTTTCTGCGATATTCCAAAGCAAAAAGAGTGTATTGTTTACAACGGAAGGCGAGCTTTATAAGGAAGGCGAGAGTACACCGGTCACGCTTGATAATGCGCAGAAAGAAGCCATAAAGGCTGTTCTTGATGCATCTTCGAAGTGGGGCGGCGAGCTTAACGGAACAGGCGAATTGAGCTTTGATCCCTCATCTCCGGTTCCGGGTCCTCATTACTACACTAATATGCTCATAGGCAACAGGATCGGGTTCGACAGACCTCTGCAGAGCACACCTAAGAGCGCCGTAGATGCATTGGGCGGCGGATGCTTCAGAGCGCATGCGGATACACAGGTACTCGCTACAAAGTGGGATTACCTTCCTGAAGAGAACGGATTCCCTGCGAACAGACAGTTCTATATCACCGAGAACGGTAAGCAGATCTTCTGGTCCGGAACGGCAAAGGCTGACGGGCTTAAGAAAGTAACCACGACACATTCTCAGAACAGGACAGTTATAAGTTATGAGCTTTCCGACGGACTTAAGATAACAAGAACGATCTTTATCCTTCCTGCACAGGACAATATGCCTCTTGCGGCGGAAGCACAGATGATCGATATCGAGAATACGGGTGATAAAGACAGAGATCTTCGTATCGTATATACGGGTATGTTCGGTACATCCGAAGTTCACGCTTTAAGAGAGGATGTTATCTTCTCGACTGTTGTTGCACAGTCTGAAGTCTTCTTTGATGAGGATGATTCCATCAAAGCGATCTGCTTCGATCCTAACCCGAAGTGGACTAAGGGAAATATCCGTTGGGATGCCCTCCTCGTTCATGAGGACGGCAAGGTCAGGTTCCCTACGCAGTATTGTGCGCGTTACGCTGACTTTGTCGGCAACGGAACTCTTGCTAAGCCTGAGTTTATCTCATGTCTTATGGACAGACAGTCCAGAAAGGGCCCGGGATTCTTCGCGCTTGCCACACCTTTTACCGTTAAGGCCGGCGGATCCGTCAGAGCGGATAACTTCACATGCCTTACATCCGACGTTCTTAATGAAGCGTATGAAGAGGATGAGACGGCAAAGAAAGAGATCGCGGCACTTATCGATTATTACAGTGACGAGAGCGCACTTCCCAAGGCATACGAGAAAGTAGTTGACTTTACTAATGACTACAGTAAGTACATGAAGATCTCACATGAAGACAAGAACTTCGAGTCCTATGTAAATAACAATCTCCCGTTCCAGGTCTTCTATCAGACATTCGTATCAAGGTCATTGGACTGGACCCAGAAGGGTTATCGTGAGATCGGTTTCAGAGAGATCCAGGATATCTTCGCTTCGATGTATTACTTCGCGGGTATGGGACAGCAGGAGTTCGTTAAGAAGCTTCTTCGTGAGTGGACATCAAATGTGTTTCCGGAAGGATATACAAACCACAATTTCTACTGGTACGGCAAGGAGCCCGGTCAGTGGTCTGATGACGGTCTGTGGCTTTTACAGGCTCTCGACAGATATGTAAGCCTTACGGGCGATTACGACTTCCTTAAAGAGGAGATCGTAATGGCAAGAAAGTACGATACGCCTGAAGAAGCAATGGCTGCAGTTAAGGCCGGAGCAGGCGATAAGAGAACTATTCTCGAGACCATCAAGGCTATCATCACATACAGTGCAAAGATATCGGTCGGTGCTCACGGTATTCCTCTTATCGATAAGGCCGACTGGAACGACTGCTTAAGAGTCGATCCTGACTTCTTACAGGCTGATAAGAAGATCGAAGCATATAAGGCTCAGCTGGAAGCAAAGGGCAAGGCCTACGGTGAGGTTCCTTACGAATCGGAGTATTCCGAGTCTGTCATGAACGGATTCCTTTTGAAGGTCGCCATAGATGCCGCTAAGGGTATGTTCGAGAAGACAGGCGACAGCGCATATGCTTCCGAGCTTACTTCTCTGTCTGATAAGGTCAAGGCCGACTTAAGAGACAATGCATGGAAGAACGACTTCTTCGCCAGAGTATTGTTCAACAGGAAGAATAAGCCTGAATTGAAGTACCTCGGTGCCGCAGGTGATAATCTCCAGGTCGAGGATGCTCCGGGATCTTACTTCCTCAATGCATTCTCCTGGTCGATCCTCGCAGGCTGTGCCGATGAGACACAGATCTCGACTATGCTTGATTCGATGGATAAGTATCTTAAGTCTCCTTACGGCTTCAGACTCTGTTCTACCGTTGATTATTCCAAGATCGCACCTAAGATCGATGTTGCTCTTTATTATCCCGGTGACCGTGAGAACGGCGGTGTATTTAAGCATGCTAACATGATGGCCGCCGCTGCTATGCTCAAGGCATCAAAGCAGGTTAATGATGTTGCTCTCGCAGCAAGACTTGCAAAGACTGCTTACTGGATAATCGACTGTATCCTTCCTTACAGAACATTGAAGCATCCTTTCGATTCATGCGGTAACCCCAGGTGGTGCACACAGTACAACAACTCTGATTCGGGTGAGAACATCGGTCCTACGCTGTCGGGTACGTCCACATGGCTCCTGTTGTGTCTGTTCTCCTGCTTCGGCGTCGAGTTCACATCGGATGCATTGATCTGTGAACCGCTCTTAAGAGAGGATGACACACACCTTGACGTTACCGTAAACAACGGACTTGCGGTATACGAGATCAGTATCGATAAGCCCTTGGGCTTTAAGCGTACCAATGAGGGCGTTAAGGTAACTTGTGACGGTAATGCGCTTCCTGATACAAAGGTTCCTGTCTTTACTGACGGAGGAACACATAAGGTAGAGGTTGTATTCTCATAATGTTAAGAAAAGTATTATCTTTGATCCTGACTGCAACATTGACGGCGTCGCTTTTTGCGGCGCTTGTCGTTTATATTCCGTCGTCCGAAGACAGAGTCGTAATGGCAGCCGCGGACGGCGATGACTGGCTCCATACCTCAGGCGGAAGGATCGTAGATGCGCAGGGAAGAGAAGTAAGACTTACAGGCATCAACTGGTTCGGTTATAACACCGGAACCAATATCTTCGACGGTTGCTGGTCGATAAACATGGCTTCCGGACTTAAGGCCATCGCGGATCACGGATTTAATCTTCTGCGTATTCCGATATCGTCTGAACTGATCCTTGCATGGAGGAACGGCCGGTATCCGCAGGCGAATTATAATTCTTATACGAACCCGGAGTTGAACGGAATGAATTCGCTTCAGATCCTGGATTATGCCGTTGCCAAGTGTCGCGAGTACGGTATCAAGATAATGTTCGACCTTCACAGCCTGGACAGTAACGGCGGCGGTCATATGTATGAATACTGGTATAACGGTACTTATTCGGAGGATGACTGGATAGCCTCGCTTACATGGCTTACTTCGCACTATAACGGCAATGATACGGTTATCGCGATCGATCTTAAGAACGAGCCTCACGGCGGAACTGTCTGGGATGGAAGCAATGCACAGAATAACTGGAGAAGGGCTGCGACCAGAGCGGGAAACGCGGTTCTCGATATCAATCCGAATCTTCTTATCATGATCGAAGGTATAGAGACATGTAACGGTCAGACGGCCTTCTGGGGAGGCAACCTTCAGGGCGTCAGAAACTATCCCGTCAACTTCGGTTCGGCAGACAGGAACGATCAGATAGTTTATTCTCCGCATGATTACGGTCCTCTCGTTTATCAGCAGCCGTGGTTTCACAACGGATCGTTCTCATATAACACGTTGTATAACGAATACTGGCACAACATGTTCCTCTATATCCGCGAGGAGAATATCGCCCCTCTTCTGATAGGCGAGTGGGGAGGATTCATGGACGGAGGGCCCAATGAGCAGTGGATGAACTGTGAGGCTCAGATGATCAACCGTTACGGTTTAAGTCATACATTCTGGTGCTTCAATGCAAACTCCGGCGATACCGGCGGACTTGTGGGTTACGATTTTACTACATGGGACGAGGCGAAGTATGCACTCGTAAGACCTACACTCTGGCAGACATCATCCGGAAGGTTCATAGGTCTTGACCATCAGGTCCCTCTGGGGTCGAACGGTGTCACCGTGACCGGGTCTTCCTCTGCGGTATCCGTTACGTCGCCTCAGCAGGTCTCTTCTGTGGTTACCGAAGCCGACAGGCAGTATGCAATGGATTTTATCGAGAGGCTGTATGTCAATATGCTCGGCAGATCTTCAGATGCTTCGGGTAAGAATTACTGGTACGGGCGCCTTGTAAACCATACGGTAAACGGAATGACTTTGGCAGACGGATTCTTCTTCAGTAACGAGTTTACATCCATGAGCGCTTCCATGAATAATGAGCAGTTTGTAAGGCGCATGTATGTTACCATACTCGGAAGAGATCCTGACGACGTCGGCCTCAGGTACTGGATACAGAAACTTGATTCGGGAGCCATGACGCGGGAACAGGTCTACAGAGGATTCCTGGGTTCTCCCGAATGGCGCGGAAGATGTGATGCCAACCCGTTGTTAAGAACATAAGATCGAAGGTTTATATGAAAGAATTAAGAGACAAGAACGGACTTACCGAGAAGGAATTTCTTAAGGCGTATAAACCGGGGGATTACGAACGTCCTTCGGTAACGACGGACATAATGGTGCTCGGAACGAACGAAGATATCACATGTCTTAAGATACTTCTTATAAAAAGAGGAGGACATCCTTTTATAGGTCACTGGGCATTGCCCGGAGGTTTTATCAATAAGGACGAGACATCATATTCGGCGGCGGCAAGAGAGCTTTGCGAAGAGACCGGTCTTAAGGATATATACCTTGATCAGGTCTATACATTCACTAAGCCCGGAAGAGATCCGCGCACATGGATAATGAGCATCGCCTATATGGCTCTGGTATCAGAGTTAGAGCGCGTTGAAGGTCTCGACGATGCGGATGATGCGAACTGGTTTGACCTTATGATCGATGACGACACCCTTAGCATCAGTAATAAGGATATCGGCGTCGATATACGTTACCGGCTGGAGAAGAAGACGTTCAGGAACGGCAAGATCTCTTACGAGAATTATGTCGCGGAACCTGTGAGCTCCGATAAACTCGCTTTCGACCATGTCGAGATAATCATCGAATCCATCCTCAAACTGAAATCGAACTTTGAGCATTCGGATCTTGCCTTTAATCTCATAGGCGATAAGTTCACGCTTCCGGATCTTCAGCGCTTATATGAACTCGTACTCGGAAAGAAGCTTTATAAGACCAATTTCAGAGCATTGGTGGCATCGAAGGTCCGGCCTACCGGGCAGAAGAGAAAGTCATTAAGCAGCCGCAAGATGTCTTTGGAGTATACCTATGAGGGTTGATCGGCATAGGGCCGACTGATCCTTGAACTAAAGGGGTTGTCTCAAAAGTGATGTAAGTTCACTGAGAGGCAACCTCTTTAGTTCAAAAACAAATTGTTTCCTGCTCAAAACAGCTACAAAGCACTACAATACCCTCCCAGTGACCAAAAGTGTGACAGATCGAACGAGTTGGTCAACATTTCAGTCACTACAGGCCCCTCAGTGACCAAAAGTGTGACTGATCGTGCGAGTTGGTCAACATTTCAGTCACTACTCGTCAGGCTGAAGAAGATCGACTGCTTTGACTGTTGTTGCAACAGTCGGGTGCCTTAGTGAATGTTCACTTTGAGACACCCCCTTAAATTTGCCTCTTGACAAAGTAGCAAAACGCTACTAATATAATGGCAACAACGCAAAGTAGCAATTTACTACTAATCAAGAGGAGGTAATTATATGAAGTACAGAAAGTTTGATTCGAATGAATACGTAATGGTTATCAAGAACGGAAGAACGGTCAGACAGGGTCCCGGGTTATCCGTGTTATATAACGAACTTACAACAAATCTTATGGTGGCTCCTTCTTCCGCTTTCGACGGTGCATTTGCTTTTGACGAGATCATAACAAAGGATTACCAGAGTGTATTTGTTCAGGGAGTTACGACATACATGATCAGGGATTTTGCCAAAGCGATGAAGATGTTCGATTTTGCTTATCAGAATGACAAGGCGATGGAAGCGAAGAAAAAACAGCAGATTGTTGTCCTCGAGAAGCGTATCAACAATATCATCAAGGCGATCGTGATAAGGGAAGTAAGCGGGAAGGACATCAGGACAGTGATAAGACTCGCGGATGAAATGGCACAAAGAATAGAGGAAGAACTGAGGCAGGATGAAGCCGTAAGAAATCTCGGTGTCAGCATCGAAGGGGTCAATATACTCGGGATCAATCCGAAGCCTGAGACCAGAAAGGCGCTCGAGGCTGCGGCCAGAGAACAGATCTTGAAGGAGCAGGATGATGCGATCTATAAGAGAAGGAATGCCGCGATCGAACAGGAGAGGATAATCAAGGAAAACGAGATAAATACCGAGATCAAAGTAGCCGAGAAAGAGCAGGAGATGAGAAAGAAGGCTCAGGACAGCGAGCTTGCATTAAGGACGGAGAAGCAGGAGAAGGATCTTGCCTTAAAGGAGATGGCGGTAAGGAAGAACCTCGCAATACAGAATGATGAGCTTGAAGGCAGGATCGAGATCGAGAAGAAGAACGAGGAGTTCATCGCACTTGAATCCGCGAACGGAAAGCTAAAGGCGGATCAGGAAGCGTACAGGGTGGAGGCTATTGTTAAGGCTTATAACAACTTTAACCAGGCCCTTCTCGAAGCGTGCGTCATGGGGCAGGCAGATCCTGCGACGATAATGGCAAGAGCGTTTATGACGATGGGTGAGAATGCGGATAAGATCGGGACATTAAACATGACGCCCGATATCCTTCAGGCGATAACGGCCGGTGCAAAAAGCAATAAGAGATAAAAGGAGGGATCGATATGAACCGCGGGATGAATAAGGCAGTGATCATAACACGCAAGACTCGCTATGAGGAATTGAAGAAAAGGTATAACACCGCCGAACAGGCCAGGTTCTACATCGAGCATCTCGGAGCGGATTTCTCTGATTATGAGAAAGAAGATGAGAACTACAGAAAGGCACTCGATATCGTCAATACGCAGATACGGTCACTCGCGAGAGTGCAGATGATAGACAGAGAATATATCCCGAACATGATCTTCGGCAAGGACGATATAGTGATCGCCGTAGGGCAGGACGGTCTTGTCGCCAATACCATGAAGTATCTCGACGGTCAGCCTCTTATCGGGGTCAATCCCGATCCCGGAAGATGGGAAGGCGATCTGCTTCCTTTCGAAGCATCCGATGTCGGACCGGCGGTTCTTAAGGTCCTTAAGGGAAATGCGGACTTCAGAAGCGTTACGATGGGGAAGATCGAATCCTCGGACGGCCAGGTCCTCTACGCGGTCAACGATTTTTTTATCGGAGTATCAGATCAAACATCAGCAAGATACAGCATCAGATATAATGGTCGGACGGAGAACCAGTCTTCGTCAGGGGTAATAATCTCTACGGGACTCGGAATGACCGGCTGGCATAAGTCGGTAATGGCCGGATTCAAGGGAATGGCAAAGGCCTTTAACCTCGGTGAAGTTAAAGAACCGGAGTTTAGATGGGATGACAGAAAACTGGTATTTCAGGTCAGGGAACCCTATCCGAGCAGGTTTACCGGGGCAGGGATCGTCTACGGAAATGTGTCAGAGGAAGAGCGGTTGATCCTCTCGTCTCAAATGAGCGAGAACGGTGTCGTATTCTCGGACGGGATAACAGATGATGCGATCGAGTTTAATGCCGGCATGAAAGTAACGGTAAGTGTTGCCGATAGGGCCGGAAGGCTGGTAGTATAGTCAGGAAAGAAAGAGAGGTCGGATCATGTCAAAGAAAACAAAGGATACGGATGGATTATGTATAGCGGGTTTTACTGTTTCATTGTTTTCTTTGGTGGCGGGCTTTCTTGCAAGTATTCCGGGTATTATCCTGTCCGTGATCGGTCTGGTAAGAGTTAATAAGAGCAAAGATAAGGGTTACGGATTGGGTCTTGCCGGTCTGATAATATCCGTTTGTACTCTTATAGTGTCTTCTCTTTTGGCGGCGATGTTTATTGTGTCGTGGAATGAGAACGGCTCGCACCGCGAGGCGAGGGGAGATGCGGCAACGCGTGAAGTCAGGGATCGATCGGGGGAAGACGATGATGAGGATGATGATGCCGTTCCCGAAGATGAGGATCTTGCCGAGTGGACCGTGCTCGTCTATATGTGCGGTACCGATCTCGAGTCGCAACACGGATTCGCATCTCTTGCTTTCGACTGGATGGATGATGAGGACATAACGGATGATGTCAATGTCATCGTTGAGACCGGCGGAACACTGCAGTGGAATAATGACGATCCGTACTTTAATAATGATTCGGTATCGGATATCGATATACCGGGTGATATGCTCGGAAGGTTTAAGATCGAACAGGGAGAGGTGATCGACCTCGGTGCGGTCGCGCTCGAATCCATGGGGTCGGCAGATACGCTTTCCGATTTCATAACCTGGGCAGCCTCGGAGTATCCCGCAAGAAAGTATATGTTCGTGATGTGGGATCACGGCTACTCGGAGCCTTATGGAAATATGGAGCACGATGAGATATTCTTCGATGACGGGCTCGGCGGGACTATCAATTCTCTTAACACTTATGTAGATCCAAATCAGTATTTTAACGACTGCCTTACTCTGTATGAAGTAAGAGAAGGTTTTGAAAACG
The DNA here is from genome assembly GCA_002450095.1 of Mageeibacillus sp. UBA6980. GTDB lineage: Bacteria > Bacillota > Clostridia > Saccharofermentanales > Saccharofermentanaceae > Saccharofermentans. The sequence continues at coordinate 33,424 of DJYK01000010.1, read as the reverse complement.
GCGGTGTGCATTTCGATCTTATCGCGTTTAACACCTGCCTCTCGGGATCGATGGAGGTCGCTTCCGCGATCGCCCCGTATGCGGATTATATGGTGGGGTCTGAAGAGATCGTTCCTGCAGTTATAGGCCTGCCTTCCGAGTACATCACGTTCCTTGCCGGGAACCCCGAGTGCACTGCCTCTGAAGTAGGCAATGAGATACTCTCTCTTTATGAGGAACAGATAAATGCATATGCGGAAGAGTATTCATCTGATGCCGACACAGCGAATATGTTCGCGACGGGGACCATGTCCATGATCGATCTTAGCGCGATGGAACAGATTGATTCCCTGATGGGTGACTTTTATGAGAGGCTGTATTACAGCACCTATAACCCCGCTGAATTTGCTTCGATAATAAGCGTTGCTTCTAAATGCGAGAACTACGGAGCAGAGGGAAGTATGCCGGGTAATCTCATTGATCTGCGGGCTTTCCTTGCGGAGCTCTCGTCTTTGTTCCCGGATACTTCGGTCGACGAAGATCTTATGGCTCTGATCGACTCGAGCGTTATAAGCGTGTCGGGAAGTGCGAGACAGAATTCGCACGGAATGTCTATATATTTCCCTTCGCCCGCTTACCCTAAGGCCATAAGGAACAGTTATGAATCGATGCTTAATGCAAACGATATCGACTATACCGAAGACGAGATCGGCAATGTCGTACAAATGCATATAGGATATGCATTTGACGGGTATATCGATAACATAGAATTCATAAACGGCTATTACTGGTATGCGGCATTCACGGAAACAAGATTCTCGGAGTACTGGAGTGCGAATCCGAGAGTGTGGGATGCGGTAAACAACAGCATAGATCCTGACTACGCGGATCTTGAACGCATCAGTTCCTCTTCGGCGGAAGAGATCGAATACGAACTTCAATTTGATGATCAGGGAAATATTTCTTTGAATATAACTTCCGGAAATGAATCCGTACTGTCTGTGGAATCGAATATCTGCTATTACTTCGATAACGGTCAGGTCACGGCATATACTCTGTTCGGATCAGAGAGGGTGTACCCGGGAGATGACGGAACATCTTACGTTTATAACCCGAACTGTGAGTGGATAAATGCGATAGATTATGACATAACCGTTTTCCAGATCGAGGACACGGATGATCATATGATATTTGCAACCCCGGCTGATATCAACGGAGTCTGGTCCTTTATATATGTCTTTTACGATAAGACCGAAGGAACATATACGCCTTTGTACTGTGCCGTGATCGATCCTTCCAGCGGAGTTGCGACCAATGATATCTTCTATTTAAATGAAGGTGATGTGATCGAGTTCATGTACTATTCGGTCATGGGATCTTCAAGTTCCGCCCCCCGATTGTTCATCAGAGGTTTGTTTGATCCCGTTGAATATGACGGATCATTAGATATCCACAGAGGAGCCATGTTCGGGACCGGAAACGGTGATAAGACGGTTCTCGTGAATTTCCTTATCAGGGATTCGTTCGGAAACATAATCGACACTGAAGCAGTCGAGATAGTTTACGGCGACGATAACGAGATCGTAAGCGTTACCGAAGCGTCAGGCTACATCGACTATACAAACCTCTATGAAGTAACGACTGTCTGGGGCAATTAAGAAATGACGTTTCTTTGTAAGACCGGGTCTTCATTAAAGATCCGGGATAAAAACGTTACGGGCACCGCTCTTTCTAAGTGTATAATTAATAGATAACATATGCGGAGGGACCGTATGATCGGAAGATGTAATTCCAATGTGCTTCTGAGACCATAAGGTTGTATGGAGGTTATGAAATGAAAATTGTAGATCTTAAGTGCCCTAACTGCAGCGGCAATTTGAAAAAAGAAGGCGACATGCTCGTATGCGGTTCCTGCGGAGCGAGCTTTGCTATTGATTACGATGAATCTGATGTCGAGCATGAAAGACTTCAGGGTGAGGCTGAAAGAGAAGAACGGCAGCTTGCACACGAGAAGGAATTGCTCGAGAAGAAGTATGAACTTCAAAGACGTGCGCAGATGGAGGCTGAACAAAGGCAGCGTAAGAAGAAGCGTGCGGATGATTTAAGGTCAACGGTTACGGGATTTGTAATCTTAGGTGTCTTCGTTTTTATTATCGGTTCGGTAATAATCTTCGCACTCCAGTTTAAGAAGCATATGGATATGCCTAACGGGGCCATCGCTACAGCGACAGTGACACCTACACCTGCTCCGAATTATGACATTACCCCTGAAGATGTAGAAGACAGCATGAATGACTTTATTGATGCAGGAAGGATCTGTCAGATGAACATCACGGAATGTACCATCAAAAATGAGAACGGCATAATAAAGACATTCCATAAGACTGACGCTGTATTCCTCGGGGCGTATATCGTATCCGGCATTCCTGACGTAAGAGAGAACCAGTCCACAAGGCTTGTCCTTATATACCAGGTTACATGGCATCACGATGATCTGGGAGATCAGATCTGCTACGACGGAGTTTACTTTGACGGAATACGTGTTAATCCCAATGGTGGCATCATTAGTGATTTCAGCCCCAAAACTATATGGAGAAGCGATGCGGCATGGGGCTGGGTTCAGGCCTATAGTTTTGAGGATTATGACCAGTGCTACCGCGAGAATATTACTGCGTTAGGCGGCACCGTAACACAGCTTGATGTTGACGGAAGTATATAATAGATGACGAAGATGAACACGGAGGAATAAGATGCCTTATTCAAGTATTTTCCTGTCTAAGATAGTCGAGCACTTTGACCTTGAAGTGGTCTATGATTCGGGCGATATCGAGGAGCGTCGTATTACAGTCGCGGATGTAACCCGTCCAGGACTTCAGCTGGCAGGGTACTACGATCACTTCGGTCCCGACAGACTTCAGATGGTCGGAAACATGGAGCATGCATTCCTCGAGAACCTTACCTCGCAGGACAGGAAGAAGTCCGTAATGAAGCTCTTTGAGAAGGAGATCCCCGCACTTATTATAACGCGTAACCATGAGGTGCAGCCCGAGATACTTGAAGCGGCCCGGGAGACGAAGACTCCGGTGCTGAGGACCGCGGATGCCACATCCGAGTTCTCGAGCGAACTTATAAAATTTCTCAAGATGGAGCTCGCACCGAGAGTGTCGATGCACGGTGTTCTTGTAGAGGTAAACGGCGAAGGTATCCTCATATTGGGAGAGAGCGGAGTAGGTAAATCCGAGACTGCTCTCGAGATCGTAAAGAGAGGTCACAGACTCATCGCCGATGACCAGGTAGAGATCAGGAAGGTGTCGGAGACTACTCTTGTCGGGAGAGCCCCGGACGTTATCAAGCACCTCATCGAGATCAGAGGAATAGGTATCATGAATGTTAAGGAACTTTACGGCGTATCATCCGTAAAGCCGCAGGAGTCGATAGATTTTATAATAAACCTCGAGATGTGGGATGAGAACAAGACGTACGACAGGATGGGACTTAACGAAGAGACTACCGAGATACTGGGGTTGAAGATCCCTTCCGTAACGATACCGGTAGGTCCCGGACGTAACCTCGCCATCATAGTCGAAGCGGCGGCGATCAACTTCAGGGTTAAGAAGATGGGGTTCAATGCAGCCCAGGATCTTGTATCTCGAGTATTTCCCGGAGGTAATCTGTCCTGAATGGATATTGAAAAGATAATAAGGCGTAATGTTGAACTTAGACCTCTTACAACGATGAGAACGGGAGGTCCGGCAGCATATTTTGCAGAGCCCTCTTCCGAAGAGGAGATAACGGCGCTTCTGGATTATGCGGATAAAAAAGATCTTGAAGTGTTCATTCTGGGAAACGGTTCGAATGTTATCGCAGACGATTCCGGCTTTGACGGCCTTATCATAAAGCTCGGTAACAACATGAGTGAGATCACTGTGGAAGAAGATCCTTCGGATCCCGATTATATGTTTATTACTTCCGGTGCCGGTGCTTTACTGTCGAAGCTCGGCAACACCGCGGCTTCCGAAGGACTTGAAGGTGCGGAGTTCGCATGCGGTATTCCCGGAAGCGTCGGAGGTGCGGTATTTATGAACGCCGGCGCATACGGTGCCGATATATCCGATATCGCTTATGAAGTCCGGTATATAGAGGACGGTATAGTACATACAAGGAAAGTGTCAAAGGATGACTTCGGGTACAGAACATCCTTTTTTGCTTATAACAACAGAGTGGTCACGAGCCTTCGCGTCAGACTTCGTAAGGGCGACAAGGAGAAGATCAACGAATATGTGAAGGAACTTCGCGATAAGAGAAACAATTCACAGCCCCTGACAGTTCCTTCCTGCGGATCGACATTTAAAAGGCCCGAAGGATACTTCGCGGGCAAACTCATACAGGACTCGGGTCTTAAAGGGTTCTCTCTGGACGATTCCGGTGCCGAGGTCAGTTCGAAGCATGCGGGTTTTGTCGTAAACAACGGCGGCAGAGCCGGTTCTTCGGATATTAGGAGACTTATCAGATACGTACAGGACAAGGTCTTTGCCGACAGCGGAGTCAGGCTCGAGTGTGAAGTCCGGTTCTTGGGAGGGGGAAAAGAATAATGGACCTGATCATTTTGACGGGTATGAGCGGAGCCGGCAAGAGCCAGGCGGCAGCCTATTTTGAAGATCACGGGTATTTTTGCATAGATAATCTGCCCCCGGTCTTTCTTCCCAATATAGTCGATACTTTCTCGGGTAAAGGCGAAGAGGGGATCCCTGCCGTCGACAAGCTCTGTCTTGTTGTTGATATTCGTTCAAAGAGTCTTCTCAAGGGGTTTGATGCCGCGATAAGAAGGATAGAGGATATGGGCGTCAATTACCGGATCGTCTTCCTTGAAGCGAGCGACAACGTTCTCGTGAGCCGTTACCGTCAGACAAGAAGAAAGCATCCGCTGACCGAGGAGATGAGTCTTACGGATGCCATCGTCTCAGAGCGTAAGCTTCTGGAGCGGTTAAGAGGTCGTGCGACAAATGTCATAGATACCACGATGATGCCGTTGTCATCACTTCGAAAGGAGCTTCGAGTCGTCCTTGAAGAGGCCGATACACAGGGATTATCCGTATTCGTTCAGTCGTTCGGATTCATGTACGGTCTGCCTTCCGACTGCGATGATGTTATAGATGTAAGATTTCTTCCGAATCCGTTCTGGGTGGAGAAACTTCAGATGCTATGCGGCAAGGATAAGCCAATCGAAGACTATCTTCTCGGGTTCGAGGAGACAAATGTCTTCCTGGATAAGATCAAGGATCTGTTTAAATATATGATCCCCTTCTACATCACGGAGGGGAAGAGCCGCCTTAACATAGGTGTCGGCTGCACGGGAGGACGCCACAGATCCGTATTCATTGCCGAGATGATCGGTAAATACCTGGAAGAAGAGGGATATAAGACCGTAATTAACCACAGGGATATAGACAGAGACCCCAGATATGAGAGCAAAAAGCCGTCAGCAACCTGAAACACCGGGGAAAGAGAGCTTCTCGAGGCAAATAAAGGCAGAGATTTCCGGACTCTCCGTAAAGAAGACAGAAGACAAAAGAAGCCTTCTGGCAGGTATTACGCTGTCCGGAACACCTGTTAAAGGCGAGGCCAAAGAGGTCCTCGACAGATATAAAGATGTTCTTTCTTCTTCCGGTGAGGGGCTGTCGCTCGATCCCGGGAAAGGCGGAAGACTCTTTCTTCGGGGCGTCTTTCTGGCGTGCGGCTATGCCACGAATCCTAAAGATGCTTACAGGATAGAGTTAAGACCTGTGGTCCGTGAGACTGCGGATACGGTAACGGCTCTTCTGACGGATCTTCAGATCTTGTTTACGCGAACCGACAGGAGCGATGTTTATTCCGTTTATATCCGTAACGGAGATTCGGTCTCTGATTTCCTGGGAGTTATCGGAGCGAATAATGCCAGACTCGACTTCGAGAACATCAGGATCGAGAGAGATCTTAAATCAGGGGTAAACCGTGAAGTTAACTGCGATTCGGGAAATGCGGGACGTCAGGCGGATGCCGCGGCACGGCGCGGGGAGCTTATAGGCAAGCTCCTCTCCTCCCCCGAAGCGGAGAAACTGCCCGCAGGCCTTTATGAGGCCGCCGTCGTCCATCAGGCGAACCCCGGAGCGTCGATCGCGGAGCTCGGAAGCCTTATGGATCCGCCTCTCGGTAAGTCCGGAATGAATCACAGACTTAACAGGCTTCTCGAAATAGCTGAGGGTATGTGATATTATTTCCCTTATGGATTTAAGAAATCAGTACATTGAACCTGATAACAGTTACCACCGGCCGTCACACGATCCGTCGTCCGGCACGTTGGTGCTCGTAGTGGCGCTGACATTGGTCTCGGTGATACTTACGTCGGTCCTGGCGGCGGTATACTTCTCGAAGAGGAATGATCCGGACACCGCTTCCGAGACGGGGAATATGATCAGCAACTACATTGCTGTTGCTACTGCTACCCCTACGCCGGTGCCTCCGCTCGCGGATTACCAGAATCCGATACTCTATCCTGCCTCGGCGGGGATCAACATCGATCCCGATGCCGTTATCGATGAGAGTGTTAATCCCTCGATGAGAGGCATTACGCAGAATATCATAAGCGGATCCCAGATCCTTACCGATTATTCAAGGGAGAACCCCATAGATATGGGCGATCCTCTGTATTACAACCGGATCCCCGGAGTACTGACGTACAGGGGGAATAATTTCCGCAATGCGTCTTCGTTCGGTTATCTGAACCCGTCGGACGGTACGGTCGATTCTTTGACTCAGGTTTGGGAATATACGAACGGTCACAGTCTCCTGTCATCCGATATGACATTCGAGTGGGAAGGTTACAGACTTACGGGACAGCCTCTTATCGTCAGATGGCCTGCTGAGACGATCGCCAATATGAACATCTATCAGTCTGCGGCGGTAAAGCCGGGTCTTACCGAGGTAATATGCCCTTCTCTGGACGGATATATCTATTTCATGGATCTTGACGACGGAACGATGACGAGAGATCCGATCTATGTCGGCGCGAGCGTCAAGGGGACCGCTTCACTCGATCCCCGAGGATATCCTCTTCTTTATGTCGGTCAGGGCGACGATAACAATGAATATACCTTCGGTATGTATATATTCTCGCTTATCGACGGATCATTGCTCTATTCTTACGAAGGCCTTGATGACGGTGCATACAGGATGAACTGGAGTGCATTCGATTCATCTCCGATCGTTGATGCTTCCACTGATACGCTGATCTGGCCGTGCGAGAACGGGATAATATATACGTTCCAGCTCAATTCCCAGTACAATGCGCTCGCAGGTACGGTATCCGTAAATCCCATGTGTACGGGTTATAAGTACATATTTAACGATACTCAGGGAAGGTTCCTCGGAGTAGAGAGCTCGGCTGCGATCTACGGAAACTACTGTTATTTCATGGACAACAACTGTAATCTGGTATGTCTCGACCTTAATACGTTCCAGATGGTATGGGTATTCAGGACCGGTGATGATTCGGATCTTTCCCCGGTGCTCTCGGAAGAGAACGGGATCCCCTATATCTATATAGGAACGGAAGTCGATAATCAGAACAGCGGAGAGTATAACGGTGCTGCCTATACATACAAGATAAACGGACTTACGGGACAGGAGGTATGGCAGACGTCTCAGTCCTGCTATACCTATAACGGAGAGACTTCGGCGACAGACCAGAGCGGCGGATGCGTCGGTAATCCGATAATAGGCATGGGAAACATCTCAAACCTTGTTATCTTCTCGTATTCCATGACCGACGGACTTACGAGAGGCAATCGTCTGGTCGCTTACAATAGGGATACAGGCACAGAAGTTTGGCATTATGATATGAATATTTATACATATTCATCACCCGTTGCGTGCTACACCGAGGACGGTAATGCGTATATAATAATTGCTGACAGCTTCGGACAGATCCATTTGGTCAACGGTCTTACGGGTGAGAGGCTTTCTTATATTCAGATAAGCTCCGAGTCGGGATCAGGCGTGACGTTTGAAGCATCGCCGGCTGTTTACGGCAATATGCTGGTTATAGGGACAACACAGGGTTCCGTATTCGGGATCAGGATTGATTGAGGAATGATGAAGACTGACGACAGATACAGTTCGATCAAGACTTTGGAAGTGGAGATCAGCAGCTTTACGGGAGGCGGCTATAAGGTCCGCTATGATTTTGCCCGCAAGCTGATCTCGTGGAATGACGGATACATGTGGAATAACAATTTCATGAAGTCATTAACTCCCGAGAAGCTTCAGGTCATAAACGACAATCTGCCGGGGACCGGACTTCTCGAGTGGATGGAAGGCTATAACAGGGGAGAGCTTGCCAAATACGGCGCACCTACCGCGAACCCGTCTTCATGGAAGATTCGCGTCACATTTGAAGACGATACCGATCTTGTCTCATCCCATACAAAGAATTTTCCCAAGAAGTGGGTAAAGCTCAAAGATATCATTGAAGCCACCACCGAGTGTTGCTTCAGACTCCGTTGATTCCTTACATATCCGTTTTGTGTTAATATATACAAGCGGTATTTTTTATTTGGAGGGGTTTTCCTTTGGATTACGCTGAGGGCTTGTTTCTTGGAAGATACTGGAGTGATACTGATTTTGAGAACAGGCGTCATGTCGAACTGTTTCTGCTTTACGGTATTTTGACTTCTGTTTTTCTTCTTTTATTGTATTGGACCGGTACTCCTTTCCTGGGTGTCGGACGATTCGGCTTATTCAGCATCGTGATGCTCACGATCCTCTCGGTATTCAATTCTTTTTTGTGCTTCAGATACTACAGCATGCCCCTCTGGGGCAAACTCGGAATACTTGCGGTTAAGGTATATAAAGCCTATCTTGTGATGAGTCTTACGGTAAGTCTTATAATACCGAGACTTACGGTCAGCAGTAACGGATTGAGGGATTTTCTCATCGATTTCCTTAATTCGACGCTTGAGAAGTATACGGAGAGATTCGCGAGCGGGGGAGGAAGCTTTTCCACCGTTATGGGAGTCCTGACCGGCGGCGTACATGTCGTGATCGTTATAGTGTTGGTGCTGGCGGCATTGGTCGTCCTTCCGGGACTTGTAGTGCTCGCCTATAAAGCGTTGCAGTATGCTTTCGATTTTCTGATCGACAGACTCATCTTAAGAAGGTTCTTCAGATACAGAAGGTAACAGAGAAATGGCAGTTCTCCAAGATAAGATAAACGTTACGGTAGAAGAATTCGAGGAGAATCTCGGACATAAGAAACTTCCCGAATTCATAAAAAGAAGCGAAGAAGGATTCATCGGACGTATCGACAGCATCGTCGATATGGTCAATGAAGACCGTTCAAAGAAAGCGATCTTTGTCGCGGGCCCGACTTCATCGGGGAAGACTACATTTACGATGAGGTTGTCGCAGGGCCTTTCAAGGGCCGGAAGAAAGGCTTCCTTTCTCTCGCTTGACGATTACTATAATCTTAAGGAATTGAGATTCGATCAGGACGGAAGGCCGGACTTCGAGACTATAGATGCTCTTGATGTTGATCGTGCATACCGGGATATACACGATATCATCGAAGGAAGACCGGTCACCCCTCCGTTTTTTGATTTCAATGACAGACAGCAGAAGGAGAGGGATCCTTCCGAAGCGATATGTCTTCCCGATGACGGTGTCCTCGTTGTAGAGGGACTTCACGGTCTTAATCAAAGGATATCCGGGGATTATAACGAAGAGATAGTCAAAGTCTTCATTATGCCCTACGGCAACGTGTTCTGTGACAGTAAGCTTATGGACAGTAATGAGATAAGACTTATAAGAAGGATCGTCAGGGACAACAGACACAGAAGTTCCCATGCACTCGCCACTATCGATTACTGGCCGATGATAGCGAATTCGGAGGAGAAGTACTATACGGATTACCTCGCCTCCGCGGATTATCACGTTAATTCTTTCCTTCCTTATGAGAGCCTTGTTATCGCTCCTCTCGCACTGCACGATATCAACAGTGCGCTTGACCTTCTGGATGAACACAAGCTTACTCCGTCGGTCTTTATGGAAAGATCGAATACGGGTAAGGATTTTGCCGATCTTCCTGCGGCACTTAAGAAGGCGTGGATCCTCGTCAAACACCTGTATAAGATCCCGAAGATCGACCCGTCCAGAGTACCGACGGAATCAATACTCAACGAATTTATATCAAAGTAAGGAGGCATATAATGCCCATTAGGATAAAAGACAATCTTCCTGCAAGACATGTTCTCGAGAGTGAAGGCATATTTGTAATGGAAGAGAACCGAGCATTATCGCAGGATATAAGACCATTGCATATAGTCATCCTGAACCTGATGCCGGATAAGGAGACGACCGAGACGCAGCTTCTGAGGACGCTGTCGAATACTCCGATCCAGATAGACATAGAACTTTTAAGGATTTCAACTCATGAGTCCAAGCATACAAGCGCCGAACACCTTATCAAGTATTATGTTACGTTCGATGAGGTTAAGGAGCGCTACTTTGACGGCATGATCATCACGGGTGCGCCTGTCGAGCAGATGCCTTATGAGGAAGTCGATTACTGGGAAGAACTTACGAAGATCATGGAGTGGAGCAAGACACATGTCTATTCCACCATGCATATCTGCTGGGGTGCAATGGCGGGACTTTACTATCATTACGGTATCCCGAAGTATGATCTTCCCGAGAAGTGCTTCGGTGTTTTTGAGCACTCCATGACATACAGCAGACCGGTTAAGCTTTTCAGGGGATTTAATGATGTCTTCTTTGTGCCTCATTCAAGGCACACCGAGTTAAGGCGTGAGGACATTGTCAAAGTCGATGCGCTGAGGATACTCTCGGAGTCGCCCGAGAGCGGTGTCTATGCGGTATCCGACAAGAAGGGAAGACAGTTCTTTATAACGGGACACTCCGAGTATGACCGCTATACCCTTGACAGTGAATACAAGCGTGACGTTAAGCTCGGCCGCCCGATCAAGCTCCCGATAAACTACTACCGCGATGACGATCCTTCCAAAGAACCCGTCATGCTGTGGAGAGCGTCGGCTACGCTTCTGTTCACGAACTGGCTCAATTACTATGTATATCAGGAGACTCCTTTCGACCTGTCACTTCTTAATACCGAGCGCGATAACAAAGTTGATCTGGAGGACACATGAGTTCCGAGACGATAATCACTTCCAAGATTGTCCGCGAGATGGCGCCGGAAAGATCTTCCACGGCGCATAAGAACGACTTCGGCCATGTTCTCGTCTTAGCGGGGTCAAAATACATGACAGGGGCGCTCGTGCTCTCGGTGTCATCGGCCTTAAGAAGCGGAGCGGGACTGGTAACGGCTTTCGCTCCCGATGAAGCGCTTGATCCCGTAAGGATCAACTGTCCGTGTGCGCTTACGGCTTCGTGGGAGGCGGATGTATCCGATACCCTGCGTAAAGCGGATGTCCTCATGAAGAAGGCTTCATGTATCGCCATAGGTCCGGGACTTGATGAGTCCGATCCGCGTTCCAAAGCTTTGCTTATCGAGTCTTTGAATGAGGCAAAGGCTCTGGTAACAGATGCCGGAGCCCTTAATATCATGGCAAAGAACAGGGAGGAGATACTTCCCTTACTCGCGTCCCGTAAGGAGCGAGGTCTTCTTCCTGCCGTCATTACACCTCATATCGGCGAGATGGGACGCATCCTTAAAGGTGAGGTATCACACGAAGCTTGTGTGCAGTTTGCACGGGAAAACACTTGTTTGCTTATACTCAAAAACCATAAAACCACGATTTATACACCCCATGACAAATGGTATAGTATCAGTGGTGATAACAGCGGAATGGCGAAAGGCGGAAGCGGAGATGTTCTGACCGGCCTTGTCGCAGGATTTCTTGCTCAGGGTATCAAGCCCTGTAACGCAGGCGTCGCGGCTGTTTATTTCCACCAGATGGCAGGAGCTTTTGCCGCATCTGAGGAAGGTGAACGGTATATGCTCCCGACAGATGTGATAAATAATCTTCCGATGGCCTTCAGGCAGACGGGATGGTAGGTTAATATGGGTATTATCGAAGACGGTGTTTTCTTTGACAGGACTTGTGTGGAGATAGACAAGGCTGCCCTTAAATCCAATATCAGAGAGATAAGACGTATAACGAGTCCCGATGCGGACATTATGGCTGTCGTAAAGGCTGATGCTTACGGCCACGGCGCATATGAAACGGCGAAGACGCTCCTTGATAACGGGGCGGACGGACTTTGCATCGCCACGATCGGCGAGGCCGTCCATTTGAGGCAGAACGGGATCAAGTCGAGACTTCTGATCCTCGGAGGAACAGATATAGAGAGCTACGAGGATGCCGTCCTTTATAATATCGATCTCGCTATATATGACGAGGAATCGGCTGTCGCACTGTCGAAGGAGGCGGTAAGGCAGGGAAGGGTCTGTGACATACATATAAAGCTCGATACGGGAATGAGCCGTATCGGATTCCCGACTGACGGAACGGCAACGGAGGTTATCTCGAGGATCTGTTCGCTTCCGGGGATCAATCCGTACGGGATATTCTCGCATTTTGCCGTGGCTGATACCGATGACGACGAGTATACGAGAAAACAGTTCGATGCATTTGTAAGGACCGTTGAGGAACTTAAGAATGCAGGCATCACTTTTAAGAAAAGACACATCTGCAACAGTGCGGGGATCATGAGATTTCCCGATATGCATATGGATATGGTCCGTGCGGGACTTATCCTTTACGGGTATAAGCCGGAAGGATGCCCCGAGGCCTATACCGACATCAAACTTACACCTGTAATGACATGGTACGCCAAGGTCGTTCATGTTAAGACTATTCCCGAAGGCACGACCGTAAGCTACGGAAGGCATTTTAAGGCCGACAGACCCACAAAGGTCGTAACGGTGTCCGTCGGATATGCCGACGGATTATCGAGGAGATTGAGCAACGGATTCGAGCTTATCGTAAACGGACAGAGGCTTCCGATAATAGGCAACGTCTGCATGGATATGTGCATGCTCGATGCCACCGACATGGAAGGCGACATCAAAAAGGGCGATATCGTAACGATCTTCGGCAAGGAAAGGCCCGCGGATGAGCTCGCGAGAGCGCTCGGAACAATAAGTTACGAGATTACCTGTGATGTGGGAAAAAGAGTACAGCGAATTTTCACTGACTGATATATAATAAAGCGGTATTTGAGGAGAGGCAGGAAAGAATATGACTTCTGAGGAGAAAAAATCTCTCGAGTTATTCTCGGCGAGAATGAGAAGATGGATCATTGAGGGCGTTTATAACGCCAAGAGCGGACATCCCGGCGGATCTTTATCGTGTACGGATATTATCTGTTATCTGTACAATAAGGAACTTCGCGTAGATCCTGCCAATCCCGATGATCCGGACCGTGACAGATTTGTATTGTCAAAAGGCCATTGTGCTCCTGCCCTCTATGCGGCTCTTGGACAACTCGGATTCTTCGACGTCAATGAGATCAAGAACTTAAGAAAGATCGGTTCCTTCCTTCAAGGACACCCCTGCAAGGCGATAACTCCCGGAATCGATATGTCAACGGGCTCCTTGGGTCAGGGTATCTCTGCTGCAGGCGGCATGGCCATGGCAGGCAAGCTCGACGGCAAGGATTACAATGTTTATTCCGTATTGGGCGACGGTGAGATGCAGGAAGGCGAGGTCTGGGAAGCACTGATGAGTGCTGCCCACTATAAACTCGATAACCTGTGTGCTTTCCTCGATTACAACGGACTTCAGATCGACGGTAAAGTCGATGAGGTCATGAGCCTCGGTGATATAAAGGCTAAGACAGAGGCGTTCGGATGGACGACGGTCGTCATCGACGGACATGATTTTGATGAAATCGAAGGCGCTCTTAAGGCTTTCCATGAGAATAAGGGTTCGGGCAAGCCGTTCTTCGTAATCGCGAAGACACATAAGGGTAAGGGCGTGTCGTTTATGACCGACAATCCGGGCTGGCACGGCTGTGCTCCCAAGGAAGATCAGTATAAGATCGCTGTCGAGGAACTCGACGCCAAGATAAAAGAGCTGGAGGGTTGATCCAATGGGCAAGATGGCAACAAGAGAGGCTTACGGAAGAACTCTTCAGGAGATAGGTTCCGATAAAAGAGTCGTAGTGTTCGATGCGGACCTTGCAGGTTCCACAAATACCGGAAGATTCAAGAAGGATTTTCCGGACAGACACTTTGATATGGGTATAGCGGAAGCCAACATGGTCTCTGCTGCGGCAGGAATGGCAACATGCGGCAAGATCGCATTCGTCTCGTCCTTTGCGATGTTCGCAACGGAAAGAGCCTGTGAGCAGATCAGAAACTCCGTTTGTTATCCGAATCTCAACGTAAAGGTCTGCGCTTCACATGCAGGTATCACGGTAGGTGAGGACGGAGCGTCCCATCAGTGTCTTGAGGATCTGGCGATAATGAGATCGCTTCCGAATATGACGGTCCTCTGTCCCGCTGATGCCGCTTCCGCGAGATATGCCGTTAAGGCTGCATATGAGAATGACGGCCCTTTCTATGTAAGACTTGCAAGGCTTGCAACGGATTCTTTCTACGGAGAGTTCGGAGATGAAGTCGACTTTAAGATCGGTAAGGCTTTGAAGATCAAGGACGGTACGGATGTTACGATAATCGCCTGCGGTTATATGGTTGAGCAGGCTGCAGAAGCCGTATCGATACTCGAAGCCGAAGGCATATCCGCAAGGCTTCTCGATATGCATACGATCAAGCCTATAGACAAGGAAGCGATCATCGAGGCTTCCCGTGAGACCGGCTGTATCGTAACATGCGAAGAGCATTCGATCATCGGAGGTCTCGGAAGCGCAGTAGCCGAGGTTCTCGTCGAGAATGCACCGTGCCCGATGCTTCGCGTAGGCGTACAGGACAAGTTCGGAAGATCGGGAACACCCGCCGAGCTTATGGCCGCTTACGGTCTTACCGGATTCGATATAGCGGAAAAGTGCAAGCAGGCTATTGCCAAAAAGGGTTGATCCCCCAAATAACAAATGCCGGAATTAAGAAAGAAGAGCTTATCTACATCGACTGTTGTATTTGTCGTTGCGGCGATAGCTCTTCTTTATTGTCCGTTCTTCAATCTCAAGCTCATAGGTGACGGCTTTGTCGGAGACACTATCCTTCAGATAAGGATAGGTCTTGATATGATCATGCAAAAAAAGCTGATCGTAACCGATATCTACAGCTGGCATCAGAACCTTAACTGGTGTCCGCATGAGGAAGGATGGTATTTCCTGGTCGGTCTGTTCTATAAGATCGGCGGCGTTGCAGGCGTCATAGGACTTGCCGCCATATTCAATTACACGATGGCGGGAATCATATTTAAGCATAATCTCAAGACCGTTGATATTTACATCATCCTCTTGACTGCGGCAGCGGGAAGGATGCTCTCTTTCCCGAATTACAATGCGAGACCGCATCTTGTATCCCAGCTTATAATCGTTGTATTCCTGTATTCCATGTTAAGCGGGAAGATCTCTGCCTTTAAAAAGAGCATCATCTTTACCGTCAGCTCGTTCCTGATGGCGTGGTTCCACGGCGGTATGATCCCTTTGTTCTTTGTGATCTTTCTTGTATTTATCGCGATCGAGTGCCTCTATAAGAATTGGAAAAACTGCCTTTGGTATCTGGCAGGTCTCGCCTCCGGATTCGTCGCTTCTCTTCTCAGCCCCATAGGTATCGGGACCTGGACTTATGCCTTTATGCAGTCGAAGGGAACGGATATCTGGAAATACAATATGGAATGGGATCCGAAGACATTCTCAATCTTCGAGATAACGGTAATCCTGGTGTTCCTGATCGCTTTCGGCGTTGATGAGAGGCTTCGTAAGTTTGATAAGAGCGTGCTGACAAAGCTCGCGCTTTTATGTATGTTCATAGTTCTTTCCTGTAAGTACTGCAGGTTTATGAACTATTTTGCTCTTCTTCTCGTAATGTTCGGTGCAGAGGAACTGCAGATTCTTCTTAACTGGATAAACGACAATGTCTTTAAGATCGATAAGAAAAAGCTTAAGTTAGGGGATATCTCCAACTATATTCTTACTGCTTTCTGTACGGGATTCATGCTCTTTACGAGCGTGTTCTCGTGGATCTCCTATTTCCCTACAAATACACTGTCGGATATATCGGCACTGGCGGCTTACGATGAAGGCGTTATCGCCGTGCTGAAGGATAAAGGATACGAACGAATCTATAATTCCTTTAATACCGGCACATGGCTTGCTTACTACGGGATCCCCGTTCATATCGACAACCGCACGGATCTTTATATGGAAGAGTTTTCCGGAGTCGATCATATAAGGGGAAAGATGCTCATAGGATCTGTCGGGGAGATGGATGCATTTGTCGATGAATACGATGCGGATGCAATAGTCCTCGACCTTCTTCCCGGAACGACGGAAGAATTCTTTGCCGATGAACTGTATGCATCCGACCGTTATAACGTCATCTATGATAATACGGTTACTTCAACTTATGATCCCGGGGAATCCTACCGCTGGATCATAGCGGAGTGTGTATCTTAATTTGAAGGGAATGACGGAGGAGTACCCTCTTCGAATCCTCTTCCTCCGGGTCCTCTGAAATCACCGGGTACGCCGCCTTCAAATCCTCCTTCAGGTGCCTCAAAGGGCATGTTTTCTCCATCGGGGATCCTTCCGCCCATTCCCATGGTCTGTCCGCTGATATAATCTTCAAGTGTGATGCTTTCCGAATATGAACCGCATGAGACTGTGTATGTCTGTCCGACTTCCAATTCAGGTGAGCTTATAAGGACACATGAATAGGATGTTGAAGGAATGAAGCTTAATATCTCTTCTCCGGATTCGTTTGTGACGGTTATTGTAGTTCCCGAAGTCTGATTTCCGGTTGATACGAGTATCGAACCCTGAGTCGCCTCGCTCATATTCATTTCCATACCCGCCATTCCGGCTGCGATGATCGTTCCGCCTGTGATCGATCCCGTGCCTGCATAATCGAGAGAACCGTTACCGGAATTCTCGGGACCGCTTATGGTTATATATCCTCCGGTTATTATCAGATCGCCGTTCGAGTCTATTCCGTCCCCGTCAGTTGTTATGTCGAGCGTGCCTCCTTCTATCTTTACAAAGCAGGTTGAGTCGGCTGTCATCGTATCTCCCGAAGATCCGGCTGCGTTTACGGCATCATCGGAAGAGATTATGCTTACGGTACCCTGAGTAACGGTGACGGTGTTTCCTTCGAGTCCTTCCGTACAGCTTAAGATATCGATGTTCCCGCCGTTTATGACAAGATCCGATTCCGCATGTATGGCATCGTCTCCGGAATCGATAGTGAATTCTCCGCCTTCGATGACCACATATCCCAATGAAGGATCATCCGAATTCTTGCCGTGAATGGCATCTTCGCCCGCGGTTATCGTGAAATATCCGTCGAAGATCGCGATGTCGTCCTTGCCCTGAAGTCCGTGACCTTCCGAAGTGATCTCGTATGTTCCGCTTGTTATGACGAGTTCGTCCTTGGAGACTATACCGTTTTGAACGGAGTCGATGATGAGTGTTCCTTCTCCGTTTAACGTCAG
Organism: Mageeibacillus sp. UBA6980; assembly: GCA_002450095.1. Classification (GTDB taxonomy): domain Bacteria; phylum Bacillota; class Clostridia; order Saccharofermentanales; family Saccharofermentanaceae; genus Saccharofermentans. The sequence goes on along the minus strand of DJYK01000010.1, from coordinate 15,812 downwards.
ATCAGCCTTGCTGAAGATAACGCCGTCGACATTCGTATCGCCGTCTGCCTCAAATCCGGTAGTATTGGTAAGCGTGTTTACTGAGTCTTCCGAAGTGGTGATGAATACCTTATCCGCATTCTTGACGTAAATGGCTGCAGATGAAGAAGATGTGATATTGCAGCCGTCTAATATCAGCTGTATCTTGGCATCGTCCGGAGCATCTATGATAACGGATCCGTCTGAGATCGTTCCGCTTAAAAGGTAGGTGCCTTCTTCATCTATCGTTACGGTCTCATCATCAAGCTCAATGATAACGGCTTCTTCCTCGTCGTATGATGTATCGTAATCCCTGTCCGAGAACAGTTCCGTCTCGAGGGCGGAAGAGGAAGCGTATTGGGTTGCTTCGTTTATGTTTTCTGTTGAAAGAGCGGCGCATGAAGTACAGGTAAGTACCAGCGCTGCCAGAAGTGACAGCACTTTGATCTTTTTCATAATGATTCTCCTTTCTTTTAAAGCGCGGTTGATGTGTCGGCTCTTGAAGCCAGGCAGATGGTGATCGGAAGATTTCCGTTTCTTGTTCTCAGTTTGTCTATAAAGTCCTTCTCGCTTTTGCCGTTTTTCATCGTGACCTCATACTTCAGGCGGAAAAGACTTCCCATATCCGATGTCTTTACCATGATAAGTTTTCTGTTTGATGTGAAGCCGTCGAAGATATCATCGAAGACACCGTCATAATCGAGGTCTTCGGGGATCGAGATGAGAAGCTCTTTCGAGTCTTTGGATTCACCCAATCCCGACAGATCGATGATCACCATCGTAAGGCAGATGACGACCGTAAAGCAAAGAGCGTATATGAAATACCCCATTCCGCAGATGATGCCGGTTGCCATCGCGAGGAATACGGCCGCTATCTCCTTGGCTGATCCCGGTGCGGATCGGAATCTTACAAGTCCGAATGTTCCTGCGACTGCGACTCCTGCTCCGATGCTGCCGTTTACCATCATGATCACTACGCAGACGACCGCGGGGAGCAGGATCAGTGTTGCCGTAAAGGATCTTCCGGATCTGTTCCTGATCATGTACGATACTGCGATCAGAAGGCCGAGTCCCAGTGAGACCAGAATGTATATCAGAAAAGATGTTATCGTCAGTGTTGAATCAAGCATAGAGAAGACCTCCTTTAAAACTATGTATGTGATCGTCTTTCAGAAAATCGGTAAAGTAGGTACCGTACTTCGAGAAAGATGTCTGCCGTATCCCGTTCTCATTAAGAAATCTCGTAAGATACAGGGGAATGGCTCCTTTGGTCTTAAGTTCCATTAATGTTGTTCCCGCGGGTATGACACGGACTCCGTATATCCCGTCCGTCAATGACAGATCGTAGTCTCTTCCGAGGATATTCTCATCGAGTGTGAGCCTTAATCCGGTACCGTCGACCGCATAGAAGGATTCACGATCGTAAGACAGGAAACAGGCGGGTTCGAGTCCTTCATATAACCTTCTGAAGTATTCGATCTCATCGGCGATCTGTGAGATGTAAGGCTGCCCTGTCTTGCCCTGAAGCCAGCTTTCTGCCTGATGGCACTTTACTGCGGTCCTTCTTTTGTAGACGATGCCCCGATACTTCTTCTTGATCTCCACATAGACGTTGTCGTTCTCTTCTGTCCACGTATAGGATCTTAATCTCAGTTTCTCCTTATATACCGGTTTGTCGAGAGACCTTCGGATCAGTTCGTAAGACGGTGTATCGTAATATACGTTTCTTATCGTTGTGCGTCCGTATCCGTCGAGCTTCATATGACCTTTAAGTGTATTCATGAGTCTGGACTTCTGTTCTCTCGTGAGCAGGAACTTTGTCTCGTATCTTTTGAAAACTCCGATGTATGACATTGTATTTTTCCCCCTTGTTGAGGCAATGATACATACGCAACTTAAAATGAGGCTTAAACGTTACATAAACTTTCGTGTGAAGTTATAATGTAGATATGAGTATTGGATTTCAAAAGCTAAGATCATTTATAACATTGGTCATCGCGGCAGCGCTGATCACTGTCTCATTCGGGTTTTCCGATGTGCTCGCATTGTCGCCCGTAAGGGGAAATTACGACGGAAGCGCGGGAGGTATCGAGGGCAGGACTGTTGTCATCACGATCTTTGCGGATGAACTGAATTATCAATGGGATTTTACCCGCCGAGAAGACATAAACAGAAGATATACCGTCAACAGATATCTTCGAATGGCGGGAACATATATCGAACAGCAGACACGTTCATACGGAGTTGAGTCTGAATTCATTACGGATTTTTCCGCTCATCCGGATCTTACTTATCATATAAAGACCGATACGGATTTTGCCTCAGAGTACGGTTTCAATCATTATTACCTGTGGGATCCCGTCATCTGGGACTCCATAGATCAATACATCGATGTTGAAGGGATCAAGACCCGCTATGATGCGGATAATGTCGTGTTCCTTACTGTATTTAATACGGATGAAGCCTGTGAATCGATCTCCTGCACGCGCAACTGGTATGAGGGGATGGAAAGCGATTATGAGATCGTATATCTGTTCTATGTCGATCTCGGACAGGTGAATCCCCCTTCGGTATATGCTCACGAGATATTACATACATTCGGTGCTCCCGATCTTTATCAGGCTGATCGATACTTCGGGATAACGGAAGAGACCGTTCATGCATACGAGGTCGATTATTCAAATGATATCATGCTTACATGTTCCGATCCCGTAACATACAGTTATGTCTATGACAGGATCCCGAACGATCTGACCGGTGTCACGGCGTACTATCTACATCTGAGATGATTTGAGACAAAAGAGGTGGGAAATGAGAATACTTCTTGCAGAAGACGAAAAATCAATGTCTCGTGCACTTGTTGCGATACTGACCAAGAATAATTATTCGGTGGATGCCGTATTTGACGGCGATACCGCGCTTCGTTACCTGAGGACAGGGGATTACGATGCCGCGATACTGGATATAATGATGCCGGTCATGGACGGTATAGAAGTCCTTAAGACCATACGTAAAGAGAACAACCTGATACCGGTGATAATGCTAACTGCTAAATCTCAGATCGAGGATAAGATAGAGGGACTCGACAGCGGTGCCAACGATTATCTGACCAAGCCTTTCGATATGAACGAATTGCTCGCGAGGATCCGCGCCATGACCCGTGTTTCCACCGTACAGGCCGATTCGGTCCTGAAATTCGGCAACATAACCCTGAACAGAACAACATGTGATCTTACGGGACCGAACGGTACGGTAAAGCTGTCGGGCAAGGAATATCAGATGCTCGAACTTCTTATGCAGAACCCCAAAGTCCTCATATCGGCAGAGAAGTTCATGGATAAGATCTGGGGGATCGATTCGGACGCCGATATCAGTGTTGTCTGGACGTTCCTTTCATATCTTCGTAAGAAACTTCAGTCCCTGGGGGCCGACGTCATCATCAAGGCCTCACGCGGCCAGGGCTATTCTCTTGAGATCAAGGAGAGCTGATGTTCAAAAGATTAAGATACAAGTTCATATCGATCTCAATGCTCTCGGTAATCCTTGTGTTGGGAATAATAGTTGCGGGTATTAATATCGCAAGTTATTCGGGAACCGTGAAAAATGCAGATGAGATCCTTCAGATCCTGGCCGACAATCACGGCAGATTCCCTGAAAACCCTGAAGATCGGGTAATGCCGAGAGCCGGTTTGGATCCGATAAGAGGGATGAATAATCCCGCATCATCCCCCGAGCTTCAGTTCGAAACGAGGTACTTCTCCGTACTTCTCGATCCCGACGGGAATGTATTATCTTCCGATACCGGAATGATCGCCGCCATAAGCGACAGTGAATCAGAGAGTCTGGCAAAGACCGTATTCGCTTCTTCCAAGGATAAGGGGTTTGAGAGTGATTACCGTTTCCTTAAGGTATATGAAGGCGGTAATGTCAGAGTTATCTTTTACGATTGCGGACGAAGTCTGGATTCATACAGGATGGGGCTTCAGGCAAGCGTCCTTGTCTCCTTGTCCAGTATATTCGTAATATTCCTGCTTATCCTTTTCTTCTCGGGGAGGATTGTAAGACCTGTAGCGGAAAGTTACGAGAAGCAGACGCGTTTTATCACGGATGCCGGACATGAATTAAAGACTCCTCTCGCGATAATTAACGCCGATGCCGACGTGATCCTCGCCGACGGTGAGAATACATGGGCGGATGATATCAAGATGCAGGTGTCGAGACTTACGGAGCTTACGAATTCGCTTATCTTTTTATCGAAGATGCAGGAGGATGCTCCGGGGGTGGTCCTGGAGGATGTCGATCTGTCTTCGCTCGTCGTGAAGTCCTGTGATTCCTTCACGTCGATGTTTATCACGGGAAAGAGGAACCTTGTCAAACAGATCGAGGATAATATTCATATCAGGGGAAACGAGAGCCTCCTTAAGGAGCTGATGTCGATCCTTCTGGATAATGCGTTGAAGTATTCCCCTTCCGGCGGAACAACAAAGGTCATGTTAAAGCAAACGTCGAAAGGCGTAAATCTGTATGTTACCAACGATACTTTGCATAAGATCGATAAAGAATCCGCCAAGAAGTTCTTCGACAGATTTTACCGGCAGGATCCGTCGAGAAACTCGGAGACCGGCGGCCACGGCATAGGTCTGTCGATAGCACAGGCGATCATGGATATCCACAAGGGGCGGATAGAGGCAAGTCCGGAAGAAGGCAACGGTCTTACCATAAAAATACTGTTTGCTTCCTAATCGTGGTTGACACTATCCCAAACCGCGTTTATAATCGTTAGGCTATTTATGTGAAAATATGCTTTGGCATAGTAAAGATATGGAGGAATAGTGATATGAAGATGACATATCAGCCTAAGAAGAGACAGAGAGCCAAGGTTCACGGCTTCCGTGCAAGGATGGCTACCCGTGACGGACGCGATGTTCTTAAGAGAAGAAGGCTTAAGGGCAGAAAGAAGCTTGCAGCTTAAGGATCACGGCTGTGGTCCTTTTTCGTTTGTGGTGAAAGGGGCGTCAATTGAAGGCTTTACCTCTAAGGTTCAACTATGAATTCTCAAGAGTGTACCGCCGCGCCGTATTCGCTACAGGACGGTTCCTGACGGTACACGTCTTTACCCGTCCCAAAGGATTAAAGCATAACAATACACGCATACCCGAAGACATAATAAGAGTAGGGTTCTGCGCCTCCAAAAGGGTATTGGGCGCAGTGGGCAGAAACAGAGCAAGACGCCTTATGCGCGAGGCATATCGACACCTCGAACCGCAGATACGCGAAGGAAATGATATTGTTATTACACTGAGAAATGTCGATGAGTTGCCGTCTTATTCCGATGTATACAGGGAGACGGAGGCTCTTATGTCCAGACTTAAGGTCTTAAAGCCGGAGGCTTCGGAAGATGCGCAGAGCGATGATCGGTGCGGTTAAGTTCTATCAGAGAAACGTATCGCCTAATATCGGTCCCCACTGCAAGTATCAGCCTACATGCTCCGAGTATATGATCGGGTGTCTGGAAACCCATGGCGTGCTTAAAGGCCTCCCGATGGGTTTATGGCGGATAATCCGTTGTAACCCTTTTTCCAAAGGCGGTTACGATCCGGTTCCGTGTCGTAAGGAGAATAGATAGAATATGCAATTGCTTTACCAGTTTTTCGGATGGCTGACGAGGATACTGTTCGGTTTCTTCGGCAATTACGGTATGGCCATCATTATGTTGACCGTTATCATCAGAGCGGCGCTGATCCCTCTTAACATCAAGTCACAGAAGTCCATGATCAAGATGCAGGCTCTCTCGGGTAAGACTGCAGAACTTCAGCGTAAATACGGCGATGACAAGCAAAAGTATCAGGAAGAGCTTATGAAGCTCCAGCAGGAGAACGGCGCGATGGGATTCTCCGGCTGTATCCTTCCTTTTATCCAGCTTTTCCTTATCTGGCCTATCTACAGGATCGTTTCAGGACCTTTGATCTACCTTTCGAGGGTTCCGAAGGAATCCGTTCAGAAGATGATCGATCTCGCGAACAACGAAGGTCTCGTCGTTACAAAGAGACTTACCGCGGACCTTCACATTCCTCTCATCGAGATCCTGAATAACAACAGTGATTTCCTTAACGAATGTATCTCCAAAGGATATATCGCAATGGGACAGCTTCTTGATCTTAACTTTCTCGGAATGGATCTTACGAAGACTCCCGCATGGAATCCCATGACGATCATTTCCGATCCTAAGACATATCTTCCTTTGCTGATGTTCCCTATCCTCGTTATCGCGACTAACCTTGTCTCGATGAAGCTGGCTAACTGGCTCAAGCCCGGTTACAAAGAACAGCAGGAGGCTAAGAAGAGAGAGAAGATGAATCCCGCGAGAGCAGGACAGACTCCTGAAGATCAGGCGGAGACTACAGCTAAGATGATGACATGGATGATGCCTCTTCTTATGCTCTGGACAACGTTCACTCTTCCTGCTGCAATGGGTCTTTACTGGGTCGTCGGCGGACTGATGGGAATCCTTACGCAGCTTCTCACATACTTCCTGTTCACCAAGCCTTATAATCTCAAGAAGCTTGAGATGGAACAGAAGAAAGCAGAAGCATTCCGTAAGAATACTTCGGATGAAGATAAGAGCGCTAACCGCAAGAAAAACAAGAAGAAAAAGTAATAGCAGGAGGCTACTTGGGTAATATGGAAAAGTCAGTTACTAAGACAGGCAAGACAGTTGAAGAAGCAAAGGCCGCAGCGCTTGAGGAGCTCGGCGTAACCGAAGATAAGGCAGTTGTTGAAGTGTTGAGCGAGAATGACGGTTTCTTGGGCCTCGGCAAGCAGGCTGAAGTTAAAGTCACGGCCGACGTCGAAGAGAATGCCGAAGAGGAAGTCGTTTACTACGGCGACGATGAGACTTATGAAGGCGACGCGGTAAGCGAGGCAGAGGATGCAGCGGTTTCTTTTGTAGCAGAGGTCCTCTCCGGTATCGGTATTCACGGCAATATGGATTCCTACAGAGAGGATGACACCATCTATATCTCCGTATCCGGCGCAGACTGCGGTGCAGCCATAGGACGTCACGGAGAGACTCTCGAGGCTATCACATACATGACAAACCTCATCGCCAACAAGCACAGCGAGGAGAGAGTTCACGTTCATCTCGATGTAGGCGGATACAGAAAGCACAGGGAGAGGATCATCGAAGGTCTCGCAGACCGTGCGGCATCCAAGGCGGTCCGTTACGGCAAGCCTGTTTCCATGGAGCCTATGAACCCTGCCGAGAGGAGAATGGTCCATTCTTATCTTCAGGGCGTTGACGGAGTTACGACTCACAGTGAAGGCGATGATGCCAACAGGCATGTAATCGTTACTCCGGTTGATTCCGAGAAAGCTTAAGGCTTAAGGCGATGGAGCCTTTCTGTGCTTTGTCGACCCCGTCCGGTATTTCCGGAATAGCGGTTATAAGAGCATCGGGCGAAGGCGTATCGCATTTATTATCCCGCGCTGTCAGGATCCTTCGTACAACCGGAGGAAGAACGCATGTTGATCTCGATTCCCTTCAAGGATACGAGTCTGCATATGCGAGGTTCATTGATCCTGATACCGGAAATACGATAGATGATGTTGTGGTGACTTGTTATAAGGCACCCTTCTCTTATACCGGTGATGATATGATAGAGATCTCCTGTCACGGCGGTCAGGCCGTCAGACAGGAGATTTTGCGTGTTATGAACCTCTCGGGGATAAGACCGGCCCGTCCCGGGGAATTTACCAAGACGGCTTTTATCAACGGCAAGCTCGACCTTACGGAGGCAGAGGCCGTGATGAACGTAATAGCCGCAGATTCCTCCAAGGCGTTGGAGGCCTCGAATTCCCAGCTTATGGGAAGCCTCAGGGCCAGGCTTACGGAGGAGGAGAAGAAGCTTTATGAAGCCTTATCCTCTATAGAGATGATGATCGAGTTTCCGGAGCATGATGACACTTTGGAAAACACGGAAAAGATCGAAGGTATCATAACGGGCGTAAAAGAATCTTTTGAAAACCTCGAGAGAAGTTTCGGGAGAGGTCGTCTTCTGACAGAGCGTATGAAGATAGCGATAACCGGGCTTCCGAACAGCGGCAAGAGTACGCTTCTGAATTTCCTCGCGGGATTCGACCGCGCCATCGTTACCGAAGTTCCCGGCACTACGAGGGATACGCTCGAACTTAACACCGAAGTCGAAGGGATACCCGTAACATTCATAGATACCGCGGGTATTAGAAAGACCGACGATAAGATCGAGGCTATGGGCGTAAAACTTGCCTATAATGCCGCTTCCGAGGCCGATCTGATACTTTACCTTATTTCTCCCGATACATCTTCTGATGAGGTGCGTGAGACGGTCAAAGACCTCGATACGGCGAAAGTGTGTGTGCTCTTCAGTAAGACCGATGAAGGGGAGAACCCTTCTAAAGATGAGATAAAAGAAATGCTTACGAAGGCGGGCGTAACGGAATTCGCTTCAGTCTCGGTCAGGCAGAATAAGAATACTGATGTGATAAAGCAGATCGTTAAGGATGCTTACGAGAGAGCGGGCGGACTTAACGCGAGCGATATTACGGTATTGAGCGCCAGACATGCGGATCTGTTAAGAAGTGCAGCCTTAAAGCTTTCCGAGGCGTCGGGATTATTGAGAAACGGCCTCGGCGTGGATATCTGTTCCCAGGTCATCCGTTCGGCTCTTGACGACAGCGGACAGATAACGGGACGCGTTGTTTCGGATGAATTGGTCGAGACCATCTTCTCGAGGTTTTGTATAGGTAAGTGACATAAATGAATATAAGTGAAGCGTTAAAGACAGAGCATTCATATTTTGCAGGCGAATACGATGTCGCCGTTGTAGGCGCGGGACATGCGGGCTGCGAAGCGGCGCACGCCTGTGCCGCCATGGGACTTAAGACCATCCTTTTTACCCTGCACCTTGATTCTTTGGCAAATCTTCCGTGCAATCCTTCCATAGGCGGCACGGCCAAAGGTCAGATCGTAAGAGAGATAGATGCCTTGGGCGGCGTTATGGGGAAGGTCGCGGATGAAACTCTCATCCAGATGAGGATGCTCAACAGGACAAAAGGTCCTGCGGTTCATTCTCCGAGAGCCCAGATGGACAGGAGCAGATATTCTGTTTGCATGAAAGCTCTTCTCGAGGGTACCGAAGGTCTCGATTTGAGACAGGGTCATGTTACGGCTCTTCTGGCTGAGGATAAGGGTGACGGATGTTATAAGGTGACCGGCGTAATGACCGAGAGCAAAGCGGTCTATAAAGCTTCTGCTGTCGTTATTTGTTCCGGTACATACATGGAGTCGAGAACGATAAGAGGAGAGGTCATAATGCAGACCGGTCCCGACGGGCTTCCGAGATCCGAAGGCTTGTCCGGGTCTCTTAAAGAATACGGCATACCGATATTGAGGTTTAAGACAGGTACGCCTGTCCGTGTAAATGCCGACAGCGTTGACTTCAAAGCCATGCAGATACAGGAGGGCGAACACGACGTACCGCCGTTCTCTTTTGAGAATGAGATGGACGGAAGGACCGTGCCCGAAGATCAGATACCCTGTTATTCGGTATGGACATCCGATGAGACCAGACAGGTCATCTTCGATAATATGGACAGATCACCGCTTTACAGCGGAGTCATCAAGGGAACGGGTCCGAGGTACTGTCCTTCAATCGAGGATAAGTTCGTTAAGTTCAAGGACAAGACAAGGCATCAGATCTTTGTTGAGCCTATGGGGAGAAATACTAAGGAAATGTACCTTCAGGGTTTTTCCACTTCCCTGCCCGAGGATGTTCAGGTTAAGATGGTCCATTCTCTGCCGGGATTGGAGAACGCTGTCATACAAAGATCCGCATATGCCATAGAGTACGATCTTATAGAGCCCACAACTTTAAAGGCATCGCTCGAGTCGAAGATAGTCTCGGGTCTTTTCACGGCGGGGCAGATCAACGGTTCTTCGGGCTATGAAGAAGCCGCAGGTCAGGGGATCGTCGCCGGTATCAATGCCGGAAGATTCGTTAAGGGCGAAGAAGCGGTCATAATAGATCGTTCGCAGGGTTATATAGGAGTTCTTATCGATGACCTCGTCACGAAGGGGACGAACGAGCCCTACCGCATGATGACGTCCCGCGCCGAGTACAGGCTCTTCTTAAGATACGATAATGCGGATATGAGGCTCACTCCGACAGGATATAAGGTCGGTCTCATATCCGAGGAAAGATACGGGAAGTTTAAAGCCAAATACGAAGCGATAGGAAATGAGAAGGAGAGGCTCTCCAAGACATTCGTAGGACCTACTCCCGAACTTAAGAAGATACTCGAGGAGTTGGATTCCGTGCTCCCTTCGTCCGGAATATCATTGGCAGATCTTATCAGGCGTCCGACCGTAAGTTACGATGCGCTCGCTCCCGTCGATCCCGGAAGGCCGAGCCTTACGGCAGACATCAGAAAGGAAGTCGAGACCGATATAAAGTACGAGGGTTATCTTAAACTCGAGCAGGAAAAGATAAATAAGTTTACTAAGCTTGAGAAGAAGACGATCCCTTCCGATACGGATTATTCGAAGATCACGGGATTGAGGCTTGAAGCTCGTCAGAAGCTTGCCGACATAAAGCCCGGCAACGTCGGACAGGCATCGAGGATCTCGGGCGTTTCTCCTGCCGATGTATCGGTGCTTTTGGTCTATCTCGAGGCTGTTAAAGGGGGAGCGGATGTCTGACGTTATCAAGAACATGGTAAAAGAGTATTCCGACGCCAACGGTATCCTTCTGAATGAAGGTATGCTTGAGGCTCTGAATGCTTACGCCTCTTATCTTGTTAAGACCAACGAGGTAATGAACCTTACCAATATAACCGATGATGAAGGTATAGCGGTAAAGCATTTTATCGATTCACTGACGCTTGTTCCTTATATCGTAAGGGAACAGCAGAGAACCGGAAGGAAAGATCTGAGCGTCATCGATGTCGGAACAGGTGCGGGATTTCCCGGTATGGTTCTTAAGATAGCTCTTCCCGAAATACGCCTTACGCTTCTGGATTCGCTCCGGAAGCGCTTGAATTTCCTGGATGAGGTAAGTGCGTCTTTGAAGCTTACCGACGTAAAAACGGTGCACGGGAGAGCCGAGGATGCCGGCAAGGATCCCTCTTTACGCGAGAAGTTTGATATTTCCTGTGCGAGAGCCGTTGCCAATCTGCCAGTATTATGCGAGTACTGTCTGCCGTTTGTAAGGCAGGGGGGAGCATTCTTTGCCATGAAGGGGAATGTTGACGAAGAAGAGAAGGTATCCGGAAATGCTATCGGTGTTCTCGGGGGAAAGAAAGAGAAGACTGACAGATTCATGCTCCCGGGTACGGATATGAACAGATCTATAGTTACCGTAAGAAAGATCAAGTCCACTCCTTCGAGGTATCCGAGACAGGCGGGAAAGCCTTCGAAGAACCCGCTCTGATCTTCTTCTATTTATATATTATAATTATTATATTTATAATAAATATGTTATAATATTCGGGTATGATTTTTGTTCGCGGCAAACCTTTTTTGTCGCACCCGGAGGCAGATAATGGCAGACAGTGATAAGTCCAAGGAACTGAGGAAGCAACAGGAAGCCGAGATGGATCAGGCTTTCAGGTCGGAACAGACCACCATAGTTCCCGTAGACCTTGAACAGGAGATGAAGAAATCGTTTATCGATTACGCGATGTCGGTTATTTCCGATCGTGCTCTCCCCGATGTAAGAGACGGTCTTAAGCCCGTTCAGAGAAGAATTCTTTATTCCATGTATACACAGGGTTTTACACCCGATAAGCCCTACCGTAAATGCGCTACTACGATCGGTGATGTTCTCGGACGTTTCCATCCTCACGGCGACGCATCCGTTTATGATGCCCTCGTAAGACTCGCGCAGGATTTCTCGTTAAGACATCCTCTGGTCGACGGACACGGTAACTTCGGTTCCATCGACGGCGATCCGCCGGCTGCTTACCGTTATACGGAGGCCAGACTTGCCAAGGTCGCGCTCGAGATGATGACCGATATCAAGAAGGGCATAGAGTTCAGACCAAACTTCGATGAGCACGAATTCGAGCCGGTCGCATTGCCTTCGAGATTCCCGAATCTTCTCGTTAACGGTTCCGTAGGTATCGCCGTAGGTATGGCGACTAATATCCCGCCTCACAATATGGGCGAAGTAATAGACGGCGTTGTAATGATGCTCGATAACCCCGATGTAACGCTCGATGAGCTTCTTACGGTCGTTAAGGGTCCTGACTTCCCTACAGGCGGTGCGATACTCGGTACAGCCGGTATCCGTGAGGCATATGCCACAGGCCGCGGAAGGATCATGGTAAGGGCTCATGCCGAGATCGAAGAGTACAGCGGCGGAAGACAGAGGATAATCATCCATGACCTTCCTTTCGCCGTAAATAAGGCCCGCCTCATTGAGAGAATGGCAGATCTCGTTAAGGAGAAGAAGGTAGAGGGTATCTCCGGACTTCGTGATGAGTCCGACCGTAACGAGATGGTCCGTATAGTTATCGAAGTTAAGAAGGAAGCGAATCCCGACGTAGTCCTCAACCAGCTTTATAAGAACTGCGCACTGCAGGATGCATGCTGTGCCAATATGATCGCTCTGGTTCCCGATGCCGAGGGCAAGCTCGAGCCTAAGACGATCACACTCTTTGATGCGCTCAAGTACTACATCGAACATCAGGAGAATGTAGTTACAAGAAGGACGGAGTACGACCTCGAGCAGGCACAGAGTAAAAGACATATCGATGAAGGATTGCTCCTCGCTATCGATCACATCGACGAGATCATCAACATAATCAGATCGAGCAGGACCGAGGCTGATGCGAAGACCAGAATGTGCGAGAGGTTCGGTTTCTCCGATAAGCAGGCTCAGCATATCGTCGATATGAGACTCGGAAGACTTACCGGACTCGAGAGGGAGAAGCTCGAAGCCGAGATCAAATCCCTTGATGAAGCGATCGCAGGTTACAAGCTCATCTTAAGCGATAAGGGTGTTCTCCATGAGACGATCAAGACGGAGATCTTGGAGATCAAGCGTAAGTTTGCGACGCCCAGGATCACCGAGATCATCAACGGTTCGTTCGAGGATGTTGATGACGAGTCTCTGATCCAGGAAGAGAATATCGTAGTAACGCTCACTCATTACGGCTATATCAAGCGTCAGCGTGTTGATGTTTATAAGAGTCAGCACAGAGGCGGCCGCGGTATATCCGGTCAGGGAAGACGTGAGGAGGACTATGTCGAGAAGATACTTACGACGACGACACATAAGTTCCTTCTGTGCTTCACGAATACCGGACGTGTATTTAAGATCAAGGGATATAAGATTCCCGAGACGGCTTCGAGAAGCGCCAAGGGTACTGCTCTTGTCAATCTCCTGAGTCTGCAGGAGGGTGAGCGTATCAGAAATATCATCCCTGCGGACAATCTCGATTCGGAGGATATTAATCTTACGATCGTCACCCGCAAGGGCGTCATCAAGAGAACTCCTCTGTCGAGTTATAAGAATATCAATAAGAATGGTCTTATCGCGGTCAAGTTAAGAGAGGATGATTCTGTTGTAGATATCGCCATGACCGCTCCCGGACAGGAAGTCATCGTAGTTTCCTCGTCAGGTAAGGCTATCAGGTTCAATACCGATGACGTAAGAGAGACCGGACGTAATTCCTCCGGCGTACGTGCGATGAGTCTTGCGGATGATGATAATGTAGTCGGCATGGTTCCCGTTACGGAGGGCGGAGAACTCCTCGTCATATCCGAGAAGGGTATGGGTAAGAGATCTTCCGTTGAAGAATACCGTCAGCAGAACAGAGGCGGTAAGGGTCTCATTACATACAGAGTAAGTGATAAGACCGGACCTCTTGTAGGCTGTACTCTTGTTGATGACAGCCTCGACCTTCTCATGATCACCGATACGGGTATGATAATCCGCGTGGCAACAACGGAGATACCTACATTGTCGCGTGCGACATCAGGCGTTAAGCTCATGAGATCGAAGGGCGCCTCCGTAGTCGATTTTACGGTTACCGATCATGAAGAACCTGAAGAAGAGGTGTCATCCGATGAGTCGGGTGAATCCTCTCCGGAAAACTCCTCAGAGGATACTGATGCATAAACAAATTAAAGTCAGAAGGATAACGGCACTTTTCATCGCGATGATAATCGCGGTGGGTGTGCTGTTCCCTTTTATCGGAGGATCGGAAGTAACGGCTGCGGTCAATCAGCCCGATATAACGATCACTCCTTTGGATCAGATCAACTGTGCATCATACTGTGTATATGACTTTACAGCCGATACTATCCTTCTCGAACAGCAGTCGCATAACAGGATATATCCCGCATCGATGACGAAGATCATGACCTTCCAGTTAGGACTTGATTATCTTGATTCGGATGCTTATGTGACAGTATCGCAGAATGCGATCGACAGTGTGGCATCCGATTCCACGATGATGTATCTGTGCGTAGGCGAAGAGATCAAAGTGTCGGAACTGTATTACGGACTGATGCTCCCTTCGGGTAACGATGCCGCCAATGTTATCGCCGAATCGGTCATCAATGCCTTCTTCGAGGATTATCCCGTTGACGGCCCCTTGGGACCTGACGGCATCAATGCACAGTATTTTGTCGATATCTTCGGGGTGTCGCCTGAAGAGATCGTGCAGCAGTATCCCTTATCGGCATTTGCCGAGCTTATGACCTTACGTGCGCGTAATCTCGGCTGCACGGGAACACACTTCTCGAATGCTCACGGATACCACAGCGACGATCACTACACAACGGCATACGATCTTTGCCTTATCATGGCAAACGGAACGCGTAATCCTGATTTCAACACGGTTATCAGTTCTCCCACGCATGTCTTCCAGTCCACTAACTGTCATCCCGAGGACGCGTGGTCAACGGTAAGAAACACCAATCAGATTCTTATGGATCCGTGGATGACCTCGAAGACCGCTGAAGGCGAAGATACTCATATTGCAGCCTTTATCGGAGGCAAGACAGGTACAACATCCGTTGCCGGTACCGGAATGACTACATACAGCGTCAACGAGAACGGTCACGAGCTTATGATCGCAGTCTGCGGTATTCCCTACGAGGAAGCGTCTAATCAGACGCGCTATGTAACATCTGCGGTAGCCTACGGCAATTATGCATGCTGGCAATCCGATCCCGTAACCGTTGTTCCCGGAACTTTGGGAGACTATCAGAGGTTTAACTGGACAGCGGATGAATATCCGGTGCTCGATACGGTCATAGCCCCGGGGGATGCTCCCGATCTTACTTCTGAAACTGAATCTGTTGATGAAGTTCCTCCCGAGCAGTCGGACGAACCCGGAGAGACAGCAGGTGAGGTAATCATCGGTAATGCCGGGGACGGACCGAGCGTAAATGAACCGGTCGATGATTCATGGTTAGGGGGATTCTTCGAGACACGCGTCGGCAGATTCATATCACTTAATCCCGGCGTATCGGTGTTTATCGCAGTGCTCGTCCTGATCATAATAGTACTTGTTATCATCCTCATAACAAGGAGCATCAGATACAGCCGTCCGAGAAGGCGTAAGGCCGACGTAAGGAAGTACAAAGGACCCACATTCTGATAAGAAACTGATATTTATTAAGGGGCTGTCTCAAAAGTGATGAAAGTTCACTGAGAGGCAACCTCTTAGTTCAAAAACAAATTGTTTCCTGCTCAAAACAGTTACAGAGCACTACAATACCCTCCCAGTGACCAAAAGTGTGACTG
>DJYK01000036.1:31179-111866 GCA_002450095.1 Mageeibacillus sp. UBA6980 | reverse complement strand
GTCTACTTTTACGTTACCACTTCAGATCGAACGAGTTGGTCAACATTTCAGTCACTACTCGTCAGGCTGAAGAAGATCGACTGCTTTGACTGTTGCTGCAACAGTCGGGTGCCTTAGTGAATGTTCACTTTGAGACACCCCCTGTTCTTTGAGTTATCAGATTATTGATCCTTACGGATCTATGTCATCTGTATCAACAGTTGAATCCGGTTCATCCGGCGTCAGTATGAACTGGTCATTTATACTCATAGTAATACTCTCGTTGTTCAGTATATTCCTATAGAATATATTCAAATACTCATAAGTCGGAATAATGCCTTTCTCATCACATTTATAACAGCTTCTCACCAACGCGTTTCTGTAATACAATCCATTTTCCTTGAACGGCTGATTATTAACATCGTAACCCATAGATAGTAAATACATTTCAATAAAAACTGCTATTGTCCTGGTATTTCCCTCTCTGAACGGGTGCGTTTGCCAAACATTTCTTGTAAACTCAGACAAATGGTTTATATCGTCAAGTGACATAGGATGCGAATACTTGTAGTTTGTTTCTTCTTCAAGCAAGAATCGTAATCGGCTCTTTATCGATAAAAAATCCGTATAGTAAACCGTGTCACCATAAAGGATATCTTCCTCTTTTGTTAGATTGACTTTACGAAATCTGCCTACCCAATCAGGACTAAACACATCCTCAAACAAGAAATCATGTATCGATAAAAAAAATTCCGGAGACATTACAAAAGTTGACTGCTCAAGTATTTGAGCGATTCGACAAGAGACTATATCGGCTTCTTTTTGCCTATCATCACGGTCTTTATACTCTTTGATAAGCTCTTCTGAAATCTCAGAATAAGTCTTTCTCCCGTTAATATTATCATCCGCAAGCGATAATAAGTATTCAGAAGGCTTCAGGCCATCAACCGCCTGTAATCCTATAGCTGCACCCCAAATGCTTCGCTTATATTCCCTATCATTGCTCTCAGGAACTACTTCATAAGGTACATTTTCACCGTAATCACTTGTCATATCAGCCTCCCGCCTCAATTTATAATAATACATGACGCCGGATTTTAAGACTACGATGCTGCTTTATCAAAGAAATGTTGTTACTCTCCTTTAGAAAACTCACTTTCCCTGTTAATTATAATGAATAGAACAACGTAGCAATCTCATCATAAACAACGGGAAAAGAGGTATTCTCAGATACATATGAATCCAGCTTTTTATTATTGTAGAACCCTCTCGCTGCCTGTACAGCATGACTGTTGTAGGATTCGAAGGTTCGAAGTACTTTGTCGCTGCATCCTTTTTCTATACCTTTAAGTTCAAAGTAACTTTGTATTACAAGCTGGACAAATTCCTTTTCGCCGGATTCAAGTTCGTAGTCAAGTCCCTGTCCTTTAACATAAGGGTCCTCTTCCTTCCAGTGAACGCTCCCGCAGTATGGATCTTCGGAAGCGTAGTGCAGATGCTTAATGTTAGACATTACTGCCGTGCCCATGCACATTGGACATGGCTCCATGGTAGTGTAAAGAACAACTGTCTTGGGATTACAAGCAGATGTATCCAGTCGGCGGAGCGCACAAGCTTCTGCGTGGGCCACGTTCCTGTTTACCGTATCTTTTTCAGCCCCCCTGTTGTGCTCTCTTACAAGAAGATTATCATCCTCATCAAAGATAGCTGCGCCAATAGGACAGCTTCCGTTCCCGAAAGCGATCCATGCCTCTTCAAAAGCAATTTGCCACCCAAGTGTCAGATCTTTCCACATATTTATTCTTCCTGTATTAAACTTATTCGATTTGATATCAGTATTCTTCTATCCTAAAATAATTCTTATTATCAGTATAATCAAAATAAAGCGGGATTTACATTTCAATTTCAGAATGGAAAAACTGTCTTTATAAAATTCTTCGGATGCTTTATATAGACTCAGGTGTTCCAATCCGCATTAAATTGATAATGATCTGCAGGTGTGTTAGTATTCTTTTTTCAGTAGCCTATCGGCTTTCTGATTCAAATTATACTATGGCTGTAAGTAAAGGACATTCAACTGATTTCGGACAAGGAAGCGTAGCCGGTCATGTTATAAGGCAGGCTCTTCCCCTGATGCTGTCTCAACTTGTTCAGCTTCTTTATAACATCGTCGACAGGATCTACATTGGACATATCCCGGGAGAAGGCAAAGATGCACTCACCGGGTTAGGTCTCACCTTTCCTATCGTCTCGATCATACTCGCTTTTACGATGCTGTTCGGTCAGGGCGGTGCTCCGGTGTTCTCGATTGCCATGGGATCCGGAAATCACGGCAAAGCTTCGAAAGTACTTAACAACTCCTTCACGCTTATGTTATCCGGAAGCATTATTCTCTCCGTCATACTCTTTGTATTCATGAAGCCGATACTGTATGCGCTCGGTGCCTCTGACGCAACCTTCCCTTATGCTGCCTCCTACCTTCGCATTTACCTCTTCGGCACGGCCGCCACAATGCTCGCGAACGGCCTTAATTACTACATAAGCTCACAAGGTTATCCGGTTACCGCGATGATCACGACTCTTACCGGAGCCATTCTCAATCTTATCCTCGATCCTCTTTTTATATTCGTTTGGCATATGAATATAGAAGGAGCGGCTTTAGCGACCGTTATATCTCAGACGGCATCTTTGATCTGGGTCCTTATTTTCCTTACGGGCAAAAAGCCGAAGCACAAACTCACATTCAGCCTTATGAAGCCTGTCCCCTCCATATGCGGTGAGATATGCGCGGTGGGACTTACCGGGTTTATCATGCAGTTTACAAACAGTGCGACACAGATCGTGTGCAACAGGACTCTCTCTCATTACGGAGGAGACGATTACGTCGGTATAATGACGATCGTAAGTTCCGTAAGGGATATCATGAGCGTAGTCGTTCATGCGATAACAAACGGAGCCATGCCCGTATTAAGCTTCAACTACGGTGCCGGCAAATATAAGAGAGTTCAGAGCGGTATAAGGATATCGTTTCTGGCGGCTTTTCTGTATACCGGGATCGCCTGGCTTCTCGTATTTCTATTCCCGGGTTTCTTTATAAGGATGTTTACACAGGATGATGCATTTATAAGCTCTGCCGTCCCCGCACTTCACATCTTCTTTCTTGCGTATGTATTTATGGCGTTCCAGTTTTCCGGGCAATCGACATTCATGTCTCTTGAGAAGAACGGACGCGCCATATTCTTCTCTTTATTCCGCAAGGCTATATTGGTCATTCCGCTTACGTTGCTCCTCCCGAAGATAACCGATCCTTCGGTAAACGGAGTATTCGCAGCAGAGCCTGTCTCCAATGTCATAGGAGGACTTGCAAGCTTTCTTACAATGTACTTTACGGTTTACAGGAGATTAGGTGAATCTTCTGATAGTAACAACTGATCCCATAGGCCAGTTGGCAGTGATGACACCCATTCTGGAATTGGATGCATGTACACAAGTTCCGTTACCTATATAGAGGCTGACATGATCGATATAACCGTCGTTATTATAGTCGTGACAAAGTACGTCGCCAACCTGCACACTGTCAGCTGATACACCGCTTCCAAGCTCTGATATATCGGCAGCATTATGAGGAAGGCTGATGCCGTAGTAGTTGGCATAAATGTATGAGACAAAACCGGAACAGTCAAAGCCTGACGGTGATGCGCCGCTGTAAACATAAGGAGTTCCGACAAACTGCAGACAGTATGAACCGAAGTCGGAAAATCCGGAAGGATCAACGGCTGTCGATGTTGAACCGCCTGTCTGTGCTGCGGGAGCCGCAGGAGCCTGATCGAGGCAGAGATCGGCCTTAACATAGTATCCGTCAGAAGTCCTGTACCAACCGTTATCAGTGGAAGCGGTAACGGTAATGGCGTCACCGGTATTCAGACCGGTAACAAGTGAATACTCTGTTCCGGGGCCGGATCTGACATTCATCACGCATGAAGCATAAACAGTGGCACTCATAGGCGTCTCGGTATAGGCCGGACCCTGCGTAGGAGCAGGTGTAGCCGTAGGAATCGGCGTAGGAGTGGCTGTAGGCATAGGTGTAGGAGTAGCCGTCGGAAGAGGCGTGGGTGTTGCCGTCGGAAGAACGATCTCATCTTCTGACAGCAAGGATGAGAGTACGTATCCTTCCGTACCGTCATCAAGTCTTACCAATGACCATTCATTGCTGTATGAAACACGGATAATATCGGATGAATAAGTGATCTGCGTGAGAACGTCGGAATCGGTTGACGGTTCCGATCGAAGATTCGCTATATCAACATTTACCCAAAGATGTGATCCGTCACGAACAAATTCACCGTTTTCGAGCGCATCATCCGCTTCTTCATCGAGATCGATGGTAAATGTCCTGCCTTCGATATCATCAGTCTTTTCCGTAACTTCCGCCGAAATATGAGAATTCGATACAATGATCGCCGACGGAACATAATCGACCGGTTCCGCAGTCGTTATCTCCATCTCGGGAGCCTGCAGGGACACGTCATTTACAGCGCCGATGTCATTGACGCTTAAAACATTGAAAGTAATCGCGATCCCCGCGGTAAACGCCATAATCTTACGTATCGTGTAACTCATACGTATATTATAGCGGTAAACTGAGGCATAATTCAGTGAATCGCTTTACCGGCAATGCGATGTAACGTAAAAGAAATCAAGCCGACATTTTGTCGCAATTAAAGAAATTCCGAGAAATCGTCTATAGCCTGAGATTCTGAATCAGAAATTCTCTCCTGAGCATTCTTGGGAGTGCTGCTTTCGGACTTTTTGGGAGCGGACTTTTCCGCTTTATCAGGTTCGGATGCCGCATTCTTCTTATCCTTAAGGGCAGCCTCTCGCTTCGCCTTTACCCAAGCTTTATACTCGTCATCCTTATTGCTGTCGGAATCTGCAGCCTTCTTCTCGGCAGGCACGTCTTTCTTCTTTGCCTTTGCTGCTTCCGCTTCGGCTTTCTTCTTGACTTCGGCTTCTTTTTTGGCTTCTTCTTCCTTCTTAGCCTCTTCCTCACGAGCCTTCTGCTCGGCTAAAGCCTTCTTCTGCTGAGATTCTTCAACTATCTTCTGCTGAGCAAGTCTTCTTTCTTCTCTTGCCTTATTCTTGGCCTCTTCTTCAGCCTGCTTCGCTTCCTGCTCTGCACGTTCCTTCTCGAGGATCTCACGCTTCTCTTCACTTATAACCTTGGAGGCAGCGGCCTTCTTAAGGTCTTTCATGGATTCAGGAGCCTTGACCTGCTTCTTGATAAGTTCCATAACCTTACGGGATTCTTCTGATGTGCGGCGTTCCTCTTCTGCAACCTCTTCGCCGAGATTCTGGAGCTTGGCGATCTCTTCGCTTGTAGGAGCGTGAGAATCAGTCTTGTCGGGTGCCAGAGTCTTTCTTATTTCTCCGCCTTTGATCGCAACGTTATCAACGCCGGGATTGCTGAAATCAGAGGCTGCATCAAGGATAGATTTAATATCAGGCGTCTTTACACCCGGTAAAACTTCATATTTCTTCTCATCTCTATCCACGGATCAACCCCCAAGAATAAATATTTTGATCAACAATAATATAATAGCAATCAATTCCAGCAAAGCAACCGCCTTGAGCAAGACGGAGGAGTCTTTCTTCTTATTGGAATCAATCTTCATTTCCGTCTCTTTGGCAGAAGACTCATTCTCATCCTTCTTAACGTAAGAGGTCTTGGGATGGAACTCGTTTCCGGTGTTGACTTCATCATCAACAGGTGTCATCTTCGGAGCCGGATTGGAAGCACAATCAGTAATGATCTGCTTTGCTTTCTTCACTTCAGGCAACATCTGTTCCTGAAGTTCCTTAAAAGTGATCTCACTTTTGGGGAAGCGGTCGGCGTTCTTGGAGAGCTTTGATGAATCGGGAGCGTTGGTCCCGTCAAAATAAACTATTCCGAAAGAAGAATCGTCACTGTTGTTCGAAGCACCCACAACATACTGTTCAAGTATCGACTTGATCTCTTTCTCAGATTGTTCACGGCCGTTTGCACAGGTCTCGACCATACGTACGACAACAGGCTTTACAAGTCCTGCATTCTCGTCGTAAACACTGTCCTGGACACCGTCAGTCATTAATGCAACACCGTGCAAGTCATCGACGGTAGTCTTAACAAGTCTTAAGTAATCTGCAGCATGCGGAGCCGTAACGAAATATGTATGTCCGGCGGCATCGTTCTGAGGCATCGTTATCGGACGCACTCCCGAAGGAGAGACACCTGCGATGAGACCGTCACCTATATGCCCTATGAGAACACGTCTGTCCTTTACGGCACAAAACAGCAATGTACAGGATAGTCTGTCGAGAGTATCGAGCTTAAAATGCTCGATCAGTTTGGAGAAAGCAACGTGAACCGTTGCAATGACAACAGACCTTACGGCAGCCTCGCGATTCTCATTATAGAGCGCATCAAAATACTCGGTAAGAAGCATCGATACTGCTTCACAGCAGGCTTTAGAACCGTATTTGGCATGTGTATACTGCTTGGAACCCGCACCGTCTGCAACTACAACACAGGAAACCCCGTTATTCTGAACAGCGACAGAGAAGTCTTCACAAGGAACACCGCGGTTCTTGTGCTTTTGACCCATTAAGGTAACGGCTGAAACGGTAATCTTATCCATATATTATTCATCCATAAACTTAAAGAAATCGTCTACATCTACCGATTCGCCCTCAGGCTCCGTAGATATATTGTACAGGGCATCATCGCTCATGCCGGATGAAACAACGGACGAGCTCGAAGAACCCAGGAACTCAAATAGCTTTCCGAAGTCTCCGGAAGAAACGGAAATGGGCTCTTCCCTCTTAACCGACAATCTCTTCAGGATATCCCAATCGACGCTGTTACCTACGCCGATGTTGAAGATAACGAGTTTATCGTCCTTCTCAAGCTCATTACATGCTTTGATCGCGAGCTCCATATTGGCCATGGCATTAGGCCCCTGAGGCGCACCGTCGGTAATTACAACGAGCCAGGGCTGATAATACTTGATCCCCTGCTCCTTATAACCTTCTTTACGCGCATTGAGAAGTTCCAGCGCCGTAAGTATACCTTCACCGATAGGAGTCATCGTCGTAGATGCAGAGATATCGGGAAGTCCTTCGCCTGAGATCCTTCCGAAAGGCATTACGATCTCAACTGCGGAACCGAAAGTGATAATGGCTATGTCAGTGGAAGATCTGGTATCATCGTTCGCTTTGATCGAAGCGATAAAGTTAGAAAGTCCCTGATTGAGCTGCTTGATCGGATTACCCATCATTGACCCCGATGTATCAAGACAGAAACAAATGGGAAGTCTTCTCTTTGTACTGCTGCCAAAATCCGATGCGTTGATACCGTTCTGAGCCATAAATCTTATCTCCTGTTTTTAAATAATCCGAGTAAACCTCCGTCATTACCTCCGTTCGGCTTACTGTCGGATGAATTGTCGGGTTTATCTCTACCATTATCTTCATTAAACATTCTTCTTGCAAGCGCAGATTGCCCGTTGGGAACGGAATTTACAGTCTTATTCGCCACGGGCTTAAAAGGAGATCCGGCTCCGGAAGAAGCAGCCTTCTTCGGCGGAGTAAACCTGGGCTTGGAAACGGGATCCGGGTCGGTAGCGACATAGTCCATCTCGGGGAATGCCTTATACGCTTCCTCATTCGTAAACTCATGAGAGGATAGCGCATCCTTATAAGCCAATACCGCTTCATACCACTCGACAGCCTCAAACGACTTCCCTTCATGGAAAGTCTCAAAGAGCATGACCCTCAATCTGTCGGGAAGATATTCCCAAATATGATCATATCCGCCCTTGGGAATGTGGTCCGTGTCAGACGAATCAAGAGAATAAGGGAAATTCTTTCCGGTTATCTCTTCCCGGAGCGTCTCTGCGCCGTTCCTCGTGGCATACGGATGAAGTCCGCAGAAAAGAATCGAGAAGACGAGCATCGCAATGGAATAATCCTCATCCCTCAAAGAACGCAAGAATCCCGAGAAATTCTTACCCCATAATCTGGGATCTGTAAATTCTTCGGTTCCGACGGGACAAGGGAGATTTCCTACCTGTACGCTGTCCATATCAATAAGGTATATGGAATTAGAAGAATAGATAAGAGCATTCTTCATCTGTATATCGCCTGCCACGATGCCGAACATATGAAGATAGATATACTTCTCGAGAAGATCGGCCAGAGTGGTAACTATATCAAGTCTCGTGCATTCGGGGAAAGAATTCAAAAGCGCATCCGGACCGTCAAAAACATTTCCGAGTGTCCTTCCCTTTCCCATAATCATGGTATATCCGACAGGGATGTTCTTATAGAAAAGAAGATCCTTAGGCCAGCAGATACCAAAAGAATTAATGCCCATCTGTACCTGAGTCTGGAGCTTCTTCCAGCGCAAAGGCGTGATTATACCCTTATGGTAGATCTTCGCGACTATCCTCGGATCGTCTGTCGTAAACACCATTCCTTCGGCACCGGCACTTACTCTCTTCTCGAGTGTAAGACGTCTGCCGTCGCCGGTTGTAATGGTATCACCGATATTACAATAGACAGGTACGTCGAGATACTTATCAGAAGCGGCCAGAGGACTTATCGGTTCTTCCGTAACAGATTCAAGATAATCTGAAACGCCGTGATAGATCGAAGGTTCAAGATCATCACCGATCACGCAGAGATCTCCGTTATAATCGGGCGTCTTCTCTCTCAATCTCTTAGAGAGAATTCCCGAAGAAGCCATAACAAGACATGAATCCTCTAATTCCTTCATCCTGTCAAGAAAAGCACAGGTCTCGGTAAGCTGGATCGAATGCAAAAGCTTATCCGGAAGAAGCATAGTACAAAAATCTCTCATGGCCCCGACTGCCGAAGCCGTCTTATCATCGGCCTGATGGATGACACAATAATGCATCAGTTTGAAAGATCTGCTTACATATACGTCTTTATGATCTGAAGTGATAATTTCAAGCAACTCACCGAGAAGTCTGGTTCCGCCAAACTTACGTATAAATGAATAGTCAAAAATAAGTGACTTGTATTTCTTTAAGCACCCCAACGACATATTTATATTTTAATTTATTTTAGAACAAAAGCAACAACAATAAGGAGGAAATGTGGCAAATTTGTGACGATAAATCAACAGATTATTATTCAATACCGACTAACTTCATCAGAAATCTGGCATTCGATTCATGAGACAGACCGTCACGCAGTTTATAATCGAAGATAACTTCATCCCCTTCATATCTCTCACTGAAATGGCAGAACATAATGTTATCGTAATTCTTTTCAGCCGCTCTGTCACAAAGTGCGTAATCATGGGTTGTCATGAATCCGGAGATATGAGGAGCAGATAATCTTTTGAGCAGGATCTCCGCACCGTCCGTACGGTCCTGCGAATTAGTCCCCCTGAACACTTCATCAATAAGGAACATCATGGGAACATCAGAGGTCGAAGCATTGACTATGGAACCGATCCTGATAAGCTCGGCCTTAAAAGTACTCATATTCTCTTCAAGACTGTCGGTTATTCTCATGGAAGTCATGATCCGCATTACTGAAGCAGTTACATTCGACGCCGGTACACGAGCGCCGATATATGCCAGAACCATCATCGTTCCGACTGTTCTTATGAGAGTTGTCTTACCGCTCATATTAGAACCCGTGATAAGTGCGATCTTCGAATCTATCGTTACGGAGTTGGAAACGGCTTTGGAAGGATCAAGCAGAGGATGCTTCATATCCGTTCCTGAAAAGTAAGCCTGCTTCTGCTCAGTTATATGAGGAACAGAGCTTACTTCGGATATCAGTCCGGGAACAACAGCACACATGACACTTTCGACCTCAGAAAGTCCGTCTACATCATTCATAAAGCCGTTGCCGTATTTAACGCTCCAGTCAAACAGCCTGTCCGCACACATGAGATCAAAAGGCATGACAGCATTCAGGATCAATGCTGTTATAGGCTGTTCACGAAGAGAACATATACCGCATGAATTAATCAGTGACTGTAAAGACTCATAGAATCCTTCACTCATATAAGTCGGAACAAACATACTCTTTCTTCCGGGATCGGAAAGCAGCAATACGACTCTCTCTTTGATCGCTTTACTCTGTCTTGATATCATTCCGGCCTTAAAGATATCGGAGATATCGATCCTTGAGACAAGAAACCATATCATCAGGTTAATAAAGATAATAAGAAGCACCGCGATCCTTACATACTTACTAAGTCCGGTAAAAGCCATGATCAGAGGGATCAGCCACAAAAAAGGGATCGCTTTCCATAAGAGCTTAAGCCCCGAAGATAAAGGCTTATCCTTGGAACACAGCCTGATCAAAGCCTCGGGGATCTTATCTATGGGGTAAAGTGCCCCTGCCGCTTCGTAATCAAGAAGGAACTCCGGGTCATCTGTCAGAGCATTAACCGTCTTCTGAACACCTGTGATACTTTCCTTATTAAGGGTATCAAAATGCTTACACTTAAGCCTGTCGGCAAAAGCCTTGCGCCCCAGTACGGAATGAGAGGTATTGTACAGCGCGAATAACGAATGCGGTCCGAACAGATCAAGATCCGAAGAATAAGCATGATTATTGTCCTTAAACTCCGCTCCGTCATCGTTAAGAGAACCAAAATCCCCTTTGATCCTGGAAAGATAGCGGTCATTGGCTTCGATCTTTTTACTAAGGAGCATCTCTTCATTAATGGATCTTCTGTGAACGATCATTACGAATATGAAGATACACAAGATCACCCCGGCGATCGCGAAGAACAGAAGTCTTCTGCCCGTTACGAAGCCCGTGATAAAAGAACCTGCCATAATAAAAAACAGGAATAAACGGAGTAACCCTAATCTTCGATTCTTAGAAGCAATTAAGTCGCGTGCTTCGGCATATTCCGGAGCGTGGACCTCAAAATATGATGTCATTTATCACTCTTATCAGATCGGCTCTTGGACGAAGCGGCTCTTGAAGTCTTGGCAGAAGATCTCTTAGTCGTCTTCTTACGCTTCTTACCCGCATCTGACCTCTTCTTTCTCTTAGGGATCGCTTCATCGAGGACATGGCCGATCGAATCATGTATGGTAAGCATCGCAGACAGATCAAGGTAAGTGGAAGACTTATTGATAATAACCATTCTGTCATGCTTTATAAACTGTGAGAATGTAGCAGCGGGATAAACCGTGAGAGAAGTACCTCCGATAATAAGAAGGTCGCACTTCTTAAGCGCTTTAATGGCACTGTCTACAGGCTCGTGCTCGAGATTCTCTTCATATAGCGTAATACCGGGTCTTACAATGCCGCCGCATCTGTCACAGTGAGGAACACCTTCCGTTCCGAGTATATAATCGAGCTTAAACTTCTTGCCGCAATCCATGCAGTAATTCCTGAATACGGAACCGTGAAGTTCTATCGTACACTTGGAACCCGCGTCCTGATGAAGTCTGTCGATATTCTGCGTGATTATAGCCAGGAGCTTGCCCTGTCGCTCGAGTCTGACAAGAGCTTTATGTGCTTTATTGGGCTTGGCATCGGGATAAAGAAGTTTTCTTCTGTAGAAATCATAGAACTCCTCCGGATGCTCTACAAAGAAAGAGTGAGATATGATATCGACCGGTCTGTAATTAAGACCGCTCTCCTGATTATAAATACCGTCGCCGCTTCTGAAATCCGGAATACCGCTCTCCGTAGAGACACCGGCACCGCCAAGAAAGACTATCTTCTTGGAGTTCTCGATGAGCTCCCTTAACTGTTCTATCTTGGCCTCTCTGGCTCCTTCATATCTGTCTAATCTGGTTTCCACGTGTTACCTTGCCATCAAAATTATTAGAGATCACCGTCTACATGATCCGGAATACCGTCTCCGTCAAGATCAAGATCATGATGTCCGGCCGCTCCGAACATCTCTTTGCCGAGAACTCTCTTCTCATTACGCTCATTCTCTACAATATTACTGAGTGCGGTCTTAACGCGCTCCGAATTCTTTACGCTCTTGACCTCAAGGATGGGGTTGGTCTGATCTGCGGTCTTAAGGACAATGGTTCCTACGCCGAAGATCCTCTGAAAAAAAGATCTTGTAAGTCTTATATCGAGAACGCGGTACAGGAGTATCTCATCGGATGTGGTATTGAACAGACCTTTGTTAAGGTAGAACTTATTACTGTCAAAGCTGTATCTGGTAAATGAAATTGGTAATCCCAGGTATCTTCTCCTGTCCTTCCAAAGAATGGGTTCTTCATTTACAAATTCAGATAATCTGTCTGTCTTAGCCATGAGCACTCCTCCAAACAATTTATATAATTATATATTTTTTTTGCGAATAGTACCACTAATTATTATTTTGTACACAAACGGAAACAATTTTGTCAAACAACTTCCTGTTCCTGTTCTTCATCTGCTCCCGTGCCGTTTACATAGGAATCGAGGATCCTTGAAGCATCGAACAATCTGGAGAAATCGAGATTATTAAGAGAATACTCGCTTATAGTCGTTCTGTCGTAATAGAGATAATTATCACCGTAGATATGGTACGGATTATATCCCATGCCGAAGAAGATCCGAAATCCGTTGTTCTTAAGGTAGACCGCTCTCGGATCCGTACCGTAGATGTAGTTTCCTCCCGGATAAACGATGATATGGACATCGCCGATCAGAGGTTCGATCTGCTCCATCCATTTCTCCGTATCTGCGACTATAGTCTCCATATCCGCTTCAAAAGCATTGATGTTTCCGTAAGTCGAGGAAGCGAGTTTCCACCCCGTATCCTGCAGCACCTCCATGATCTCGGTTACGATCCTTCTGTTATTATCGATCTCGCTGTCACTGAATTCCACATTAGGTCTTCCGATATTGGCCAGAGCCTCGGTCCTGTCATCCGCCTCGTCACGGCTTATTACATATCCGAATACCGACTCATATCCGCATATCGAGATCACGCCTTTCGCACCGTCAAAGGAAAAATCCGGGTGGGCCTCAACGAAAGCATCAAGGATACCTATGGCTTCAAGTTCCCTGCCCGATACCAAAGTGCCGTCGGGAGCGACATACTGACCGCATACATATCCCTGCTCATCAAGTGACAACTGAGTACAAAGACCGTAGTTCATGGTATTCGCCACGTTATAATCGAATGTATCGAGGACCAGGATCAACGGCTTCTTACCGACAGGAACAGTCAGATTCACTTCCGTTATAAACGTATCCTCCGACATATCAGCCATAGTCTCGGCATCAACGAGCACATAGTCATTGGCGTAGAGCTCTTCTAACATCCTGGTAAACTCATCGGTAGTAAGATAAAGACCGGTATTGGATGCACCTCTGGAAACATCGGCAATAAGCTGCCTTACACTTAAGACCTCAACCGTTCCCGTATACTCGCGCACCTCGGTCGTATGCGAAGTAGCCTCGAGAAGATCCGCATTGATCCTCGCGTCGTCCGGGAATATAACGGCAAGGCTGGACAGAAGCGCCTCTGCCGAGAAATACCTGTATCTTTCAAGCATATGCTCACCTTCAGAGAGCATGGGCTCGTACATGATCTCCTTGATCTGCGTAAGTCTGTTGGAGGCATAATCATATACAAATCCCGTATAACTGTTGCAGACAGAGTTCAGTATCTGAACAGAAGCGATATAGTCACCCTGTTCAAAGCACGCTTCGGCCGCCTGAACGTCTCCTCTTGCCTGCTCTATAGTCTCTATCTCATACAAAAGAGGCGTTGTGGTAGCCGCTACGTTGCTGACATCATTAAGTGTCTCAAAGATGAATACGAGATCCGGCTTCTCTATGGTCCCGAGCAGGAATTCGGTAGATAACTCATTAAGCCATGACGATATTCTCGACGATGTAAGCTCCTGCATCTCATTCATAAAATTAAGATCTGCCGTTGAAGGAGTATAACGGGAGTTTCTCATCTCATTCTCTATCTCGAGGAGCCTGTTATTGACGATCTCCTCCATCTGATTCATCTGATCTCTCTGAATCTGAAGTTCTGTCTCGCCCGAGCCTCCGTTCGCATCGGAAGCAACAACGACATCATGCACCTGGCGGTACAGCTGCAACGCTTCATCATAACGGCCTTCGGCCAATGCAGCCTCGAACTCGGGAACGACACCGGCTTCTACCTCCATGGAAGCATTAAGCCAGAACACAACGGTTATCATCGACGCCATAAGAAGAAAACAGACGGACGCAGCAATAAAATGCCCGATATTTCTTACGGACTTTCTCTCGTAATTATCGAAGATATTATCTTCCGACCTTCTCACGTCAGATCTTCAAATCCGAGCTGTCGATTCTCGAATGATCCCTGTTTAAGATAATATCCTACCGCAGGTATACCTCTTATGCGGAAATACTCGGGATCCGTCAATCCGGACTCGGCAACGGTAATGATCTCCGACAGGACCGAACCCTTCTTGCTGATAAGAAGCTGAACACCCTGAGTTGACCTGGTCGACTTCAAAGGGATCATCGAAGATTTGAATACTACGGCTTTATCCTTATCGGATCTGGCAAACAGATCGGGGTCCTCGCCTTCCGGTATGAACAGGAACGAGACTGCCCGTGACTTATCGGAAAAAGCATTTACGAGTTTCTTACGGTTCTGCTTTGTCTCATAGACATCGATCGGGAACCTCGCGGCCTTGCCGTTATTAAATCCTATGACAAGCTGCCCCTTATAATCTGTCGTAACGAGCATATGGATGATATGCTCATCGTCATCGAGTCCCAATTCATTGGTAAGGAACGAACCGAATTCCGTCACCTTGTTATCCTGGAACTCATATGTCTTGCTCTTATAGACATTGCATTTATCCGAGAAGAACAGGATATCGCTCTTATTCATCGCATCGGCACACAGGAAGATCTCATCGTCATCCTTGATCTTGATGTCATCTGATTTCTTAAGAGCATTCGGCGTGAACTTCTTAAGATAACCGTGCCTTGTGAGCATAAGGTGTACCTGATAATCCGGGATCGACTGATCGGGAACGTAAGTCTCTACCTGCTCGGCCATTACGATCTCGGTCTTCCTTTCCTTGCCGTATTTATCGGCTACTTCCTTAAGTTTCTTCGAGATAAGAGTGTTAATACGATTAGGCTTGCCCAAGATATCTTCGATCTCGGCTATGTCCTTCTCGAGGTTTTCCTTATCCGCAGTACGGTTAAGGATATACTGCTTGTTGATATTGCGGAGCTTGATCTCAGCGACATACTCTGCCTGGATCTTATCGATGCCAAAGCCCTTCATCAAGTTCGGAACAACGTCTTCCTCGAGTTCCGTATTGCGGATTATCGCTATGGCCTTATCTATATCAAGGAGGATCTTCTCCAGACCTTCGAGCAGGTGGAGCCTGTCCTTCTTCTTCTTAAGATCAAAAGCAAGTTCACGTGATACGCACTGTCTTCTCCAGTCGAGCCATTCGCTGATTATCTCACGAACTCCCATGACCCTCGGAGAACCGTTGATAAGAATGTTGAAGTTACATGAGAACGTATCTTGAAGCTTTGTAAAACGGAACAGCTTCTTCATGAGCTCCTCATGATCGGTTCCCCTCTTACAGTCGATGGTTATCTTAAGTCCGTCGAGGTCGGTCTCGTCACGGACATCATTGATCTCTCTTACCTTTCCGGACTTAACGAGATCCGCGATACCGTCGATTATCGCCTCCGAAGATGTGGAATACGGGATCTCAAGGATCTCGATAAGATTATTCTTGGTATCGACTCTGTATTTACTTCTTAATGTTATGGAACCCTTACCCGTGTTATATATCTCTTCCATCTGGGCTCTGTCATAGAGTATCTGACCTCCGCCCGAGAAATCAGGTGCCGGCATGATATCGAGGATATCAACGTTCTTATCCTTAAGATAAGCGATGGTGGCCTCACATACCTCGCGGAGATTAAATGAGGATATATTCGAAGCCATACCTACCGCGATACCCTGGTTGCTGTTGACAAGAAGGCTCGGGAAGGTCGCGGGCAGAAGGACGGGTTCCTTTAAGGTTCCGTCATAATTATCCACCATATCAACGGCATCTTTATCTATCCCCTCGAAAAGCTCCTCACAAATCTTCTCGAGCTTTACCTCGGTATAACGGGGTGCGGCGAAAGCCATATCCCTCGAATACTGCTTACCGAAGTTTCCCTTGGAATCTACGTAAGGGTGCAAAAGCGAAGCATTTCCTCTCGTCATCCTGACCATAGTCTCATATATGGCCATATCACCGTGAGGATTAAGCTTCATGGTCTGTCCTACGACATTGGCGGATTTGGTCCTGTTCCCGTTAAGAAGACCCATCTTATACATCGTATACAGAAGCTTCCTGTGAGAGGGCTTGAAACCGTCTATCTCGGGGATCGCACGCGATACGATGACAGACATCGCATACGGCATATAGTTGACCTCGAGCATCTCGGTTATCGGCTGGTCAACGGGCGGCATATCAGGCTTGCTGTCGTCGGTAAGCCTGGCCTTTAATGAATTACTGTCTTTGATCTCTTTCTTCTTAGCCATATTCCAATCATCCTACATCGAGCATATCAAGATAAAGATGCCCGTCCTGTTCTATATGCTGCTTTCTTCCCGCGAGATTGTCACCGAGCAGAAGTTCGAATATCTCGGATGTCTTCTTCGCATCCTCGGGGCAGACCTTGATAAGACGTCTGGTCTTCGGATTCATAGTGGTCTCCCACATCATCTCGGGTTCGTTCTCACCGAGACCTTTCGATCTTTGGATATTGATGGAAACCTTATCGGCATCGAACCTGGAAAGGATCTCAGTCTTCTCCTTCTCGTTAAAAGCGAAGAATGTCTGCTCGGTCGAACCTTTACCCTTAGTCCTCACCGTTATCTCGAACAAAGGAGACTCCGCGATATATACAAATCCCTTCTCGATAAGTGTCGGACAGAGTCTGTAGATCATCGCCAGGATCAATGTCCTGATCTGGAAGCCGTCGACGTCGGCATCGGTGCAGACGATTATCTTATTCCAACGAAGCTGATCGATATTAAAAGCACTCATATCCTTGCTGTGCTTATTGGATATCTCAACTCCGCAGCCCAATACCTTGATAAGATCCGTTATGATCTCGCTCTTAAAGATCGTTGAATAGTCAGCCTTAAGGCAGTTTAAGATCTTACCTCTTACCGGCATAATGCCCTGGAACTCGGCATCTCTTCCGAGTTTAACGGAACCCAAAGCGGAATCACCCTCAACGATATAAAGCTCTCGCTTGTTCGTGTCCTTGGATCTGCAGTCAACGAATTTCTTGATCCTGTTATTGATATCGACCTTACCCGTCAGCTGCTTTTTGATATTGACTCTCGCCTTCTCGGCATTCTCACGGGATCTTTTGTTGATAAGGATCTGATCTACGACCTTATCTCCCTGCTGCTTATTCTCGATAAACCATACTTCAAGATTTCTCTTGATAAGGTCTGTCATAAAGTCCTGAATGAACTTATTGTTGATAGCTTTCTTAGTCTGGTTCTCATACGAAGTAAACGTCGAGAATGTGGAAGTAATAAGGATAAGGGAATCCTGAATATCCTCGAACTTGATCTTATTCTCGTTCGCTTTATACTTATCCCTCGCCTTGATCTCCTTATCGATGGCATAGACAAAGGCATTCTTAACCGCTCTGTCGGGAGATCCTCCGTGCTCGAGGAAGCTCGAGTTATGGAAGTACTCGATCTCATTGACTTCGTTATTAAAAAGGAAAGCGATTTCCGCTTTACACTTATATACAGGTCTGTCATCGGCATCTCTGCCCTTGCCTTCACCCTCGAAGTGACAGACATCGGTAAAGCCTTTCATCTGGCTCAATTCATCACAGAAACCCGTGATTCCGTCCGGACAAAGAAAGGACTCCTCTGTTCCGAGAGCCTCATCTATAAGCTTGAACTCGATTCCGCCGTTAACAACCGACTGCTTCTTAACGATATCTCTAAGCCTCTCATAAGGGATCACGGTATCCGTAAAGACTTCAGAGTCAGGCTTCCACTTCTGTATCGTTCCGGTCCTTTTGAACCTGTAAGGCTCCTTAATAAGCTCCCCGACGACTTCGCCTTTCCTAAAGGAAAGCGAGTACTTCGTCTTATCACGGAACACGGTAACTTCAAAGTACTCCGAAGAATACTGTGTCGCACAGGCACCGAGACCGTTAAGGCCTAACGAATACTCGTAATCTCCGAGCGAATTGTTATCGTACTTCGCGCCTGCATAGAGCTCACAATATACGAGCTCCCAGTTATAACGGTTCTCCTTGGGATTGAAATCCAAAGGAATGCCTCGTCCAAAGTCCTCGACCTGCAAAGAGCCGTCCTTAAATCTCGTAATGATTATCTGCTTACCGTGGCCTTCTCTGGCCTCATCTATTGAATTGGAAAGAATCTCGAAGAAAGAATGTATGCATCCTTCAAGATCATCCGAACCGAATATAACACCCGGGCGCTTTCTTACTCTCTCAGCACCCTTGAGCATAGTAATGCTCTCGTTACCGTAATCTGACTTAGAAGCCATATTAACCCCCATATTTTCAACTCATATCATTATATCATAACAATATATTGTGCCATCGCAAAAAGAAACTTGATCCCGGCATAAAATAAGGGACTGCCGTAAGACAGTCCCTCGTGATCTCATAGTTGATATCGATTACTTTCTCAAACCAAGCTTGGAAACTATCGCTCTGTATCTCTCGATATCGATCTTCTGAAGATACTCGAGAAGTCCTCTTCTCTTACCGACCATCATGAGAAGTCCTCTTCTTGAGTGGTGGTCACCCTTGTGAGTCTTGAGGTGCTCTGTAAGAAGATTGATCCTTGCAGAGAGGATAGCGATCTGAACCTCAGGAGATCCTGTGTCGCCTTCGTGTGTTGCGTACTGGGAAATGATCTCAGCCTTGTTGATCTGTGACATAATTCTGTCCTCCGTTTAATTATTATTCACCTGTGACTGCGGAAAAGGCGGACAAGCCCTGTTTCTGCGTCACGGCAAGCTTACGGATAATATCACACTGATTTTTCGGTGTCAATCAATGCATCAGCAAAAGCCTCGGGATCGAATTCCATAAGGTCGTCAACGCCCTCGCCCAATCCTGCAAGCACTATCGGAACCTTGGCAAGATATGAGACAGCGATGGCAACGCCGCCCTTGGCCGAACCGTCGAGTTTGGTGATCCCGAGATAATCGAGGTTAACCGCTTCAGAGAATGCCTCGGTCTGTAATACCGCATTCTGTCCGGTCGTGGCATCGATTATAAGAAGGGATTTCTTATTGGCATCAGGGGCTTCCCTGTCGATTATCCTGTTGATCTTGGAGAGCTCATCCATCAGATTCTTCTTATTGTGAAGTCTTCCGGCCGTATCAACGATAAGCACATCACTGTTACGAGCCTTGGCAGCGGCAACAGCGTCAAAAACCACGGATGCGGGGTCGGAACCTTCGCCGTGTGAGATAACCGCAGTCTCTGTTCTCGTTCCCCATTCTTTAAGCTGATCTACCGCAGCCGCTCTGAAAGTATCAGCGGCAGCGAGGATGACTCTTTTGCCCTGTTTCTTATATTTGGCTGCGAGTTTACCCGCCGTAGTCGTCTTGCCGGTGCCGTTAACTCCTACCATAAGAATGATGTTGAGCTTACCGGGCTCTATTATCAATTCCTGCTTCTCACCCAATATCTCGACGATCCTTTTCTTAACGGCAACCATTACGCCGTCATTGGAGTCATCGCCGGTCCTCTTGATATAATCCTTGACATAGTTGATAACGTCTTCACTCGCAGACAATCCGCAGTCGGCTCTGACCATTATCTCTTCAAGCTCATCCAACATATCCTGGTCGAATTTGCCGTGGGATGCTGTAGTCTTAACCCATTCGGCTGCCCAGAAATCACGTGTCTTGGCAAGTCCTCTCTTAAACGACTCAAATAAACCCATACTAATCTCCGATCCTCATTGAAAGTATCTTGGAAATACCTCTCTCGGCCATGGTGACACCGTACATCCTGTCACAAGCCTCCATCGTTCCCTTACGGTGTGTAACAACAACAAACTGCGATCTCGCGGAATAACGGCGGACAAAATTGGCGAACGTGCTGACATTGACTTCATCGAGCGCTGCTTCTACCTCATCGAGGATAACAAACGGAGAAGGTCTCAACTGCAATATGGCAAACAAAAGAGCAATGGCCGTAAGACACTTCTCTCCGCCCGAACAGAGGGAAAGACTCTGAAGCTTCTTTCCCGGAGGCTGAGCCTTGATCTCAATGGCACTGTTCAGAACATCATCCTTATCGCTCAGAAGTATCTCTGCGCTTCCTCCGTTAAACAGATCCGAATACACATTCTTAAAGTTCTCGTTGATCTTGGTAAAGTTCGTTATAAACTGCTCTTTCATCTGAGTCACAAGATCTGCTATAACCTTCTCGAGATTAACTTTCGCATCATAAACATCCTGTCTTTGCTTTGAAATGAACTCGTATTTCTCTGCTACATCACGATGTTCCTCGATGGAGTTCAGGTTAACCGGTCCGAGAGATTTGATCTTACTTCTTAATGAAGCGATAAGTTTTGAGGCCTCATTGATATTGGGAGCAGGCTCATAGTTATCCTTGACCATATCGTAAGTGACTTCGTAGTCTTCCCACAATCTGTTCTTGGATACATCTATATCATTGATATGCTTCTCGTTCCTTGTAATGATGCCATTCTCTTTCTGACGAAGGCGCGTAAGGATATCATTGACCTCGGCGCTCTTCTCGAAGAAACCCTTAAGCTTGGCATCTATCTCGGCTTTCTGCTCGTTCAGGCTCTTGATCTGTTCGGACATCGATTCGAAGCCGTCCTGCTGTTTAATCCTGACTGCCTTTTTACCCTCGATCCCCTCAATGATCGCCTTAAGCATAGATGAATCCGACTGTCTTGAATCCTTCGATTCCTGCAAAGACTTCTTTCTCATATTAAGCTCGTCTTTAATATGAGAAGCGAGATCGAGAACACCGTTACGCTCAGCAAGTATCCTCTCGGAAGCGGTCTTACAAGAGCTGATCTTCTCTCTCAGATTCTCGAGTTTCTCCCTGAAGTTCTTGGACTCATTGTCGCTTCTGTCGACGCTCTCCTTATACTCGGAGATCTCCCTGTCGATCTCCTTTATGATCTGTGTATATTCGGCAATATCATCCTCAAGTCTTAATTTATCGACTGATATCTGATGAAGCTGTTTCTCGGCCTCATTAACGGAATCGAGAAGTTCCTGACGTCTTATGCCGAGGTTCTTATACTCGGATTCGGCTTTGGCGCGCTCGATGCTGTAGTACTTTAACTGTTCGTCGAGCTGGGCAAGTTCCTTCTCGAGGTCACCGAGATCAGAGTCGACATCCTGTCTTCTCGCCTCGAGAACACCTAACTCCTGATCCTTTTTTACAAGGCTTGCTTCAAGCTCCTTGATCTCCCCGGATCTTCCGAGGATTCCTGCGGCATCCCTTCTTACCGAACCGCCCGTCAGGGAACCTCCGGCATTGATCGCATCACCGTCCAAAGTGATTATCTTAACCTGATGTCCGATACTTCTCGCGATCTTTCTTCCGCAGTCGAGATCCTCACATATGATGATCCTTCCGAGAAGGTTTGAGACTATATCGTCGAGACTTCTGTCATTCTCAACGAGATTCGACGCGACATCGATAAAGCCTTTCTGATGAGAAGCATCAGACAATACCTTCTTGTCTATCGGCCTGTCCTTAATATTCTCTATGGGAAGGAAAGTTACTCTTCCGAGCTTGTTCTCCTTCAGGACACTGATAAGATCGGCTGCATCCTGCTCCGTCTTCGTAACTATATTATGAATGGAATTACCGAGTGCCGTCTCGATGGCAGTATTGTATTTCTTATCGGTCGAGATAAGGTCTCCGATAACACCAGTCATTTTGTTCTTAACCGAAGGATTGGCATCCGCAAAAGTAAGAAGGCGCCTTACAGACTCCTGATATCCTTCTTTACGGCTTTCCAGGTCCTTCAAAGTCTTGAGTCTGGTCTTTTCCTGCAAAAAGGTCCTCGTCAGCGATTCATGCTCTGAAAGAAGCTTATCCTCTTCTTTTTTTAATTCGGAAAGCGCATCCTGCCTTGTGTGGATATCCGAGGTTACTTCGCCCTCTTTCTCCATCATCTCTTTCCACAGTTTCTCGGCATTGGCGATACTGACGTCGAGCTCTTCTTTTATCTTTCTCGAAGACTCACGGCTGTCGGTAAGCTCTTTGATACGATCCGATAAAGAGGTGATCTGACCCTGTGCGGTATTGATCTTCCCCTGCGATTCGTTGATCTGTGAAGTCTTCTGCTCGATCATCTTACGAAGATTATCAAGATTTCTCTCGGAATCCTTGAAACTTCCGAGAAGCTCCTCGCGTTCTTTATCGAGTTTCTCCGCTTTCTTCTTCTCCTCATTGGCAGAATCAAGAAGTCTATCAGCCTTCTCCAAACGAGCCTTATACTCGTTCTCGAGACGTACTATATCCTCGTTTATATCGTTCTCAGCCTGCGCAGTCTGCTCTATCCTTCCCTTGATCGAAGCAACTCTTTCTTCATCTACCTTGATCTCGGAAGACAGGTCGTGCATTTCTTCCGTAAGATCGGAAAGCTCCTGCCTCTTCTGTTCAATGAGCTCATCAAGCCTCTCGGACTCGTTGTTAAGGTCGCTGTTGGAATTACGAAGTTCAAGATATCTGTCTTCCTGAGTCTTGATCTCATCTTGTACCTGCGCAAGAACAGAAGCATAATCCCCCATAGCCTCGTTGGCATCGTTGATCCTTCTTATAAGAAGGCTGATGTCCGTGGTCTTCAGAAGATCGTATGCCCTGTGATACTCAACAGCCTTGTCAGCCTGCTCCTTCAAAGGTCCGAGTCTCTCGGCCAATTCGTTGATACGGTCGTCTATTCGAAGAAGATTCTGCTCGGTCGAAGCGAGCTTTCTTTCCGCTTCTTCCTTCCTTGCCTTAAACTTTGTAATTCCGGCCGCTTCCTCTATAACACGTCTTCTGTCTTCGGACTTAGGAGACAATATCTCATCGACACGTCCCTGTCCTACGATAGAATAACCGTCTTTACCGAGACCCGTGTCAAGGAAGAGATTAACGATATCCTTAAGCCTGCAGTTGACCTTATTGATCTGATATTCAGACTCTCCGGATCTGTATAGGCGCCTTGTTATCTCTATCTCATCGTAATCGGTATTTATGTATTTGTCCGAATTATCGAGAGTCATTGTGACTTCGGCATAATTCATGGCTTTCTTAACGGAGGTGCCGTTAAAAATGACATCCTCCATCTTGCCGCCTCGCAAGGACTTTACACTCTGCTCTCCGAGAACCCATCTGACGGCATCGGTAACATTCGACTTACCGCTTCCGTTAGGGCCGACAACGGCGGTCATTCCTCGATCGAACTCGA
The DNA here is from genome assembly GCA_002450095.1 of Mageeibacillus sp. UBA6980. GTDB lineage: Bacteria > Bacillota > Clostridia > Saccharofermentanales > Saccharofermentanaceae > Saccharofermentans. The sequence goes on along the minus strand of DJYK01000036.1, from coordinate 88,390 downwards.
TAAGCGTGTATTCAGGGAATGATTTGAACCCCTGCATTTCAAGTTTTTTCAAATACATAGGTTGTTATTTTACCATAAAAATCTTCTCGTAAGTCTCGATAGCCGCTTTGGCACACTTCTGTTCGGCATCCTTCTTGGACCTGCCGGTAGCCTTTGCAAGGAATATATCATCCGCATATACTTCGACATCGAACTCACGTTCATGCTGCGGGCCGCGCTCATCAGTAACCGTAAAAGTGATCTTATGCTGATGATTCCTGATCTGAGCGATCTCCAGAAGGCGGCTCTTATAATCAAGGAAGATCTTGCCATCGACCGCGAGTTTAATGGTCTCATCAAGATTCTTAAGAACAACGCTTTGAACCGTCTCAAAGTCCGAATCAAAATAAACTGCGGCGGTAACCGCTTCAAAAGCATCTGCGAGAGTCGAATCCTTATCTCTTCCTCCGGTCATCTCCTCACCCTTGCCCATAAGCAAGAGGTCTCCGATGCCGAGTTTTCTGGCAAGTTTGGCGAAAGACTCCTCACAGACAATAATGGATCTGATCTTCGACAGATACCCTTCAGCCGCTTCAGGCTTTAATTCATACAACTTACGTCCTATAACAAGATCGATAACCGCATCACCTATATACTCGAGCCTTTGATTGGATTCGTAATGGTCCTTCTTCTGTTCGAACACATAAGTGGTGTGGGTCAAAGATAATCTGAGAAGGGATTTATCCTTAAAAGTATAGCCCAGTTTACTCTCAAACTCTTCATAATCCGTATTCACTTTGATTTACCTCATAAAAAAAGGCTGAATGTACTTAAACAACACATTCAGCCTGTCAGCATAATAATCCGATTATCAGCCGATAGAAGACTTGATAAACTCTACGGCATCACCAACAGTTCCAACCTTCTCGGCGACTTCATCAGGAACGGAGATATCAAACTCCTGCTCCATAGCCATAACAAGCTCAACCATATCAAGGGAATCTGCATTAAGATCATCAACGAAGGAAGACTCCATTGTGATAGAATCAGCATCAACGCCAAGCTGGTCAACGATCATGCCCTTAAGTTTCTCAAAAAGTTCTTCATTGCTCATTTGTTATTACCTCCAAAATTGATTGTCTGTCACAATCTACAAATACTTTTAATGTAAGTATTATAAAATGTCAATATCCAATTTAATACTAATTGTCTTCTTTAAAGTAAGAAATATTCTTCAAAAGATAATCCATACCTGAAATGACTGTCATTATCACACATATTCCGAACAGCACGTCTCCGATTACGGATACGGCACAGGGACTTGAAAGAGATGTTTTATAATCATCACCCGTAAACTTCATGATCAAAGGCTCGAACATAAGATAGATAATGGCGATCATCTGTGTAACGGTCTTGATCTTGCCTATCATCTTCGCAGCCATTACAACGCCCTGTTTTGAAGCGACAAGTCTTATACCGGTAACCATAAACTCACGAAGGACGATGATCGCCAGTGGCCAGGCAGATATCCTCCCTGTCGATACGAAGGCGATCAGAACGGCGATAACAAGCATCTTATCCGCCAGAGAATCAAGAAATTTACCGAGATCGGTTATCATATTGAATCTTCTTGCAATCTGACCGTCAAGGAAATCGGTTATGGATGCGATTATAAACACGACAGCGGCTATCGTCAGTCCGTGAGTCTCGATAAAAGAATTCCAGCCGGAAGGCTCGAATCCGTATAATGAGATCGGCAACATAAACAGCATTGTCACCGGTATTAATACTATCCTTAATAATGATAGTTTATTCGGAAGATTCATAAGCTTTCTCCTGTCATATCAAATGTATCGCGCGCTTCGACGATCTTAACATTATATCTGCCGCCGATCTTAAGGTCTTCTCCGGAAGAAGCAACAAAGATAACGGGATCATCATCAGGGGCTTCACCGTAACTTCTTCCCAGATAGAAGATACCGTCGTCGGAGACACCGTCGATAGTAACCGGAACCACTGATCCGACACGCTTCAATGACGACTCCATAGAGATCGGATACTGCGTATCGTAAACCTTCTTAACACGCTCTTTCTTCGTCTCCTCATCAACCTGATCAGGCATATCAAAAGCAGGGGTATTCTCCTCGGGTGAATAAGCGAAGCAACCCAATCTGTCAAATCTCCATTTCTTAAGATTCGAGATCAGTTCTTCAAAATCTTCCTCCGTCTCACCCGGGAATCCTACGAGTACGGTAGTTCTCAGAACAATATCCGGGATCTGCTCCCTTATCATCTGAAGCTTCGACGTAATGATATCAACAGTATCGTGCCTTCTCATCGCTTTGAGTATCTTATCGCAGCCGTGTTGAATAGGGATATCCAGATAATGAACCACCTTCGGGTTATTCTTCATAACATTTATCAGTTCTTCATCGATACCGTCCATATAACCGTAAAGAACCCTAATAGCTTCGATGCCTTCGATCTCGGATATCTTATTGATAAGATCGGACAGTGATCTTTTCCTGTATAGTTCAAGTCCGTAATTAGTTGTATCCTGAGCCGTAAGGACGATCTCTTTATACCCGAGAGAAGCAATATGCCGAGCTTCTTCGATAATATCCTCCATGGGTCTTGATACAAAGGTTCCTCTGATAAGTGGAATGGCACAGAAAGCGCATCGGTGAAGGCACCCTTCTCCGATCTTAAGCCAGGCGAATCCGTCAGTGGAGATATCTCTTTGTGTCATAAGATGAGTCATTCCTCCGGGATCGCCTGAATACTTTCTTTTAAACCCTTCCGTGTTCTCATATAAAGAATCAACGGCTTCGACTATATTCCCGTACTCAGAGGTTCCGAGAACAATATCTACCTCAGGCATCTGAGCAAGGATATCATCGGGATACCTTTGAGAAAGACAACCGGTAACAATAATATGTTTAAGTCTTCGAGACCCGTTAAAACCGTACTTAAGATCACCTTCACGAAGGATCGTGTCGATGGCCTCTTTCTTTGCCGACTCGATAAAACCGCAGGTGTTAATGATCACGACATCCGAATCATCATCCGAATCAATGATATTAAAACCTGCTTCTCTTAATTTGGTAGACATGCATTCTGCATCTACAAGATTCTTTGAACAACCCAAAGCGATTATCGAAACATTAATGTCACTTCTATTGATCATTTAAAACCTTCTCTAGCCATTTATCATATGCATAAACGGAAATATCGGGAGTAAAACCGCGCTTTTGTGCCAACTTCTTCAAATAGTCAGACATATCATGCGCTTCATCAACACTTCCGACATCCGGTTTAACGCTCAAGTAAAGATTAAAACACAAATCACGATCATCTTCCACCATAGAGATCAGATCGTCAGCGACTTGAGAAGAAACGCCGGCCGCATACAGCCTCTCCCGCAAATATCTCTTACTTTCCTGTTTCTTACCGGAACGGTAAAGCAGGACCTTACGTCCTGCTTTATCATCATCAATATATCGTCGTCGGATCAGTTCATCACAGGCTTCACGGATAACATCATCGTTGAACCCGTTCTTCTTAAGATAAAGACACAGTTTGCCCGAAGAAATCGTACCGATCCCGATATGCCTTATACCGCAGGTACAGGCATCTGAAACAGATTCGGGATTATATTTGACCGCTCCTGCCATTACATATCGATGCCAAGGATATCGTCATCGCTCGGAATATCGGAAGTATCATCATCGGAAGTATAATCGTCAGGCTCATATGAAGAATCAGCGGGCTTGTAAGAATCTCTGATGAGCTCTTCGATCTCGTTACATACTTCGGGATTATCGATAAGATACTGTCTGGCATTCTCCTTGCCCTGACCGATCTTCTGACCCTTATAAGCAAACCATGCACCGCTCTTATCAATGATATTGTTCTCAACGGCAAGATCAATGATGCTTCCTTCTCTCGATATACCCTGTCCGTACAGGATATCAAATTCAGCCTCCTTGAACGGAGGAGCAACCTTATTCTTAACGATCTTAACACGAACATGATTACCGATAACATCCGTACCGTTCTTCAATGTCTCTGTCTTCCTTACGTCGAGTCTTACGGAAGAATAGAACTTCAACGCACGTCCTCCGGTCGTAGTCTCGGGATTGCCGAACATTATACCTATCTTCTCACGGAGCTGGTTAATAAATATGCAGACTGTTCCCGACTTCGCAATGATACCTGTCAGCTTTCTTAATCCCTGGCTCATAAGTCTGGCCTGGAGTCCGACATGAGAATCACCCATCTCGCCTTCGATCTCGGCCCTCGGAACAAGTGCGGCAACTGAGTCGATAACGATTACATCAATGCAGCCGGATCTTACGAGCGTCTCGGCAATATCAAGAGCCTGTTCGCCTGAATCGGGCTGTGATAAAAGGAGATTATCTATATCAACTCCGATACAGGAAGCATAATTCGGATCAAGTGCATGCTCGGCATCGATAAATGCGCATGTACCGCCCTTCTTCTGAGCCTCAGCAATGCAATGAAGAGCAACGGTTGTCTTACCTGACGATTCAGGACCGTATATCTCGATGATCCTTCCTCTGGGAAGACCTCCGACACCCAAGGCAATATCAAGACTTATAGCTCCGGTCGGGATCGATTCGATCTCTACGGACTGCTGATCGCCGAGTCTCATTACAGAGCCCTTACCGAACTGCTTCTCTATCTGAGACATAGCAGCCTCAAGAGCCTTCTTACGTGCATCCATATCATCTGAAGAAATTGATTGAACCTGTGGTTTTGTTGATTTGTTCTTAGCCATCAGCCGGAACCTCCAAAAGTAAAAATAAACATTTGTTCACTGTTTTTCGAAAACATTCTACGAATAAAATACTATAAAGTCAACAAGATTTGTCCGACAATTGAGAACAATTTACCGACACTTTCCGACAAAGTCCTATTATTTGGACTTACGGAATTTACCCAAGATACTGTTCAGGAACTGACGGGATTCGGGAACGCGCAGAATAAGAGTCGCCCCGATATATATAATTCCTGAACCCAGCACTTTAACGGCGACGGATATAAGCTCGTTTATCTTCCCGTGAGCAACGGGAGCATTTAAATTGATAAATGTCGCTACGACGCACATGATCAACATACTTGATATGCATTTCAACGTAAATCCCAACATGTGCCTCGGACGAATCTCCTTATAACTGCAGTAAACTATGCAAAGAAGAGTCATCTGAAGGATACTCGTTATCGAATATGAGAGCGTAAGTCCCATCGCACCGAGACTCGGAATCAGAAGAATGCAGCAGACAGGATTGGATATAAGACCGATGCACCCCGCCATAAGAGGTACCCTTGTCTTTCCTATCGCATAAAAGGCCTGATTCATTATAAATACGACAGAATGTGTGATTATCGCTATAGAATAACCGGTCAGCAACTGTCCCGCCCTTATGGCATCGATCTCACGATATGCGGAATTCCATTGGAATATCGCCTTGATAACCTCGAGATTCAATACCGCCATAATACCGGCCGACGGGATCGTCAGAAACAAAGCACTCTTGATCCTCGATGAGATAAGATCCGAAGCGCCTTTGAAGTCACCTTTACCGTAACATTCTGCAAGAGACGGCAGCATTACGTTCCCGATCGCTACAGCGAAGATACCGTAAGGAAGCTGCCAAGTCGTGGATGCGTTACGGAGCGCATATATATAACCGGAATCCGGAAGCCTTATCGCGAAATAATTTAAGATGACCATGTTGATCTGTACAACGGAAGCCGATATGAGTATCGGCAGAGCCCTTCTTACAAGAGCGTGAAAATCTTTATCTCCGGGAGCCCAGATAAATCTGAAAGCACGGAGTTTATCCCGGCCGACTATATACTGGTAGGCAAAGTAGATAATCGCGGCACCCATGATACCGCAAGTGGTATGCATAAGCTGAGGCAGACTGTTGCCGGCAAATGCGATTATCGCGATCAAAACGAAAGTATTGTATATGGTAGGACCGAATGAGGTTGATTCGAACCTCTTGTAAGCATTTAAGATACCTATGCAAAGAGCGGCGAGCATCATGAATACTATCTGAGGGAACAGCCATCTCGAAGCATTGGCCGCAAGATTCACAATCTGTTCACTTGTATCTCCGTCGCTGAATATACTGTATATCTGAGGAGAAAAGATTACGCCCAAAGTACATACGAATATAAGGAGCAAGGCGAAGAATGAGATAAATATGCTTACAGCCCTGATCCCCTTCTTCTCCTCACCCGCCGCAATACTTGCCGATAACGAAGGAGTGATGGCAGACTGTATCGATCCGCCGATAAGAAGATTATAAACAAGATCCGGTATAGAAAACGCGAGAGTAAAACTGTCTCTATAGACCGAGTCGCTGAATTTGATACCGACAAAGATATCACGTAAGAATCCGGATGCTTTTGACAACACCAGACCGGCCATAACGAGAATGGTGGATAGTATAAGGCTGTTGCCGGCAAATCTGCTCTTACGTCCGAGGATCTTCATATGATAAGCCTGTCAGTTGCCTCTTTTGGCCTTTATCTCGATCCAGTCAGTCTCGGTAATAAGGACTTTACGTGGCTTACTTCCCTCGAACGGACCGATATAACCTTTCTGTTCCATAACATCGACCAGTCTTGCCGCTCTCGGATAACCTACGCCGAGTCGTCTTTGAAGAATGGAAATACTTGCATTCTTTGCCTGAAGGACCGCTTCAACGGCTGCATCAAGCAGGTCATCATCGGAACTCTCATTAACGGAAGGATCAGAAACACCGTCCGCCTTCCCCGTTCCTTCTCCTCTTGATATCCTCTCGACCTGATCGTTTATGTTCTGATCATACAAAGGTCCGTACTTCTCTTTAAGGTAATTGACGGCATCCTCTACCTCACTGTCCGATACGAATGCTCCCTGCCCTCTTAAAGGCTTCGGAGCAGACTGAGGAGCATAGAGCATATCACCCTTGCCGAGAAGTTTCTCAGCACCGTAAGAGTCGATGATCGTTCGGCTGTCGACACCGGACGCAACGGCAAAAGCGATCCTCGAAGGAACATTACTCTTGATTACACCTGTAATAACGTCAACAGAAGGTCTCTGTGTCGCGATGATCATATGCATACCGGCCGCTCTGGCCATCGCCGCGAGTCTTCCTATCTGTGTCTCGACCTCGTTCTTGGCAACAGCCATCAGATCGGCGAGCTCATCGATTATGATTAGGATCAAAGGCAAAGGTTCCTCGTCATCATCGAGACAGTTATTATAACCGTCCATGTTTCTTACTGCTTTATCTGCAAAGAGCTTATATCTTCTCTCCATCTCGGCAACAGCCCACTTGAGCGCTCCCGTCGCGATCTTCATATCGGTTACGACCGGCATGAGTAGATGCGGTATTCCGTTATAAACAGACAGTTCAACGACCTTAGGGTCGATGAGTATCATCCTGACATCTTTGGGAGATGCTTTACACAAAATGCTCATAAGGATCGAGTTTACGCACACGGACTTACCGGAACCGGTCGCACCGGCAATAAGGAGGTGCGGCATCTTGGCGATATTACAGTAGATAGGCTTACCGGGGATGTCCTTACCGAGACCGACGTTCATAGGATCAGACTGCCTGAATTCTTTGGTCTCGAGAATAGTTCTCAAATAAACGGCTGATGTCTTGTCATTAGGTATCTCTATACCTATGGCACGCTTTCCCGGGATAGGCGCTTCGATACGCACTGCAGTTGCAGCCATCGCCAATGCGATGTCATCTTCCAAGGATTTGACCTTGGATACTTTGACACCTGCGCCTATGGTAACTTCGAATCTTGTTATGGCCGGACCGTGAGTTATATTACTAACCTTGGCATCGGTAATACCGAATGTCCTAAGCGTCTCCTGAAGTGCCGAGGCTTTCTCACGAAGTTTCTCGTCACTTTCCGTGGTGTTCCTGTTCTTATTAGGGTCTTGTGCCAGAACCGAGAGCGGAACCGGCTTATAGTTTTTAAACTGATTAGCCTTGATCCTCTTTCCTTCGGTCACGGATGAGGTGGAAGAGATCTGAACGGAAGAACCCGGGGCCTTTTCGGAAGCCGAAGTATCGATTATCCTCCCTTCGGTCCTCGAATACCCTTCGGTATCATCATTTGTCTTATTGATGGAGACAGTATTATCAAGATACGGCTCGTCTTCCGGCTCTTCAACAGGCTCAGGCATTACCTCTTCCGTGTAGACACGAGGCATATGAGAAGGCCTTACCGAAGGTCTTTCAGGCTCCGCACTGTAATCGTAAGGAGAATCATCAGTTATCTCATACGGAAGATCGTCTTCGGGTGTATAGTATCCGCCGGCCGCAGGTTTTGTGCTGAAATCATCGCCATAATCCGATTCACCGGGATATACTCCGCCCGACAGATCGTAGAAATCGGTCTGCGCATCCATCTTAAGAAAATCCGGAGCATCCATCTGCCTCTTTGAAGGTCTCGAATGTGCATTGCGCGGCATGGAATCATAGGAGAAATCCGCGTTTGCAGTATAGGGAGACTCCGTGCTTACACGTTTCTCCCCGTATTTAAGGACACCCGCCTCACCTTTTGTATTCGCACCGAAAGCGGGATCGGAAACATCCGTAAAACCCGTTCGGCTGTCCACGGGCATCGAACGGTTAAAAGGGTCTTGAACGTTATAAGGATGCTCCTTATCAAAGTACGGTTTTGTACGTTGCGGCATCGAAGACTGAACAAACGGAGAATTCATACCTGAACTCGGTTGAACCGGTCTTCCCTGAGGCCGTCTTCGAGGATCGGCCTGAGGTCTTCTCTGAACTCTTTGCTCATTTCTCCTGACTGAAGAATTTCTGACGGCATTGCCGACAGCCTTAGCGGTCTTTGCCACGGTCTTCTTAAGCGAGATGTGAAAAACAAGTATTATCTGAGCGGCGATCAATCCGATCAAAGCAACAATAGACGTGATCTTCCCGCATACCGTATGAAGAGAGACCGCCAAAAGACCGCCGAGAAGTCCTCCGGGCAAAGGCTTACTGCCGCCGATCGGAGTGATCAGGGAAGCATCCGAGCCGGATTTCCATAACAAGGCTATGGCTGTCGAAGCTTTATACTTCTGATCGGGTTCTGAAATACATAAAGACTTGAAATAAACAAAATCCACTGTGATTACGGACAACAAAGCCGACAGACAGATTATGAATATAATGACCGATCTGATTCTTACGGGAGAAACACCGGCTCTCTTCTCGATAAAGAAATCAACAGATGCATACAACAGGAAAACAGGTATGACAAAAGCGGCAGATCCTATAAGTCCGCCTCCGATAGTCCTTATGAGCTCTCCTAATACACCTGTTACTTCAGCGGGAAGATAATATAAAAGTGTAAGTGCGATAGCACAGAAGAATAAAACTATTCCCGTTACTTCTCTTTTTCCTTCAAAACTGTTCAAATGCCAAGTCTCCTGCTTGCCTTATAAATACAGATTAACGTCTTGCTGTCGCAGATCTGACCCTTCTGAGCCATATCGAGCAGAGTAAGAAACGGTATCTTCTCGACGTTAAGAAATTCTCCTTCGTCGAGCCTCTGTCCCGCCTGCTTTAAACCTCTGGCCATATACAAAGATATGACCTCACTGTCGTATCCGGGAGATGCGATCATCTTGCCCAGATCGGTAATCTCAGAAGCCTCGAATCCGGTCTCCTCCCGAAGTTCTCTTACGGCACATGCCATAGGGTCCTCACCGTACTCAAGTTTCCCTGCAGGGACCTCAAGAAGGATACGCTCGAAAGGACTTCTGAACTGTCTTACCATATAACAGTTATTGTCATCGTCTATAGGAATAACACAGGCTCCGCCGTGATGAACAACGATCTCACGCTTTGCGGTGCTCCCGTCGGCCAGAGTGACATCCTTAACAATTGTATCAAAAACTTTTCCGTGAAAGACCAATTCGGACTTCCGGGTTGTTTCAATTAGATTACGATATTTCTCTTCCATCAGGATTCCTTCGTAAATTTCTTGGATTCGATAACGGCGAGCTCGTCACAGCGGTTATTGAACTCATTATCCGCATGACCTTTGACCTTGATGAAAGTGACCTTATGAACCTTACAAAGTTCGATAAGCATCTCCCACAGATCTTTATTGGCAACGGGATTCTTCGCGCTGTTTACCCAGCCCTTTTTCTGCCAGTTTACGATCCAATTCTGATTAAATGCATTCACAACGTAAGCACTGTCTGAATACATATCTACAACACATGGGCGCGTCAGGAGCTTAAGGCTCTCTATTACGGCCATCAACTCCATCCTGTTATTTGTGGTATGAGGCTCTCCGCCCGATATCTCGCGCTTAACGCTTCCAAAGGAAAGGATCGCAGCCCATCCTCCTGGCCCCGGATTACCCGAACAGGCTCCGTCGGTATAGATTGTCACCTTGGTAATATCCGGCATTATTTCCCCTGCATCCTGGCAGTCTTCTCGGCTGCTGCAGTTACTGACTTGATAACAGCATTACGGAAACCGTTCTCCTCGAGAGCCATAACACCCTCGATAGTCGTTCCGGCAGGACTTGTAACCTGATCCTTAAGAACAGCGGGATGAACTCCGGTCTCGAGACAGAGCTTTCCGGAACCTGCGACGGTAGCGGCAGCGATCTTCAGGGCATCCGCTCTTTTGATCCCAAGGCTTACCGCTGCATCCGACATCGCTTCGATAAAGAGCATCACATAAGCAGGACCCGTACCGGAAACGCATCCGATCGCATCGAGGGTCTTCTCATCGCAGACAACGACGATACCGCACGTCTCGAAAAGCTTCTGTACAAAATCCGTCTGTTCCGGATCGAGCCCGACAGGGCATACCGCAGAAACGCCGCTTCCTACCTGTGCGGGAGTATTCGGCATTATCCTTACGAGCTTCCTGTCACCGATTATCCCTTTGATACGGGAGACGGTAACTGCCGCAGCGATCGAGAGAACGACTGTTTCAGAGCCGAGATCGTCTTTGATACCCTTCAAAGTATCATCAAAGTGCTGAGGCTTTACGGCCATAAGAACATAATCACTGTCCTTAACATCGGCATTAGGATCAGAAGAACAGTTGACCTTATATTCCGAAGCCACATTCCTTGCGGCCTCTTCGATGATGTCATAAACATAAACTTCGGAAGGCTTAAGTACACCGCCTTCTACAAATCCTCTGATCAGGGCACGCCCCATATTTCCGGCACCGATTACCGTAAGCTTCATAGACAACACCTCTTTTTTAATATAAAAAGCATAATAACATTACACTTGACAGGTTGCAAACGGTTGAGTAAACTATCCGTTGCGTACAGGGGAGTGGCTCAACGGTAGAGCAGCGGTCTCCAAAACCGCCGGTTGCGCGTTCGAATCGTGTCTCCCCTGCCAGACAACAGGAGTTGTGAAGACCTCGACTGATACAGAGGGTTTCACAACTCCTTTCAATTGCAATAAAAAAGCCCTGAGGATAAACCATCAGGGCCGAAGATCAAACGTTAGCCGAAGGCATTATATCGAATGCGATATATGTTACCGATTCATTATTGACCACCGATATCTTATATGCGAGATCCTGTCTTATTATATATTCTCCGCTCTGCATCTGATTGATGGCATCAAGTATAAGATTCTGTATATCCTGATCGGACACATCCGGGATAAAACCCTGAAGATAACTTCCGAAGTAAAGGACAAGGAAGCTCATATAACTTGTATCCTGAACGTATTCGGGTCTGAAGCCTGCCATGACCCTCATTGCCGTGATCTTACCGTCTGACTTTCTTACACTTCCCTGTATCCCGGTTCCGAAATCAGTGGATGTGTTCGGGATGACGGCCGTAAAATACATAAGGCGGTTCTCTGCCTTGCTCCTCGATTCGGCGGCCGCGGTCAACGCAACATTCGTACCTTCCGTCATTGTTACTTCCGGAATTGCAAAATCATAAGGCATCAAAGCGGAATTATATATACTTCCCGAAGCATACTGCTCTCTGTACTCGTCAATGGTAATGCCGAGAGTCTTGACCGAGAACATCGGCACTATGACTCTGATCACAAAGAAGACAACTGCCGCGATAAGGATAAGGATGGCTGCGGGAATGATAGGATCCTTTTTGCACTTGGACCAAAATCCGCTCCCTTTCTCGGAAGAATGCTCCTTCTCCTTTTGTTTCTTCTGTTTCTTCTGCTCTTTTATCTTTTTAACGCGTTCACCCTTGGATCTGTTAAGTACTTCCAGGGCGCGTTCGTATTCCGCTTGCTCGTTCTCATTCTCTGACATATCGATTACCTTCCTTTGGTCGAATTATCTTAATATATTTGCATATTTGTATCAACTATTTTATGCTTTATGTAAATCCGAGAATGAGGTATTTATATGTCACATGTACTCGTAGCAGGAGGATCGAGAGGCATAGGAGCTTCTACGGTGGAAGTCTTCCTTAGTAACGGATACAACGTCAGTTATTTCTATAAACATGCCCCCGGGACTATGGGTTACGGCATAAAAGCCGACATCGAGGACATCGATCAGATCAGGAACGGGATCAGGGACGTTACGGGCGAATACGGACCCGTTGACATGTTGGTGTACTGTGCTGGCATCAGCCTTACGGGACTTTGTACGGATTTTTCTTACAATGACTATCTTCACATCATGAATACCAATTTCGGAGGATTCTTTGCCGTCTGTAACGAAGTGATACCTTCCATGGTCCATAACCGCAAGGGAGTCATAACAGCGGTCTCTTCAATGTGGGGACAGACCGGGGCTTCATGCGAATCACTTTATTCCGCTTCCAAGGGAGCCCTCGACGCTTATGTTAAATCGCTCGCCAAAGAACTCGGTCCTTCGGGTATCAGAGTCAATGCAGTTTCACCCGGAGTAATAGACACTGATATGATGAAGTCATTTTCCGATGAAGACAAGAAAGCATTGATGTATGACACTCCCCTTCAAAGACTCGGCCGACCTCAGGATGTGGCCAACGTGATATACGATCTGTCACTCGACAGTTCTTCCTTTATAACAGGACAGATAATAGGAATAAACGGCGGCTTTCTTATCTGAAAACCGCCGTTTCTGATCTGTATTAGGTTATTAGAGTCCCGGATTACTTACACTGCGCCGTTACGCGGTCAAACTCATCGGTGATCTCTTTGTCGGGTTCGCTTGTAATAAGTGATACAACAATTACAAGAACTGCATTAAAGAGAAATGCGGGAAGAAGCTCATAGATGTTGAGCCAGGTATCTGCGAACTGAACTCTGATAACAAACTTCCATATAAAGATGAGAATGCCTCCCCCGAGCATACCCGTGAGTATTCCCCACTTGTTGGCACGCTTCCAGAACAAGGCAAACAGAACCGCAGGTCCGAATGTCGCACCGAATCCCGCCCATGCAAAAGATACGATCCTGAACACGGAAGAATCAGGGTTCGTTGCAAGGAAGATGGCAACGACAGATATAATGATGACCATAATCCTTGCAAGCATTATGGAAGCTTTCTCGGAGAGTTTGATATGGAAGAAATCCTGAAGGATATTCTGTGTTACCGAGGAAGAAGCGGCAAGGAGCTGAGAATCAGCCGTGGACATTGCAGATGCAAGAATACCTGCGAGGATAACACCTCCCACTATGGCAGGAAGGATACCGTAGCTTGAGATCTTCTGAGCAACATCGACAATGATACGCTCGGCATCGGCATTTGTGGCATAGGAAGGAACGATTCCGTTTTTCATCAGGGTATATCCGCACACACCTATAAAGATCGCGACACCCATGGATATAACGACCCATATCGAACCGACTCTTCGAGAAATATGAAGTTTCTTCTCATCCTCGATAGCCATGAATCTCAATATGATATGAGGCATACCGAAGTATCCGAGTCCCCAAGCGAGAGTCGATGCGATCGGCAACGCTCCGTAGGAACCTACCGTTCCGGAATTAACGTCACATCCCTGGAAGATATTAAGGTAACCGTCGATATTCTTTACATTGTCGATGATGTTATCAAGACCTGCTACCTTAAAGGAGAATCCGAGAACTACAACGAGCGCTACGGACATGATAATGCTCTGTATAAAGTCGGTCGTAGACGCCGCGAGAAATCCACCCAGAGTGCAGTACAAAATGATTACTGCCGCACAGATGATCATGGCAGTCATATAATCGATCCCGAATATCGAAGAAAAGAGCTTACCGCAGCCGACGAATCCCGATGCGGTATAAGGAACAAAGAATACAACGATAAATACGGCTGAGATCAAAGTGATGATATTTTTCTTATCACCGAATCTTTTAGCAAAAAAGTCGGGTATGGTTACCGCGTTCAGCTGCTTCGTGTAGATCCTGAGCCTCTTCGCAACAAACAGCCAGTTAAGGTAAGTACCGATGGCAAGACCTATGGCAGTCCACGAAGCCTCGGCAAGACCCGTAATCAGAGCCAGACCCGGAAGCCCCATAAGAAGCCAAGAACTCATATCCGAAGCTTCTGCACTCATGGCGGTTACAAGAGGTCCTAAGTGTCTGCCGCCGAGATAGAAATCGTCGGAATTCTTATTTTTCTTGCTGAAGATCGCTCCGACAACGATCATCATTAACAGATAACAAATGATTGTTATAAGAATACAAATACTGATCGAACTCATAAAAATGCTCCTGTTTTTAAATTAACTTTGAGATTTTATCAAATTAAAGTAAATGCCACAAGTTTCACTCATTTGAACTGCCAGTCAAATTGATAAATGATAAATATTATTGTAAAGTTAAATTTCAAGATATTATGAATTAGGAGGCAAGACTACTTATGAATAAGTTTTCAAAACTTACCCCCGAGATCAAAGAACTCGCCGTCATGTGCGAGAGCAACAAAATCGATTCAGAACTCTATACTAAGAACAAGGTTAACAGGGGTCTGCGCGACCTCAACGGTAAGGGCGTCCTTACCGGTCTGACACAGATTTCCGAGATAGTATCAAAGAAGATCGTTGACGGCGAGGAAGTATCCTGCGACGGTGAGCTCTACTACAGAGGCATCGACGTTCATAAGATAGCTGACGGCATAACGTCAACAGGAAGACACAACGGATTTGAAGAGGTCACCTACCTCCTCCTTTTCGGTAAGCTTCCTAATGAGCGTGAGCTTCTCGATTTCATGATAATCCTTGCGAACTACAGGGATGCTCTTCCCAAGAACTTCGTAAGAGACGTAATCATGAAGGCTCCGAGCAACGACATCATGAACAATCTGCAGCGTGCCGTTCTCACACTTTATTCTTACGACCACAATGCAAACGACACATCGATCCCGAACGTACTGCGTCAGTCTCTTGAACTGATCGCCATGTTTCCCATGCTCGCAGCTTATTCATATGCTGCCAAGATCTACTACAACGATAACAAGAGCCTGTATATCCACAGACCCAGAGCTAACCTGTCCACAGCAGAGAACATTCTTTATATGCTCCGTCCGGACAATAAGTTCTCTCCTCTTGAAGCGCAGATACTCGACCTCTCGCTCGTACTTCATGCAGAGCACGGCGGCGGTAACAACTCATCATTCACAACTCACGTTGTCACTTCATCGGGTACGGATACATATGCTGCAATCTCAGCGGCTATCTCTTCACTTAAGGGACCCAAGCACGGCGGAGCGAACATCAAGGTAATGCAGATGTTTACAGACATCAAGAAGAACGTAAAAGACTGGGGCGATGAAGAGGAACTTACCGCTTATCTTAACAAGATCCTCCACAAGGAAGCATTCGATAATGCCGGAGTCGTTTACGGTATGGGTCATGCCGTTTATTCCATCTCCGATCCCCGTGCGATGATCTTCAAGTCATTTGTTGAGAAACTCTCCATCGAGAAGCATAAGACCAAGGAGTTCAAACTCTATTCAGATGTCGAGAGAATCGCAGCGAAGCTCATCACTGAACAGCGTCACATCTACAAGGGTGTATCCGCCAATATCGATTTCTATTCGGGATTCGTTTATTCGATGCTGAATCTTCCTTTGGAGTTCTATACTCCCCTGTTCGCGATAGCAAGGATCTCGGGATGGTCTGCTCACAGGATCGAAGAACTCAATAATGCCGGCAAGATAATACGTCCTGCATATAAAGCAGTTCAACCGAGACAGGAATACACTCCGATGGATGAAAGATAAATAAGATAAATCGTTAAGGGGATTTCTCGAAGCAGATACACGATCTGTAACGATTTCTGTTTGGTCTCTTCATTTACTGTTTATTTATAATTATAAATTTTTAAGCTGATATAATTTATTTATAAATTAAACAGTCGAGGACACGCATTATGGAAGATAACAGAGTTCTCAGCAAACATATGTCCCCGATAACAATTTGGGCCTTTGCCATAGGCAGCAGCGTAGGCTGGGGTTCACTTGTTGTCACAAGCAGCTCCTATCTCGCGCAGGCCGGCCCGGTCGGAAGCGTACTCGGTATCGTGATCGGTACCGTTGTAATGCTTATCATAGGCAGATGCTACGCTTACCTTATAAAGACTTATCCCGATGCAGGCGGCGTTTATACATATGCCAAGGAATCTTTCGGATACGATCAGGGTTTCCTGGCTGTATGGTTCCTCGCAATGACATATTTTGCCGTGTTGTGGGCCAATGCCACTTCCCTCCCGCTGTTCGGACGAATATTTCTCGGAGGCATATTCAGAGTCGGCAAACTGTATACGTTGTTCGGATACGACGTCTATATAGGGGAAGCCTTACTCTCATCGGTTGCCATCGCTCTGACGGCTCTTATTTG
Organism: Mageeibacillus sp. UBA6980; assembly: GCA_002450095.1. GTDB lineage: Bacteria > Bacillota > Clostridia > Saccharofermentanales > Saccharofermentanaceae > Saccharofermentans. Next base: position 71,578 of record DJYK01000036.1, on the reverse strand, counting down.
TATCAATTTCAAAAAAGCCGTAAACATTATCATGATTGCACTGGCAGTAATAATATCAGCGGTAATACTTATAGTATTTGCGGCTTCGATATTCGGAGGCGGGCTCGCTAATACCTCTCCTTCATTCATACCGGATGAGAATGCCCTCACACAGATATTGAAGATCACATTTATCACTCCGTGGGCTTTCATTGGATTCGAGAGCATATCACATGCATCTTCGGAATATGATTTTGAACACAGTAAGATCACAAAGATCCTTACCGTATCGATCATCTCTGTTGCAGTTCTATATATTCTCGTAACCATTCTCTCGGTTACGGCTTATCCTGATTCTTACGGCAGCTGGTTCGAATACATAAATGATCTTAGCAATCTCAGCGGGATCGAAGCACTGCCGCCGTTCTACGCCGCGAAGACCTACCTCGGAGATCCGGGCGTCTTCCTCCTGATGCTTGCTCTCTTGGCTCTCGTTATATCGAGTCTGATCGGTAACTTCTTTGCTCTGAGCAGACTGTTCTACGCTATGAGCAAGGACCACATCCTCCCTTCAAGCGTTTCAAAACTCAATTCAAAGAATAACCCGTACAATGCGATTCTCCTCGTTGCCGGCATCTCCCTGCTTATACCTCTGGTAGGAAGGACCGCGATCGGCTGGATCGTTGACGTAACTACAATCGGAGCTACGCTTATATATGCGATCGTAGCCGCAAGTGCCGCTTCTACGGCAGGACGTTCCGGCCATGTCACGGAAAGAAGGTTCGGCGTGGCAGGCGTTGTCATTATGATACTCTTCGGCGCATATATGGTCTTGCAGAGCTTTATATCCGTATCATCCATGTCAAAGGAGACTTATTTTCTCTTTATAGCATGGGCTGTTCTCGGTTTTGTCTTCCTTAGAAGCATATTGTCTAAGGACAGAGAAAAGAGATTCGGACACTCGGTTATCGTCTGGGTCGCCCTTCTGTCGCTCGTACTGGTCATTGCCATGATCTGGATGAGACAGTCGATGCTCGAATCGAACAACAGGGTGATCAACAACATCAACGACCATTACGAGCAGACCGATACAAGCTTATCAAGAGAAACCGACAGAGCATATATAGAGGATCAGATCAACAAACAGCAGGAAGGCGATAACAGAACTATGATGATCGCCGTATCAATGTTCGGATTTGCCCTTATAATCATGCTTACTAATCACTCTTATCTCAACAAGAGAAGTCGCGAGAACGAGCACATCGCCAACACGGATCCGATGACCGGTGTCAAGAACAAGCATGCATTCATAACCAAAGAAAAGAACATGAACGAGAATCTTGCCGGAGACCCGAACATGACTTTCGCCGTTGTTGTCTGTGACGTTAACGGCCTTAAGAAGATCAACGATACATTGGGACACCAGGCAGGAGACGAATATATTAAGTCGGCCTGCAAGATGATATGCGACATATTTGAGCACAGTCCGGTCTTCAGGATCGGCGGAGATGAGTTTACCGCCATTCTTACGGGAACGGATTACGATAACAGAAATCTTCTCATGCAGGTTCTGCACGACCTGTCAGTCAAGCATATTTCATCCGGCGGAGCGGTCGTATCCGGCGGCTGCGCGATCTACGATCCGTCTACGGACAAGAACTTCCATAATGTCTTCGAGAGAGCAGACAGTCTCATGTATGAGGAAAAAAAGAATCTGAAGAGCTTAGGAGCCGTTACCAGAGATGACGAGAGCGACAAAGAAGAAACAGCCGTCACCGATCGGGATGACGGTCTTGCGCTCCTTCAGATAAGAAAACATATCCTCATTGTTGACGATGAGTTTGTTAATCAGGCACTTCTCGGAAATGCACTTGAAGATTCTTATGATATCCTGTTTGCTTCAGACGGTATCGAAGCGATAGAGAAACTGCAGGAATTCTCATCCGAGATCGCTCTTGTTCTTCTGGATCTCAAGATGCCGAAGATGGACGGACTTGAAGTTCTTCACATAATGAAAGAAGAACCAGCTTTTAAGGAGATCCCCGTAATCGTTCTTACATCGGATCATAAAGCGGAAGTCGAATGTCTGAAGGCAGGTGCCATCGACTTCATTCCGAAGCCATATCCCGAGTGGGAAGTTGTAATGGCACGAGTCAACAAATGCATAGAGCTTACGGAAGACAGGAACATCATTCAGTCCACCGAAAGAGACAGCCTTACGAAGCTGTTTAACGTTGAATACTTTAACAGCTATGTAAAGATCTACGATCAGCATAACGAGGAACAGATGACGGATGCTATCGTTATCGACGTTAACCGCTTCCATATCATCAATGAAAGATACGGTAAACCATACGGAGACGACGTACTCAGAAGGATCGGTGAGCGCATTCGTCAGATCGCACGTAAGATCGACGGTCTCGGCTGCCACAGAGAAGCCGATACTTTCCTTCTTTATTGTCCGCATACCGATGACCTCCCCGCCCTTCTGGAGAAGATATCCAAAGATATATCCGGCGACGATTCGACTAAGGATATCGTAAGGCTTCGAATGGGTGTTTATTCCAATGTCGACAAGACCCTTGATGTCGACAGACGATTCGACAGGGCCAAGATGGCGGCGGACAGCGTCAAGAACAACTACAACAATAATATAGGAATATACGACGATCAGCTCCATAAAGCGGCTCTGTATAACGAGAGGCTCGTGGAAGATTTCAGAAGCTCGATCGAGGAACGGCATTTCCTTGTTTACTATCAGCCCAAATTCGATATCACAGGAGATAAGCCGGTCCTCGCGAGCGCAGAGGCATTGGTCCGCTGGGATCACCCTGAACTCGGAATGATAAATCCGGGGATATTCATTCCGCTCCTTGAAGAGAACGGTCTGATACTCGAACTCGACAAATACGTTTGGAATACGACCGCCGCTCAGATAAGAGAATGGAAAGAACTGTTCGGCAAAAGTGTTCCCGTATCGGTAAACGTATCGAGAATAGACATGCTGATGCCTAATCTCAAGGAGATATTCAGCGAGATCCTGTCTTCTCACGATCTGACCGTTAACGATATAATCCTCGAGATCACCGAATCAGCTTATACGGGCGATTCCGAGCAGGTCATCTCCATGGCAAGAGAACTTCGCGGTATGAGCATGGGATTCAGGATCGAGATGGATGATTTCGGTACAGGTTACTCTTCCCTCGGAATGATATCCACTCTTCCGATCGATGCCCTTAAACTCGATATGACATTCGTCAGAAATGCCTTCGGGCAGAAGAAAGACATTAAGATGATAGAGCTCATAATAGATATAGCAAACTATCTGCAGGTACCGGTCGTGGCAGAAGGCGTTGAGACGGAAGAACAGTATCTCGGTCTTAAAGAATTAGGTTGTGATATAGTTCAGGGATACTACTTCAGCAAACCCGTGCCGAACAGCGATTTTGTCAAGATCCTGACAAAGGACACATCCGAATGATCTTAAACGGGAACAAGAGAAGTCTCCTTACTTCTCTTGTTCCTGGATCTGCTTTATAAGCTTATCCTGTGCCTTTGTCTCTGCAAACACCCTGTAATAGTACAATCCGGCAAGAAAGATATACGGGATCGTAAACGAACGGTAGTACTCGAACCAGCCCTTGGGCGTTATGGGTTCTATCGTGATGCTTAATATAAGAAGCATCGCTCCGATAAGCGCACATGAGATAATATACTGCAAGATAATCATGACAAGAGGACTTACCCCGTCGAAAAGCCTGTGAAGATACAAAACAAATGTGGCTATGGCGCAGGAGGTGAACATTATAAGCACATTGGCGTTGTTCGTCTGCGTTCCCGCCATGATATTTACCACGGCTCCGAGCACGGAAACCAAGGTATATACACAGCACAATTCAACAATATACCGCTTAACAGTCTCCATATTATTTAAGTCTCCTCATCTTAAGAAGATAATCGTTAAAGCTCTTCTTATAACTTCTGTTGATACAGATCCTCTCCCCGTTGTCAAAGGATGCATATACTCTCATGTTCACATCGGGCTTCAACTGTTTGATCTTATAGATATTCACAAGATTAGACTTGGAAACTCTGACAAAGCCGTAATTCCACAGCATCTGCTCGCAAGAAGACAAAGTATTCATCAGACGGTAAACACCGGTTCTCGTATATGCAAAAAGCTTGCGGTCTATATAATCCAGATAGTAGATCTCCTTAGGGTCGAGCATCACCTCTTCCCCGTCATCAAGATCTTCGTCGGCAGGGCGCCCGTTCAGTGTCGGGCGCTCTGAATTAACGGTATCGATAAGCTGTCTTACAACAGGACGCATATTCGCGTAATAGATATCAACATGCTCATCAAGATTATTCTTGTCTTCAAACAGATTAAGCTTCATATGCCAAGACCGTTTAAAAATCCCTCTACACCATTCATATACTCTTCGGGATGATCGATGATACCTTCAATATGAGCGCTGTCAAAATGAATGATCATCTTATCCTCGCATGATATATTATCATAGATCATTTGAACCTGATCAGGCAGGCAAACCTCATCGCGATCCGAGCAGATTACAAGCGTGGGAATATTATCGGAAACAACTATATTTATCGTATCGGCATCATCATAATCGATACCGTAGATCAGATCCATGAATATCTTACTCGTTCCCGTGAGGTAATTCGCGATAAAACTGTCTGTATCGCCGTCTCCGAACATTTCCTTAAGAACAAGCTCCATACCGGGAACAGGACTATCCAATATAACAGCATCCGCTGCATCCGAAGATTCTTCTTCAACATTTGATGCATAGACCGCAACAGTCTGGGCTCCCATCGACTGTCCGTGTACTATTACCGTCTCATACATGAGCTCATCCCTTGCATACTCGACCATCGCTTCAACATCGAGAGATTCATTTATACCGAAAGTAACTCTGTCATCAGGGTTGGTCCCGCAGCCTCTCTGATCGATCGAGATAACATCGTATCCTCTCTCAAGATATTCTTCGGCAAGAGGATAAATACAGACTCTGTCTCCTCCTGCGCCGTGTACAAGGATAACGCATCTGTCGCTGTCATAATCAAAATACGTTGCCGGAACCTCGTTACCATCCATAGCAGTTGCACTTATATCAGTTCCTTCATAGTTACCGTAAAAGGACTCAAGATCATATCCCCAAAGCTCAAGCTGCTTTACGCTGTTATCCTGCGTATCCTTCCCGTCATTTTGATGAAGGATCCTGTCTGCTACATATCCTCCCATCCCGACGGAACCTGCTGCCCCCAGAAACACAATTACACCTGCTGTAATCGCTAATATCTTAACTGCCTTTTTCATAAATAAACTCCTTTTTCGCGTCTGATGGTGTTACATTACCAGACTTGAAAAAGGAGTGTATTATAATCTGCTCAAGTTGCACCGGAAGGTGCACAAGATGCATTTATCGGGGATCAACAGTCACAACGGCACGTGCATCGGGATCATCCATGATAAGGTCTCCGACAGCGATTGCACGGATATTTCCGCTTTTGGGATTCTTAATACTCGTAACGGAAGAAACTATATCCGCATCGACATCGGACTTCTCAAAAGAAAGGTCGCAGTCGATCATCCTGCAGTTTATAAGCTTCAGTCCCTTGCAGTAACACAGGGGCTGGGTTCCGGTTATCGTACAGTTTATGAAGGTCACATTCTCACAGTACCAGCCAAGGTATTCTCCTTTGACGATACTGTCTTTAATGACTACATTCTTTGCATGCCAGAACGGATAGCGAAGATTAAAGAAACAATCTTTAACGGTTATGTTCCGGCTCTCCTTAAATGCACTCTCACCGTCTGCCGGACCGTCAAACTTAAGTCTTACGGCCTCGATATCACGGCTTCCGTAAAGAGCCCTCTCCTCATCAAATACCTGATCTTTGATTATCTGCTTGAGCCTTTACTTAAGATACTCCCTGTAGAATGACTCTATTTTATCAAAAGGTATCACTTTATTCTCTCCGCCGTCGTAAAGGTCTGTGTGAACGGCACCCGGGATCAACATGAGCTCCTTGTTATCGGTATATTTACTGTCTTTGATCATATCCTCATATGCATCTTTGGAGAAGTAGCAGGAATGTGCCTTGTCACCGTGTATAAGGAGAACCGCACTTCTTATCTCATTGCTGTACTTAAGGATAGGCTGATTGATAAACGACTCGCATCCTATGACATTCCAGCCTCCGTTGGAATTAAGAGATCTCTCATGATAACCCCTCGATGTCTTATAGTAGTCGTAATAATCCTTAACAAAGAACGGAGCGTCATCAGGAAGAGGATCGACCACACCGCCGCCGAGCGTGTACTCGCCGTCCTTAAGGTCTTCAAGCCTTCTGGCGCACATAGAAGCTTTCTTTGCATAACGGGCGTCCTCGCTGTCTTCACTGTCGAAATACCCCTTAGCATTAACGCGCGTCATATCATACATGGTAACAGCGATCGTAGCCTTGATCCTGGTATCAAGCGCTGCGGTATTGACCGCCATTCCGCCCCAACCGCAGATCCCGAGGATGCCGATCCTCTCGGCATCGACTCTGTCGTTCAAAGACAGGAAATCCACCGCAGCCATAAAGTCCTCGGTATTGATATCAGGGGAAGCCATATAACGAGGTGTTCCGCTGCTCTCTCCGGTAAACGAAGGATCAAAAGCGACGGTAAGGAACCCTCTTTCTGCCAGAGTCTGGGCATAAAGTCCCGAACACTGCTCCTTAACCGCTCCGAAAGGACCGCATACGGCAACCGCGGGAAGCTTCCCCTCTGAATCCTTAGGTATATACATATCCGCCGCCAGAGTTATTCCGTAACGATTAACAAACGTAACCTTGCTGTGATCGACTTTATCGCTTAAAGGAAATGTCTTATCCCAATCAGTAACAAGCTTCAATTCTTCTTTTCTGATCATATGCCAGTCCTCCCGGATATTTTTATAATTAATTTAATAATAAAAGATTGCAATGATTTACGCTAATGAATAATATTTATATCATGATATTCCATATCGGAATATCACATCTATCCGGAGGAAGATATAAAAATGGAGATCAAGACCCTTAAATACTTTCTGGCAGTAGCAAGAGAAGAGAATATGTCCAAGGCGGCCGAACTGCTTCACGTATCACAGCCGACACTCTCAAAGACATTAAAGGCACTCGAGGAAGAACTCGGGAAAAAGCTTTTCGTAAGGCACAGCTTCAGCATATCTCTTACCGAGGAGGGACACTTGCTGAAGGAACGTGCCTCAGATCTCATCGCGATGGCTGACAAGATAGAACAGGAATTCACGAATCTTGACGATATTACGGGAGGCGACATCTACCTGGGACTCGCGGAAAGCTATCAGATCAGATACCTCGCGCGGGAGATATATAAGCTAAAGAAACAGTACCCGCATCTTACATATCACATTACAAGCGGAGATACCGAGCAGGTCACCGAAAAACTCGATAAAGGCCTTCTGGATTTTGCCGTGCTCTGTGAAGCCCCCGACAGCAGCAAATATGACAGCATCCGCTTTCCCAAGTCAGATCTGTGGGGCGCGATTATCCCAGCCTCCCATCCCCTTTCTAAGAAGCGATCGATCAAGGTGTCGGACCTTATCGGGCAGCCTCTGTTTGTCTCGGAACAAAGCTGGAATAACGAGATCAAAGCATGGGCCGAAGATAAGTATGATGAATTGTCTTTGGAAGGATCATTCCGTCTTTCTTATAACGGTTCCGTCTTCGCGAAGGAAAACCTCGGAATACTGCTTACTTTCAAAGATCTCATAAATACTGAGGGAAGCGATATCGTGTTCAGACCTCTTTCCCCGGAACTTCGATCAGAATTGTATCTGATATGGAACCGTAATAAGACTTTCAGTCCCATAGAGCAGAGATTTCTCGAGCAGGTCAGAACGACGTTCAGTTCAATCTGAAACTTCTAAGCTGAACTTTCCTGTTGCCCCGATAGATCAGATACAAAGGCTTCACGCCGTCACTGATATCGACTCGGGCGCTGTCCCATGTCCACTCCGTACTTCCGTTGATATCAGCCGACGTCAACCTGATAACGCCTGAAGGATCACCTTCGGGAGAAGTCCTCACCTCAAACCTCAGATCAGTATCATCGCAGGTCCTGATCACAGGGCTCTGATCTCCTGTTCCTCGCTCATCTATCCTTATGGGGCCGTCGAACCTCGCTTTGTTATCATCATTTTCGAATCTGTATTCAACGCTTATGCTCTTTAATTCCGAGAAATCAAAGAACTTATACCCTATGAGAGTACCGTCCTCTATCTCCCCTATAAACCTGTCTTCACCGATATTCGTCACATTAGGGAAAGGAATCGGATATACACAGTTGGATCCGTGAGGCATATTCCCGTTCGTCAGATTGCAGCATATGACCGAAGGATATGTTCCTTCTCCTTTCAATGCTTTCTCCGACAATCCGCAGCTTGTCATCTCGACCTGAGGAATACTTCCGTCTTCTCTTATGTATATTTTCTCTGCGCACGCCTGACGGCTGTAATCGGATTTATGAGTCAGACGATGGTAGAAGACATACCACTGACCGTTGATCTCAATAATACTTCCGTGCGTAGTCCCGGTCATATTGAGTTTATTCTCCGAAGTCCTGCCGTTAAGACCGACATCGCCGTTAGATACGATAGTCCCTCCGAACACGAAGTCCTTATCCGGATGATCGCTGACGGCATAGCAAAGTTCGTGATTCAGCCATGAAGAATAAACAAAGTAGTATTTATCCCCGACCTTACGCATGGAAGGTCCCTCGAAGAAAGGATGCTTCTCGAATGAAGTGCCTTTAACCTTATACGGGATGATATGGTGTGGTTCTTCCTTAACGGTCAGCATATCGTCTTCGAGAACGACCATAATAGGGCCGTTGATGCTGTCAGGGTAAGATAGGATCTCTTCACGAGTCTTACCGAACATCTGCATCTCGTCTTCAAGCCTTCCGTTCGTAAGGAAATCCTCTTCTTCCTCATAGCCGTACTGTGTGCCGTAGAATATCCTGATCACACCGTTATCGTTCATGGCGGCAGGATCAAAACAGACATACTTTCTCATGATCGTGCCGTCTTTATACTTAACATTTCCGAGGTACTCGAACGGTCCTGCCGGCTTATCGCTTACGGCAACGCTTATGGGATTTGTATATCCTCCGTATCCGTAGTCGCCTCCCATACAGTAATAAAGATAGTACTTACCGTCGTTTCCCTTTACCGCATCGGGAGCAAACATATAAGGAAGCTTGTCGGAATACAAAGGATCCTGCGACGCCTTGTATGAGACTCCTTCGAACCTCCAATCCGACAGATCGTCAACAGGAGCGGAATACACGACATAATCCCGCATGCAGAAGGTATATCCTCCTTCCTTGTCGTGCGAACCGTAAAGATATACGCGTCCGTCAAATACATGAGGTTCCCCGTCGGGAACATATTCATTCAAAGGCAAGAAAGGATTGAATACCTGTTTACTCTGCATATTATCACCCCATTTTTAGAAGTCCCGCTATCCCGAGAACAAGGAACAGCACGCCGGCGATGATCCTGTACCAACCGAACACATTGAAATTATGCTTTCTTATGTAAGACATGAACTTCTTAATGACGAACCATGAAACCACGAATGCGACAACCATTCCGGTAATGAGCATGGCTATATCAGAACCCGATACTTCACCTTCGAACTTAATGATCTTAAGAAGACTTGCACCGAACATAACGGGGATCGCGAGGAAGAAAGTAAACTTGGCTGCCACCTCACGGCTTATCCCTATAGCGAGCGAACCCAGGATAGTCGATCCGGACCTCGAGGTTCCGGGGAAAACCGCAGCGACCAGCTGGAAGGCACCGATAAGAAACGCCTGAGGATAAGTGATGTCATCAACGGACGTAACATCAGGAGTCTTATTCTTGACCCACTTCTCGACAACGATGAATCCGACACCGAAGAGTATGAGCATGATAGAAACACATACCCAGTTATAGAACAATTCATCGAGATAGTCGTCAAAAAGAACACCTACGATGATAGCAGGGATACAGGCGACCAAGATCTTAAACCACATACTGAACTTATCCGCTTTGACATAGCGACCGATACCCTCTTTTTTCCAAGGGTGCTCATTATCCTTGATACCGAAAGGCCATATCTCCTTCCAATAGATGATAACGACCGCCATGATCGCGCCTAACTGAATAACGACAAGATACAGATCATAGAAAGCCTCGGAGACATTAAGATGCAGGAACGAATCCAGAAGGATCATGTGTCCCGTCGAACTTACGGGGAGCCATTCGGTTATCCCCTCAACAATGCCGTATATGATCGCGATAATAAAATCCAATACACTCATAAATACTCCAGATACCTCTTTAATTCATCAAGATGGTCTTCACAATCCTTAACCCCAAGATAATATAGATTACCGAGTTTTTCCATATCGCTTTCGAGACGTCCGATATCGTCAAGAGATCTGGACGGCGTAAAAGTAAATAATCTCCTTTTCTCGGTCAGGTAAAAAAGCTCATCCATCTCGAGATTATATCGCTCGGATGAATGCTCGAGATTATAAGCCAAAGCCGGTTTATCCCTATATATCCTGTGTATGATCCTAAGTGCCGCATCCGACGGTGTCGGCTCACGATAGTCGGCGGAACGTGTCTTCACGACCACTATCTTCTTAAAGCCCTGATCTATTGCCCACCTAAAAGGGATATTCACGCTGCATCCGCCGTCAAGATTATATGTCCCTTCAACCTCAACAGGCGATGATACATACGGCATAGACGCGGAAGCTCTTATCGCCTGAAATATATCGGAACAGTTGCTCTTCTCCCAGTATCTTGTTCTGCCCGTGTCGACATCAGATGTGACCACGACAAAACGCCTTTTTTCACAAGTTTTATGATCAAAAGGCTCGACGCCGTCCAATTCGCCGAAGACAAAGTCAAAGCCGATTATGCCGTGCTGTGTAAAAAGAGGTTTTACACCGACATAATTTCTGTCGTGCCTGTACCTGAGATTGATCCTCGCAGATCTCCCTATCTGTCCCGCCGCATAATTGACGCCGTTCATCGCACCGGCGGACACGCCGCATACGCAGGTAAAATTGATGTCGTTTTTCATAAGGACATCCAGGATTCCCGAAGTGTATATAGCACGAAATGCACCGCCCTCAAGGACGATGCATCCCTCTGTCATTTTATCCGAACAATATCCTTTGGGAAGATCGCTCCACCCTGAGAAAACCTTTTCCAATGACTTACTTTATCCTCTTACCTTCTTCGAAGATGGCTCCGGGAGCACTCGGGATAAGATCATCATTTGCCTTGCCATACTCACTTCCGCCGCTCGTAGCGAAAGGAATGATCTTCTTACCCGTAAAGTCGGCGCTCTCGAGGAATGTGTTAATGATCCTCGGAGGATAGCCCCACCAAAGAGGGAATCCCAAGTAGATCTCATCATACTTGGAGATATCAGGCAATTCGCCTTCGATCGCAGGTCTTACCTTCTTATCTTCCATCTCGGAATTACACCTGCTCCCCCTGTCCTGCCAGTCAAGGTCTGCGCCTGTATAAGGAACTGCAGGTACTATCTCGTAGATATCCGCACCCTGCTCTTCTGCTATCTTCTTAGCTTTATCAGCCGTATTACCGGATGTAGAGAAATATGCAACTAATTTCATATTTGTTCCTCCAAAGTTTATTAAACTAATGATAGCATAAAAACCCGGATGTTATCAGTTATTCTTGAATACAAACACTACCGAATCCTCAACACCTTCACAGACTCCGGAGAACGTTGTATATGACGATGCATAATCTTTCAACTCATCTGCTCTGTCAGATAAAGGCGCTATATTGCTGATGATCCCGGTTATCTTTTCGACTGCCTGCTCATTGAATTCGTTAAGTCCGTCATCCAACTGTCCCGCGCCTTCGAGAAGAGCAGCCGCTCCGTCTGTCAGATCCTGTGTTCCGCCAGCGAGTCGGTCGGCACCGGAAGACAATGTCTGAGCTCCGGAAGAGAGAGCATCGGCACCTTCTGACAGTGCATTTGCCCCGTTGCTTAAATCACCGGCTCCCTGAGCAAGAGAATCGGCACCGGATGAGAGAGTATTCGCACCGGCAGCAAGAGAAACCGCTCCGTTATTTACCTGAGATATACCGTCGGATAATGATGCCGCTCCCGCAACAAGCTGAGATGTTCCGTTGCTCAAGTCAGCACTGCCCTGTGCGAGCTGATTGATGCCGCTGACCAGAGAACCGGCACCGGAATTCAGGGAATCAAGTCCCGTTGACAGCTGTGACGCACCTCCTGCGACCTGTGAAGCTCCGCTTTGTATGCTAGCGACGGCATTTGCTACCTCACCGAATTTACCTCCCAATGCATTGATACCCGCATCGATTCCCTGATAACCTTCATTAAGTGCACTTACCGCAGTGCTAACCTGTCCGAGCTGACCTGCCATAGTACTGTAAGCCGTAACAAGAGCATTAAGACTTGCACTGTAGGCAGCCGCAGCTTCAGGGTCTTCTATGGCAGCAGCATAAGCCGTAAGATAAGAGATCGCATTCTGAAGAGCTTCAGCCTGTTCGGGCGACACGGAACTGCTCATTGCAGCATTAAGACCGGAAAGACTCTCCCTGAACTGTGCGGATCCCGCGATCAGAGAAGATATCTGAGCCTGTGCTTCTTCCGAACTCATCTGTGAATAAAGAGCATTAACACCGTCATTCAACGCCGATGCACCCTGTGATAAGGATGTGGCTCCGGAAGCAAGATCCGATACTCCGCTTTGAAGAGCAGGAGCATTCGACTGTAATTGTGCTATACCGCTGTTAAGTGCCGAAGCACCGTCATTTACCCGGTTAATTCCGTTTCTTAAAGACTCGGCACCCGTAACAAGCTGCGAAGTACCGTTACAAAGTGTTCCGGCACCGCCCGCAAGTGTATTTGCACCGTTCGCCAGAGAATTGGCACCGTTAAGAAGATCGGAAGCACCGCCCGCAAGTGTCGTTGTTCCCGCTGCGAGAGTGGAAGCACCGTCCGCAAGAGAGGAAGCACCTGAAGCTAACTCGGAAGCACCGTTATTAAGGGTAACCGTACCTGACTGAAGATCCGATACACCGTTATACAGATCCTCCGAACCGTCGAGAATGCTGTTCATTCCGTCGGTCATGGCATCCATATCCTCGTCGATGCTGTTTGTATCCGTATCATCTCCGATCTCATCAAGATCAAGAACAGTTGCAACGGTAAGTGCAGTAATTTCGCTGCAGTCCTCAACATCACATTCGACAGAAAACTCCTCCGGAATATTGATCCCGTCAAGCTGTTCGCGAATGTCTTCATCGACTTCTATGGAATCAAGGCCCAGACTCTCATAAAGTCCCGGGAAACCCATTCCTATAACGTATGTGCGGTCTCCGTCATTCACGGCCTCCGCATCCGTTACTTCGATGTTCCTGAATTCATTGTTATCGAGAAGCATCCCCGTCGACATTACGAACGGCATATAAAGCGTATACTCTTCACCGTCTTCCGTCTCCACTGTCTTCGACATATTATTCGTATAAGAAACGGTGATCACAAGATGTCCGCTTCTCCCCTGAAGATCTTGCTCACTTATATCATTTCCGTCAAGGTTATATGTAACTTCGACATCGACAGGAAGTTCCTGATCGGATATACCCCTGTAATAGATATCTTCGCCGTTCGCATTCCATATGAGACTGCCGTTATCGTTGTTCTCCAAAGATGCTCCGCCCTTAACGACTTCGATGTCCGACAGTTCTGAAACATCTTCGACAGACGAACTTCCGTCGGGATTACGAAGCCATGAACTGACGTATGTCGTGCGGCTCCCGTCTGCCGATGAGATCACATAGACAGTCTCATTCTTACCTGAATCCGTACTGTGATAAGAAGAAGCGATCTGCTCAGCTTCCATGATCTCCTGTGCGAGCACTTTATCTTTTTTGTCATTGTAGATCATTGTGCCGCCTAATGCTCCGACTGCAACAGCAGCGGTTGTTAAAGATGCGATTATCTTTTTTGATGTAAGCATTATTATTCCCCCCTTAAGTAGCTGAAGTAACAGGATTACCTGCATTCTTTTCCTTTTTATGGTTCTTATTGATACAACTGTGCATTCCGGCCGTTGTCCTGATGATGACTCCGTCAAAGATAAGAAGCAGCGAAGGAAGAAGCGTAAGGACTATCACCATCGACAGCAAAGCACCTCTGGACAGGAGCAGACATATCGAACTTATGAGATCGATATCCGAATAGAGGGCAACACCGATCGTTGCCGCGAAGAATCCCAATGCCGATGAGAATACAGATGAAACAGAAGTCTTAAGTGCAATGGAGACGGCATCCCTGCGGGAGTATCCGGCGATCCTCTCGGTCTTATAACGGTTGGTAAGAAGTATCGCGTAATCAATCGTCGCGCCGAGTTGTATCGTTCCCACACATATCGAGGCTATAAACGGCAATGTAGAGCCCGTATAATACGAGATCGACATATTGATATAGATAGCAAGCTCGACCACTGATACCAGGATTATCGGCAAAGTCACAGACTTAAGGACAAGAAGTATCAGAATGAAGATAGCTCCGATACTTACAAGACTTACAACCTCGAAGTCATGGTCCGTTATCTCTATAAGATCCTTGGTCGCGGGAGCTTCTCCTACGAGCATAGACTCCGGATCATATCTTTTGATGATCGAAGACAACTCACTGCACTGTGCGTTGATCTCATCTGTCGCGACCTGATAAGAAGATGATACGAGTATCAGCTTATAATTCTCGCTCATAAGCTTACCCGTAACCTCCTCGGGAATGATCTCTGACGGAATAAGAGGTCCCACTACGGAATCAAGTCCGACCGCGAAGTTTACGCCTTCCACACCGGACAGCTCATCGAGCATCTGTTTGGTCTCGCGCGGTGACATATCGGCGTTCACAAGCACCATAGAGACTGAAGATATCTCGTAATTGTTTTCGAGCGCCTCATTAGCCTGTACCGATTCAAGATCTTGAGGGAGACTCGAATCGAGCTTGTAGTAAACATTGATCCTGTTATAACCGTAAACCGCAGGTATCCATAAGGCCATCAGAAGTATCGCCGTAATTATATATGTCTTATCAATAGACTTAGAAAGTAGGTTCCCGGTAAATGTGAGAGCTTTATGGTGCGTCTTCATTATCGCCTTATCGCACAGAAGTATCATCGAGGGCAGAACGGTAACGCAGCATATAACTCCGAGCACGACACCCTTGGCCATTACCACGCCCATATCAAGTCCCAAAGTGAATGTCATAAAGCACATTGCAAGAAATCCTGCGATGGTAGTAAGAGACGAACCGGTAACGGAAGTGACTGTAGCCGCAATAGCATTTGCCATCGCTTCATTATTATCCGGATATATCTTCTTTTGCTCCATATAGCTGTTATAGAGAAATATCGAATAGTCCATCGTAACAGCAAGCTGAAGTATCGCTACAAGAGCCATAGTTATAAATGATATCTCGCCCTTGAACACATTGGTCCCGAGATTATAGATGATCGACATTCCGATATCCGCAAGGAAGATAAGAGGAACAAGGAACGAATCCGTCATAAGGAACAGAACGACCAATGCCAGAACGACTGCTATCATCGTATATATCGGAGTCTGTTCCATAACGAGATTCTTTGTATCCGTAACAACAGCGGCCATACTCGACAGAAGACACTGTTTTCCCGCTATCCCCCTTATGCTCTCTATGGCATCCATCGTTTCATCGGCAGAACTTGTCGTGTCGAAAAAAATGAACATCAGACACCCGTTCCCGTCTTCTGATACGAAGATGTCACGAATCTGATCAGGCATCATCTCCATAGGGATCTGCCCGTCCGTAACCGATGCGTAACTTATCACATCTGCAACGTGATCCACTTCCATGATCTTCTCACGCAGATCTATCTGTTCCTTTGTAGTAAGCCCGTCACAAACAAAGATCCCGTAAGCGCCTTTACCGAAATCATTCAGAAGGACATCCTGACCCTGCATGGTCTCGATATCATCCGGAAGATAATACAGGATATCGTAATTGATCCTTGTATTAAGGAATCCGATCACAGACGGTATCAGAAGGACAAGTGCAAGAATGAGTATCACATAACGCATTCTGACTATTCCCTTTCCGAACTTGATCATTGATCTTTCACCTCTCTTGTTTTTGACCGTCGGTCATTTTTTATATATTGATTATACCGCTTTTTGACCATTGGTCAATAATTTGAGGCAAAATTCTTGACCGATAGTCAATATTTGTGTAAACTCACCAAAAAAGACAAAAGGAGCCTGACCTAATGGGTAAAGCCGAAGATAATAAACGGGCCAAACGCAACTCACTTCTTCAAAGATCTTATGATCTTTTTACTACCAAGGGCATATCCGACACATCGATATCAGACATAGTGGAAAGTGCAGGCGTCGCCAAAGGAACGTTCTACTTCTACTTTAAGGACAAGCAGGACATCATCGATCACCTCATAGCACGCAAATCCGAAAGGATCCTCCTTGATGCTGTCAACACTCTCGAATTCAAAAGATCCAATGAACCGGATATGACCACGGTGGACATGATAATCACACTGGCCGATTCCATTGTGACCGACCTTTCAAAAGACCCTAAGCTTGTTAAGTTCTTAAACAGAAATCTTACATTCGGGTTCTACCACAGAGCGGTAACGGACGATACTTTCATCACTGCCGTAAACGTACACGAAGAATATGAGAAGATCCTTCATGCCAACGGCGCGAGATGGAAGGACGAATCCCTGATGATATACACTATCACCGAGTTCATAAGCGCCACTGTTCATTCCATAATCCTCTATAGCAAGCCTTGCGATCTCGATACATATAAACCGTATATGTTCGAATCGATACGTAAGCTCTGCGAAGCCTTTGCACTATGAAAGATAACGCTATAACAGGAACCCTGGCCAAGAAAGCCGATATCTATGCGATAGAGACACTCGGCATCCCCTCTTTGGAACTTATGGAGAATGCCTCTTCCAAAGTGGCAGATTATATATTGAAGAACTTCTCCGGATCTTGCATCAACGTCATAAGCGGAACCGGCAACAACGGAGCGGACGGCGTATGTATCGCGAAGATCCTTCTTAACAATGAACAGTTCAAGGGCAGTATCGAGGTTTACATTACCAGCAACATCGATCATGCGACCCCTGAATTTTCTCATCAGCTTTCCGCATATAAAAAGACAGGCGGTGCACTTCATTTGATCACGTCATCAGATGAACTTCCGTCTACAGGTGTATTGATCGATGCCGTATTCGGGATCGGTCTTCAAACGCGATTAAGAGACGATAAAGCAGAACTTCTTAATGCTCTCGACAAGAAGCACTTCGAACACGTTATTGCCGTCGATGTGCCGTCAGGCATCAATTCAGATACCGGCGAACTTCTGGGGGCTGGGATCCATGCCGATACAACGATCACCTTCGGACGCATAAAGACAGGTCTTATCAACAACGACGGCAAAGAGTATTCCGGCAGAATACTGACAGAAGATATCGGCATACCCGATGAAGCCTATGATAACGTACTGTCCTGACTACTATAAAGAATTCAAATGCATCGCTTCGGCCTGCAAACACACTTGCTGTGCAGGCTGGGAGATCGATGTCGATGAGTCTTCCCTTCAAAGATTTTCAGAACACCCTGATATCGCATCTCATATAAAAGGCAATTCGATAGTCCTCGATAACAATGAACGCTGCCCTTTCCTTCTTCCTGACGGACTTTGCGACATGATCCTTAAACACGGAGAGGATTTTATATGCGACATATGCCGTGAACATCCGAGGTTCTACAACGAATTCGAAGACCACGAGGAAACGGGCTTAGGTCTCGTATGCGAAGAAGCGTGCCGCTTGATCCTTGACAGAGAACAAGACTTTTCTCTGTGCCCGGAAAGGCCGTTATCAGATGAGATCAAAACAGTATTCGACATAAACGTTCCCTTATCGGATGCACTCTCGAAGCTAAAGCCTTACACCTCCGACGCCATAACAAGGGCAAGATTCATCAAAACACTCGAAGTAATGGATCTAGCGTGGACGGAACTGATCGACAGGATAGAAAAAGCATCTCCTTCGATCAGCGAAGAGAAAGCGGTCATAGATTCAAACAGAAGACGTTTTTCTAATTTCACCGCTTATCTGCTCTACAGATACCCCGAAGAAACGGGATTTGCAGTCGAATCGACATACCTTCTTGCAGACCTTGTACTCACGGGAACCGATATTCACGAAGCAGCCCGCATGTTCTCGGGAGAGATTGAGTATTCCGACATAAATATAGACAAAGCAGCAGATAAATGGTATTATTCTCGGGTTGAGGATGCTTAGCTCAGCTGGCTAGAGTACCTGCTTGACGTGCAGGGGGTCACAGGTTCGAGTCCTGTAGCATCCACCATAGGGCGGTCAGACTTAATGGTCTGACCGTTTTTTATATCAATTCCCCATTCTCGCGATCGCCGCTTCTATATCAGGCGGCAATAAAGAAGGACTCACTTTTACGCTTTGCCCCAGCGGAAACACGCATTCGGAAGCGATCGAGTTTACTACGGATACTATCGTATTTATCACCCAGTCCCTGACAGGAATGAAGTCGTTTGTTCCTCCGAGTATCAGAAAATCTCTGAACGGAATAAAGCCGCCATCCATATAGAGTTTAAGTTTATTCTCGGCATCGGCATCGTACTGCTCATCTCCTACTCTTCCCATACACTCTATGATAAAGCACACTTCAAACTCAGGAAGGTAAACTACAAAATCCGGGTACTTTATCTTATTCCCAATCCTGATCTGAGGTTCATACTTGAACTCGAGCCCGAGCCCTCTTAACGCCATAGCAGTATTCACCTCAAATCTCGATCTCATATGAAGATTCTCGAACCACAGGTCACCCTTTATCTCCTTGGGATTACTCTGAGACTTCATCTTCTCCCACTCACTTCGATTCAGCCTGTATCCCGCGCTGATCTGCACGCAATACTTTGAAGGAACATCGTCAAGAGAAGAAAGGATCCGCTTCCTCTCCGCCGTTAAGAACATCCTGCGCTCAGCAAGCCTTAAATACTCGGCGTTCACCTGCCGGGTCAAATAATGGATCTTAAGCGTCTTCCCGCCCGGCCCGTATTCTCTTACCACGGGCTTGGAGTTACAGGTGCCCTTGCGCATATTCGGAATTCCCTGAAGCTCTTTCTCGATGCGAAGAACTCTGGCGATCTTATAAGCGTCATTAAAACTGATTATCATATTTTCTATCCCTGATGACATGATAAACTGCGGCACCGCTCATTTCAAGCGTTTACGTAAAGTTGGGACTTTTCCGTTAATGCCGTCGAGATTTCAGAGAGTTTTCCGCAGAGTGTAAAGGTAAAAAAGTGACCTTTACACTCTGTTTTACCTAATACAGAGTGCAAAACAGAGTGAAGAGTGTTAAATAGAGACCTCTACACTCTGTTTTCGCCAAGACAGAGTGCATCGCAGAGTGAAGAGTGTTAAATAGAGACCTCTACACTCTGTTTAAGATTAACCAACGTTGACATATACCCCCCTAAGGTATACGATCATAAAAGGATACCCTATAGGGGTATAAGGAGGTAACTTATGTCCTGTCCTAAATGCGAACACAAAGACAGAAGCGAGGCCGAGATCAAGGACCTTACAACAAGGCTCAACAGGATCGAAGGCCAGATAAGAGGCATACACAAGATGGTCGAGGACGGCGCCTACTGCGTCGACATCCTCACACAGGTCAACGCCGCGAGATGTTCCCTTAACAGTTTCTCGAAGGTTCTCCTCGCAAGCCACATAAAGTCTTGTGTCAAGGATGATGTTCAGAACGGTTCTGACGAGAAGATTGACGAGCTTGTCGAGCTACTGCAGAAGATGATGAAGTAATATGGAAAAGTATAATGTAACGGGAATGAGCTGCGCTGCCTGCCAGGCTCATGTCGAAAAGGCTGTCAACAAAGTAGAGGGTGTCACCTCCTGCTCGGTATCGCTTCTGACAAATTCAATGACCGTAGAAGGCACCGCCTCGTCGACTTCGATAATCAAGGCTGTCGAGAGCGCGGGCTACGGAGCCTCTCTTGCAGGAGAAAGGAAAGATTCCCTCGAGAACAAGGAAACACCCCTCCTTAAGAAGAGGCTTATAGTCTCGGTTATTTTTCTTCTAATGCTCATGTATTTTTCCATGGGTGTTATGATGTGGGACTTCCCTGCTCCGGAGGCAATCAAACACAACATGATGGCACACGGCATAATAGAGATGCTTCTATCCGGGATAGTAATGGTCATTAACCAGAAGTTCTTTATAAGCGGGACAAAGGCAGCCGTTCACCTTGCTCCGAATATGGACACGCTTGTTGCAATGGGATCGGGAGTCTCATTCATCTACAGCTTTATAATGCTCGTCAAGATGAGCGTGACAGGAAGAACGGAGGATCTCTATTTTGAATCCGCGGCCATGATCGTTACTCTGATTACGATAGGAAAGCTTCTTGAATCCGTATCAAAGGGCAAGACGACGAACGCTCTTAAGAGCCTGATGGAGCTTGCACCTCCGACTGCCTCTGTAATACGAGACGGAAACGAAGTGACAGTACCTGTCGAAGACGTTATTGTTGGAGACATCTTTACCGTAAGACCGGGAGATAAGATCCCCGTTGACGGAATCGTCGTAGAAGGCACAAGTGCAGTCAATGAATCCGCACTTACGGGCGAATCCATACCCGTCGACAAGAACGAGGGAGATAAGGTATCGGCGGCAACGGTAAACCAGTCGGGTTTTCTCAAGTGTCGGGCAACAAGGGTCGGTGAAGACACTACCCTGTCTCAGATAATCAAGATGGTAAGCGATTCTTCCGCGACCAAAGCACCCATTGCACGCACTGCAGATAAGATATCCGGGATCTTTGTTCCCGCAGTCTTATGCATTGCTCTGGTGGTTACCGTTATCTGGATCCTTATAGGAGAACCGTTCAGCACTTCCCTGACGCACGGCATCGCCGTTCTTGTTGTAAGCTGTCCTTGCGCCCTTGGACTTGCAACACCCGTTGCTATAATGGCAGGTAACGGTGTCGGCGCACGTAACGGACTCCTGTTTAAGACTGCCGCTTCTCTCGAACAGACAGGAAGGACCCGGATAGTCGCTCTCGATAAGACGGGAACCATAACTTCGGGTGAACCGTCTGTTACAGACATCTTCCCCGCTGTCAGCGATGAAGATTCCTTCCTTGAGATCGTCTGCGGCCTCGAGTCACTATCAGAGCATCCGCTCGCTAAAGCCGTCACTTCCTATGCATCTTCAAAAGGGATCCGTGTCCCTCTTTGCGAAGGATTTGAAGCATTGCCCGGGAAAGGTCTTACTGAAATCATCGAAGGCAAAAGGATATACGGCGGATCCCTTTCATTCATTAAGACGAAAGCGATTATCCCCGAAGATGTGCTGAAGGATGATATAAAGCTTTCTTCCGAGGGCAAGACCGGTCTGTTCTTCTCGGAAGATGATAAGTTACTCGGTATGGTCTATGTAGCGGATACGATCAAACCCGAAGCCCGGACCGCAATAGAAGAACTTGATAACATGGGAATCAGGACGGTTATGATCACCGGAGACAACAGATTGACGGCAAGAAGCATAGCGGATAAAGCCGGTATTGACAGGTTCATAGCGGGAGTACTTCCGGACGGTAAAGAAAAGGTCGTCAGAGAACTTAAAAAATACGGGAGTACGGCAATGGCAGGAGACGGTATAAACGATGCTCCTGCACTTACAAGCGCCGATACGGGCATCGCCATCGGTGCAGGTACGGACGTTGCGATCGATGCGGCAGATGTGGTCGTCGTCAAATCCCGTCTGACGGACATCCCGGCGGCAATAAGGCTGTCGCGAAGAACGGTAACCATAATACATGAGAATCTGTTCTGGGCTTTCATTTATAATATACTTCTGATCCCTGTCGCAGCAGGAGCGCTGTCGGGATTAGGGATAAACATGAGTCCGATATTCGGAGCGGCGGCAATGAGCATCTCGAGCTTCACAGTATGCATGAACGCACTGAGGATCAATCTGTTTGATCCTATGTCGCCCGCAAGGGATCGTAAAAAAGGAAAACCCGCGGATCTGCCGCAGGAAATATCAGGAGGAAATACTACTATGGCAACAACAAAGACTATCAGCATCGAAGGCATGATGTGCATGCATTGCGAGAAGACGGTAAGGAATGCTCTCATGGATATCCCCGGAGTCGTTACCGCGGAAGTCTCACACGAGAAAGGAACTGCAGTAGTCGAGCTTGACGGAGACGTCACCGACGAGATGCTTACAAAAGCTATAACAGAGAAAGACTACAAAGTAACAGGTATAGTTTAACGCTTACTTCGGGATCTCGATCACAAGGTACTCACCGGGCTGCAAGACCTGTCTGAGACTTAAGCGGTTGAGATCCCTTTCTATAAGCAGATCTCCGGTATCAGAGTATCTTCTGTAAGAGCCCGTTGACATATCGTAAGCATCGCTTATGACCGTAAACTGCTGCAGAGAATCCGAATGATTTGCAACAACGATATAGATATCATCCGTTCCGTCAAAGAGCATGGTCTCACATGATGTTTCAAACAACTCTGCCGTAAGAGAAGAATTGGTATCCAACGGGTCGATAACCTCATAATATATCAATCCGGAATTTGCCATCGGCCTTAGTGTCGATATTATGTTGCCGACGTCAAGGTCGGAATCGAACATGATAAGGTCGGCAAATGTCTCCTGCGCTCTGAGCACCGAAGATACCACTTCTGCGGCATTATAACCTGAGGCAAGTTCTTCGGAGATAGACAAAGAGGAAATAAACTCTCCGCCCGATATATTTCCGGTAGTCCTCGGTGATTCGTAGATTGCCGTATCTATCGCGGCAGATGCAGTATCTATAAATGAGAGAGACGCATCCTCTTCCGCTATCGGCGAGATCGTCATTCCCGAAGCATGTCTGTCGGCATCGGAGAGCATAACTCCGCCGTCGTAATCCATGCCGTCTATAAACACGATCTTATCCTTTATCTCGAGGTAGAACTCCGACTTTCCGAACAGGCTGATCACATAGGAAACATAGGTCCCTCTCTGTGCATCGCTTACAAAGGTGCCGTCAGTATCGTTCACTTCGATGTATATGACATCGAACTGCCTGCTCCACGGAAGAGCCGTACCGTTATTAATCCTTATCATGCCATAGGGATTAGAGACCGAACCGCATAGATACCCTAAGAATGCATCTACATCCTCCTGAGAGACAGAAGACCCCATAACGATCCAAGGATCCGCACCGGACTCCTTGCACAGCAGCATCTGTCGTTCAAGAGAAAAAGCACTTATGCCGTAGAAAGTCTCATTGCAAAAACCGGAACTGCCCTGAACATTTGATGCAAACCTCAGAACCGAAGGAGCGCTTCCCGTCACGGATTCCCTGAACCCGTCCTGAACAGAATTAATGTCATTACGGTCAAGTCCGACATATACGTTATAGACAGTGATCGAAGCCTCACCTTCAAAAGAGATGTTGAATCTCAGATTCTCGTCAGATAACATCCGGTCCGTTACCGCAAAGACATATGAGTAGGAATCGGGCTGATCGGAAGGAGACGGTATCCTGACACCCTGTTCACCGAACTTCTCTCCTTCAAGCCAGGCATAGCATGTTATGTCTGAAGATGAAGAAGCCATTGTCACTTCCACCCTGTAGAACAGGTTCTCCTCAAAAAGCTCGGACGCCGGCGACTGAAGCAGCTTGGATACCGCGTGTATCCCGTCGGACGTTCCGGTTATGCTGATACCGCCTTCAATGGAAGTTACTTCAGTACTGCCGTAAATATCCCAATCTCCCGTATCCACGGTTGAATGTTCGATAATGCAGATATCGCCGTCCATTATAAGGTCGTCGGCAATAGGCAGATCAACCTGCACCGCCGACATTAACGAAGCCTGATACAGACTGTTGCCGCTTCTTAATACAAAGCTCTCCGATCCGTAGTTCATAACATCATCGATCTGAACTCCCGTAAAACCCAGAGCACGTGCACTGCCGGAAGGAAAAGAAACATAGTAGGCCTGATTATCGGCAGATACCGCGATTACGGAGGAATCGCCGGAGATACATATCCTTCCGGGTTCTATCGAAGAGATATCACAGGACGATAATGAAGGCTCATCGCCTGATACATCGATCCTAATTACCCTTCCGAAATCCGTAAGAACAAATGCCCGATCGCCCATCACGGAGCAGTCGATCACAGAATCGCCGGAACGCATATGATCTTCCATATCTTCAATGATCGAGAAGAATATGCCGTTATGGCTTAAGTAAAGATCCGTATCGGTACAGATCAGAACGAATCCGTCACCTGTATCTATCGATCCGGCTTCAATACGGTTAACCTCCGAACCGCCTTCAGATGTATAGACGATCACCGAGCCTTCGGCGGTATAAACATCTATATTGCCGTTAACTACCGATATAAATCTCGCACTGTCTCCTTCATTTAGAGTACAGGTGCCAAGCAGCGTAAAAGGACCGGAATCCGAGGATACATATATATCGCCGGTAACGGTCAGAGCATATACGGATATGCCCTCGGCACAAATATCTGCAAAAGGCACGCCTACGCTCGTCTCGAGCGGCGAGAACGCCGCATCGGAGATCAATTTGCCTCCGCCGGTAAGAACAAATAAAGAACCGGAGGATTCAACGGCCTTTACTACCGGATCGTTAAGCCACGATCCGTTTACATCCTGTATATCTATAGGAACACCGAACATCGTATCAGTAAACCCTGTTACGGTCCCGCTGTACCGAAGTCCCATCTTCCCGTTTCCGTCAATCGAAAGAACGTTAATGGAATCACCGGAGGAGACTGACGACAGATCTTCGGCTCTCGACGGATCAAAATAGAAATAGTTTCCTCTTGCTTCCGATACTTCCGATGAGATGATGTTGTCAGTCTTACCGAAGAAAGGATCATCGATGATATTGGCATCGGGAATCTCGAGGACATTGATACCTACGCCCTCCATCCTCTCGGAAGTCAGTTCCGCAGACGCTCTGATACGCGGAAGCTCGGCCCGGCTTCCGAAGAATCCGATATAAGCCAGGAACAATACCGATATTAAGATAAGAAATACAACAAGGATAAGGAGAATGAACAATCTCCTTTTGTGAAGGTTTCCGAATCTGAATCTGTCCAACCGATTCATACCGTCACTTCCTCCTGTGTCTTAACATCTGAGCCGTTCTGATCATTCAGCTCATCCTTCTCATTCTTCTTACGTTCTTTATAGATCATGTACAAAAGTATAAATGATACTATCCCCGGAATGATACAGAAGAGCTCAAAAAAGAACGCATGATATGCACAGGCCGAAGCGGCATTGCTTAAATCTCCGAATATTCCGCTGTCAAGCAACATAAAAAGAGAAGAACCGATAAGGTTAAACACTGCGTGGACAATATAGGAGGCCCATATTGATTCCGTAAAATGATAGATCAGAGCAAGTGCAAAACCGCAGATAAGCGCATAGCCGATATGGATCGACAATCCGTGTAAAAGCCCGAAGATGACCGCCGATAACAGGGCGGAAACGACGGGATGAAACCTGCTTTTGAACTCACCGAATATAACACCTCTGAACACCAATTCTTCAGCCAGAGTCACAGTAAATACAGTAGATATAAAATCAAGGATGGTATCCCAGTACGGAACGACAGAAACTTCCACATCGGAGAATCTGTCCATCCTGTCCGAATACTCTTCAAGGACCTGTGCGACAGGCTGGAGCTTCTCCGCGATAATATAAGCGGCTTCCAGATACAGATCCACTATACCGAGAAGGCCGAATGCTATCACGATAGAAGCGACGGAAATAAGAAGCGACGGCTTCGACAATTCAATAAGCGGCTCTCTTTTGTAAGATATGACAAGCGAGTACAAAGTGAATGCCGCGATCGTAATAATGCTGTATGTAAGCGTAAACAGTCCTTCATATATCTTAGTATCTATATGAAGGAACCCGAATACGGATATTACAAAATACTGAATAAGTACAAACAGAAATACTGCGATCGTAACTCTGAAGACTATTCCCAGATAATCAACGGCATTCTTCATGAGTATTAACGCACTCCGACGCGATCTTGTCTTCCTGGGGCATCGGAATCATAATAACGCCTCATAAAGAGCGAGAATGCGACCTCCAACTCATTCTTATCCCTTATGGAAATAAAGATCTGATCGCCCTTCTCGTTAAACTTGGTCTCCATGATAACGAGCTCGGGCTTATCGTGATTACCGTTATCCGGAGCATAATTACTCATCACGATATACTCTTTATCTTTATAGTAAAAGTTATCGATTATAGAAAGAAAATAATCCTTCCCTGTTGATACGTCTCTTATTACGATAAGTTCATCCTCCGCTCCCGTCATCTTACGGGTGATGAACGGAGTTCTGTCTCGGAAGCTCCCCAAAAGGTTCCTGAAAAAACCGCCCTTCTGATTAGTCTTCATTCTTCCTCATCACAGAGACTGTCGTAAAAATCATAGATATCATCTTCTTCACTCTCATCCAACGACTCGAGGAAGAGATCTTCGCCTTCCTCTTTCATCTCGAGGATCACAAGCTCTGCATCATCTTCATTCTCGGTAAGAGTAAGGAATACACCGAAAGCGCGGTCTTCCTTATCGAATTGATCGATTATGCGAAGCTGAACCTCTTCGCCGTCTTCATTAGACAAAGTGATTATATCTTCGTTCATGTTCTCTTCATTCATATTCTCTTCGCTCATAATCTTCTCCGATCAAAAAGTATTACATATGATTTTACCATAATATAACGGTTTACCGCAGAGACTCGAGATAATCGGACAAAATAATCTCCGCAGCGACCTGATCTATGACAGGTCTTTGTTTCTTGGATGATCTTCCGACTTCCTTCATGAACCTTGACGCCAGAACCGTTGTATATCTCTCATCCTTCATTACCGGCTTGATCCCGGTCATCTTCTCTATCTTCTCACCGAATGAGACAGCCGCTTCTTCCGTATGAGACACCGTACCGTCGGTTCTGGAAGGCTTTCCGAGGACTATCCCGGTAACGCCCTTCTCCTTTACGATATCTGCTATCCTCTGAACCGCCCAAGAGTCATCCTGTCCGTTCCAGTTGACGGTCTCGAATCCGGATGCCGTTATCCACAATTCATCGGACAGGGCAACACCTATGTGCTTCATGCCGAAGTCTATTCCCATCAATCTTCCTTTCCCCATACGCTTTCCTTTCTCTTTCTAATAAAAAAGCGGCAACTTAATCCTAAGTGCCGCTCAATGCTCATTTGTCTTCAGATCAAAGCTTGCTGCAATACTCTGAGATAATTACCTCGAGAAGCTCATCTCTGTCAATTCTCTTGATTACTCCGCGAGCACCCTTGTAACTTGTAATGTACGTAGGATCTCCGGAAATAAAATACCCGACGAGCTGATTAATAGGATTGTACCCCTTCTCTTTCAACGCATTGAGTACATATGTCATCAATTCTCTGGCATTCGCAGACTTATCAACGCTGAAATTAAACTTAGTCGTCTCTGTGTCCAACTTCAAATTCCCCCGATTCTTTCCATTTAGTTAATTCTAACATATCACATATTAAAAGTATAAGGGATTTTTAAGTTTTAAAAAAGTTTACACAAAAGGCTCAAAGAGTAGGTCTCATACGCCTCAACTTCAACAATGGAACCTGTCTTCGGTCTCCTGTCGCTCCCGGTTCTAAACATACAGTGAACATACTCACGCGAATATCCGACTCCGTATGTTCCGTCATCAGAATCAAGATAGTTCTCCACAAGCACTTCCAGTTTCTTTCCGAGATAGCTCTCGGCCCTTTGAAGTTCCATCTCATCAGAAAGCCTTCGAAGCCTCTCTGTCCTTTGCTTTTTTACAATGCCGTCAACCTGAGCCATATCATAAGCTCTGGTCCCCTGTCTTCTTGAATACGGGAATACATGGACTTTATCGATAACGCATTCTTTTACGAATTCATAAGTCTCCTCGAATTCTTCATCGGTCTCACCCGGGAACCCGCAGATGATATCCGTCGTCAGCTTCATCGTCGGGAAGAACTTACGAAGAAGAGCGACCTTCTCCTTATACAAAGCCGTATCGTATTTACGGTTCATCCTCTTAAGCACCGTATCAGATCCGCTCTGTAACGACAGATGGAAATGGGGACAAAGAGGATCTATACCGGATAGGCCCTTTATGAACTCCTCCGTAAGACTCGAAGGCTCGAGCGAGCCGAGTCTTATCCTTTCGATGCCTTCAACAGCCGCTATGTCTCGCAAAACTTCGAGAAACGACTCTATCCCTTCTCCTCTGTCAGATCCGTAGGAACAGACCTCGATACCCGAGACTATTATCTCTTTGAAGCCCGAAGAAGCGAGATTACGGGCTTCTTCACGGATACTCTCACGGGATCTTGAAGCGACGCGTCCTCTCGCGAAAGGAATAATACAGAAAGTACAGAAGTTATTGCATCCGTCCTCGATCTTCATAAAAGCGCGGCTGCCTTCGGGGGAAATTATCGTACCGAAGTCGTGATAGACATCGCTTTTGGTAAGTTCGGGACGCGAATGGGAAGATTTGTGGGAGAAAGCCTTTCGTTCGGAAAGAAACTCCTCTACCTTTCTTACGATATCGTTCTTATCGCGGGTTCCAAGAACAACGTCTGCGTCAAGCTCGCCCGAAGCCATCTCCGAGGCACACCCCATAGCGACAATCAATGCATCGGGATTGATCCTCGCGGCTCCTCTCAGGTGCTGCCTTGACTTACGATCTGCCTCACCGGTTACCGTACAGGTGTTAACGATGCAGATATCGGCATGCTGAGGGTCCTCCGCAATCTCATAACCTGAAGATATAAAAAGCTCGCGTGCCGCATCAGTCTCATACTGATTGACACGGCACCCGAGCGTATAAAACCAAACTTTGCCCTTGGACGGCATTACTGTCTGACCTTGATGTGAACCTCGCGAAGCTGCTGCTCTGTAACGTCACCGGGAGCACCGCAGAGAAGATCCTGGGCATTACCGTTCATAGGGAAAGCGATTACTTCACGGATAGACTCTTCATTCCTCATGAGCATGATCATACGGTCAACGCCGGGAGCCATACCTGCATGCGGAGGTGCACCATACTGGAATGCGTTGTACAGAGCGCCGAATCTTTGCTTCAGTTCTTCCTCTGTGTAGCCTGCAATCTCGAAAGCCTTCTTCATGATCTCTACATCGTGGTTTCTTACGGCACCGGATGAGAGCTCAACACCGTTACATACGATGTCGTACTGGTAAGCAAGGATCTCCTCGGGATTCTTCGTGTTAAGAGCCTCGAGGCCGCCCTGAGGCATGGAGAAAGGATTGTGCGTAAAGATATACTTCCTTGTCTCCTTGTCATACTCGTACATCGGGAAATCATTTACATAGCAGAAGCGGTAAGCGTTCTTCTCGATGAGGTCGAGTCTTGAACCGAGCTCATTTCTGATCTTGCCTGCACACTCGTTAGCCTTTGCCTCTGTGTCAGCGATGAAGAAGATCGTGTCGCCCTTCTGAAGACCTGCGAGATCAGCAAGCTCAGTCTTCATATCATCAGGGATGAACTTATCGATAGGTCCCTTGTATGACATATCCTCGAGAACCTCGAGGTAACCTAAGCCGCCCATTCCGAGCTCATCCTGGGCGTACTTAAGCATCTTCTCGTGCTGTCCCTTAGAAAGCTTGGCGTGAACGTTGATCGCTCTTACAGTCTTGCCGATGAATGCCTTGAATGTGCATCTGGAGAAGAACTCTGTAACGTCGATAATGCGCAGAGGGTTACGAAGGTCAGGCTTATCGCAGCCGAACTCGAGCATAGCCTGCTTGTAAGGGATGATCGGGTAAGGAGCCTCAGTAACAGCAGCGCCTTCGGGAGCGAACTTCTTAAATACCTTTGTAAGCACTTCCTCACCTGCAGCGAATACGTCCTCCTGAGTAGCGAAGCTCATCTCGAAGTCAAGCTGATAGAACTCTCCGGGAGATCTGTCTGCTCTTGCATCCTCATCTCTGAAACAGGGAGCGATCTGATAGTACTTATCAAAACCTGATACCATCAGAAGCTGCTTGAACTGCTGGGGAGCCTGCGGGAGTGCGTAGAACTTGCCCTTATACTTTCTCGAAGGAACGATATAGTCTCTGGCACCCTCGGGTGAAGATGATGTAAGGATAGGAGTCTGGAACTCAACGAAGCCCATCTCCTCCATTGTGGATCTTAAGAAAGAGATAACCTTTGATCTGAACAGGATATTATCCTTGACCTTCCTGTTACGCAGGTCGAGGTATCTGTACTTAAGTCTTACGTCCTCTCTTATCTCCTTGCTTGTCTGCACTTCGAAAGGAAGCTGTGAGTAAAC
The DNA here is from genome assembly GCA_002450095.1 of Mageeibacillus sp. UBA6980. Classification (GTDB taxonomy): domain Bacteria; phylum Bacillota; class Clostridia; order Saccharofermentanales; family Saccharofermentanaceae; genus Saccharofermentans. The sequence goes on along the minus strand of DJYK01000036.1, from coordinate 40,970 downwards.
CTTGCCGAGCACGTCTACCTTCTTGCAGTCGAGCTCGATGGTTCCCGTCTCGATCTTGGGATTATATGTCTCCTCGTCACGGTGCTCGATCACACCTTCTACGGAGATGCACTCTTCTTTGACGAGTCCGTCAAGAAGGCTCGTGTCTCTCATAACGACCTGAAGCACTCCGTACTGATCGCGAAGATCGATGAACGATACGCCTCCGTGGTCTCTTATATTCTCGATCCAGCCGCAGGCTCTGATCGTGGATCCTACGTCCTTCTCGGATATCTCGTTTATTACCTTGTCTCTGTAAATATTCGACATTGCAAATAACCCCATTTATTTATTTAATAAAAACACTCGAAAATGTTATTACAAACATATCAGGTTGTCAAACCGATCATTATTTTATTATAATAGCGCCATGAAAAAGTTAGGTTTTGTTATCCCCTGGTACAGTGATACGGTCAAGGGCGGAGCGGAGACGGAGCTTCGCGGTATTGTAAAGCACTTAAGCGCCTCCGGAGTCGAACTCGAGATACTTACGACCTGTGTTAAGGAATTCTCCTCCGACTGGTCAGTCAATTTCTACAAAGAAGGTCCCGCCGATGAGGGCGGAATCAAAGTCCTGAGATTTCCCGCGAGGAAGAGAGACACCGAAGCGTTTGATGCGGTCAACCTCAAATTTATAAAGGGGATCCCCGTCAGCGCCGAAGAAGAGCAGATCTTCATGCGCGAGATGGTGAACTCTCCTAAGCTCTATGAATACATGAACGAACATCAGGACGAGTATTCCCTGTTTGTTCATATTCCCTATATGTTCGGCACGGCTTATAACGGAATCAAGGTCTGTCCCGAAAAATCCGTTCTGATCCCCTGTCTTCATGAAGAGGCATATGCTCACATGAGCCTGTGGAATGATGTGTTCAGCAAACTTTCCGGAATGATATATCTGTCGACTCCCGAGATGAAGCTTGCCAATGAGCTTTATGATCTTACGAAGGTTAAACAGGAGGTCCTGGGGGCAGGCGTCGATTCCGACTTCGACCCGGATCCTTCAAGATTCCGTGAAAAGTTTAAGATCAACGATCCTTTTATCCTCTACGCCGGTCGCAAGGATACGGGAAAGAATGTCGATCTTCTAATCCGGTACTTCTGCGAGTTCAAGAAACGCAATCCTTCGTTCGACAGTCTGAAGCTCATCCTGATAGGAGGCGGAAGCATTGATATTCCGAAGGATTATTCCACGCAGATCATCGATCTCGGATTCGTCGACAGAGAGGATAAATACGATGCGTGTGCAGCTTCTCTTTGCATGTGTCAGCCTTCAACACACGAGAGCTTCTCGATAGTTATAATGGAGAGCTGGCTTTGCAGAAGACCGGTACTTGTACACGAGAACTGTGACGTAACCTGCGCTTTCGCGAGGGAATCGAACTCCGGTCTGTACTTTAAGGATTTCTATGATTTCGAGGGTGCCGTCAAATACTATCTTCAGAACCCGGATACTGCCGATGCCATGGGCAATACCGGAAGACAGTACGTCCTTGAAAGATTCACATGGGATGTAATAACCCGTAAATTTACTGATTTTCTTAAGGAGGTAAGTCATGACAACGGTTAACGTAAGACTTATGACTATAAACGACGTTAAGGATTTTGTGACAGCAGCCAATTTCTGCACATACGACATAGACCTCATATCAGGCAGATACAACGTAGATGCCAAGAGCCTTATGGGTATCTTCAGCATCGTCCCCTCAGAGAAGCTCGAGTGCCAGATCTATTCCGACAACTGCGAAGACTTTCTTAAAGCCATAGACGCTTTTATCGTCAGATAAGAAGATTTATCTTCTTCCTTTTCTGTTTCTCTTTATCTTCCGTCTGCCCGGACCTTTGCCAGAGGCATTTGTACTGCTGTTTTTCCTCTCGAAGCCCTCTTCGAAGGTAAAATCTATCTTGCAGGCTTCCATGTCGACCCTCGCGACAACCACACGGACCTTCATGCCGATGGTAAGCTTAAGTCCTCCCCTTGCACCGACCGCGCGGTACATCCTCTCATCATACAGATAATGATCATTCATCGATCGGAACGGGATGAAGCCCTCTGCGGTATTATCGAGCATAACGAACACACCGGGTGCTATTATCGAAGTGATATATCCGTCGTAATGCTCCCCCAACCTGTCGCTCATATACTCACATATCTTTATCGCTTTGGAGGCGCGCTCGGCATCCGTACTGTTCCTCTCCATCTCCGAACTGTGGTTTGCCACTGACTCCACAAGACCCGCGAAATGCTTTTTCCTGTCCTCGCCGTGAAGGTAACTTTTTATTATCCTGTGGATATAAAGATCCGGGTAACGCCTTATCGGACTTGTAAAGTGACAATAAAAATCAGAAGCCAGACCGAAGTGACCGCTGTTGACGGAACTGTAGCAAGCCTTTGCCATCGACCTCAGAAGAACCTGGTCGAGCATGGGCTTGGCCGTATCATCGTTCACCTTATCCATAAACAGAACGACATCCATGGGTGTAACATTCCCGCCGAGTTTACCCGTTGCACCGAATGATCTTGCAACTCTCGAGAACCTTGCAAGCTTTATGGGATCGGGGTCATCGTGAACTCTGTAAACAAAAGGGTACTTCATAAGAGAGAATTTCTCTGCTATGAATTCATTCGCACAGATCATGAACTGCTCGATTATGCCGTTGGCAAACGTTATCGGGTGCTTCATTATCTTTACGGGTTTCCCGTCATCGTCAAGGATGACATCCGTTTCCGGGAACTCGAAGTTAATGGCTCCCTTACCGTCTCTCATTCGCTTTAAGATCTCGGCTAACCTTCTCATAGTATAGAGCATCGGAAGGATCGGACCATACTCTTCATCGTCGCGGTCATCCGGTTCGGTGAGTATCCTGTAACACTCGTTGTAACTCATACGTCTGTCAGATCTTATAACGCTCTCATAAACATCTCCGTCGTATGTCTTACCGTCTGAATCAATATAGATCTCGCATGTCATCGCGAGTCTGTCCTTCTCGGGATTGAGACTGCAAAGACCGTTTGAAAGTTTTGGCGGGAGCATCGGGATGACTCTGTCCGCAAGATATACGGATGTTCCTCTTAGCATCGCCTCGCCGTCAAGGAGTGTATTCTCCTTAACATAATCGGATACATCGGCTATATGAACATACAGTTTGTAGTTTCCGTTATCTAATTCCTTTACTGATATCGCGTCATCAAGATCCTTCGCATCTTCCCCGTCTATCGTGATCGTAAGAATATCTCTAAGATCCTTCCTTCCGTTTCTGATCTTCTCTTCGATCAACGAAGGCTCGGGGTCAACCGGAAGATCCTTAACCTCGTTCAACACTTCATCAGGAAACGATGAGGACAGACCGAACTGCCTTAACACGGCCAACATCCTGGCATCGTTATTTCCCATGTCTCCGAGAACTTCGACGATCTTCCCCCTGAAATCACGTTCTGTATTATCGGGATTGAGCACTTCGCAAACGACGGTCATCTTAAAAGGAGCGCCGTTCAGATCCTTCCTGTCGATACGTATCACGCCGAGATCAGTCTCCCTGAACGCCTTGTCGGGAATGACAAGTCCTCCGTCGCCGTTTTGGACAAGGACCCCTACTACGCGGTTTACCACCTGCAAAGGTCCTCTCGGAGCAATAGACGTAAAATCGGACGGTGAATCGGAAGATCTTCCTTCAGCCGCCTGCCGTCTTGCCTTCTGTCTCAGACTCATATTCAAAGCGAAAGTGCTCTTCACCTTATCCGCGCTCTTTATATCTTTTCTTCCCCTTGCCATAATAAGCCTCCGTGTGTATCACAAGAAAAGTATACGAATAAAAAACCGCACCTTCAAGGCGCGGTTTAAAAGATGATCTGTAATTGTCCTATCAGAATCCCTTGGTTACGCAGAAGTAAAGTACTACGGATACAACGGCAAAGAGGATGGCAACAAGCTTTGTCGCCTGCTTTAATCTCTCCTCGAGAGTCTGTCCCTTGGACTTGCTGTAATAGGAATCATTGGATGAACCCGTGATCGCTCCCATTCCCTGGTCATTACCTTCCTGAACGAGGAAAAGGATCACCATGGAAATACCAAGGATTATATCAAGAACAGATAAGATAATATCAAGTGCGCTCATTAATAAGCCTCCGATTAATAATTAACATGTTTTCAGCCGTAAAATAATAACATAAGGCTGTTTACAGTGCAAACTTATTTTTTACTGCCTGCCGCTCCCTTTATCGCCTTAAATATCTCACTTGTTGTAAACGGTATAAGCGCCAGAGGTATTATAACAAGCCAGGACTGAAGGTTCAGTGCCACATTGTCAAACAGACCGTTAACACCCGGGATATAGATAACTGCGATAAGAAGTACCAAAGACGCACAAACCGACAGGTTCATTATCTTATTGCCAAACAGACCGAGCTTGAAAACAGATACCCTTTCAGATCTCGATGCATAGGCCCTGAGAAGCTCGGCAATGATCAATGTCGCGAAAGCAACGGTACGTGCACCCGTAAGTGCTCCTATATCAGAGGAGAAGAAGAAACCGTTGTTATTCGTAAGAGGAATAAGAAACGCGAGTGCGACACAGACAAAAATGGAGATAGCCTGTACGATGACCTGAATGAGCATAGGTCTGTTGATGATGGGCTCTCCCTTAGGTCTTGGCGGCATCTTCATGATACCGGGCTCGCCGGCTTCTCTTCCCAACGCGAGTGCCGGGAATGAATCGGTTACGAGGTTAAGCCACAAAAGCTGAATGGCCGTAAGAGGCGCGGCTATGCCGTCGATAACCGAATCAGGGATAAGCGACAGCAGGAAGATGACAAGGATCTCACCTACGTTGCATGACAGAAGGAAGCTTACGAACTTCCTGATATTTGAATAGATGACCCTTCCCTGCTCGACGGCTTTGACGATGGTCGCGAAGTTATCATCCATAAGGATCATGTCGGCTGAATTCTTTGCGACGTCAGTACCGGTGATACCCATTGCGACTCCGATATCGGCTGACTTCAACGCCATGGCGTCGTTGACACCGTCACCAGTCATGGAAGCGATGTGGTCGTTAGCCTTAAGGGCACTTACGATACGAACTTTATGTTCGGGAGATACTCTCGCATAAACGTTAGTATTCTCACAGGCAACGCGAAGCTCCTCATCGGAGATCTTGTCAAGTTCGGAACCCGAGAGAGCCTGGGCGTCGCCGTCCATCATCTCGAGATTGCCGGCGATGGCTACTGCGGAATCCTTGAAGTCTCCCGTGATCATTACGGTTCTGATGCCCGCTTCCTTACATACGGCGATGGCATCCTTTGCTTCCTTACGTTCGGGGTCGATCATACCGACAAGACCTATGAAGATGAGCTGAGTCTCATGATCAAAATCAGCCTCGGTTCCCTCATAATGGACTCTGTAAGCAAAAGCCAGAACTCTTATCGCTCTGCTTGCAAACTCATGATTCTGATCAAAGATCTTCTTTCTCATCTCATCAGACATCGGAACGGGACCGTTCGAACTCTCATATGAAGTACATCTGTCGAGAATTATGTCGGGTGCACCCTTCGTATAGGAGACGATCTGTCCGTCAATGATACCCGAATGATATGTCGTCATCATCTTCCTGTCGGAATCAAAAGGGAGTTCTGTTACTCTGGGATACTTATCCATCGTCTCGGTACGGCTCATGCCGTTCTTCATACCGAGAGTAGTCAAAGAACCTTCCGTGGGATCGCCGATACAGGTATACTCACCGTTCTCGTCCTTTACGATGCTGGCATCGTTACAAAGAACGGCTGCTCTTATCAATGTTTCAATCTTACCTTCGGGAACGATCGACTTGCCTTCCTCGTCAGAGAGTCCTCCTTCGGGCGCATAGCCGTTTCCGTCAACATTTACTACTTTGTCACCGTCAAACAGGACTTTAACGGTCATCTGATTCTGAGTAAGCGTACCCGTCTTATCGGAACAGATAACATCGACGCATCCCAAAGTCTCTACGGCGTGAAGTCTCTTTACGATGGCGTTGTTCTCGGCCATCTTTGTCATTCCGATCGACAGAACGATAGTTACGACGGCAGCCATTCCTTCAGGTATTGCCGCAACGGCAAGGGATACAGCCGTCATCAAAGCATCGGTCGGTTTGTCCTTCTGAACGAATACATCGACGATGAATACGATCACGCAGACTATTATGCAAACAACGGCAAGGATCTTGCCTAAGTGATTGAGATTCTTCTGCAGCGGAGTCTCCTCTTCCTCGATAGAAGAGAGTTTATTGGCGATCTTTCCGAGCTCGGTATTCTTACCGGTTCCGACTACTACGCCTTTGGCTCTTCCGTAAGTTACCGAAGTTCCCATGAAGAGCATATTCTTTCTGTCGCCTAATGTGCAATCCTCAGGAAGAACGAGTTCGGCGTCCTTGTCTACTGCGACCGACTCACCCGTGAGTGAAGATTCCTCGGCCTTGAGAGAGCTTGATGTCAAAAGCCTTATATCGGCAGATATCGCATCACCTGCATCTATTGTCACGATATCGCCTTCGACAACCTGCTCGGAATCGATCATCAGGACCTCTCCGTCCCTTACTACCTTCGTCTTGGGAGAACTCATCTTCTTCAAAGCCGCGAGCGCCTGATCCGCCTTACCTTCCTGATAAACACCGAGAACGGCATTCAGGATGACTATGGCAAGGATCACGAATACATCTATCCAGCCCTCGAATCCCGCATTCTCCTTTATCGCCATAAAGGCCGAAAGGATCGCGGCAGCAATAAGAATGATTACCATTGCATCGGCAAATTGTGCCAGGAATCTCTTCCAAAGAGGAGTCCTCTTCTCTTCTCCCAATGAATTCGGACCATGTTCGGCAAGCCTTCTTGAAGCCTCCTCGGAAGAAAGTCCGGTATTCTCGTTTGTGTTAAGCTCATTTAGTGTCTGCTCAATGCTCTTCGAAAATGATTTTTCCACTTTTCTATCTCCCTAAAGCTAAATAAACAAATGTATTATAAATTAGTTATTGATTTTTTCAAGAAAACTGTAAAATGATTACAGAATTATTTTTGAGGAGTTTTATATGAAGATATTTCTTAAGATAACGGGAATATTCTTTCTTTTTCTCATAACAACGCTGATCATCGCCGTCATAGGTCTTTACGGCGGTCTTAAACTAGCGATAAACGGACCGTCCGAACACTTCAGGGAGATATTCGTCTCATCGATGATGGAGTCTTCGGCAGGACCCATAGCGATCAGGATGGTATTGCCGGATGATCAGATAAACGCGATCCTCGAGAGCAATAAGACCGTCGAATTCGACCACATAACGGATCCCGATCTAGTATCGGTCATGAGAGAGGAAGCGGCAGCCGCGGCCGAAGCAGCGAGACAGGCAGGGATCGAGCAGGAGACTAATCTCGACCCTGACGGCGACGGCATCGAGCTTCATGAGATATCGGGCCCCATGTACCACGGAGCGATGCTCGTTGTATACGATCCTTCACGAGTTATATGCGCTACGATAGACAACTACACACATTCGGGCGCAGGAATGACGCTTGAGCAGCTGATTGATAAATACGGCGCCGTCGCCGGCATTAACGGCGGACAGTATGAGGACGAGAGCGGACTCGGGATCGGCGGATGGCCTGTAGGCGTTGTCATGAGCCAGGGAGTACTTAGAGCCGACAATGCGGACGAATTCTACGAAGCGGGGACCGATGAGAGCGGAAATCCCATATATGAGACCAGGACCGCCCTTCCCACTGTCGGATTTACTCAGGACGATATCCTTGTAGTCGGTACTTTCGGCGGCGGATACGCAGAGAGCATCGGACTTCGCGATGCTGTCTCATTCGGACCTTCCCTTATAGTCAACGGAGAGGCTGCCAACTACAGCGGCGTCGGCGGAGGCCTTAATCCGAGAACGGCGATCGGTCAGAGAGCCGACGGTGCCGTGCTCCTTCTGTGCATCGAGGGCCGAAGGTCCTCTTCAATGGGTGCTACCATGGCAGACCTTATCGATATCATGGTCCAGTACGGAGCAGTAAACGCATTTAACCTCGACGGCGGCATGTCTTCTTCCATGTACTACAACGGCGAAGAGATCATCGACAATGCCAATATAAGACAAGACAGAGCGATCCCCACGGCATGGGTCGTACTCCCACAGGGAAGTTCTGCCGCTTCTTCGGAGGTGACAAATGAAGAAGCATGATCAAAGTCCCAAAAGCTATTCTTCCGAATCCGCCCGTGTCAATACACCGGTAATAAATAAAGAACCCCGTATACAGCAGGAACCTTCCGGTAAAAAGCGTCCGCATAAGCGCAAAAAGAAGAAGTTTCACGTATATGTTGCCGTCCTTATCCTGTGGCTTACCGCCTGTACTGTCGCAATAATGTACGGTTACCGTAAGTTCAATGATTTTCTGATCAAGTATGAGACCTCATATCAGGCCTCCATGCCCGGTCTTGTGATGGATGAGATATTCGTACACTTCCAGCAAAGGGACATTGAGTATCTTTGGAACAATATGTCCGAACATCCGACGGTATCACAGTTCGAGAACGAGGATGTGGTAAAGGAGTTTATGCTTCATATGATCGAAGACAAGGTCCTCACCTATACGGAATCCGGCGAATACACGGCCGAGAATCCGAGTTACGCGATCGAAGCAGACGGATATGTTATCGGTACCGTTACATTAAAAAGAGATCTTAATGCGACCAGAGAGTTCGGTTTCCCCACATGGACACTCGCCAACATCACTTTCCCCGCCCAGCCTTTCGAAGGGGCTACTATAACCATCCCCGAGAACTCAACTGTCTATGTAAACGGCATCCCGCTCGACGAGACTTACATTACCGAACAAATCCCTCCGGACGAATCGGAGCTTCAGTATGTCGAACCCTATGGAGGAACCATCACGGGATTTACCACATACGGCATTAGCGGCCTTTATGAGGAGCCTTCTATCGAAGTCAGGGATTATACGGGTGAAGTGCAGCCTGTTGAATATAACGAGACTACAGACCTCTACAGAGCAGATTTCTCATCCAATCATCCCGAGAGAGAAGCGCTCGAGCAGTACGGCATTGAATTCACCACATTGTTTGCCAACGTCATATCGATGGATGCAGACCTTACCGAACTTGAACCCTATTTCCCGCCGGACAGTCTGGCATATAACTATATCAGTCGCAATACGGCCTTACGCTACTTTACGGGACACGGAGCGGTAACCATTCAGAACGAAGAGGTTCAGGAATTCATCGCATATAACGAAGACACCGTCTATATGCAGGTCTACATCGAACAGGAGATGCAGATGTGGCCTGAACCCGAAGTTGTTCCGACGACCACTCATCTGTATCTTACAAGGATCGACGGAGAGTGGAAGATCTCAGGAATGAGATACTAATGAAGACTCTTGGCGTCGAACAGTGCGCTCGTCGCTTCGCTCCTCCGCAACTAGCAGAGCCGTTCATTAGCATCTCAGAACAAAATTGATATCATTGCAAAACAAAAAGCTCCGCAACTGCGGAGCTTATTTGGTGCCCAGAGACAGAATCGAACTGCCGACACGGGGATTTTCAGTCCCCTGCTCTACCGACTGAGCTATCTGGGCAAAGTATTACCGGTCATTCGACCGGTAACAATGGCGACGCAGAAGGGGCTCGAACCCTCGACCTCCAGCGTGACAGGCTGGCATTCTAACCAACTGAACTACCGCGCCCTGGTATACTAGATATGCACGATATTGCGAACAT
>DJYK01000036.1:0-31170 GCA_002450095.1 Mageeibacillus sp. UBA6980 | reverse complement strand
TGGCATTCTAACCAGCTGAACTACTGCGCCGTTCTGGTGGAAACTACAGGGCTCGAACCTGTGACCCTCTGCTTGTAAGGCAGATGCTCTCCCAGCTGAGCTAAGCTTCCTAGTTTGCCGGTTCGCCTCTCTTCGAAGCGCAAAAGAAGTATAACGAAAGACACCTATATTGTCAACTTGAATTTTGTCTTTTTTCAAACTTTTTTCTTTTGGTCAGCTTTCCATACTTCTTTTTCGTTCTTTTTAAGCTTGAACAGTATAGACAGAGCTTCCGTGACCGACCGAAGCTTCAGCGAAGACTTTCCGGCAGTATAGTTGATAGGAACTTCCACGGTATTAAATCCCCTGCAGTAAAACCGCATCTCAGTCTGATACATATGTCCCGTTGACAGGAACTTATCAAAGTCAAACTGCTCGAGGATCTCCCTTCTGAACGCTTCAAAACCGCTTGTCATATCCTTTAACCTTGTGCCTAACACAAGGTTGGAAAGGATCGTTCCTCCTCCGCTTAAGATCTTCCTGTACAGAGGGTCGTTCTTCATTCCGCCGCCTTCTGTAAATCTGGATCCCCATACACAATCATATCCTTCATCAAGTTTCTCGATGAACTCATGGATCTCCGATGGCTTATGACTTCCGCCGCCATCCATCTCGATCACTCTGTCGGCACCGTCCTTTAAAGCCTGTCTGTAGCCTTCAAAGTAACAGCTGATGACTCCCCTTGATTCTTTATAGAAAATACATTTAACGCGGCCTGTCCCCTCGTAGGAACGTATTATCTGCTCTGTCCTGTCCTTGGAATAAGAGTCTATGACGGGATAGAGATACAGATCCTCATACGGCAAGGCCAGGATCTCGTCTATTATCTGTCCCATCGTCTCTTCTTCATTGGCAACAGGCATGACTATTATCGTCTTATTCATATCTTCTCCGTAAATCCGATCAATCTTTCAGCAAGCTGTATCGACCTTTCAACGACCGCGTCCGAGTTATAATGCTCATGCTCTCCCCAACGGCCGACTGCGTATACCCCTCGGGATTCGGACCACTTGATCAACTCGTCCATGATCTCGGGTTTATTCCTTGTATTGAGAGGATATGCGTATTCATTGGTAAATGATATCATTCCTTCTTCGTCACGGAACCTCCCGATACGGGTCTCCTTCCAGTATCCTTTGGATCCGGGGCAGAAATTATGTCTTAGAAGCAATCTGTGATAATCCTTATCGGGCGAGGGCTCGTATATCCAATGAGCTTTTGAATCAAGCGTATCACCGCAATACGAGATAACCACGCCGGTATACTTCAGATCTTTGATACGCTCGAAGACAGAAGACGGCATACCCCTTAATACTTTAAATCCGGGCCAGGGAACCGTTGTTATAATAGTCTGTCCTTCAAATATACGCCCGTCAACCGTTTCTACAAGGTGATCGTCAAAATCGATAACGGATGCCGATGCATTATATATGATCCTGTCTTCTAATCTTGCAGCCATCCTTTTCCACAATTCACCGTACCCGTATTTCTTCGGATAATAGAATCTCGCATGTCCCGGCTGCTTGGCATAGGCTCTGTGCTCAAGGCAGGATCTCAATGTATCTTCAAAACTCACATCAGGGAGTTTGTTGAGCCAATAGGTACCCAGCTCGTTTAACTCATCTCCAAACATCTTGGTGTTATAAGGGATCATATAATCATCGGATATCTTGTCTCCGAGTTTCCACCTAATCCATTCGACAAATGACGAAGGCATCGGCTTCCCGGTGACACACCCTGCCTTTGATATCGACATGAGATACTCGATCTGCGTATCGATATCCATCTGCCATATATTGGCCTCCAAAGGATGGCTTACCGTCTGCCCGTTCACGCGGATGCGGCTGTCGCGTTCATAGATATCCCATTCGGATTCAGGAAGAAATCTAAAGAGAAATTCATTGACCGACGGTCTTCTTACATCAAGAAAGTGTCCTCCGCCTGTATCAAGAGGCGATCCGTCTACTTTTTCAGACCTGCACAAACCTCCGGCTTCATCCTCCTTTTCCAGGACAATGAAGTCATCGACACCTCTATCCAGCAAAGTGTTGGCAACAGTCAGGCCGGAAGGACCTGCTCCTAATATCAGAAATCTATGCATAGCCCGTCCCTTCACCTTCATCTTCGAAGCCAGATCGTTACATCAACTATATCATGCTGATCTGTCTTCAATCCAATCACATCGTATATGTAATAATTCTGTTCGAGAATCTGATCATCTATGATTTCATCAAAACTCGTGATTATAAGCGCGAATTCTCCGTTTCTTACTTTCGTATTCACTTCGAAGGCATAGGAATTGCCCGCGTTCCAAACCTCTTCGCCATAGAAGACGGCATCGAACAGCTTATTGCTTATCATATCCCCGTTTATAAACCCTATCTGGCCGTCGTCAAACCAGATATTGTCGCCATCCCAGATATCCTCATTAAGAAGGTATCCTGTCGCGTTTGTTCCCAGAAAGATATCCTGATCAGCGTATTCACCGATAAGCGTCTCGAGCCTCGTATAATTCTCAACATCCTCTTTGTGATAAATATCATCATCGAAGAAGAAAAGAGTCACAAAAGACATAAGGCAGAGCATGGACGCGATAAGTGCACGGGTAAGCTCATTGTCTTTAACGGAAGATCCCAGTCTTCCGTTCCATAGAAACACCGAGAGCACGAACAAAGACGGAGCGAGCATGTCCTGACAGTATTTAAAACCGTCTATCCCGCACTTGGCAAAATAGATGAGAAACAATGTGCCGAATATGAGATTTAAAACAAGATACAATTCATAGTCGGCTTTTTTGATGAACGCTTTGATCCTCTTAAATACAGAGGATCCCGGATCTTCCTTTTTCCTGATATATAAAAGACAACAGACACTTAAGACAGAAGCAAGAAGATACATTACATAACGTCCGTAGAAAGATAAGATATTGATAACTGACCATATGTAATCACCGTAGTCGTCATTGATCGCAAATATCGTATATATCGTCTGAGTCCAAAATAACGGAAACAGAAGCTGAACGACGACAACGGTCAGTATCCCCGTCACCGCACATTGAAGAAAGTATCTTAACCCGCTTTTTCTGTCGAGGATAAGATAATAGACAAACAAAGGCAGCGCCATAACCACCATGATCTGCTTTGTAAATATAAGAAAAACAGTAAGAAGCGACGGTATAAGCGTCTTTTTAGGATTCTTATAGACACACAGCATTATAAACGAGAAGAACAGTATCCCGAGAGAATCAGTATGCTGGTTAAAGAAAGGGACGCCGAATAAAGAGAAAAATGTTGCTGTGTTTACCGCTATCGAGATGAATCCCGTCACCTTGGAGCCCTTTATTACGTCTTTGGTCAATAGGCACAGGACAACAGTCGTCAGAAGAACCGTTATGATGTTTACGGTGTAGTTTCCCGCGATAATGCTCATCCCGGTAACACGACAGACGACAGCAACGATCAGAGCGTTAAGCCCCGGATACGAGAACACAAAAGGCACCTTAGGGACGTTCAGAAAATCAACCTGATACGGATTGACACCGTCGAGAATATACCTGGTCAGTCTGAAGCTGACATAATCCCGGATCTCATTACTGATATTATTGTCGACGGAAACCGCGGTTATATTAATGATCTGAAACAGAAGACGAATAACGGAAAAGGACAGTAAAAGAACGGAAACAACCGTTATAATGATCCTTATTTTTCTCTCTTTCACGTCAGACATAAGTAATAATTATCAGCGTACATAATAGATGTAGAGATATGAGTGGTCGCCTTCTTCTATGTCCATAAAGTGGAGCACGTGATGACCTCCCGGAATATCAGCCTCCTGCATCCATACGCTCGACCCCGGCGCGGGAGAGGGCTTAATATCAACATAAGAGTAGTAATTATCAAACATATATGAAGCCAGAGTGGCAAACTCGCTTCCCGACAGCATCCTTCCGGATTCACCGTATGAATCGATAAATCTCTCGAGCATATCTTCCGGATACTCGGGATTGATCTCAACCTTCGCTTCATAACCTATTCTGTAGAAGAGAAACCCGTGCTTATCTATATCAACCACCTTGGCTCCCTCGGGAAGATCATATGAAAGCGTCCTCGCCATAAGAGCGGAAGTCCTGTCATAGAACAAACATACCCCGAGTATGATCACCATTACTACCGTGACTGCAACAAGTATCTTTTCTTTCTTCTGCATACTGTTTCCCTCAACTGATCCGATATAGTCTGTTTCCGTTGTCATGCGTGATACGCACGGCTTCTTCGATCGTAATACCTTTGATATCTGCTACCTTCTCGACAACGAACGGAACGAAAGCGGGCTCATTAAGCGCACCTCTGTTCGGTTCGGGCGTAAGATAAGGACAGTCCGTCTCAACAACGATCCTGTCAAGAGGACAGACCTCCAAAGTCCTCGGTGTCTTCTTATTATTCTTGAATGTTAAAGGCCCGTCAAATCCGATAAAGAAACCCATCTTGATAAGTTCTGCTGCAACTTCCGCAGAACAGGAACAGCAGTGGCATACGCCGGGAGTCTTAAGAAGCCTTCCTTTATCCTTATACTCTTTAAGTATCTGAAGGCAATCCGAAGAGGCATCTCTTTCATGAAGGATAAAAGGAATATCAAGATCGTAACAAAGATCTATTTGTTTCCTGAACACTTCACGCTGAACATCACGGGGGGAATGATCATAATAATAATCGAGGCCGATCTCCCCTATCGCCTTTATCTTATATTCGTCACGATGCGAGACCATATCGATAATAAACTGACCTGCATCATACTTCTCATAGGTTGATGCTTCGTGAGGATGAACCCCGACCGAACAATACAGATCAATACCCTCGTATCCGTCCCACTTCGTAACATATTCCGTCGCCTGTACACTTGTAGTTACGTTGTCTGACGGGATCAGTATCGCGCTCACACCGCACAAAGCTGCCCTGTGAAGGACAGCTTTTGCATCATCAGTTAATTTAGCATCATAAAGATGGGCATGTGTATCAAAGACACCTTGAAAACCTTTAGGATAAACGATCTCACGGTGTTTATGAGACATCAGGAAATATCCGCCCCTGCTTTAATGTCATCACCGAATTCGACTACTCTGAACTTATCGCCGTCACGGACCGACATTATCATACCGTTGCTCGTGAGGCCCATCATCTTACGCGGTGCGAGATTAACAATCATCGCGAGAGTCTTTCCTACGAGCTGTTCAGGTTCATAATACTTGGCGATGCCGGAAAGGACCTGTCTCTCCCCGAATCCGTCATCAACGATAAACTTCAAAAGCTTGTCCGACTTCGGAACCTTCTCGCAGGAGAGGACTTTTACGGCACGAAGATCCAATGCGGCAAAGTTATCAAAGTCGGTAATGTCTTTCAAAGGCTCCTCGGGAAGCTCTCTGGAAGGCTTATTCATCGCCTCGAGTTCATCAAGTTCCTTCTCGATATCTATACGAGGAAACAGAACTCTTCCCTTCTTAACCGTAACAGTAGCAGACAGAGCATGTCGCTTGCCTGCGGCTTCCCATGTGGTAACGCTCTCGTCTGCTCCGATCTGTTCGAAGATCTCGGGACAGATGTGAGGCATGACGGGTGAAAGAAGGATCGCACAGCGCCTTACCGTGTCAAGAAGATTGTAAAGAACTGCGGCAAGTCTTCCCTTCTTCGCCTCATCTTTTGCAAGTATCCAAGGCTCATTCTCGTCAATGTATTTATTCGCTCTCGCGATAGTACGGAAGATCTTCTCGAGTCCTTCCGAGAATCTCAAAGTCGTAAATGCATCGTCGACAAACGAAGGAAGCTCATCAGTCATTGAAAGAAGCTCTTCATCGGTCTCGTTAAAGTCCTTATCCTCGGGAAGCGTACCGCCGAAATACTTCTCGATCATCGCGACTGTCCTTGATACGAGATTGCCGAGATCATTGGCAAGGTCGCTGTTGTATCTTGTGAACATCTGCTCGTTCGAATACGGACAATCAGATCCGAATACCATCTCGCGAAGAAGATGATATCTCAAGGAATCAACGCCGTATCTGTCACACAGGACAAACGGATCGATAACATTACCCTTGGACTTACTCATCTTGCCGCCGTCGCCGAATGTGATCCAGCCGTGACCGTAGACCTTCTTGGGTAAAGGCTCGCCCAAAGCCATAAGGATCGAAGGCCAGATAAGAGAGTGGAATCTGACGATCTCCTTAGCCATTACATGCATATCGGCAGGCCAGAACTTCTCGTAATCATTATAAGTATCGTTCATAAATCCCAATGCAGAGATATAGTTCGTCAGAGCATCGATCCAGACATATACGATATGCTTGTCGTCAAATGTGACCGGAATGCCCCATTTAAAACTCGTCCTGGATACACACAGATCCTGAAGACCGGGATCTATGAAGTTGTGGATCATCTCATTTACGCGTGACTTGGGATTAAGGAAGTTCCTCTCCTCATCAAGAAGAAGTTCCTTAAGCTTGGGTGCAAAATGTGAGAGCTTGAAGAAATAAGCTTCTTCGGAAGCATCTGTAACCTCACGTCCGCAGTCGGGGCACTTGCCGTCAACAAGCTGGCTCTCTGTCCAGAAAGATTCGCAGGGCGTGCAGTACTTACCCTTATACTCGCTCTTATAGATCCAACCGTCCTTATAGAGCTTCTCGAAGATATTCTGAACAGTCTTAATATGATAATCGTCCGTGGTACGCACGAATCTGTCATAAGTAATTCCGAGCGTTGACCACAACTTCTTAAAGTTTGCTACTATATCATCGACATAAGCTTTAGGAGTCGTACCTAATTCAGAAGCCTTCTTCTCGATCTTCTGTCCGTGCTCGTCGGTTCCCGTCAGGAACATTACATCATAGCCCTGCATTCGCTTCATTCTTGCTACCGTATCGCATGCGATAGTGGAATAACAATGACCGATGTGCGGATTGCCCGAAGGATAATAAATGGGCGTAGTGATGTAAAACGGTGTCTTCTCTGACATAACCGTAACCCTCCTGATAGATGATTAACCTATAAATTATAACTCAGATAAAGTATTTATTCCAGAAAGCGAATACGGACATCGGTTTACCGAAGTAATAACCCTGTATGATATCCGCATCCATGTCTCTTATCATCTTATACTGTTCTTCGTTCTCAACGCCTTCGACGACAACACCTTTACCGATAGAATGAGCGAGCATCGTCATGGCGGATATGAAAGTATTATCGAATCTGTTCGACAGCATATCATCGACAAATGATTTATCTATCTTGATTTCATCTACGGGAAGTTCCTTAAGATAATTAAACGACGAATAACCGGAACCGAAATCATCCAAAGCGGTTCTGATGTTATTCTCATGCAAAAGCTCGATATTGTGCCTGCAAAGAGACATATTCTGCATGAGTGACGTCTCCGTAAGTTCGATAAGGATGTTCTCGGGAGCAAGATGGTATTTACGAAGAGTTTCAAGAACAAGATCGACGTAGTTCTCCGTGATCAGATCATCTGCGGTGGCGTTAACGTGGATATAGAAATCTTTGGGAGCGCCCTTGCTTATCCATTCAGCGCACTGCCTTACGGCCTCATTAAGTATCCATCTTCCGACTGCCCCCATCTGATTCGTCGCTTCGAGAGCGGCAACGACCTTCTCGGGGTTCTCGGCCTTGCCGTCAGGCTTGATCCAGCGAAGCAGAGCCTCAGCCCCTCTCAGAAGCCCGGTCTTGGCATCCGTCAGAGGCTGATAGTAGAGCATAAAGTTCTCGAATCCGTTCATTATATTGGACGAGATCGTCATCTGAAAATCGAGTTTCTCACGAAGCTCATTACGATCCGCAGGCGAAAAGACGGCATACCTCAAATTCTTGTCTTCCTTAACTTTATGCAAGGTTATCTCAGCCTGGCTTAGAAGTTCCTCGGCAGATCTTCCTTCCGGATAGAAGGCGGCCGAAGCGATAAGATTAATGAAGAACTTCCCGTACTCATTTACAAAAGGCTCTTCGGAATGCTCGATAACATCTTTCATGTATTTACCGGCCTTGATCTGTGAAGACTCAGGCCAGAGCACGGCAAAATTATCGGTACCGATATGATACAGCTTTGCGTGTTCCGGAAGGCTCTCCCTTAGAAAATCCGCTAGATTCATAAGGATAAGGTCGCCGGCCGCTTTACCGTATCTGTCGGTAAGCTCATGGAAATCGTTTATATCGTACATGATAACGGCAGCAGAACTGACGCTTCCGTCTCTTATTACGATGTTAACGTCTCTTTCGAGACGCTGCCCTGTCGGAAGTCCCGTTATCTCATGAGAGAAACCTGCTCTCTCGAAAGTCTCCTTAACCTCGTTCATGGCCGACAGGTCAAGTATGCTTCCGGTAAGAACTCTCGTCATACTGTTCTTGTACTCAAAAGACTTACCTCTGATGGCAACCCAGGACGATTTATTCTCATTTGTTTTTGTACGGACTTCGATCGCGAAGCGCGTCCCTATCTCCTGTACGCAGCGGTTCATGATATTCCTGAACCGTTGACGGTCGGAAGGGATTATATAAGACTCGAGAGCTTCTATGAAATCGCCTTCGATAGTCAAGGGAAAATCAGGAAGGATATCCCTTATATTCTCCGAGACGGTCGTGACGTTCTTATTGAGATTCGTATTGAAGATAGATGCATTCAATCCGTCGATGATGTTATCCCACAAAAAATCCTCATGAACAAAATCCGTAACATCAGAGAATATGCCGGATATGTATTTGCCCTCGCTGCCGTAATCGGAAAAACCGTCCGTACGAAGATATATCTCGCCTCTTCCGGGTGCCAGGAACCTGACCTGAAGCCTTACGTCCTGCGTTCTGTCCTGGATATAGTTGATTATCGCTTCATGAAGTATCTCGGAATCATCCGGATGAACATACTGTCTGTACGTCTCCCTGAAATTTGTCATCTCATGAGACTTAAGGTCGAATTCTTCTACGAACTTATCGCTTAAGATGCACAAATCCCTGTTGATGTCATAAACAAAAAGATATGAATGAATCTCAGGACCGAACAGTTCATTAAATCCGGAGATCTTGATCGAAGGAGTAATATCCTTTACAAGGGCGATGATAAACCTGGATCTGTCCAACACTTCCACCTTCAGACAGAGCTCGATGTCGAATAATTCGGAGTTCATCCCGCGGATCTTGTGGGACAAGACGACGGAATGAGTATCATGCTCCATAAGTTCTCCTATGGATGCTTCATATTTGGCTGTCATGACAGCGCGGTCACTGTCGGGTATGTACTGATAGAATTGAGAAAGATACATGAACGATCCGGCGGCGATCCCGAGGATATCGCTCATCCCGTCTGAAAAGCATATCTCCTTCTCCCACGGATCGATAGCGGCAACCGCTTTAAACTCACCTCTTACAAGAGGGATAAACCTTATCAAAGGCAGTTCATTAATATAAGAGAGCATTCCCTCTCTTGTTATCTTGTCCCCGTTAAAATCATTCACGAGCCGAAAGCCCTCCCAAACATCAATTATGATTTTAACAGATTAAGCACATGAGCGTACAATTCTTTTTTGGATATTCCCGTATCTTCGGAAAGGATCTGAGCGATTTTCTTCACAGGCAGACCAGAATCACGCAGCCTTAATATCTCCGAGTCTATGCTCTCGGGATCAAGAACGGCTTCTTTTGTCTTCAAAGGCTCGAGACAGACGACATACTCCCCTCGCGGCTCATTGTCCTTATAGTACTCGCAGGCCTCACTGACAGTCATTCTTAATACTTCTTCGTACTTCTTGGTAAGTTCCCTGCAAAGCGCTATGCGGCAGTCGCCAAAACCTTCCTGATCAAGTTCGTTCATAAGCTTTACGAGTCTGTGAGGGGCTTCATACAGGACGATAGTCTCATCATACTCCTTAAGCTTATCTATCCTCTTCCTGCGCTCTGAACCCGAGCTTTGAAGAAATCCTTCGAAATGATAGTATCGGGCGGACAGACCGCTCATAACGAGTGCGGTGATTGCGGCGACAGGACCCGGTATAACGGTAAAATCCACATTTTCCTTTATACACAAAGAAACGAGATCCTCTCCGGGATCGCTGATGGCAGGCATTCCTGCATCGGATACCTGAGCAACATCCGAACCTCTTTTAAGGATACTTATAATCTCCTCGCCTTTGGATACCTTGTTATGTTCGTGATATGAGATCAGCTTCTTTCCCTCTATACCGAGATTCTTAAGAAGTATACCTGTCACCCTAGTATCTTCACATGCGATGTATTCGACCTGTTCCAATACTTCACAGGCTCTCGAAGAGATATCTTTCATATTCCCTATGGGTGTCCCTACCAGATAAAGCAATCCGTGTGCTCCTTCTCATATATTCTCATGATTCTTTCAGATGATCTTACCTTTCCGGTATCCTCATCCTTTTCATTTAATATCAACGGCGGCATTATCTCAAGCGGGATAGTCGAAGTTGTCTTTTTCCCTGCTATAAGGACCATCTTGGAAGGCTTATCGATAAACGGATGGACACTTATAAGACAAGAGGGCCTGATCCCGTTATTCTCCATATGATACATCGCTTCCGACGCTCTGTCGGAAGTCATTACCATTGTCATGATCCCCGACGAAGGAATGAGCCTGGAGCCTGCAGTACGGATAAAGTCCTCCAGGCTGCCGTTCTTTTCAAATCTGCCCTTGAGCTTTCCGGGCTTATCAGCGGATGTCGAAGGTCCGGTCCCGGATCTGTAGAACGGAGGATTCATAAAGACCAGACCATACTGCCTGTTTCTGATCTCGTAAGGAAGATCCCTGAGATCCGCGTTATAAGCCGATACAAGGTTAGACAGGGAATTCATACCGATGTTTTTGACAAGAACATTATATGCGGTCTCATCGATCTCAACGGCATCAACACATACCCCCTCCCTTCGCGCACACAAAAGGAGAGTGGCGGCACCGCAGTTTGCACCGAGCTCGAGGCATCTGATATCCTTACCGGGCTTAATGAAACAGGCAGTAAACCACGAAAGAAGGACGGTATCCGTTCCGAAACGGAATCCGTCCTTGATCTGGTACATTGTAAAGCCTCTGCGGCCGAGATCTTCGAAAGTAAGCTTATCTTCACACATAACGGTAATTATTTTACCGCGTGCTTACCTTCCGTTCAATTCTTCTTTGATCCCTGTGCGGCTACTGCTTTCATCTTCGCTTCTATAGCCTCGCTGTCGCCGAGATACCTGTGGCTTATCGCCTTAAAGTCATCACCGAGCTCATATACAAGAGGTGTTCCCGTAGGGATATTAAGTCCGGTTATATCCTCATCCGAGATGTTATCGAGGTACTTGACCAAAGCTCTTAAAGAATTACCGTGAGCGGCAATGAGAACGCTCTTTCCGGATCTTATCTCGGGAACGATCGTCTCTAGGTAATACGGAATAACTCTCTGTATCGTAGTCTCCAGGCTCTCAGTCAAAGGAAGGAAGTATTTATCGACATACTTATATGCAGGCTGATTGGCGGGATTTCTGTCGTCCGTCTCCTCGAGGGCAGGCGGGCAGACATCAAAGGAACGTCTCCAGACCTTAACCTGATCCTCTCCGTACTTCTCGGCGGTCTCCGACTTGTTTAATCCCTGTAAAGCACCGTAATGGCGCTCATTCAGTTTCCATGACTTGATCTGAGGGATGTATATCTCATCCATCTCGTCGAGAACAAGATTTGCCGTATGAATTGCTCTTTTCAATACCGAAGTGAAGCAGATATCAAATGATATCCCTTCTTCCTTAAGAAGCCTTCCGCCGTTCCTCGCTTCTTCCCTTCCGTTATCCGAGAGATCAACATCAGTCCATCCGGTAAACAGATTTGCCTTGTTCCATTCAGATTCACCATGTCTTATAAGTACGATCCTGTAACTCATATTACGCTCCTCGCAGTTAGTTTATTATAATTATAGTTAGCCTTTATTAACCACAAGAAATATACCAACCGCTTCATTTACTGTCAAGACAAACAAAAAAGCCGTCCGGTGAAGGAACGGCTCTTTACGGATTTCTTAAGGTTAGATCTTATTCCTCGGAAATCGCAGATACAGGGCAAACACCTGCGCATGCTCCGCAAGAGATGCATACATCAGGATCGATGTTGTACTGTGTATCTCCGGAAGAGATTGCCGATACGGGACAACCGTCTGCACAAGTTCCGCAAGAGATGCATGAATCTGAAATTACATATGCCATGTTTGCAAACCTCCTATATTGATATGCAATCTAATTATCACATATTTTATTTAAAAAATGTCCGATAAAGATCAAGGATTAACAAAGAGTTCAAAAACGATCAGATATCTTCATCATTAGTTGCATTATCCTCATCTTCACCGTTTCTGCCCCTCATGCAGGGTGGAACAAAATCGTTATTCAAAGGTGCAAGGCCTTCCCAGTCGTATACTTCTGTCGTAAAGGAATCATTCTCCGTAAACTTGACCGTTACTTTCTCTGCGATGTAATTAACATCAGAAACAACACCTACACCGTCAGGAGTCCTGATCCTCTTACCCTGCTTCGGAAGGCGCTTTCTGGCGTCGGCATACGCTTCCTTCTCGAACTGCAGACAGCACATCAGCCTTCCGCACGCACCGTTGAGTTTACCCGGATTAAGGGACATTCCCTGATCCCTTGCGGTTCGAAGCGTAACGGGAGCGAATTTATTGAGGAACGTACAGCAGCACAATTCCCTGCCGCACATACCCATTCCGCCGACGAGCTTGGCCTGATCTCTCGATCCTATCTGTCTTAACTCGATCCTTGCACGGAATGAAGAAACAAGATCCTTTACAAGTTCCCTGAAATCGACGCGGTTATCCGAGGTAAAGAAGAATGTCACTTTCTTACCGTCAAAAGAGAACACCGCATCAACAAGGTTCATATCGAGCTGATGTTTTCCTATAAGTTCGAGGCAAAGATCATAAGCCTCCTTCTCTTTTACCTTCTTAAGCTCTCCTCTCTCGATCTCTTTTGACGTCGCGAGCCGAAGCACAGGCTCAACGTCATCCCCGATAAGAGAATCATCAAGCAGCATCGGCACATCCATGACCTTACCGAGATCAGGTCCCGACGGGGTCTGTGCCATAACGAGATCTCCGGGTTTCAGATCGATCCCGTCACAGATATAACGTGTAGTCTTACCGCCTTCGCGAAAGCTTAAGTCAACGACTTTTTTCATATCTTAACTCCTTATGTATACGTAAAAGCATATTGCAGCATGCGGGCTCAAAACTCGTATTCACGGAAGACGCTTCGATAAAGTCCGTAACCGCCTGCTCGGCATTGCTTATATTGAGCAGTGTCACATAGCTGTTTTGTGACACAAACCTTATGATGTCTTCCTTCTTATCCGCATTCTTGATATTCTGCGGATCTCTGACGGCTATCGCGGAAGCGATATCCCCCAATGTCCAGATAAGAAGCAGCAGCAGCTCATCAATCTTATCATGATTTTTATTGAAATAATCGAATTCGTCGTAAAGAACGTCAGTGTAACCCAACCCCGGCATCCTCATTACAAGATCAAAGATGTGATCCCTCTCCTCGAGAAAATCCGGATCGTTAAGCAAAGACAGCGCTTTGCCCGGAACATTAGACGAGAAGACAGACAAAAACTCAAGTTTCCTGTCATCGACGTCTTCACCGCCGTTCTGCCTTAGTATGGACTTCATCTCATCATCCGTGTACTCGCGGAACGGTATCTCTATCACACGGGACATTATCGTCCTTAATATCTTGGAAGTATCAGAACAAAGAAGGATATAAACGATATGTTCAGACGGTTCCTCCAAAGATTTAAGCATGAGGTTCTGACAATCGGACATCGTCTTGTCGGCATTGATGATAAGGACCTTGAAGTCGGAGATCTGAGGCTTGACCTCGGCATCGCGTATGATCTCACGAAGATCCGAGATCCTTATGCTCTTACGGTTCTCCGTAGGCTCCACCTCGATAAGATCCGGATGAGTTCCGGCATCGATATACTTACAGGAAGGGCACTTACCGCACGCACCTGAGCGCGAACGATTACTGCACAGGATCGCCTTTGCCGTTTCTTTTGCAAACAGGTGCTTACCTATCCCTTCGACTCCTTCAAAAAGAAGCGAACAAGCGGACGGCTCGGCAACAATGTCTTTGAGCCTTGACTTTACCGATTCCTGACCTGTCAGCCTGTCAAATCCCATATATGCTTAACTATTTCCTCGTGTATGACTTCAGGATCACGCGAGGCATCGATGATAACGATCCTTTCCTCGCTTTTTGCAAGTTCCAGATAACCGGTCCTTACTTCTTCCTGATACGACAGACCGAGCATCTCGATCCTGTCCTCTTCCCCTCTTCCCATCCTTCGCTTCCATGCTAGTTCCGGATCTATATCAAGAAGAAAAGTTATATCGGGAGACGTCTCGGATGTGGCTTTAAGGTTCAGAAAATCCGTAAGATCCCGCCCCATCTTATTGGCATACCCCTGATATGCAGTCGTGGAATCATAGAATCTGTCGCAGATTACGTTAACGCCGTTTCCGATGGCAGGGATTATAACTTCTTCGGTGATCTGCGCCCTTGCCGCTTCAAAAAGAAGGAGCTCTGCCATCCTGGTCATCGAATCGTTCTTCCTGTCAAGAAGGATGTTCCTTATCTTCTCTCCGACACGGGTTCCGCCCGGTTCTCTGACTTCGATAAATTCTTTATTCTCGGATGAGAACTTCTCTTTAAGCAAAGTGATCTGCGTACTCTTGCCGCAGCCGTCTATCCCTTCAAATGTTATAAACAGACCTTTCTTCATTCGAGCTTGATCGTATGGATCTCGGCGATCTCGATCCATATCTCTTTCTCTATTCTGTCGTTATCAGCCTTAATATCAGCCAGGGTCTCCTCAGCAGGCTTTATCGGCTTGGGATTATCGATCGGCCTTCTGTGAGTCTTTCTGTTCTGGTCGTTCTTTCTGCCGTCCTTCTTCTGGCCGTTTCTGTTATCGTCGTAATTCCTGTTACGATTATTCCTGTTATCGTTATTTTCTCTATTGCCGCGATTCTCGGTCTTCTCGGATTTCTCGGGGCGTACACCGTCCCTGTTCTGATTATTCCTGTTGCGGTTTCTGTTACGGTTTCTGTTGTTGCGGTTATACGAGCCGCGGTTCTGACCGTTATTATCCCTTCTGCTGTTGTCAGGCGTTGCAGCTTGAGCGTTGTTTTCAGCCATCAGCTTTCTCCTTATTCTTGATTACCCGTGAATTATATATTTTTATTTCTTAAACTTCAATTAAGAGGCTTAAAGGGACCGTAATACCTGACCTGTTTGTCGTCAGGTATCCTGCCATTGTACATTCCGATCTCCTTCAAAGGAACGAGAACAAATGCCCGCTCGTACATTCTCGGATGAGGGATGGTAAGTTCTTCCGTATCAAGTCTTACTCCCGTCATGAGGAGAAGATCGAGATCCACCGTCCTCGGACCGTTCTTTATCGTTCTTACACGGTGAAGCTCATTCTCGATAGCCTGGAGCTTATGAAGAAGTTCGACAGGCGTAAGATACGTTCTTATAAGAAGACATCCGTTCAGGAAATCATCCTGATCTTCATATCCTACGGGTTCGGTCTCATATAACGAAGAGCACTTTATAAGTTCAACAGCAGGATCATCAGAGATCATCTTTACCGCAGACTTAAGGATCTCTTCCCTGTCTCCCATATTGCCTCCGAATCCGATCACGGCCTCGCGTCTTCTCACGGTTATCATGACCTCTGCCGTGTCGAACTCACCTTCGATGGGTGCATCGGGTTTGCTCACCGTGACGCTTACCGAATCGATAAGATCATATGCTTCGATTATCTTTCTTCCGATAACAAAGGCTAAGTGTTCGATAAGATCAAATCGGTTTGTCTTAACCTCGTCTTCTGCGATCTTATAGACCTTCGAATAATCTACCGTTCCTGTAAGATCATCGCTTACCGCACCCGGAATATCCTTTAGGAACATATCGACAGATACATAAAAATACTGCCCGTTCTCCTTCTCTTCCCGAAGACACCCCGTATATCCGAATGCTTTTATATTCTTAAGACTTATCCTGTTCATCTTTGTCCCTCATCTCATTAAATACTCTGACGGCTGCAACAGTCTGTTTAACATCGTGCACCCTCAGAGCAGACGCTCCGAGGCTTATCCCGTACAGACTAAGAGCAATGCTCGCTCCGACTCTTTGCTTGGGTTCGACCGGACCTTGGTAGAACTCGGCGGTAATCCTCTTGCGCGACACCCCCAGAAGAACGGGATATCCCCACCGGGCGATCATATCGGGGATATGCCTTATAAGTTCTATATCCTCCTGTCTTGTCTTCGTAAATCCCACTCCGGGATCAAGGATGATCTTATCGTCTTTTATCCTCGCACTTCGGGCTTTATCTAACGTCGCCTCAATAAGCTGATTGGCGTCAAGACTATCACCGTTAAGACCGTTTCTCATAAGGACAGCCTTCACGCCTGCTGATGAGATGACTCCGGCCATATCGGGATCCCCCATAAGTCCCGAGATATCATTGATGATACCGGCACCCGCACCGATGGCGGCATCGGCAGTACGCGCACGGAATGTATCGACTGATATTATCGCGGAAGGATCGGCATTTCTGATCTCCTTTATGACGGGTATGATCCTTTGTATCTCTTCCTCACAGGGAACATCGGTAAACCCGGGTCTTGTGGACATGCCGCCGATATCAATGACATCCGCTCCGTCTTCCATCATCGACAGAGCATATTCGCAGGCACTTTGAACCGAATAATGATCTCCTCCGTCAGAGAAGGAATCGGGAGTAACATTAAGGATTCCGTATATACTTATCTTACCCATCAGCTTCTCGGACGGTTGATCAATGACAGCGCTTCGTTTCTGGTGCGAAGATCGGAACGGCAGCCGCCTCTCATCGCAGATGTAACGGTCTTCGAACCGGGTTTCCTTATCCCGCGCATCGTCATGCAAAGATGCTCCGCTTCGATTACCACACATACGGCCTTGGCATCAACTGCATTCTCGATCGTATCTGCGATCTCACTGGTGAGCCTCTCCTGTATCTGAGGCTTTCTCGACAATGTATCCACGATCCTCGCGACTTTGGAAAGGCCTAATATCTTACCGTTCTTCGGGATGTAGACCACATGGCACTTACCGTGAAAAGGCAGCAGATGGTGTTCACACATCGAATAGAAAGGGATGTCTCCTATAAGGATCATCTCGTCATTTCCTTCCTCTGTGAAGACCTTGATATCCTTTTCGACGTTTCTGTGAAGTCCGGAGAAGATCTCGGCATACATCCTTGCCACTCTCTGAGGCGTCTCGCGGATCCCCTCTCTCTCGGGGTCTTCGCCCACGGCCTTAAGTATGGTCCTTACGGCATCCTCTATTGCCGGAAGGTCCATATTCTCGCGGCTCTCCTCGGGTATGGAATTATCGTTCTTATAATCGTACATAATATTACCCTCTTCCTATCCTGCTCTTTCTGTAATCAAGAGGAGTCATGCCCATCAGTTTCTTAAAAGCGACATTGAACCGCTGAGGGCTCGAGAAGCCCGCCTGGGAAGCAATACCGGACACTTTGATCTCATCGTTGCATAAAAGTTCGCAGGCCTTATCTATCCTCTTCTTCATAAGATAAGTCATCGGGCTTACGCCGATCTCATCCCTGAACGCGCGGGTAAAATAGCCCTGGCTTAAGAATACATATGAGGCGGCTTCGGCGACCGTGATCCCCCTCTCGTAGTTCTCATCGATATAATCGCGGGCTATGAGCACGAGTTCCCTGGCCTTGCCGTTACGAACACGAAGACTGTCCTCCCACTCCTTCTTAAGCGCCCTTGACAGCGTAAGCATCAACTCGACGGTAAGGACCTCCATCATGAGTTCCTTGTTATACTCATTATCGGTCTTCTCATCCACTATACGGTCAAGAAGGCTTCCGATGCTCTTCTTATACGATCCCGACAGCACGATGAAAGACTGATTGCCGTAATCGCTTTGAACACCGTTCCCTTCGGATCCTGCAAACTCCAGAAAGCTCTCGAGCGAAGGCTGAGCAGTTCCGGGGTTATTGGGCTTTGAGAAGCCGAAGTAAAGACCTATCGTGTCCGCAGTCTTCGATATGACACGAATCTTGTGTGCAGTAAAAGGCTTGATTATGAGCGTCGTATTCGGTTCAAGCACCCTGCTCGTATTCTCAAAAATAAACTCTACTCTTCCGCTCCTGAGATAGAAAAGCTCATGAAAAGAGTGCACGCTCATCTGGGAATCCGCTTCCTTTTTCTCACGGATCTGCTCAAGCCCTTCGAAAACAACGGGCATAGAACCGCTGTCATTCTTCATGCTCTCTTCAAGCGCCGGCAGAAGCTTATCAAACATATATACTCCCCTTACAAAAACCTTATGTTGTCTATGTAGATCTCGCCGTTCTTTGACGAATCCACTATCGTGAACTTAAGATGCTCAAGCGTTATGTCATCATTCCCGGTCCACTCGAGAACGATATGCTGCCAGTTTAATGACTGCTTGATCTCAGCCTCGGTGAATCCTTCCACTCTCAGCTCTTTTCTGACAGCATCGGGATTAAAGACATCTATTCCGATCTTGTGCTTGTTCCTGATTATCAGAGGTCCCATCAACGAAGCATATTCGAGATTGGGTTCAAATCCGTAGAGTGAATTCTCCGTCTCATATCTGATATGAAGAGATGAGCTTCCCTCGGATTTATTCATGTTATCGGAAGCAATAACACCGTTGCCCTTAAATGTACGGAATACCTTAAGGACCTCAAAATCATCTCCCCACTCCCGCATACCGATCAGGTCAAGATCATCACAGCTTGCAAAATACAGATCAGGCGCGTAGAAGGCGGGCAGTCTGTCAAATCTGAACGGCATTACCGGAAGATCGTTGAGATTCTTGAATGTCGCATCATGCGGGAACGGTGAGAATCCGTACGTTACGCTTACCGGTTCATCGATATCGTCTCTCCACACCATTACCCTTACGCCGTGAAGGATCCTCGCCGACGCGGGATAGAAGATCCTGTCTTCACCGCATATGGCAAACCCCTTAAGTTCTGTCCGGCCTTCCGCAAGTCTCAAGCCGTCTGCAAGATTATCGAATTCAAGTATCAGCTTATTTCCGGCCTTCTCGACACCGATACACTCGGGACACGACTTAGGCATCTTGGGTGTTATATGAAGACCAAGAGCGATCACCGCGAGTCTGACGCCAAGCGTAAAGGTCTTGGTCTTATCAGGCAGCAGAAGATCATGCAGGCTTACAAGTCCGCTCGGCATATTGAGCTTGCCCGTAAACTCACGAAGGTTCTCGTTAAACTCCAGTACCTTATAAGGGAATTCGCGGTCGACGCACTTCGGATGCATCGTGACTATAAGGAACGACGGCATCAGGCTTTCATCATAGACTTCCTTGGGCTCGAAAGTCTGCGACAATGTACCGAGAAGACCCATAAGGAGAAGATCATACCTTCCGAAAAGCTGCTCCTCGGCTTCGGGAGAAAAACACATTCCCCTTACAGTCAGTCCTGTAAGAGCCGCGAGCTTGCAGTTATAAAGAGTAGACAAACGGAATTTCTTCTTGATGTACTGTGAATCGTCGACGGTCTTGGATGACTTACCGGACTTTTCCTGCATACTGGAAACCATTGCAAAGTCGAGATTCTTTGTAGTTGACATGCCCGGATCGGAAGGAACCGCTCTTGTACGGAATGTGGAATCCTTCGATGTAGGGAAATCCAACGTGGAAGCAGCCTCGATATTCTCCTTCGCCGTACTCTCCCCCATGATCTTTCCGTATTCGTTCTCTTTTGCAAGATCTATATCACGGTTCTTTCTTCCGGACGATACATCCTCACGAAGCTGCTGTTCATGTCTTATCTGACGGTCTCTTTTGATCAGAGCATTATATCTTTCTTCGTTGGTGATAAGTCCCAACTCATTAAGATAATCGTAAAGAGCGGTCTGACCGTTTATGACCACATCCGAGATCCAGTTAAGGATAGTAGAGCCCGGTGTCGACAGATCGACTACACCGATAGGGTAATTAACCTGATCCGCTACCGTATAGGCAAAGGAAAACGCAGACGACGATACATTTGCAAGCTGCTTTGTATCGGTGATCTTGATCCAGTTTGTATCCTTGAAATGAGTCTTCACCTCATAACTTATATCCTCTTCTCCCTCTTCAAGGCCCGTCCTCGGAGGCGTAAAGAAGCGAAGATGCGTCATAACATGTCTTTTAAGAGGCGTCTTCGGCGCATTGGCATTGCGCATCGGAATACTCAGGAAATCATTCCCGAGGAACACCCAGACATCTCCGCATCGTATGTCATTAAAGCTGACAACATTCTGAAAACACTTGAATACAAACGTATACGTATCGGTAGAGGCCCTGTATGCAGGGATATTGAACCTGAAATACCCCTTGTCCGAAGTAGTTGTCTCGAGGCTTAAGATAACTCCGTAATCCGTATCAAGCTTGGATACCTTACGTCCGTCCGTAGGATCCTTGGATATCTCGAGAGTTATGGTTGCGGAAGGCGCAGCCTTTCCCTCGATAACAAAAGGAATATTTTGCTGAAAGACCGCTTTGTTTCCGATCCATGCGGGAAGGATTATGGGATTGACTTCGATCATCTTCTATCCTCCCCTGCGATAAGAAGATTGATACCCTTGGATCTTATATGCTCGGCAGTAGCCTCGGAAATTCTGTTATCCGTTATAAGATAATCGATCTGATTGGGAGTGATGAAGACCGTGGCAGAATCGTCCCCGATCTTTGTGGAATCGACGAGGGCAACGATATTCTTACTTCTCTCAACACATATACGCTTAAGTTCCAATTCAAAGAAGTTATTTCCGGACAATCCTGCATCAGCGGAAAAACCGTTGCCGGAAACAAAATAGTATTCGGCAGAAAGCCTGTTGATCATCTCACGGCTCATAACGCCTTCGATCGTTCCCGAATGAGGACGGAGCATTCCGCCGATAAGGATAATCGATTTAAAATTATTGTACCTTTGCAATTCGATCGCCGTATTTATACCGTTGGTTATGACCGTTACATCCACGGTATTCTCAAGATAAGGGATCATATGAAAAGCGGTCGAGCTCGCATCCATAAAGATGGTATCACCGTTACCTACCAGCGAAGCCGCCTTTTTCCCGATCTGTTTCTTAAGATCAATATTGGTGACCGAACGCACCATATAGTTCTCGCTTACTTCATCTCTCGGTCTTTCGGGAAGTCTGACACCGCCGTGGAATCTTACGATCGCGCCCTCCCTGGCAAGATCCCTTAAGTCTGTTCTGATGGTAGCGCCCGTGACACCGAGTCTCTCGGAGAGATCATTGGTATTGATCGAACCCTCTGATTCGAGGATATCAAGTATCTGTTTACGTCTTTCAAGATTGATCATGCAGATATATTAACAACGTGAATTTTCAAAGTCAATCGTTTGCTTTTATTTGCTTTCATTTGGTTGTTCTCTTCTTCATAACCTTCAGGGAAATATAGACCAGCAACAAGAGGACAGGCAAAGAGACAAGTGCAACCGAGCTTCCCAGATTATATGCAAGAATTCCGGCAACAAGATAAGTAACGCCGGATATTGCAGCCGTAGTAAGCGCATACGGAAGCTGAGTGGAAACATGATCCAGATGAACACATCCGGCACCCGCAGACGACATTATAGTCGTATCTGAAATCGGAGAACAATGGTCTCCGCATACGGCACCCGCAAGGCATGCCGATATCGAGATAGCAAGCATCTCGGGCTTTGCCGAGAAGGCGCTTACCACTATCGGGATCAGTATCGAGAATGTGCCCCATGATGTTCCCGTGGAGAAAGCAAGGAACACCGAGACAAGAAAGATTATAGCCGGAAGGAGCATCTGAAGACTTCCTGCGGAACTTGCGATCACATCATGTATGAACACATCAGCTCCAAGAAGAGAAGTTACGGACGACAACGTCCATGCCATCACAAGAATGATCATAGGACCGGCCATAGTCCTGAACCCGGCAGGAAAACAGGCCATGAAGTCCTTGAATTTAACGATTCTTCTTGCTGTGTAAAGTATGAAGGTAAATATAAGCGTAATTATCGAGCTCATCACAAAGGCCATGGCTGAATTACAGTCGGATATGGCATCAATAAATCCCACTCCATCTGTGATACCTCCTGTATAGACCATAAAGAATACCGATGTTGCTATAAGGACTATTACAGGGATTATCATGTCAATGACACGCCCCTTATCAGATATCGGAGCGGGAAGCGAGTCCTCCGCAGATACGGATATACTGTTGGAATTAGTTCCCGTAACCTTAAGATCAGACTTCTCGAACTTCCTCATAGGACCGAAGTCTGCATCCATAATAACCAGCATTATCATGAACGCCAGCGTGCCGAGAGCATAGAAATTAAACGGTATGGTCCTAAGAAACATCATAAAACCGTTGATACCGCTACCTTCAGGAACGGAATAAGTTACAGCGGCGGCCCATGATGATATCGGCGCTATAATACATACGGGAGCGGCAGTGGAATCGATCAGATAGGCAAGCTTCGCCCTCGATATACCATACCTGTCGGTAACAGGACGCATTACAGAGCCTACGGTCATACAGTTGAAGCCGTCGTCGATGAATATAAGAACTCCCATAATGATGGTGACGATCTGCGCGATCTTCTTATTCTTAATATGGTCTTTCGCCCATCTTCCGAAAGCCTTAGCAGCACCGGACTGGTTGATAACAGCAGTTATCCAGGCAAGAAGCACAAAGAACATCAGCATCGCACAATGAGACTCGGATGCCATAGCCGGCACAAGGCCGGCCTCACTGCCATTTCCCACCAAAGTGTTAAAAGCCATCTCTAAGTTGAAATTGCTGTAAAGCAAAGTTCCGGTAACAATACCGATAAAAAGCGAAGAGTAAACTTCCTTAGTTATAAGAGCCATAGTTATCGCTATTATCGGAGGAAGGAGCGATAGAAACGTAGCATAAACATCCGGTGTAAAATCCATAAATATCTCCAATCAATAACGTGCACGTCCCACATAGCCGAACACGCTTATTGTAACACACGTTTTTATAAGCAAAACAAAAGGGTCTGCAGTATCCTGCAAACCCTATTTGGTGGGAAGAGATGGATTCGAACCACGCAAACCGGGTACACTTTTGGTGCCCGGTCTTTTGACTTTATATATGATTATTCAGGAATTTCTAGAGTCATACTTTTCTTACCTGTCAAGATCTTCAATGAAACTTCTCATGTCGGCGGCGATCCGTTCCTGCTCGAAGTTATAAACCAAGTGACCGCAGTCGAGTTCTACTACGCTTGCGTTTACCTGCTCCTGCACGAAATCATTTGTCTGTCTGCGCCACAGGTCCACATCCTCCTCGCCTCCGTCCGCAACGAAAAGCAGCATCGGAATATCAGGCTGCGGAGCATTCATGATCTGCTCACTGACTTCCGGGATATCATTACCTTCATTCAAAACGGTCTCATTCAGCAGTCTCGCATACATGATCTGTCTGAAAGTCTGAATATCTTCTTCCGTCAATCCTTCCGTATACAGGAGCACGTCATCGGGAAACAGTCTGCATATGCCGGACAGGCGCAAAGCCTTGATGAGCAGGTATTGCACATCATAAGAATGATTATTGGGATCATAGTTCTCATAAGTCTGCGGGACAGCCATATCAAGTCCCACGATAGCCTCGATCTCATCCGGGTACTGCTGTGCCCACATCAAAGCCTCAAGTGCCGAGAATGAGTGAGGACACAGAATAAAAGGTCCTTCGATTCCGCTCAGCGCAAGCGCTTCTCTGTCCTGTCTTAAGATAGTGCTGATCGACCTCTCACCCTCGACAACGTCACTGAAGCCGTAACCGAATTTCTCTACAACAACTATACGGTAGTCGTCAGACAGCAACGAGTACAGAGACTTGAAATCGTATATGGGCGAGGAAATTCCGGAACCTGACAAGAATACCAATGTATGGTCCCCCTCACCTTCTGTATAGATGCACATGTTGTGCCCGTCGACCTCAACGAACTGACCTACAGGCGGATGCTCAAAAATCACCGCTTCCTTCTTAAGCATGATCTGATTGTAGACAAACAATCCCGCAACAAATACCGCAAGAGCAATTAATAATCCCAGTAAGATTTTCCCTATTGTCTTTACCGCTTTTATCATTTTACGATTCCTCCATGTTACTCCCTTCAAGATTCTGCAAAGACATCATCTTGCATGCCTCTCATAACGTAATACTACTCATCGCGATATACATCATATCACGAAGTATGCGATTTTCAAGGGGGCTTTTGTTAATGAAATGAAAACTCCAAAGAAGAACAGACAGATAATTTAACGATCCGATCATATTGGTAATCATTGTTCATTTCGAGAAACAGCCATATGCTTAAAACATGGCTTAACCCAAATTTAAACCACAAAATTCATTACATAGGGGAACCAACAACTAATATGACCAGGTACGAAATTAGCTACCTGGTCATTTTTTCTATATTCAGGAATAATCAGAAGTTCCTGTTATCCGCGCTCGTCGAGGAATGTCTGGATTCTCTCTTCGAGAACAGGTATTACCTGATCGAGGCTCTTCTGTCCCTCGAAGTACGCAGGCATCTCCTCCCTTATGATGGCGTTGATAGAAGCATCGTTGTCATACCATCCCGTAAGGCCTTCTACGAATGACTCGAAGCCGCTGATTACGGACTCGTCCATCTGATTGGGATTCATGCCGTAGGATCTTATCTCTGCCTCGGACATATAGTTGCTCATCTCGCTCAGCATATGGTGCTGATAATCAATGAGCATGTTGCAGGCACTTACAAACGCCTCTCTGTTGACGGGGATACCGTTATGGAAACCCATGTCCGCCTGAACCTCGTTGCCGAGGAGAATCGAGACGAACTCCTTACATGCGTCAGGTGCGGATGTCATCGCCGAGATGGCAACGGAGTCTGAACCTGCGAGGACAGGTCCGCGTCCGTCGTAAGAAGGCATGCCGAGCAGGACCTTGTCGCCGTTAAGAACACTGTCGAAATAACTCTGAACACCGTTGATAGTAACGAACTTCGCCGCAAGTGTCGTTTCATCGACAAACACGTAATCATCTTCGTCGTCTGACACCAGAGGCTCGTTGACGAATTCAGACGTATACTCAGCAAGAGTTCTGAAAGCTTCGCAGTCATAATCGACAACTCCGTCAATAATGAGCAGGTCGGCCATGGAGTTAAGCGAGTTAATGAAGAAGTACATTCTTCCGCCTGTGATAGGATCCGAACCGTTACATGTATCGTAAACAAACTGCTCGTACTGATCGTAAGTAAATCCGACCTGACCGGGCTCGACATTGGTGCGGTCAGTTGCGATACCCATCGCACTGCATGTTACGGGTACATGGTAGAGCTTGCCGTCGTCCGAAGCAGCTTCGAAGAAATTCGTGAAATACCTGTCAGAAGTAAATGTGGAATTTACATACTCCGTCATGTCGAGAAGGTAGTTGTCGTTATTAAGCATAACGAACTCCTCGCCGTTAATGATGATATCGGGACCCGTGCCTGACATGATGTCGATGGCAAGCTGGTTGCCGAGTTCAGTAGCTGCGATATCCTGATCGCCTGCTTCGTCGCCGGATTCACCGGACATGTTAGTTACCGCATCATCTACGTTGTATGAAGTGTTGAGCTTAATGTAGCATTCGGAATTCGTATCATTGAACCTGCATACCGCATCGCAAAGGCCGTATGAACAGTCGTCAGTCGAAGCGACCTCGAGGATCGTCTTGCCCGCATTAGGGTTGGAATCAGCCTTCTCGAAGATGTAGAGAACCGTCTGCGGGATGTCAGAAGGTGAGACGTTATACTTTGTTCCCGCGAAAAGGGTAACGTCCTCTTCGATGCTGATGGGGGTCATGTAGTTCAATTCGTACATGTTGATGTTGGCATAGCTGTAAAGGAACGCAGGGGTTAAGGTCTTTGCCGCATAATCGATCGTATATATTCCGTTTATGTCCCTTACGACTGTTCCGTAACCTTCGATCGTGGTAAGGAAATCCGTCTTACCCGACAGGAATCCCATCTGATCCGAGACATCAGTAACGGAGCCGTCAGTAAAATTGATCTCGAAGAACTTGGTAGTTCCGCCTTCGCAGCCGGCGATCAGGAGAGCCTCATCCTCACCGATCTCAACAAAATAATTTGCATAGATAATGTTTACCGTAGGATACAGCTGCCTGAAATCAAGCTCTGTAATGCTGCCGTCGGCATCCTTGATCTCAAACACGTATGAATAACCGTTATCGTTGAACCAGAAAGGATCGATCTGTCTTCCGCAGGCCTCGCTCATATCCTCACGGAAACCGCCATCCTGCTCGAGCCTTGCAATGTATGAGTCTTGAGCAGCTGCTTCGGTCTCAACAAGCTCGCCTGTCTCGCCGCTTCCAAGATTGATTGTGCTTATGTAAGTGTAATCGGTACCGGGATCTGAGATAAAGCCTGTAACCTCGATACTGCAGCCGTCATCCTCAATGTTGATGGACTCAATGTATCCGCCGTCAACATCATCAGGCAATGCTCGCAAAAGGTCTACGCAGTCCACCATCGAGACAAGGTTACCTGACAGATCGTAAACCCTTAAATCATCGATGCGGTAATCGAGCCCCTCCTTAAATGACAGCTCCTCTTCAGGCAGCGGAAGGTATCCTGTAACGCGGAACACCAGGTTATCGCCGTATTTCCCCTTATAATCGAAGGAAGGCTGTCTGCAGCGCGAATAGTCAAACTCTGTGCCTATTGCAACTTCAGTCATGTTGTACCATGGCTCATCAGTGAATACTTCACCTGAGCTGCTGTTTCCTTTGGAGCAGGCAGCAATTCCCGGCACTGTAAGAGCAAGCGTAAGAAACGCTGCCATTAATCTTGCTGATTTCTTCATTGTTTTTCCTCCATGATTTTGGTTTTTACATAATCCTTTTTGTCGCACTTTGATAAAATCACATACCGGTATTCAAATCGATGGATAATTTGCAGGTCATTTGTCGCTTAAGCGACATGTATAAGACTTTTTGTCGCCGTGTCCCCAGGTTGCACTGCAGAAGTGTCGGAAATATAATTAGAAATGTAAGGAGATTGCCGAGTCGCACGTAAAATGATTGGTCCGGAACATACACGTTAAGATGACTCACCACAAGTAAGACCAGTCCGTCTATCTCGTAGTCATCACAGACCTCACTCAGTTGTTCAAGGTTAATTCAGCACTCGTAAGATATACCTCTCCCGACATCGCGGACTACGCACTGATGACGGCTGAGGGTCAGAAGAGCGGCGGACAGACGCGTAACGTTACGATCCTCATGAGCGACCTTCGAGGCTTCACCGCCTTAAGCGCCAGGTTATCGGCCGAAGAACTCATCAAGGTCCTTAACCATTACTTCGAACAGATGGTAGCCATAATCCAGAAATACCGCGGTACGGTCATCGAGTTTTTGGGCGACGGAATATTCACCGTATTCGGCGCACCCAAGGACATTCCGGATCACGCGACTCTTGCAGTCAAGTGCGCCGTCGAGATGCAGTCCGCTTTAAGAGAAGTCAACAAGTGGAATGAAGAGAACGGATATCCGCCGTTTGAGATGGGTATCGGCATCAACACCGGGAATGCGGTTGTCGGCAACATCGGCTCCGAGAAGAAGATGAAGTACGGCTGCATGGGTTCGACGGTTAATATAACGGGAAGACTCGAGGGCCTCACGATCGGAGGTCAGATATTCATAACAGAGAGCACGAAGGACAAAGTCACAGAGGAACTCCTCATCGTCTCTGAAGGGCGTTTCCTTCCTAAGGGCGCTCCGAAGGATCTCGATTACTTCGAGATCGACGGAATAGGCAACATGCTTCTCGACAACAACAGAGAGAACAAGATTGTCTGGAAGGATGATTACAAGCCTGAAGACTGCGTGTTTTACTTCCTCGAAGAGAAGGCTGTACGTGAGACCATTCACAACGGAACAATTCTTAAGATCTCGGAGAACGGAAGATTCGCACTTCTTAAGTCCGAGAGCGACCTTATACAGAAGCAGAACATCATGATCCGTAAAGATGACGAATGCATCTACGCCAAGGTCATTAAAACCGACTCCGACGCGTACACGATCTGCTTCACTTCACTTCCGCAGATTAATTAAACTGTTATTAAACAAAACAAAAGGGTCTGCAGTATCCTGCAAACCCTATTGGTGGGAAGAGATGGATTCGAACCATCGAAGTCGTAGACGGCAGATTTACAGTCTGCTCCCTTTAGCCACTCGGGAATCTTCCCATATAAGCAATTGTCAAGTCAGGCGGTGAAAGTGGTGGGCCTTCAGGGACTCGAACCCGGGACCTACCGGTTATGAGCCGGGAGCTCTAACCAACTGAGCTAAAGGCCCACATCAACACCTTCGCGTCAAACGCTCAATAAGTATATAAATAGTTCTCTCTTAAGTCAAGAGGCATTTTCGAACATTTTCAATCACATAAAAAAGGCTGCCTTCAAAAGAAGACAGCCCATTGATGATTCGGTTAAAATCAGGATCAGTTACCGCCACATGCACGTGCGAATGCATATAGAGCGCATACGGCGTTTCTGCCGTCATCCGCTGCAGTCGTCCTCAACATATCGTAAACATAAGACATCGGCGAAAGCGTGATGATACGGCGTCCGTTATATGAGATTACAAACTGCTCCCTAAGAAATCCGGCAGGTATGCCGCTGATCCTGATAACATACCTTCCTCCGGACTGCTCAATAACACATTTTCTTCCACCCGCATCTATGCTGAAAGCATCGGTATCGATCACAACTCCCGAAGCAGGTCTCAAATAAATGTTAAGAGTAACAGTATTGCCGAACTGCAGGCTGTACGAACCGGATTCGAAGACAGAAGGATCAAGATTGCACGACAATGCATTTCCGGCAACGGCGGACATTACTTCATTGTAATTATATGTCGTTTCACTTGAATTCATACCGGAATAATCTGTTCCGATCGTCCATGAGCGGACTCTGGAAAGATATACCTGTGCATAGTATCCGTAATCCGCAAGTGAATTAAGGATGGTCTTCTCGGCGTCGGTTGTTACGGTATTGCTCCTTGCCCTTCCCCAGTTTATGTAATCCTGCGCGGAATAAGCAGGACCTGTAACTTCGGCTCCGTCAGGTTTATGATGAAGGATTGGCGTAATAAGGTCTGCCATCTGGATAGCGGTAAGGTCAACCTGAGCCATATAGATATTGGCATTGGAAACCTTTGAAGAGCTTGTAAGCACATATTGAACATCGGGGTCCAGATGATTATGGTTATCCGTAAATGTTACATAGTAATCATCAGGATCTGCGTTGGCGGGAAGCTCCACGAAGAACTGGAGTCCGATCTGATCCGTTATCTGCATGGCATGACCGCAGAAAGCGTTTGCTGTGATCGGAGAATAGACGTAATCCTTATCGGAGATCGTAAGAGCAGCAGTTCCGAAGCTTTCCAAAGTATCATTATAGTAATAATAACTGCTTGATCCGTATGTATACCCTGTCAGATTATTGGCTGTATCTGTATATACAGAAGTATATCCGATCAGGAAATAAGGCATAGGGTTTCTGTGGTCATTATTGGTGACATCGACCATATAGTTCTGACCATCAAGATGAACGACATTCCACATATGACCGCCTTGATTTTCATCGCTGAATACAGCATAACCCGGTACAGATAAAGTATAGGTATTCCCTGTGAATACGGAATTATCACACAGATACTGGAACGCTTTGGAGTATCCTTCACAAACTACCTTAGTTTCCGGATCGCCGTCAAAGACCCAAACCAACTGCCAGGGATTACCATAAGGATACCCTTCTGTGTCTGCTGCCTTGTGGTTATACTCAACCATATCGCAGATCACATTATTATAGGCAAGGAGCTTATTGTAATCGTCATAATTGGCATATGCCTCGATGATAGACCTGGCGTTATTGGCAGCAGTTCTGACAGCAGTACCGTATTCAGACGACATAGTATATGTATCACCATTCTGATACTCCTGTGCTACATTAAGATTTATCGATGAAACGTGAACTATAACAGTTTGTGTACTATTATTTATATAATAACCAAACCCAAACCTATACGTTTTCATAAACCAGTATAATTCATAAGGACTGGCATTAATCACCGAATCCATTATCCTGCTGACATTAGGCGATACAGCTTCACTTGATACAGCTTCACCTATAGCTTTGCCTAATTCAGCAGATTGAACTAATTCAGTTACCCCTAGTTGCTCTGCTGTAAACTCATAATTCAAATAACTGTCAGGGATAGCTATCTTAGTATCTGTCCTATTACCGTCTGCAATATTTCTGATTGCTTCGCGAAGAATGGAATACACCTGCATTTCATCAGAACTCAAACCATTTGTATAATCAAAAGAATTCCCGTTGGAAGCATTTTGAATATCGATTGACATCTCATTCATGATGTACTGCTCAGCCAGTTCATCATTATCAACATCCGAATAAACACCTGCATCCAAGGGATCCATCGTTACTTCAAAAAAACCTTCATATATAGCAGAACCGGATCCTGTCTCTTCGATCAGTTCGGGATCTTCTGCGGCAGGTTCAGTAACCTCTGTATCGGTAACGGGGCTTTCAACAGCAGATTCTTCTGTTGCTTCTGTCGCTTCTGCTGATCCTTCCTGATCTTCCGCATCATCAGGCGAGATGATCTCGGGTTCAGATGGTTCTAACCCTTCAGTCTGTTCGACGGCAGGGGTATCGGGGACCTCAACATTCTCGACTTCATCGGCAAGAACAAATCCTGCCAGGGACATCATAACCGACAAAGTAACCGCAAGACTTGTAAGTTTGGTAAGTTTACTCTTTTTCATAGTCTGTACCCCATTACACAAATATTCATGATAATTATATACTAATCGGATAATATAAGATAGACTAACTATTAAAAGTCA
>DJYK01000006.1 GCA_002450095.1 Mageeibacillus sp. UBA6980 | reverse complement strand
CTTTTGCTTGACTAGTGCAATCAGTCACACTTTTGGTCACTGAGAGGGCTGTAGTGACTAAAACGTTGACCAACTCGTTCAATCAGTCACACTTTGTGTCACTGAGAGGGTATTGTAGTGCTTTGTAGCTGTTTTGAGCAGGAAACAATTTGTTTTTGAACAATTAAAGATCTATAGTGGATTTCTTGAAAAAGTTGCACCAGAATTGCACCAGAATGGAATTAAAAAAGAAAGAACCCCTTAAAATAAGGGGTTCTGCTGGTCGGAGTGACGGGACTTGAACCCACGACCTCTTGCTCCCTAAGCAAGCACTCTAGCCACCTGAGCTACACCCCGATATTCTGTCATGTACTTATTCGGAAAGCTGGTCGGAGTGGCGGGACTCGAACCCACGGCCTCTTGCTCCCGAAGCAAGCACTCTACCACCTGAGCCACACCCCGATATTCCGAGTAAAGCCAAGACAGCTATAAAATAATAGTACAAGTTAGGATTTAATGCAAGGGGGTTGACGATAAAGAGTTCAATATATTTTGAAAAGCCCGGTCATGTAAGATCGAATAAGTATGTTATTATATTTAAAGTATCTTAAATAGCGGAGGAACCGCCTATGAGTATGGCAGACGAGATATTTGATCAGAATATCAAAGACATCCTGAATTCAGGATATACGACCGAGAATGAGAAGGTCAGACCTCATTGGGAGGACGGGACACCTGCATATACGTTTAAGAAGTTCGGTGTTGTAAACCGCTATGATCTGTCTAAAGAGTTTCCCATGCTTACACAGCGTTACATCAATTTTAAGGGTGCCGTTGATGAGATCCTGTGGATCTGGCAGAAAAAATCCAATAACGTGAAGGATCTCGGGACACATATCTGGGACGCGTGGGCTGATGAGAACGGCTCTATCGGCAAGGCTTACGGTTATCAGTTGGGAGTAAAGCATCACTATAAAGAAGGCGACATGGATCAGGTCGACCGCGTTCTCTTCGATCTTAAGAATAATCCCAGTAGCAGAAGGATCATGACAAATATCTATGTTCATCAGGATCTTCATGAGATGAACCTTTATCCGTGTGCTTATTCGATGACTTTTAACGTAACGGGAAATAAACTCAATGCCATCCTTAATCAAAGGAGCAATGACATGCTAGTTGCCAACGGCTGGAACGTCTGCCAGTATGCGGTCCTTGTTCATCTGTTTGCAAGGTGCACGGGGCTTGAGGTCGGAGAGCTCGTACATGTAATAGCAGATGCCCATGTTTATGACAGACATGTTCCCATCGTTAAGGAAGTTATCTCCCGTCCCATGTTCGAGGCGCCTAAGCTCGTTATCGACGAAGGCATTACTGATTTTTATCAGTTCACGACCGATAACATCCGGCTCGAGGGTTATGAGTACGGGCCGAAAGTGAAAGGAATCCCGGTAGCCGTCTGATGAATATAATCTTTGTAAGACACTGTGAACCCGATTATGAGATAGATTCGCTTACACCACGGGGATGGGAGGAAGCGAAGTTTCTTGCCAGGCGGGTTAACTCATGGAACGTCGATGATTTCTATGTCTCGCCTCTCGGAAGAGCTCAGGATACGGCAAGAGTCTGTCTTGATCTGAGAAAAGAAAACGGTAAGGATCACGATGTCGTAACGCTTCCATGGCTTAAGGAGTTCTATTACAATCTTAAAGAGCCGTCAACCGGCGAGGATTTGATGTGCTGGGATCTTTTGCCCTCTTACTTTAACGGCAATAAGGATCTTCATGATAAGGATAAATGGTGCGATACACCTCTTATGAGGTCCGGCGATATACGGCATGAGTATGAGCATGTGACGGGAGAGTTTGACAAGCTCCTTGGAAAGTACGGCTATATAAGACAAAGTGACGGGACGTATAAGGTTACGTCTCATTCGGATAAGAATATCGTTATGTTCTGTCACTTCGGTGTTACATCACTTCTTGTGGGACACTTGACCGGAATTGCTCCGACGTGTCTTTGGCAGGGATTCTTTATGCCGACATCGTCCGTTACGGTCGTAGGAAGCGAAGAAAGAGTTCCGGGGATCACTTCGTTCAGAGTTCAGTTCTTCGGAGATACGGCACATCTTTCATCCAATAACGAGAAAGTGTCTTCATCAGGATATTTCGGGGAGGTCCTTACGCTATGAGCATGACGGCTATCGCTGCAGTTGATGAGAATTGGGCTATAGGAAACAAGGGAGAGCTTTTGATATCCATACCGGAGGATCAGAAGGGCGTTTTCCGTAAGTATACTTCCGGTAATACAGTGGTGTTCGGACGAAAGACTCTGCTTACTTTTCCGGGGGAGCGGCTCTTACCCAAACGAGTAAATATAATCCTTACGCGTAATACTTCTTTTGAGAAGGAGGGAGCCGTAATTCTTCATGACAGGGAAGAACTTCGCGAGTATGAGAAGATGCATCCTGATGAGAAGATATTTCTTATCGGCGGCGAATCCGTCTATAAGAGCATGCTCGATCTTTGTGATGAAGCGATAATAACTTATATACATAAGACATTTGAAGCGGATGCATACTTTCCGGATCTCGATCAGCTTAAGGACTGGGAGCTTGTCGAGGAGGAGCCCGAGGTCTTAAGCGAGGCGGGAGTCTCATTTAATGTCAGACATTACAGGCGAATAGATTATTGACCGATGGTCAATTTTGTAGTAAGATTGGCAAGGTCAAGGAGATGATAGATTGAAACAGATAGATCCTGCAATTAAGAAAGAGACAGTTTATATAGCACTTGTGGTGCTTATCTTAAGCGCTCTTATGGAGTCAGTCTATCTTATCATCGGAAGATGGGACTTATCTGTTTTATTCGGAAATCTTCTCGGAGCGTCGGCAGGTATCCTGAATTTCTTCTTTATGGGGCTCGGACTTCAGAAAGCTCTCGGTAAAGATTCCAAGCAGGCCAAGA
The DNA here is from genome assembly GCA_002450095.1 of Mageeibacillus sp. UBA6980. GTDB lineage: Bacteria > Bacillota > Clostridia > Saccharofermentanales > Saccharofermentanaceae > Saccharofermentans. Next base: position 11,483 of record DJYK01000006.1, on the reverse strand, counting down.
CTACTGTATCGTTCTCTCACACTATGAGATATTTGATGATGGCGGCTGTTATCGTTGTTGCTTCACTCGCAGAGCCTATAGGACTGATCCCTGCTATAATCTCATTGGTATTTCCGACCGTGGGAATATTCATGAGAACGTTTATGATCAAGAAAGCCGGGAAGGAAGAAGTAGAAGAATGAGCATATTGTTTCTTATCCTTGCGATACTTCCTATAGTTGCCGGCATAGTTATAAAGGTGCTGTTTGTTCCTGTTAATGAAGGGATAAGCATAACGGGAGCACATATCTTCTTTACTCTCGATCTTCCTTTCGGCGGGCTACCCATAACGGAAGCGCAGGTTAATTCATGGCTTGTTATCCTGTCGATCCTTTTCTTCTGTCTTTTCCTCACACATGATCTTAAGACAAAGGATATAGGGAAGCGTCAGATCGCTGCCGAGTGGATCGTTGAGAAGGTCACGAATCTCGTTAAAACCAATATGGGAGAGTTCTTCATGGGATTCGCTCCGTTTATCGCAGCCATCTTAGGGCTTTCCGCATGCTCGAGCCTTCTTACTCTCGTAGGACTTTTCCCTCCGACATCCGATATCAATATAGTCGGAGGCTGGGCGATCCTTACATTCATCCTTATCACTTACTATAAGATGAAGGCGGGTCCTCTCATATATCTTAAAAGCTTCGGAGATCCTGTGCCGTTTCTTGCTCCGCTTAACATAATAAGTGAGATAGCGACTCCGATATCCATGGCATTCAGGCATTACGGAAACGTGTTGTCGGGATCGATCATCTCAGTGCTTATTGCGGCACTTCTTACGACTTTATCGAATCTTATATTCGGAAGACTACCGGGTTTTCTCGGGCAGTTCCCGTTTCTGAGAATAGGTCTTCCTGCTATACTCTCGGTCTACTTTGATCTGTTCAGCGGGGGACTTCAGGCATTCATCTTCGCCATGCTTACGATGTCTTACGTATCCGGGGGCTTCCCCGAAGACGAGTACTTTAAACGTAAGAGGGCGAGGGCTCAAAAGAAAAAATCAATCGAGAATTCAAACGGAGGTATTTGAAAATGTTGGAATTGGCAATCGGAATCATCCTCGGAGGATGTGCGCTCGGAGCCGGATGTGCTATGATCGCGGGTATCGGCCCGGGTATCGGTGAAGGTAATGCTGTTGCTGCTGCCTGTGAGGCGATCGGAAGACAGCCTGAATCCAAGGGTGACGTTACCACTACAATGCTTATGGGTTGTGCTATCGCAGAGACAACAGGTCTTTACGCACTTGTTATCGCGATCCTTCTTATCTTTGTAGCACCCGGAAGACTTGTTAATATCCTTCTTGAGGCTATCGGATAATCAATATGAATGATCTTGACATTATTTCGATCAATATCTGGCAGATAGTGATCTCTCTTCTTAATCTTGTCTTGCTGTTCCTTATCCTTAAGAAGTTTCTTTTTAAGCCGGTAAAGGACATCGTTGCCAAAAGGCAGACGGAAGTCGAATCCGTGTACGATAAAGCGGCGAAAGCTCAGGGTGAAGCGGATGAGCTCAAGTCTTCATGGGAAAGTAAGATGAAGACCGCACAGGATGAGGCGGATAAGATAGTTAAGGAAGCGACGGAGAAAGCAGACCGTCGTAATGAGGTCATGCTCTATGAGTCGAGGGAGAAGGCCGAATCCATTATTCGTAAGGCTAAAGCCGATGCCGAGAGGAGTAAAGCTGATGCCGAGGAATATATAAGAAAAGAGATAATCGATGTCTCGGCAGCTATGTCCGAGCAGATCCTGGCTCGTGAGATCAATATGGATGACCATAAGGATCTTATCGACAATTTTATAGATAATCTGGACGGCAGCGTATGAACGGCGGCGGGAGAGAATATGCTATAGCGTTGTTCGAGATCATGCTCGAGAACGAACATCCGGAAGTCATAAGTTCGGATCTCGATCTTGTTTATAAGACTATTAACGAGAATCCGGATTATATCGAATATCTGATCAATCCGGCTGTCCCGAAGTCGGAACGAGTTCAAAGCATCAACGAAGCATTTGAGGATCAGGTCTGTGAGCCGGTGTTTTCCTTTCTGAATGTGATCATGCAGCACAGGGATATGCATGTGCTGTTGTCCGCGATCGATGAGTTCCGCACCATGTATGAGGATTATAAAAACCTTGCGGATGCGGTCATAACGAGTGCCGTTGAACTTAGTGAAGATCAGAAGAGCAGACTAATCGATAAGCTTACGAAGGTTACCGGTAAGAAGATAAAAGCCACATATACGGTTGACAGGAGCCTTTTGGGCGGAATAACGGTTACGGTCGACGGTATGCATTTTGACGGAAGCGTACTTAAGAATCTGAAGAATATAAAGGAAGTAATATCTTGATATGAGCAGAAAACCTGAAGAGATAAGCAATATCCTTAAAGAACAGATCAGGAATTATAAGAACAGGATAGATATGGGCGAAGTCGGCACCGTCGTAATGGTAGGTGACGGTATTGCAAGCGTTTACGGAATACGTAACTGCATGTCTACCGAGCTTTTGGAATTCGAGGACGGCAGCGTGGGACTTGCGCAGAATCTTGAAGAAGAGACCGTATCGGTCGCCATACTCTCTGACTGCAATGATATAAGGGAAGGCTCCAAGGTAAAAAGAACCGGCAAGGTCCTCTCCGTTCCCGTCGGCGAAGGTTTCCTCGGAAGAGTAGTAGATCCTTTGGGAGAACCGATTGACGGCAAAGGCCCGATACCTCATTCCGGATTCAAGCCGGTCGAAGCCGAGGCTCCCGGGATCATTGAACGTAAGAGCGTATCGGTCCCACTGCAGACAGGAATCAAGGCTATAGACTCGATGATACCGATCGGAAGAGGTCAGCGTGAGCTTATCATCGGTGACAGACAGACGGGTAAGACTCAGATTGCCCTCGATACGATAGTTAACCAGAAGGATAAGGATGTCATCTGCGTATATGTTGCTATCGGTCAGAAAGCATCGTCTGTCGTACAGCTCGTGGCAGATCTTACAAGAGAAGGTGCCATGGCGCATACAATAGTAGTATCGGCGACCGCTGCCGAGAGTGCTCCTATCCAGTACATTGCTCCGTATGCCGGATGTGCGATGGCGGAGTATTTCCGTGAACAGGGGAAGGATGTTCTCATTATCTACGATGACCTCTCGAAACACGCCGTTGCTTATCGAGCCCTGTCACTTCTTATCAGAAGACCTCCGGGAAGAGAAGCATATCCCGGTGACGTATTCTACCTGCACTCGAGACTTCTCGAGCGTGCCGCATGCGTTGCGCCGGAATTCGGAGGAGGTTCGATCACGGCGCTTCCGATCGTTGAGACACAGGCGGGAGACGTTTCCGCATATATACCAACGAATGTCATTTCTATAACCGACGGACAGATCTTTCTCGAGTCCGAGCTTTTCCACAGCGGAGTAATACCTGCTATCAATCCGGGTATCTCCGTAAGCCGTGTAGGAGGTTCGGCGCAGGTTAAGGCGATGAAGAAGGTCGCAGGAGAACTTAAGCTTTTGTATTCACAGTACAGAGAGCTTCAGGAATTCTCGCAATTCGGTTCGGATCTCGATTCGGATACCAAAGCGAGACTTCACCTTGGCGAGAGGATCGTTAAGGTGTTGATGCAGGACAGAAACAGTCCGGTTGAAGTCGGCTGTCAGGTAGCGATCATCTATGCCGTTATTAACGGTTATCTTAACGACATTGCCCTTGATAAGGTAAATGAATTCGAGAATGAATTGTACGGCACTCTCAATATGGACCATAAAGACTGGCTTCTGCGTATAAAGCAGGGATATTGGGATAAAGAAGACGAAGAGACTTTGAAGAAAGTACTTAATAAGATGACCGAATCGGATAAGGCTTAATACTTATGGCTAAGGATATTAAGGCATTACGTAAAAGGATAAAGAGTTTTGATTCGACACTCCATCTGACCGGTGCGATGGGTCTTGTAGCGTCTTCCAAGATGAGGAAGGCCACTGACGCCATGCTTGAAGGAAGAAAGTATATGTCTTCTATAACCGGTATCATGGATGAGCTGGTTAAGTGTGCTGACTGCCGCCGGTCGGTGTTCTTCGGTAAGGATCTTCCCGAAGGCCGAGAGCCGGTTACCAAACTCATAGTGATCGCAGGTGACAGAGGCCTTTGCGGAGGATATAACGCGAATGTGTTCAGGATGGTTCGCGATATGGAGGCCGCTAAGATAATACCGATCGGGAAACGTGCATTTGACCGTTACACTGAGGATGAACTTGATGATTATGATCCTGATTATGTAAGAGACTATGATTCATCCGAGTATTATCCGTACGATAAGGCTTTGTCTCTTGCAGGTTCACTGATCGAAGAGTTCAAGGAAGGCAAAGTAGACAGGATCGGAATAGTCTACAATAAATATGTATCGATCATGACTCAGGAGCCGCAGGTCATGTGGATACTTCCTCTGACAAGACCTTCAGTTCAGGATCGTGAGAAGGGGATATTCGAACCGGATCCTTTTACATTGCTCGAGGATATAGTGCCGTTGTATTTTGCAGGGGTGCTGTACGCTCTTGTTAAGGAGAGCTTTGCCTGCGAGGTCGCAGCAAGAAGAATGGCAATGGACAGCGCCACCAAGAACGCCACAGAGATGATCGAAGACCTTACTCTCGAATACAACCGCGTAAGACAGGGTAAGATAACACAGGAAATAACTGAGATAGTTGCCGGAGCCGGCAAGTGAGGGGTGATAATATGGGCTTAGAAAAGATGAATACCGGACGTGTTGCACAGGTCATGGGACCTGTCGTCGATGTTCGTTTTCAGGAAGGGTGCCTTCCTCCGATCAATAATGCTCTTGAAGTCTATATAGGACAGAAGAAGCTTGTTATCGAAGTTGCACAACATATCGGAGACAGCACGGCAAGATGCATAGCGATGTCTTCCACCGACGGTCTTAAAAGAGACAGTGAAGTCATCGATACGGGCGCTCCCATAAGCGTTCCCGTAGGTCGTGAGACGCTCGGAAGGATATTTAACGTTCTTGGTGAACCGACAGATATGCTTCCGCCTCCGGAACATGCCGAAAGATGGAATATTCACAGACCGGCGCCGTCTTTTGCCAATCTTTCATCGAGTAAGCTCATCCTTGAGACAGGAATTAAGGTCATAGACCTTCTCTGTCCTTATGCCAAGGGCGGTAAGATCGGTCTGTTTGGAGGAGCAGGCGTAGGTAAGACCGTTCTTATAATGGAGCTTATCAACAATATCGCCAAGGAGCACGGCGGATTGTCCGTGTTTACCGGTGTAGGCGAGAGAACACGTGAAGGAAATGATCTTTATAACGAGATGAAAGAATCAGGAGTTCTCGAGAAGACAGCGCTCGTGTACGGTCAGATGAACGAACCGCCGGGAGCTCGTATGAGAGTAGCTCTGTCAGGTCTTACAATGGCCGAATACTTCAGAGACGAAGAGAACCAGGACGTTCTTCTGTTCATAGACAATATCTTCAGATTTACTCAGGCGGGTTCTGAAGTTTCCGCGCTTCTCGGCCGTATGCCTTCAGCCGTAGGCTACCAGCCGACACTCGCGAACGAGATGGGCGCATTGCAGGAGAGGATCACTTCGACTGTAAAGGGTTCCATAACTTCCGTTCAGGCCGTATACGTCCCTGCAGATGACCTCACCGATCCCGCTCCGGCGACGACTTTCGCACACCTTGATGCCACGACCGTTCTCTCGAGATCCATTGCATCCCAGGGTATCTATCCCGCTGTCGATCCTCTTGAATCGACTTCCAGGATCCTCTCACCCGAGATAGTCGGTCCCGAGCACTATGAGACGGCCAAGGAAGTTCAGAGGATCATTCAAAGATATACAGAGCTTATGGATATCATTGCGATCATGGGTCTTGATGAGCTTTCCGATGAAGATAAGCTTCTTGTCTCACGCGCCAGAAAGATCCAGAGATTCCTCTCCCAGCCTTTCCACGTTTCGGAGAAGTTTACGGGTATCGAGGGTACCTATGTTCCTTTGTATGAGACGATCAAGGGCTTTAAAGAGATCATCGAGGGCAAGCATGATGACCTTCCCGAATCCGCTTTCCTCTTTGTCGGCACGATAGAAGAAGCCGTTCAGAAAGCCGAGAGGGAGAAGCAGGCTGAATCATGACGACTTATAAGCTTAAGGTGTTGTCCGTTTCGGGCGAGCTCTTTGGCGGCGAGGTGATCTCGCTGTCTTTAAGGGGCGCCGAAGGAGATCTGGCGATCTATGCAGGTCACGTTCCTTTTATCACGACGGTGAGACCCGGCAAATGCGTCATTACTTTGCCTGACGAAAGCGAGCTTACCTCTGATCTTTCATCCGGCATCCTGGAGGTCGCTAAGGATGAGGTCAGGCTTCTTACAGGACCCGATGACGTATTTGTCCCTGAATCGGGGATATAAACGTATCAAGGCTGATTGCTCTATTTGTACAGGCCGCCCAGAAATTCAACGGCGAACTGTATCTTAGTCGGGTTGAACTCATCCCGACTTTTTTCTGTCGGAAAGATAAAGTAAGTATCGTCGTATGTTGATAGTGTGATGCACGGACCGTACTTGCCCCTGTAATCGTATTCGGTATGTATCGAAGTCATGGATCTCGAAGTAAACTTCAGGCTTAAGTCTTTCTCGGTCCTGTAATCATAGAACTTCAAAGTAAAACCGGTCGTATCGTGTATAAGCCTTCCGAGGCCGCAGTCAACGAAGTTCACACTGTTCGGAAGAGCCCAAACTCTCACTTCTATATCGAGTTTGTAACTTCCTTGTCTGCACTCCTCATGAACAAAGCCTCTTTGCCATTCATACCAGTCCGGGATGCGGATGATATTGCCGGAAACATCATGAAGCTGTCCTGACACATCCATCTCGTATGAATCATTGCAGTATTTACAGGTTATCGTGCTGCCTGATGTCGTCATCGCATAATCCCTGCCGCATTTCCTGCAGCGGTATAGGGGAAGGTGAAGTCCTTCCGCTCTCCATTCATCATCTATAATGATGTTGTTCTCGAGCTGATATCTGTATTCGTCATACGTAAGTTCCCGGGATATCCTCTTAAGGATCTGATCAGAAGACAGATCCTCTATCTCTTCAGGTCTTATGATGCACTTTAGGTCAGCGTGAAGTCGTGCGCCCTTGCGTTCCTTAAGATTCCATATAGGCTGCTGTAGATAGTTTCCCTGCATATTGAGCGTAACGACCGGGACCTTAAGAAGTTTCACGAGCTTTGCAACGGAAGGGGTAAGATTGGAATTGGTGCCGACGTTTGCATATCTTGCTTCCGGATAAATGACCATTATGTCGCCGCGTTTGATAACCTTTATAATATTTCTTATCAGAGCCTGGTCGTTGATGAACTTACGTGTTCCGAGGCAGCCTGACTGACGGTATATCCATTCACCGAAGTTCTCAAAGCCCTCAAGCTCGGATATGTAGTTGGCTCTGTAGGGCATAAGGGCCAGCGGGGTGACGAAGAAATCCATGAAAGAATTATGTGAACCGTAGACCAGGAACGGAGGTTTGATGCCGTCCATATCCTTCTTATCTATCTTAAGTTTGTACGGTAATACGGTTATCTTACAGATAAGCCACATCAAAGGTAAAAAGAAGATGTTTTGCCTCGGCGGCGTTCTTGTCCTGTCGAACGGTTTCTTATCGGGACTTACATACGTGTCCCTTCTTACATAACGACGGATAAACGGGATCTTACAAAGAAGATAATACAATATACCCGTAAACAGAAATGAAGCGAATGTCGGGGTCAGCATAAATAAGATCTTGTTATGGATCACGGCATTAACGGGGTCGAAGATCAGAAGAGAGAATATGAAACCCGATAACAGACATATCAAGCCTGCGATATTAAATCCTCTCGAGTATCTGTATGCGTTATGGCCTTCGAGTTCATATGCGCTCTTAAGATCGATCTTCTGCTTTCTTATGAAGAAGAAATCGATAAAGAGCAGTGCCGCCAAAGGAGCATAGACGCACGCTCCGATCGTCAGGAAACTGCCGAAGTATTCGGTGATCTTTCCCCATATGCACAGAAGTGCCACATAGATACTGAGAACGATGACCAGAATCTTGTAGGATGATCTTTTGAACGTGGATTTGAGCATAACTCCGTAGATATACGATCCGACGGCTTGCGTTCCGATGTTGGCAAATGCAACGAGAAGGAGGGAGGACAGACCTAATATCGGTGCCGACAAAGTAGCCATCATCAGAGTCGGATCATCAACCATCTTTCCCGTAACATACTGCATGGCGATAGCCATAACCGCACCTACAACAACGAAGAAGGAACCTGCAAGGCCCTGACCCAGAACACCTGCGTAGTATCCTGATCTCTCGGATCTGCAAAGTCTCGGAACCTCTGCCATGCCGCCGACGAGGGTTATTACAAAAGCAAAATTCGCTTCAATGCTCAGCACATAATTCACGGTCTTATCAGCGTCTCCCGATAATTCCGGCTGATAGTTCCAGATGACGTCCATCGGAACGGATGTAAATCCGACGATGACTACGACAACTCCGACCAGAAGCAGTAGCGGAACGAGGATCCTTGTCGTCCACGTGATCGTTCCGACTCCTCTTAGTGCTATGATCGTTCCCAATAGCACACAAGACAGGCTTAATATAAGATGTGCTCCGTCCCAAAGCTCGACACCGAACAGATTAAGAAGATTTTCCATCGAATCTGCGAACAGTTCGCAGCATACGGCATACCACGGGAAATTTACCGCTATGATCGTCAATGTTACTATCTTGTTCCCGTTGGGACCGAACACGCTCCTAAGCCATATCCAGATATCTATTCCGTATCTTACCGACAGTATTACCGGAAGCTGATAGATCATAAGCATAAATATGGCTGCGAGGAAGGCTCCTATAAGGAGTTGCTTGAACCCGACAAGTGATGCAAGATAAGATCCCTGTGTATAACTCCATGTCGCGATGCAGTACCCTGATAAGATCAGCAGCGCATCGAAGAAGCCGTATTTTCTTTCGTTAGGGAGAACGGGAAGAGTGCCGCAGTAGACCTCGTTCTCTATCTCTTTATCAACATCATTCCTGCGGCTCATATAAAGAATCCCCCGATGATCCCCAGAAGAGCGATCAAGATTATCACCGTAGCAGCAATATAATCTTTTCTCGTCATGCGGGGAATAGTGTTCTCTTTTTCCGCCTGTGTGATCTTATCTATCCTTGATTCAGTCTCTTTGTCGAACTCCATACAAACTCCATATCTTGATTCAGATATCTATATAATAAAATAATATCGGTCTGCAGGCAAAAAAAGGAGCAGTCCTTAGTGAACTGCTCCTGAAGATACTTACGATTCTATCTGTCAATCCCAATCGAAGTGATATGTATTGATGTAGAAGTGTTGTACGGGCTCTTCCGTCGTACCGGTGATAGTAATATTGGTAGTCTCACCGGAAGGAAGAGATCCTGTTCTCGGTGTTCCGGTAAATGAGTTGTTACCGTCTGATGTGAATGTGAAGTAATCTGATGTAAGTGCTGTGATGTCAGACGATGTGTTGAACGAGATCGTTATTTCATTCAGTCTGCTTACATTGAGATCGTCTCCGTTATTGGTGATCGCAAAATCAAAGACGAATCCGTCAGAAGTAACACGAGGATTAGTGATGTCGTAGCTGCATCTTACCGGAGTATCGGACGATGAAGAGGAACGTGTAGTCGTAGCAGTAGTCTCTTCTTCGGTCGTGGTAGTCGTTGTAGCTTCAGTAGTCGCCTCAGTCGTGGCTTCCGTTGTTTCCTCAGTTGTCTGCTCGGTTACTTCCGAAGTCTCGGCTGTCTGTTCTGTAGTTGCAGCAGTTGTCTGTTCGGTTGTCTCGATAACCGCAGGCTCGGTCTGCTCAGAGGCTTCAGTCTCTTCAGTCTGCACGGTAGCGGTTGCAACAGCAGTTACCTGTGTCGTTCTCGGCTGCGTGTCGTTCTTGCCGAACCACTGCTGATAGTTATCCAATACCCAAAGCACGACAAAGATAGCGGCCAGGACTCCTACAAGAGCAAACAGACCGCCCTTGCCGGGTTCCTTTACTTTTCTTTCAGCCTTGGACCTCTTATTGCTCTTATTAACCTGAGTTACGGGAGCGATGTTGTTGTTCTGATGATCGGAAGAAGAATGAGCGGATCTTCCGGTGCCGGGTCTGGCATTAACAACGGGTCTTTCCGCAGGTCCTGGTCTGCCGGCAGGGGCTTCGGGTGCTTTGACCGGAGCGTTCTGAACAGGTGCCTGACGCGGTGCAGGTCTGGAGCTGTTCGTAACCATTGCAACATTGGATGTAGGTCTCTTCGGACCGTCATCAGTCTTCTGTACAAAGGGAGAAGGTTTTGCCTCCTCGGCAACAGGAGCGGGTGCGGGAGCGGGTGCCGCATCGTTCTTGAAAGCGGGCGCTTCGAGTTTTTTCTCTTCGCCGGAAGCAGGCTTTACAAAAGGTGATCTTGCAGGCTGTTCATCCTCCTTTTTCTCCGCTTTGGGTTCAGGCTTCTTAAAAGCATTGACCCCGCTTGAAACTTTACCGTATGTTTTGATCCCGGCATTCTCGTTTTCGGAAGAAGGTTTGGAGGCAGGTGTCTTAGGCCTTGAAGGGGCGGGAGGAATCCTGTCGGCATTCTTCGGCTTGAAAGGATTGATGGCCATCGCTTCCTCATCAAGTGCAAACTCATCGTCAGATCCCGAAAAGTCCCCGGCGGAGCCGGAAGAAGCGGCGAAGTCAAGATCCTGTCCCTGCTCGAAAAGCTTCTTGTCATCAGTATTGGGATCTTTTTTGATACCGGTAAACTCCTTGAAATCGATATTGGCATCTTCAACTGTAGAATCAAATGTGCCGACCTCTTCAAAGTCAGTCTTCATAGATGCTTTGGGCGGTTCGGCAAACTGAGGCTTATCCGACATCTTCTCGGCATCTTTCAAGATCGAAGGCTTACTGTCCGTATCAGTTACGGGCTTTGACAAAGGCTTGAATGCAGATTTGCTCGCATCATAATCAAAATTATCGAACTCATCGCCCCCGTCAGAAAAACCGTTATCGGAATTCTCGTTCTCTTTGATCTTATCGGAAACGGATGATTTATCATTTCCTTTGAGTGATACCATAAATGAGGAATCAACAAACTCTTCGGGTTCAGGACTGTTACCCTGATTGTTATTGTTGTTCTCCGGATCAATTATCATATCCATACCTCGCATTTAATTTATATAAAAATTATATTTATAAATTCCCTTTTTTCAATTGTAACGGTCGATGTGTAATCAAAAGGACATTTACTTGACATTATGTTTATCGGGTGCTAATATTTTCTAGCACTTGAGGATTGCTCGTGTGGCGGAATCGGCAGACGCAACGGACTTAAAATCCGTCGGAGTAAAATCCGTACCGGTTCAAGTCCGGTCACGAGCACCAT
>DJYK01000026.1:86863-192667 GCA_002450095.1 Mageeibacillus sp. UBA6980 | reverse complement strand
GTGCTGGAATTCATCGACCATACATCCGTAAGGCAGGAACAGAAGAGCCTGTGTCATATGAAGTTCCCTGTACTGCTCGGCCTTTTCTCCGTAGAACATCTCCATGAACGGATAAGACATAAATTCCATTGCGGTCGAATGTATCTCGCAAGTCTCCAGCGTCGGTGCGAGGCACTCCGAGAACATGGAGACATCTGCGCTTTGAACCGCCGCATAAGCGTGACCGCCCTCATGTACTATCGTAGAAACATCATCGGAAGTCCCGTTTGCATTCATAAAGATAAACGGGATCTTGTAACCGTCGAGGAACATGCAGTAACCGCCGGTTGATTTATTCTTACGTGAGATAAGATCCGTAAAACCGTGTTCCGACAGAACTTCCAGGAAGCTCGGTCGGTTGCCGAATATCTTGGCAAAGAACTCTCCCGCAACATCGCCTAAGCTGATGCCCGGTATGATGGGAGTCGGATTGCCGTTCAAAAACATCGTCGGCAGATCATAGAACATGAGTTCATCGACGCCGAGGCGCTCCTGCTGAAGCTTTCTTATCTGCACTGTCAACGGAACTATATACTTAAGAATGGCATCTCTGAAGACTGCCACATCCTTAGGCGTGTAATCATATCTTTCCATTATCTTATAACCGAGTTCCGTGTAAGATCCGTATCCGAGTTTTTTGGCTATTGTCGTCCTTACCCTGACCATGTCGTCAAAGATCTTATCGAAGTTATCCTTCTGCCCCATATAGTAATCATCCAGCGCTTTATGGGCGGCTTTACGGGTATTGCGTCCCGTAGACTCGAGATAGACAGCAAGTTCGCTAAGATTACACTCTTTACCTTCAAAAGGGATCTTAGCTTCGGATTTGATCTGCATATAGTCATTCTGCAAAGAAGACTCGACCGCATAATCATCTATTACTTCAGGAGAAACGGTCTGCTTGAGATTTTCTGCTTTACGAAAGATCATCTCCCCGTATTTCTGCTTCAGAGCTTCGGCACACGGGCAATTGACCATAACGGTAAGCATCGCAGATGACAATTCGCTGAGTTCGGCGGATGCGGTGTCAAAGAATTCGAGTTCATTGATATAGAACTCATCCGAAGTATCAAGATCGTGAAGCACATTGCAAAGCTCATACTGCGTATTGAATGCGATGATAAGCTTCTCATATTCCATAAGGATGTCTGAAGCCTGGTCAACATCCTTGGCCGTCATAAGACGGAGCCTCAGATCCATGATACTGCGGGATATCGTCCCAAGGTCGGGACGTTCATATCTTATATCCTTGAAATCCGGCATCGATTCCACAAGATCACATCCTTTCGACTGTCTCTATGCCGAGAAGGTAAAGACCGGATTTAAGGACGTTGCCTACGGCCTCGCACAGAGCAAGGCGGCTCGATGATTCCTTAACGTCAACATCATCACCTAATATCCTGCAGTTATTGTAGAAAGAATTGAATGCGGAAGCAATCTCAAAAAGACTTCTCGAGATGATAAAAGGCTCATAGGATGAAGCGGCTTTCTTAACATCGCTTTCAAATCCGGACAGTGCGCTTACAACTGAATAAGCATCGTCATCGGTAAGAGTTCCCAGAACTTCAGGATTCTCTGACACCTTGATGCCGGCTTCTTCGGCCTTACGCATAATGGAACGGATTCTTGCATAAGTATACATAAGATAAGGAGCAGAGTTGCCGTTAAAATTGAGCATCTCTTCCCATGAGAAAACGATATCCTTCTCTCTTCCGGATCTTACGTAAGTATAGATAACGGCACCGATACCGACCTTCTCGGCGATCGAATCGATCTCTTCCTCACTCATTTGCTGACCGCGGGTCTTCGCATTCTCGACAATGACCTCGCGAGTCTTCTGTACAGCGGCATTAAGAAGGTCCTCAAGAAGGACTATATTGCCTTCTCTGGTGGAGAACACCATATCCTTAAACTTGACCAGACCGAAGCCCACATGAACGCAGTCATCCGCAAAATCATAACCGGCCTTCTTCAGCACCGAGAACACCTGCTTAAAGTGCAGCGCCTGAGGCGTACCTACAACATAGATGTTCTTATCAAAATCATATGTTTCTTTCCTGTAAAGGACTGCCGCGATATCTCTTGAAGCATAGATAGTCGTACCGTCGCTCTTCAGGATTATGCAAGGAGGAAGACCGTACTCATCGAGCATTACAACCTTCGCACCTTCGCTCTCGACAAGAAGGTTCTTTTCCTTAAGCATTTCCACAACAGCAGGGATCCTGTCACTGTAGAAAGACTCGCCGTTATAATTGTCAAATGAGACTCCCATCCTCTCGTAAAGCTTATTGAAGACTACAAGAGACATATCTCTGAACTTCTGCCAGAGCTCACGCTCTTCGGGCTTTCCTTCTTCGAGCTTTTTAAAATTCTCGCGGGCAACGTCGTTAAGAGAATCATCTTTCTTGGCTTCCTCGTGGAACTTAACATAGATCCTCAAAAGCTCGTTTATCGGATCCTTATCAAGAGCCTCCTTGTCACCCCACAATCTGTATGCCGTGATGAGCTTACCGAACTGAGTTCCGTAATCACCTAAATGATTCATCCTGATAACGTTATAGCCCAATCTGTCATAGATCCTGGACAGCGAATTACCGAGTATAGTCGTAAATGCATGGCCTACATGGAAAGGCTTCGCGATATTAGGAGAAGAGAATTCTATTATCACAGTCTTGCCTTTGCCGTCTTCTGTCTGACCGAACTTATCTCCCGAAGCCTTTATCCTTGAAATGATATCCGATGCATACTTTGATCTGTCGATATAAAAGTTCAGATAAGGACCGGCATTTTTAACCGTAAACAGACCGTTCCCGGTAAGTTCCTCATTACCGCAAAGATCTTCCGAGATCATGGCGGGAGCCTTGTGCAACGATTTGGCGAGGATAAAACACGGGAAAGCATAATCTCCGAGATCTTTTTGAGGAGGTATCTCAATGAGTTTAAATATCTGATCTTCAGAAAGTTCAGTCACTTTAGATATATTTTTGGCAATAACGCTCTTGTAATCCATAAAATCCCCCAAAATCAATTAAATAGATAGAAATTATAACAGATAAAAAGTATAATTACACGAACTTAACGGGATTCGAGGTGCCTGATGACGGATTTAACAAGATTATTGCTCGCATGTGCAGCCGGCGGAATACTGACATTTCTCGCATTGTATTTTCTGCCTTTCGGAAAAACTCTGCTCGGACACGATCGCGGACGTAAATATGTAGAAGGCTCTGAAGTCAACATCGGTAAGCCGACAGGTGTCGGTCTTTATTTCAGTCTCATCTTCACGGCAGCTGTATGCGCTTTCACAAATGCCGGAGCCGGAATGTACCTCATGATGATCCTTGTTTTGATAATGTCCTTCATAGGCTTTCTCGATGACAGATCAAAAAGCCCATGGAACGAATACTCCAAAGGCGCTCTGGATTTCATAGTCGCCCTGCTCGGAAGCATCGTGTTCTTCCGATTCTTCGGAAATGAATTATATCTGTCCTTTATAAACAGATCATTTATACTGAATCCGATAATCTATATCATCCTCGCAACTGTCCTTATTATCGTCTCGATAAACGCGACGAACGCGACAGACGGCGTTGACGGACTTTCGGGTACACTTACGATAATAACCGTCATTACCTTAATGGTCTCCGCTAAGGTTCACGGACTTCTTACTTTACAGAAAGCTCTCCCGGGGCTCGCACTCGTTGTTATAATCCTCGTGTATCTTGTATTTAACCATTACCCTTCAAAAATGCTAATGGGAGACGCCGGCTCACGTGCGATCGGATTCTTTATCGCATTCTATTTCATGTATCTTAAACTTCCTCTGGCATATCTTATACTGGGTCTTCCGTTCCTTATCGACGGCGGTCTGTCCATCCTTAAGATAACGATAGGAAGACTTACAAGAAAGAAGATAATAATCTTACCTAACCTGATCACACCGGTGCACGATCATCTTAAAAAGAGAGCAAAGTTCTCGGTACCCAAAACATGGGCAGTGATCTGCCTTGCTTCCCTGTTCATTGATGTGATCTATATTATCGTTGTGATGATCTCAAGAATGCTGTGACGACATACAGTCGTGACAGACACCGTTGATTATCAAAGAGACTGAATCTATCCTCGAGCCTTCAAGAGCATCCGTTGCCGTAAAATCCTTACAACAGGATATATCCATGATCCTGCCGCAGTCTTTGCAGAAAAAGTGTCCGTGAAAATCCGTCACTCCGTCATAATGCTTCTGTCCGTCGGGAGAGATCAATTCGACGACAAGTCCGGAATCTGCGAGCTTCTCGGTAACGTTGTAGACTGATGCGAGTGACAGCGAATCATCATCTGACTTAAGGTCTTTATAGATATCGTCGCATGTAGGATGAGTCTTATGCGTCATAAGATACTCATATATGCGGATCCTCGGAACCGTGATCCTCATACCTGCTTCTCTCAATCTGTCCTGCGCAGAACACTCACCTATCTTACTCATATAAATAAATTATAATCATTCTAAATTAAAACGCAATACAAAATAAGAAATCTTTTACTCTTGCAAGGTATTCCCTGAATGAATAATAGATCTGGGCCGTAAAGACATGCCCCGTCGCTATTACTCCCTCGCAGTCTATCCCGTAGTGTCTTGCAAGATAGACCGCTCTGTAAAGATGATATCTTTGAGTGACGATAACGGCACTTCTCACACCGAAGACGCCGGCGGCTCTTTGCATCGTCTCCCCGGTAGACAATCCGAGATCATCGCTCATTATAACCTCTTCGGGGACGCCCCTGTCGATCATGTAGTTTCTCATTACCGCGACTTCATTATAATCATCTTCTCTGTGATCTCCGCTTACAAGGATCAACGGCGCGACACCTCTTCTGTATAGATCTATAGCCGTATCCAAACGGTCTGACATGAGATCTGTAGGAATGCTGTTATCGATTATCCCGCATCCCAATACGATTATGTAATCATATTGTCCGTCAAACTCATCTTCGTACATGATGTCTTCCGATGTCGAATTGATAACATAGAGATTAACACCCGCACTGAAAGCCGTAACGGCAGTTAACAAACAGATCAGAAATATAAGGATCTTATTGATCTTCTTCCCTTGACCTGTCACTTAATCTGATTCCTCTCTCATTAAGTTCCGACTTGATAAGCTCGTTTATGCGTTCGACAAGTTCTTCATATGATCCCGAATTATCGATAACGTGATCAGCCAATGCAGCATACTCATCATTCGTCATCTGTACGGACATTCTTCTTAAGGCATCTTCACGACTCATTCCGCGGTCGATCAGTCTCTTAAGTCTTATCGGATCATCACAGATTACGGACCATATCTGATCACAATGATCAACGAATCCTTTATTTACAGGTATCGGAACATCGAGAACAACACACTTTTCTTTCTCTTTTGTAAGTCTTGCTATCTCCTTATCCATTACAATAAATACATGTTTATGGATGATCGAAGACAATTCATCAAGCTTTCTGTTGTCTTTGAAAACAATATCAGCCATATATTCTCTGTTAAGGCTTCTGTCCGGGAGGATCGCCCCGGGACCGAACACTTCCTCTATCTCGGATATCGCATCTCCGTCCTGTGCCGTTACATCCTTTGATATCGCATCCGCATCGAGCACCGGAACGCCTTTATCGTATAGTATCCTGCTTACGGTACTCTTCCCGCAGCCTATTGAACCTGTTATACCTAATATAAACATAAACCTACTTAGCCTTCAGCCAGTCTGAACCTGTTCCGACTTCTGCTACGAGAGGAACAGACAAAGATGCCGAGGCCTCCATTTCCCTCTTTAATATTGCTGATACAGTCTCTTTATCATTCTCATTGCACTCGACTATAAGTTCATCGTGCACCTGCATAATGAGCATACTGTCCGGAACTTCTTCCTTCAAAGCCTTATATACCCGGTTCATCGCTATCTTGATGATATCGGCTGCCGTTCCCTGAACGGGAGTATTCATTGCGGCGCGCAGGCCGAATTCCCTGACATTACGGTTCGGAGACTTCAATTCCGACAGTATCCTCTTTCTTCCGTAAAGAGTGGTAACAAATCCGTCTTCCTCGCCCTTGCTCTTAAGACCGTTAAGATAGCTCATGATCTTAGGAAACTGCTTCTCATAAGACTTCTTAAGATCTGAAGCCTCTCTGAAAGATATTCCGAGATCGGAAGCCAGACCGAAATCCGATATTCCGTAAACGATACTGAAATTAACGGTCTTGGCGGCCGCTCTTTGTTCGTGTGTAACCTCATCCTCAATTACACCGAACACTTTGCAGGCGGTTCGCTTGTGGATATCTTCTCCTTTAATAAAAGACTCCGTCATCACCTCATCGCCGGACATGGCGGCAAGGAGCCTCAGTTCTATCTGCGAATAATCCGCATCGACAAGAGTCCTTCCTTCGGGCGCCGTGAAGCAAGCCCTGATTCTCGCTCCCTCATCAGACCTTACGGGGATATTCTGAAGGTTCGGATCGACGGAAGACAGTCTTCCGGTATTGGTCATGGCCTGTGTAAATGTCGTATGTATGCGGCCGTCATCCGCAATCTTCGGGATAAGACCTGAAGCATATGTGGAATCGAGCTTGGATATTGCTCTCCACTCGAGTATCTTAGGGACGGCGGGATGATAATCGGCGATGCGGTTAAGTTCATCGGCCGAAGTAGAATAGACCCCGGTCTTTCCCTTCTTACCGTGAGGAAGATTGAGTTTATCCGCATCAAAAAGAACTTCCGACAGTTGCTTAACGGAACCGATATTAAATTCGAAGCCCGTAAGATCATAGATCTCCTGCTCTATTTCAGACAGTCTTTCTGTGAATTCCTTATGAAGATCCTTAAGCATATCGGAAGAAACATTCATGCCGTTGCGTTCGATGGCATCCAGGGTAACGGTCAGCGGAAATTCGATCTTATCAAGAAGTTCAATCTGACCCTCGTCTTCGGCCTTCTTCATAAGCGCTTTACAGATACATCGGTTAAGAAGAAGTTTTTGGCCTTTCACGATAAGAGAGGTCTTCTCATCCTCGTTATCAAACAAAGATATCTGTCCCGACTGTTCTTCAATGGGATAAGGCCTCGCGAAAGTGTTCTCGAACAGCCTCGTGAAATCGGGTGTATTGCCGGATATGATGTTTAATACATATCCCATGATCGATGTATCAAGGACAGAAGTAAGCTTATGAGGCATCCTCGGAAGTATCTTGGAATCTATCTTGTAATCAAAAGCACGAACACTCTCACATCTGTCGAGCGCCTTCAAGGATTCCTCGGGAGTATTGACATAGAGAGTAAGTCCGTCGAGCATCAGGACCTTATCAGAAGTAAAAGCGACATCAAGGTCGTATCCTTCAGGAAGTTTATCGAATACCACATCGATATTATCTTTTCCCTGATCGAACTCATTAAGATATTCGGAAACATCCGATGAGGGCTCATCAAACGCCATAGTCTTCATATTATCCAGACCGAACTTCCTGGTAAGGCTTCGAAGGCCCAAAGTCATGAGCTTATCGTGAAGTCCCTGAGGATCCGCAATGTCCTTATACTCCATATCGGACGGGCCGAATGGTACGGGTACGTCACGAAGTATCGTGCAAAGCTTTATATTAAGGTCCAAAAGATCTCTTGACGAGCTCATATTCTCGCGAAGCTTCGGTGTCAACTTATCGAGATTTGAGAATATGCCATCTATGGAACCGTAATCTGCTATGAGCTTAAAGGCAGTCTTCTCACCGACTTTCTCAACTCCCCTGATATTATCGGAATTGTCTCCCATCAACGCTTTAACACTGACGAAGACTTCAGGCTTGACACCGTAAGTATCCTCGAACATCTTACGGTCAAAAAGCACTCTGCTCGGCTTGCCTTTACCGCTTTGAGGAAGGATAACGCTTACATCATCATCGATAAGCTGGAAATCATCGTGATCGCCGCTTAAGATATAGACTTTGTCGCCTTCTTCCTTACCCTTCAAAGACAAGGTTCCGATGAGATCGTCCGCTTCGAAGCCTTCCATCTCCATCCTCTTTACACCCATAAGGTCGAGGATCTGCTTGGCAACCGGCATCTGAGCAGAAAGCTCGGGCATCATCCCTTTACGCTGAGCCTTGTAATCGGAATACATCTTATGTCTGAATGTTGGGGCCTTAAGGTCAAAAAGAACACATACCTTATCGGGCTCTATCTCATCCATTACGCTCAGCAAAGTATTGAAGAATCCGTTAACGGCTCCGGTAGGAGTACCGTCAGGAGCCGTCATCGGTGCCCTTCCTATAACCGCAAAAAACGCACGGTTGATTATCGAATTTCCGTCAACAAGAAGAAGTTTTCCCATCTTTATCCCTTTGCTTTCATTTGTGCTTTCTCGGCTTCTATCTCGGCATTTCTTACAGCATGAGCCGTAGAGATCATGAGCTTGATCCTGTTCAACTGATTGGCTTCCGATGCACCCGGATCATAGTCGATCGGGATGATATTGGAATTCGGATACTGACGGCGAAGCTCCTTGATCATTCCCTTGCCGGTAACATGGTTAGGAAGACATGCAAAAGGCTGGGAACAGATGATATTCGGCACACCGTCCTGAATGAGCTCTATCATCTCCGCGGTAAGGAACCAGCCTTCACCACAGGTATTACCGCATGAGAGCACTTTGGAAGAATTCTTCGCAAGTTCTTCTATCCTCTCGGTCAGCATAAACTTACCGTTTGTCTTCTTAAACGCATCATTAATGGGCTTTCTGAATTTCTCCAGAAGATCGATCGCTGTCTGATTTATAAAGCCCGTCTTCCTGGATCTTCCGAGATTGCTTGCAGCCCATACGGGGTTATATGCGCAATAAAGGAAGAAATCGAGAACTCCCGGGAGCACACCCTCACAGCCTTCCTGCTCGATAACGTCTATAGCGTTATTATTCGCATCAGGCTGGAACTTTACGAGGATCTCACCTACAAGCCCTACACGGGGCTTTCTCGGGATATCCTGTAACGGAAGCATATCAAACTTCTCAACGGCAAGCTTGATGAACTTCTTATAAGATCTTACATTAGGAAGATTCTCGAGATCGACGCCGATATCAGCAAGACAATCTCTTATCTTCTTCTTCTCCTCGGGGCTTCTGTCCCAGTAATTGCCGGGCATTATCTGATCGTATCTCTCAGTCAGCTCATCTGCAAAACCGGACTTGTTAAACATCTTTCTTCCGATACGGTTGAAATACATATAGAGCGCATTGGCAGAGCCCGGGACGACTTCGTAGGGTCTTGTCCGAAGCAAAAGCGTCGTCATCATATCGCCTAAGCACAACGCTTTGATCGCTTTCGAAGCAAACGGGAGCGTTATCTTGAATCCCTCATTCTTCTCGAACTGCTGAACGGACAAAGCGACAACCGGGACCTGAGGGTAGCCTGCTTCTTTCAGAGCCTTACGCAGGAATGCGACATAATTGGTGGCACGGCATCCTCCGCCGGTCTGTGTGATCATGAGCGTGGTGTTATCGGGATCTATCTCACCTTTGATGATCGCATTTATCATCTGTCCGACTACGATTATCGACGGGAAACATGCGTCATTATTAACGAACTTAAGACCGCATTCGATATCTTCCCTCGTCGCCTTCTTAAGAAGCTTCAACCTGTACCCTTCGGAACGGAACACGCTCTCGACAAAATCAAACTGTATAGGGGCCATCTGAGGAGCAAGGATAGTATGATTCTTCTTGTCTTCCTTGGTAAACTCGACTCTCTTAAGAGTGTATTGAGGATCGTCTGGATCTGCCGTTACCGCCGACTTTTGTCCGGACTTAACAAGTTCGTCTCTTTCTGACATCGCGACAACAAGAGACCTCATCCTGATCCTGGCGGCTCCGAGATTACTTACTTCATCTATCTTAAGCAGCGTATAGAGTTTGCCGCTCGACTCGAGGATCTCCTGAACCTGGTCGGATGTAACCGCATCCAAGCCGCAGCCGAAAGATGTAAGCTGAACGAGTTCGAGATTGGGCTTGGTAATGACAAAAGCAGCCGCTTCATAAAGCCTCGTGTGGTACATCCACTGATCGACTACCCTGATAGGTCTTGCAAGTCTTCCGGGTACCGCTACGCAGTCTTCGGTGAGGACTCCGAGACCTAACTGATTGATCATCTCGGGAATACCGTGATTGATCTCGGGATCGACGTGATAAGGGCGTCCTGCAAGAACGATACCCTTCATTCCGCGCTTTTCCATCTCATAGATCATACGGGCGCCTTCAGTCCTGATATCTTCCTTAAACTTACCGTATTCTTCGGAACCCGCATCGACCGCAGCCTTTGCTTCCTCATAAGTTACACCCTTATAAGCGAACACTTCAGAAAGCTTATGCGCTACAGTATCGAGGTCATCGAGAGGCATAAACGGATTTAAGAAAGTAATATGCTTCTCGTTAAGATTCTCGACATTATTGCGTATGACTTCCGGATAAGAACAGACTATAGGACAGTTATAGTGGTTGCCCGAAGCCTCGTTTTCCAATACTTCATAAGGGACATCGGGATAGAAGATAGTGTCTATCCCCCTCGAGATTAGATTCTCGATGTGACCGTGTGCGAGCTTGGCAGGATAGCACACGGACTCGGAAGGAATGGTCTCCATTCCCTTCTCGTAGATCGCATGAGACGATCTCGCGGATATGAGGACTCTGAATCCGAGCTTCGTAAGTACCGTGAACCAGAACGGGAAATTCTCATACTGATTCAGGACTCTCGGGATCCCGAGAGTTCCTCTAGGAGCATCCTTCTCGGCAAGAGGCTTATAAGCAAATGTCCTCTTGTACTTATACTTGAACATATTGAAGACTTCTTCGCCGTCGTTACCGTTATCGTCATCGATACCGACGCGCTCGCCGTTCTCGCATCTGTTGCCGGATACAAATCTTCTGCCGTTCGAGAAAGTCGAGATCGTAAGACGGCAGTGGTTTCCGCAGTAAGGACACTCTGTATTCTCACTGTCCATCTCAAAACTCCCGAGTTCGTCCTCTTTAAGAAGCGTTGTCCTGACATTATCGGAAGCTCTGCTCTTCGCGATAAGAGCCGCACCGAAAGCGCCCATCAGACCTGCAATGTTAGGTCTTATTACTTCTCTTCCGGAAACAAGCTCGAATGACCTTAAGATGGCATCGTTGAGGAAAGTTCCTCCCTGAACAACGATATTCTTACCGAGCTGTTCGGTATCTCTTATCTTGATTACCTTGTAAAGCGCATTTCTTACGACGGAATATGACAGACCTGCAGATATGTCGCCTACAGAAGCGCCTTCCTTCTGTGCCTGCTTGACCTTGGAATTCATGAATACCGTGCATCTGGTTCCGAGATCGACCGGGCTTTGAGCCTTAAGAGCTTCCTTGGAGAAAGAAACCGGATCCATATTAAGTGTCTGGGCGAAAGTCTGTATAAAAGATCCGCATCCCGAAGAACAGGCCTCGTTAAGCATTATCGAATCGATAACACCGTTTCTGATACGCATGCACTTCATGTCCTGTCCGCCGATGTCGATAATAAAATCTACATCGGGACAGAAGAATTTGGCTCCCTGGAAATGAGCCATCGTCTCGATCTCTCCTATATCAACACCCAATCCCGCTTTGATGATATTCTCGCCGTATCCCGTAGCGCATGAATACTTGATATACGCATCGGGACCGAGTTTACCGTAGATATCTTTTAATATCTCAACGGCCGAGAACACGGGATTTCCCTTATTGCTGTTATAGAAGGAATAAACAAGTTCGTTGTTGTCATTTATAAGAACTGCCTTGGTCGTGGTAGAGCCTGCGTCTATTCCGAGGAACAGAGGTCCCTTCTGTATCTTAAGATCGTGCATGTCGACCTTATCCTTCTCATGACGCTCATAGAAGAGCTTCTTCTCTTCCTCGTCCTTGAACAAAGGAGCGATACGTATGATGTCAGGCTTAAAGCCCTCTTTATTCTTAAACTTCGAGATAAGGTCGGAGAGCAATACGGGTTCATCATCCGAACTTAAGGCTGCGCCGAGAGCAACATATATCTGGGCATCATCGGGCATCCAGAAAGAATCAACCTTATCCTGCAGGGTTCTTTCAAAAGCATTTCGAAGTTCCGAGTTAAAGTAGAGAGGTCCGCCCAGGAATGCAACATGACCCTTGATAGGTCTGCCGCATGCAAGTCCCGATATTGTCTGGTTGACGACGGACTGGTATATCGAAGCCGCGAGATCTTCCTTTGCCGCACCCTCGTTGATGAGAGGCTGGAGGTCACTCTTGGCAAATACGCCGCAGCGGCTCGCGATCGTGTAGAGCGAACGGTAATCCTTCGCGAAATTATTGAGTCCGTCAGCATCGGTCTGAAGCAAAGATGCCATCTGATCGATGAATGCACCAGTACCGCCGGCACAGGTTCCGTTCATCCTCTGCTCGATGACAGGGTGAAGATAAGTAATCTTCGCATCTTCACCGCCGAGCTCGATAATGACATCGGTCTCGGGATGATACTTCTTGATAGCCTCTGTCTCCGCCATTACTTCCTGCGTAAACTTAAGGCCTAACCAGTTTGCTACGGAAAGTCCTCCGGATCCCGTTATCGTAACGGATACCCGAAGACCCGGAAACCTGTCGTTTAATTCTTCAAACAGCTGATTAAGAAGTCCGGCGATATCCGAATGATGACGCCTGTATTCCTTGTGAACGATCTTCTCGTCGTCGAGAAGAACGATCTTGATCGTAGTCGAACCGATGTCCAAACCTAATCTGTATCTGATGTCCATTTATTTGTTTCCGTCCTTATGTCTTATATCCTCAAGAGGCGTCCCCTTCGGCTGGTTCCGGCTTGTCGTGCTCCTGTTCGCCCTCTCTCCGAGAGACCTGGTCACAACAGTCCCGCTCTTTCTGATCTGAACATGTCTTTCCTTCTTAACTGACAAAGGAATGGTGCCGAAGACTTTAAGAGACTTCTCTTTAAAACTCTTCATCCTGTCGGATTGTTCCTTGCGGACCGATTCCCTGATATCGTTGCCTTTAAGCCTCGTCTTGAACTCCTCCGTTAAAGAAATCTCAAGAAGCTCATCCGGAACACCCTTCTTAAGATCAAAAGGCTTTCCGAATCTGTCGGCACTTTCCAGATACAGAGCATCGATACATTTGACTACATTCTCTTCGAAGATCGAATAATCGCAATCGATCCCCAAAGACAGAGGCATCCCGGCGAAATTGAGATTCACGTACGGAAGGCTCCTGGTGAAAATAAGGTGCAGCGTTATAAGCTTCATATACGATTCGAGATTGATGCATTCCTGATCGCAGAACTGGGCTCTTACGCCTCCTGCGGTCATGTTGGCGATGTCGCTTCTCTCATCTTCAAATCCGCATGCCCATAAGTGATACAGTTCCCTGTAGACCTCATTCTTAAACTTCTCAAAATCCCTGCACAGCGGAGCGGCCATAACAGGGGTTCCTATATTGAAGATATACTGCATATACGATACCTCCATGTACTGAGGTACGCTGAAATACTTAATATAAGCAGCTATATCGCGGGCGTTGTATATGTATTTGTTCAATTAATACAATCTACCTTTCAGACATAAAAAATCAGAATAAAGTATACCATAAATATATAAATTATAATAATTATAAATAATACCGCCCCATTTCTGAGGCGGTATCATATTTACTCTGTTTATCGGAATCAATACGGACTGAATCCGGCGTTGGTACAAAGTGCCGAGAACTCGTCAGATCTCGAGAATCCGTGATATACGTCAAGTCTCGAGCTTCCCGTAGCAAGGCGGTTAAGCCAGTAACTCAATCCTTCGGAATCACATTCCCGACCGAGGAAAGCGTTATATAGGGTCCTTACATACTGTTCATCTGAAAGATTCCTGCCAAGCATCTCCTGACTGAATACGAATCCGTAAGCAACATCCTCACCCGACATGCCTTCCTGAGTGATCTTGCCGTACCAGTAATTGATACCTACAGTATCAGGATCTCTCATAAGAGTCGATCTGTACATATAGATAAGGAACGTCTCGATACCGTCTCTTCCTACCCATCCGCCGGTTGTCGGAGGTGCGATTTCATTCGGAGGAAGCGTCACGGCAGAGCCCGGCATATTATCGTAAACAGGGATTCTGAACACCTCACCTGAATCGTAAAGACCTGCCCTTATATAAGCTGTCTGCATGCGGGCTGCCTCTGTATAGACGGAAGCCGTTGCAGTCATGTACTGGTGATAGCCCTTATCTCTGGGAGACGCGGGATCGAAGTTAAATCGCATGAAGTAAAGTGTTCCCTGTCCTGCCCAGATGTAATTATCTCTCATCCACATGGCACCGCCGACGATTGACTTACCGGGAGTATTCCACGGGATAAGATAGGTTGAATTGAACGCAGGATCGCTTATACCGTTCTGAGCGAAGTTAAGTCCGCCTACGGTAGCGTCGATGACATTTGAATAAGCACCGATGTTGTAGAGGTTATAGTAACCTGTAGTACCTCTTGATGAATTGCTTCCTCCCTTGCTGCACTCCTGGATACAGTGAGCGGCAAGGAATATCGGGTTTACATCGGCAATATTGCCGGCATCCGCGAATATATCGCAGTAATTGATGACATCTCCGTTCTGGTTTGCCGCGGAAGTATTAAGGAACGTTCCGGGAAGAATGCCCTGTACATGAGCTGACGGGATGCTGTTGTCTGCTGTGTACGTAAGATCAAGGAACTGGAACACAGCAGTCTCATTAAGAGAGTTTCTGGGATCCATATAGAATGAAACAATCTCAGCTGAAGCATTGACCCATGTGGATGCATCATAAACCGTGTAAGTGTTGGTAGCGGCATTGTATGAGAAATCAGCCTTGGACTTCCATGAACCGTTGCTGCTGTTGCTTATCAGTGAACCGCCGGGTCTTGTCTCGATGCCTACAGCCGTATTCCAGTCCATACCCGTATAGACAGGAACAAACTGCCATGACGGATGTGCGTTATGCATATCACGAAGATACGGCTTATAGCTTTCCGGGAAGTTTGCTATGGCAGACTCGAAAGCGCTGTCAGTGGGGCCTGTTCCGGAAGGATCGAGCCTTACATAGTAAGCGGCAACATATCCTGATCTGACTTCACCGTTAGAAGTGTAGTTAATGCTGTACCATGTCGAGAGATCCGACGTATCTGTCGATGCGGCAAAAGTCGAACCGGTTACCTGAATTCTCTGGTTAAGACCTATGGAACCAAGATTTCTCGACTGATTCGTGGGATACTCACGGACATTTACGCCGCTGTTGCAGTTAATGACGGTAGCATTGGCTGCTATATCGGCACTTACTGTCTTGGATGCGAAGTTTCCGAAGAATCCTAACGCAATTACAGTCGCCAGAAGCGTGGCGGCTATTCTACTTACAAAACTCTTTCTCATACTGAAACTCCCTTATTTCTGTATCTTCATTCCTGAGAGGAACGCATTGATGAATCCGTCGATCTTGCCGTCCATTACGGCGTCAACATCAACTTCCACATAACCGGTCCTCTCATCCTTAACCTGTGTGTAAGGACAGAAAACATAAGATCTTATCTGTGAACCCCAGGCAATTTCCTTCTGTTCTCCCTTGAGGTCTTCAATCTTCTCCATCTGAGCTGCTTCTGCAAGCGCGAAGAGCTTTGACTTCAGCATGTTCATTGCAGTTTCCATGTTCTGAACCTGCGAACGCTCTGCCTGACAGGCTACAACGATACCGGTCGGATAGTGCGTAAGTCTTACCGCAGTATCCGTCTTATTGATATGCTGTCCGCCCTTACCTGTAGCTCTGTACTTATCTACACGCAGATCCTTGGGATCGATCTTGATATCGATATTCGTATCCATCTCAGGGATAACTTCACAGGAAGCAAATGAAGTATGTCTTCTTCCCGCAGAGTCAAAAGGTGAGATTCTTACAAGCCTGTGTACGCCCAATTCGGATCTTAAGAAACCGTATGCGTTCTCACCAATAACCTTGATGGAACAGGACTTAACACCTGCTTCTTCTCCCTCGAGATAATCGAGAAGCTGAATCTGATATCCCTTTGCTTCAGACCACCTTGTGTACATTCTGTAGAGCATTCCTGCCCAGTCCATGGCCTCTGTTCCGCCGGCACCTGCCTGCAGGGACAGGATCGCGTTATTCTTGTCGTAAGGACCGGTAAGCAAAGTCTCGATACGCATCTTCTCGAAGTCCTTCTTGTACTTCTCAAGTCCTTCCTGAAGTTCGGGAAGAGAATCCATATCTTCGTCTTCATTGGCAAGCTCACACAGAGCCAGAAGATCTTCCCTGTCACTTACAAGACGGTTATAGCTCTCGACTTTCTTCTGCATTGTACGAAGATCGGTCTGAAGCTTCTGAGCACGGTTTACATCATTCCAGAATCCCGGATCCTGAGACATTGCCTCCAGTTCGCTGATCTTGGTTACGACCGTGTCGATATGAAGAGAGTCCTTGAGTTCCTTCAAGGGAGTCTCATAAGACTCAAGTTCCAGTCTTATATTGTCAAATTCGAGCATTATTGATTACCCTTTCGTAATTCATCGGTAAATTCCGCGAGTCTTTCCATCGCGGTCTTTATATTCTCCATCGAAGCCGCATAGCTTATACGAACGTGATTCTCTCCGCACTGTCCGAACGCATTACCCGGTACTATTGCAACTTTCTTCTCCATAAGGAATCTTTCACAGAATTCTTCGGATGACAGTCCCAGACCTTCTATCGACGGGAAAGCATAGAACGCTCCCGACGGAGTAAAACACTCAAGTCCCGCGTCGTTAAGTCCTTTGATGATGACTCTTCTTCTATGGTTGTATTCGTCTCTCATGGCGATTACGTCATCGTCACAGTTATAAGCAGCCTCAACGACAGCAAACTGGGACATCGAAGGAGCGCTCATAATGCAGTACTGATGAATCTTAGTCATCGGAGCGATGAGTTCCTGGGGACCCAGCACATATCCTATACGGAAACCCGTCATTGCATAGGACTTGGAGAAACCGTTGATCATTACAACACGGTCCTGAAGCTCGGGGAATCTTGTAAGTGAACTCGGCTCGTCGCTTACATAATTAAGCTCACAGTAAAGCTCATCCGATATGACTATGATGTCGGGGTGCTTCATGAGAACATCCCTGATCGGCTTAAGATCCTCCATTGTCATTACGGCACCTGTAGGGTTGCCGGGATAACCGAGAATAAGATACTTGGTCTTATCAGTAATCGCTGCCTCGAGGTCCTCAGCCTTAAGCTTGAAGTCATCCTCCTGTCTTGTGGAGATGATGACGGGAACTCCGTGAGCAAAAAGAACCGTAGCCTTATATGCAACGAAGCAGGGCTCTACGATGATTACTTCATCACCGGGATTGATAAGCGCTCTGGCAGCAAGATCAAGTCCTTCAGAACCTCCTACGGTAATAAGGCACTGACTCTTATGATCATAATCGACGCCGTAACGGCGCTTAATATAATCGGTTATGGCCTTCTTGGCGTTTGTGTAACCGGAATTCGGCGAATAATGAGTATATCCGTCAACGAGTGAATTAATACCCGCTTCCCTTATCTGCCACGGAGTTACAAAATCAGGCTCACCGATGGAAAGCGATATAACACCTTTCATCTCACTTGCCAGATCAAAGAATTTACGGATGGCGGAAGGCGGTACCGAAGCGACGCTTTGTGATACTTTTGAATTCAGATCTATCATAATACAACAGCCTGCCTGTCATCGGTATTCTCATCTTCGAAGAAGATCCCGTTGGACTTGTATTTCTTCAGGATAAAGTGAGTTGCCGTTGATAATACGCCCTCGGAAGTCGCGACCTTGTTATAAACAAACTCGGCTATATCCTTAAGGCTGTCATCATTATAGATGAGCATGAGATCAAAGGCTCCGGACATAAGATAGCAGTCCGTAACCTTATCATACTTGCTAAGAAGCTTGGCAATATTATCAAACCCCCTGTCCCTTTGTGGTGTGATCCTGACCTCTATAAGAGCGGTAACCTTCTCAGGATATGACTTCTGCCAATTGATCTCGGCTGTATACCCCAAAAGGATCTTCTCTTCTTTAAGTCTTGTGATCTCTGCATCGACTTCATCGGATGTTGTTCCGAGCATTACGGCAATCTCTTCAGAAGAACTTCTCGGATCCTTCTCTATAATCTTCAACAATTCGATATCGTCAATCATAATTAAACCTCCGTTTCACGGCTTTTCCATAAATCTTAACATAATGACTCATATTCATCATACATCTTTTCGATTACAGAGGCGTTACAGGCGTAAATTTCATAATCCTCGACAGAAGCCTCACCTGAGACGAATCTTTCCTCCAACGCCTTCTGTTCGGCTTCTTTTTCCTCTATAGAGAGTTCCAGCTCGCGCATTCTGTTAACGCGTTTTGCCTGAAGCTTACGTTCATCGGCCTTGTTAAGCCTGGGTTTTAACGGTTCCTTTTTATCCTTCTCGCTCGTGGCGACATTTACTTCAGATGTCTCCCTGCTTCTCCTTACGGCCTTTCTGTAGTACTCATATGTATCGTACAGTTCAGCGGTCCCGTCCATGAATCCGAGTACATTATCCGCACATTTCTCAATGAAGAAACGGTCATGGCTTACGCATATTATCGCTCCGCTGTACTGCGCCAACGCATCCTCGAGTATCTCGCGAGACTCTATATCGAGGTGATTTGTCGGCTCATCGAGGAAGAGTATATCCGGATTCTCCTCGAGGATAAGACAAAGATACAGTCTGCTTCTCTCGCCGCCGGAGAGGACATTGATCGTCTTAAAGACCGCATCCCCTCTGAAACCGAACCTTGCAAGGAGTGACCTCGCTTCCGTCACGGTAAGATCCGTCCTTCTTATAAGCTCCTCATAGCACGTCAAAGTCTCATCTTCAAACGGGACAAACTGCTCCATGAATCCCATCGACGATGAAGCGCTCACAAATACGGAGCCTTCAAAGCCCATGATCTTGCCTCTTAACATGGAAAGCAACGTTGATTTGCCGCATCCGTTAGGTCCGGCGAGGAAAAGCTTCTGACCCGCTTTTAACTCAAAACTTATATCTTTGAAGATCAGAGGACCGTCACCGAATCTTTTGGAGATGCCCTTTACCTCTATGAGGACTTTATCCGAAGCACCTTCACGAACCTGCGGAACAACGGTAAAGCTCATCTTTCCTTCGCCCGAAGGCAGCCTCGCGCGCTCTTTCTCAAGAACGTCAGCTAGTTTATCAACCATCTTCTCTCTTTGATGGTATCCCGAGATATTACGATGTGAGAGCATTGTCTGCTTGACATCGAGCTGATGCATAAGTTCCTTCTCGAGATTCTCGACAACGCGCTTCTGAGTCTTTAAGAACTCCTCCTTTTGAACCTTATAGCTGTCGTAGTTTCCCCTGTACTCCGTTATATGGCCGCCGTCCAGTTCTATCACGCGGTTAGCAAAAGCATCTATAAAGTGACGGTCATGCGTGATAACGAATACGGATCCGCCGTAAGATCTTAAGTAATCCTCGAGCCACTCGATCGCGTCGGCATCAAGGTGATTGGTAGGCTCGTCGAGCATAAGTATATCAGGGCGCTCAACGATCAGCCTCGCGAGACAAACCCTCATCTTCTCTCCGCCCGACAAGGTCATAAGATCGGTCCTGCCGTCGATATTCTTGAGGCCCAGACCCGCGAGAGCTTCCATAATGCGGAATTCGTAATCATAACCGCCCATGGCTTCATACTCGGATGACACCTTGGCATATTCATCGAGCATATCCGAAGACTGATCTTCGGCAAGTTGAGCTTCGATCATCTTCATCCGGTCCTCCAGATCCGTCATATCACGGGGCTTTAAGGTATCGGAACTTAAGTCCTGTTCATCCATATTCTGCGACAGGAACCCCAAGGTAGTGTTGCCGTGAAGGATGACCTTACCGCTGTCCGGAGTTATAACTCCCTTGATCGTCTTGAATAACGTAGATTTCCCGGCGCCGTTATCTCCGATAAAAGCTATCTTGTCACCTTGATTAACGGTGAAGCTTACATCGTCGAGAACACGCCGGGTCTCAAAAACTACTTCTATACTGTCAACGGTAAGAACAGGCATTACTTAGCAGTAATATATCCCTTCTTTGTGAGAAGTTCAGCCGTAAGCATTCCGCCGCCGGCAGCGCCTCTCAACGTATTGTGTGACAGACAAGCGAACTTATAATCGAAGATATTATCCTCGCGAAGTCTCGCAATGCTTACGCCCATACCGTTTCCGAACAAAGCATCGAGCTTAGGCTGAGGTCTGTCATTCTCTTCAAGATACTGAAGGAAGTGTTCGGGAGCGGAAGGAAGCTTAAGTCTTTGTGCCTCGCCCTCGAACTCATTCCATGCTTTGATCATATCTTCCATGGAAGGCTTGTTCGTAAAGCTTACGGATACCGCAGCCGTATGCCCTTCCTGAACTGCAACACGGTAGCACTGAGCGGAGATCACAGGCTTAGACGCTATCTCGATATGATCGCCTGAAAGCTTACCCCAGACCTTAAGAGGTTCCTTCTCGGACTTCTCTTCCTCACCGCCGATATAAGGAATAAGATTTCCTACCATCTCAGGCCAGATATCAAACGTCTTGCCCGCACCGGAGATCGCCTGATACGTACAAACGGAGATCTTCTCGATACCGTATGACAGAAGCGGCGTAAGTGCGGGAACATAACTCTGGATAGAACAATTAGGCTTAACGGCGATAAAACCTCTGCTCGTACCGAGTCTTCTCTTCTGTGCGTCGATAAGACCGGCATGATCGGCATTGATCTCGGGGATGATCATTGGAACATCCTCTGTCCATCTGTTGGCAGAGTTATTAGAGATTACCGGGATCTCGAGTTTGGCAACTTTCTCCTCCAAAGCCCTGATCTCATCTTTCTTCATGTCGACGGCGCAGAACGTAAAATCGATCTGATCGCAGTAATTCTCGATATCATCAGTGCCGTAGACGACCATGTCCTTAACATATTCGGGCATGGGTCTGTCGATCTTCCATCTGCCTTCAACGGCTTCTTTATATGTCTTGCCGGCAGACCTCGGGGATGCGCAGAGTGCTACGCATTCAAACCACGGATGATTCTCGAGCAAAGATATGAATCTCTGTCCTACATAACCCGTCGCGCCTATTACACCGACTCTTAATTTCTGTTCCATAACAAACACTCCAATCTTGTAAATGTCCTCATATCGCGGACACTTGTCTTTCATGCGAACACAATACTATCACAAGGCAATAATACATGCAATAGTAAAATTAACAATATCAGACAGCAAATTCCGCATCCGAATTCTGCAATTCGAACACATACCATGCCGCCTCAGATTTATATACAAGAATATAGATCTCGGTAGTTAACCTCTCATTATCGGCGTTTTGAAAATTCAGTCGGAGCTTTACGATCTGAGCCGCTTCGATCAATTCGACCGAAGTATGATGCAAAGCCGCGATATCTTCGGCAAGAGGAGGAAAATCATATCCGTGATCGGCATCATAATCGTTATATGCGGACAATGACGCTCCGAGATATGTATAATCGGGATCCGACAGCGAGCAGTATTCTTCAAATACTTCATGCATATCGACGGTATTACCTTCATCATCGGTAAATGTCTTAAAACTGTCGGGATAACAGGCTGCAAAGAGCTCCTCGTCTCCCGTGAATACAGCCTGAAAGAAGCCTTCGGCAACACTGACCGAGGACTGATTGACATTAGATACGGTAACAAACTCATCGATCTGTCCACCGCAACCCGCGACAGACAAGGCGGTTATTACCGATGCAAGCACCGCACAGACGGTTTTCTTAATCATCTTTATTGATCATCCTTTCAACATAGTTAAGGTATTCAATGATATTCTTCTCATATCCGATACCCGTGGGGACATAATATCTCCGGTCTTTTACCGCATCCGGCATATACTGCTGCTTCGTAACGTGACCCGGAAAATCATGAGGATATTTATAACCCACCGAATAACCGAGATCCTCCATCCCCTTTGCCGGAGCATTACGAAGATGCATCGGAACGGTACCTGTATCCATACTTCTGACATCGGAAAGAGCCTTGTCCACGGCAAGATAAGAAGCGTTTGATTTGGGCGACGAGGCAACTAATATGCAAGCCTCGGCCAGAGGGATCCTTGCCTCCGGCATTCCGACGGCAGCAGCCGCCTGATATGCGGCACTTGCGATCAGCAGAGCATTGGGATTTGCAAGACCCACATCTTCTGCTGCACATATGAGTATCCTTCTGGCAAGAAACTCGATGTCCTCACCGCCTTCCAGCGCTCTTGCGAGATAGAGCACAGCCGCATCGGGATCAGAGCCTCTCATAGACTTGATCATCGCGCTTATGTTGTCGTAGTGGCTCTCACCGTCCTTATCAAAGATGACTGTCCTTTTTTGCATACAGTCACTTACCACTTCATCTGTTATGACTATCGCCCCGGTATTATCCGGAGCAGTCGTCATTACGGCAAGCTCCAAGGCTTTAAGACTGTTTCTAGCATCTCCTCCGGACAGAGCGGCTATCTTCGATAACGTGGAATCGCTTATCTTTACATCAGTTGATCCGTATCCTCTTTCCTTATCATTGATGGCATTCTTAAGGATCGTTACGATATTCTCGTCAGTTAAAGGCTCGAGCTTAAGGACGGTAGATCTCGATACAAGAGCCTTATTAACTTCAAAGAACGGGTTTTCCGTAGTAGCCCCTATGAGAACGACAGTGCCGTCTTCGACATAAGGGAGCAGTGCATCCTGCTGAAGCTTGTTAAACCTGTGTATCTCATCGATAAACAGTACAGTCTTTCTGCCTTCGGATATTATCGGATTCAAAGCGTCTTCTATCACGGCTTTGATGTCTGAGACTCCGGAAGTAACGGCATTAAGGGATCTGAACTTCGATGTCGTACAATGTGCGATAAGGCGCGCTAAAGCAGTCTTCCCGGTTCCCGGAGGCCCAAAAAGGATGACCGAGGACAGACGGTCTGCCTCGATCATCCTTCTTAACAGCTTTCCTTTGCCGACTATATGTTCCTGTCCGACATATTCATCCAGGGATCTCGGCGCCATCCTATACGGAAGCGGCTGTCTTAAAAGATCTTCGTCAAGCATCAGTTAAAATCTGAATAAAGAGGATACTTCTCGGTAAGCTTGGCAACACGGGAGATGACTTCATCTTTCTTATTCTCATAATCAAAGATGCAAAGTGAGATAAGATCTGCGATCTCAACCATATCATCTTCCTTCATGCCTCGTGTTGTAACTGCGGGAGTTCCTATACGAACGCCTGATGTGATAAAAGGCTTCTCGGGATCGAACGGGATAGTGTTCTTGTTTGCCGTTATATTGCAGTCGTCAAGACGAAGCTGCAGCTCCTTACCGGTTATACCCGTTCCTCTCAAGTCAATGAGCATGAGGTGATTATCCGTACCGCCGGAAACGAGATTGACATTTCTTGCAAGGAGAGCCTCGGACAAAGCCTTGGCATTCTTAACGATCTGATTGGCATACTCTCTGAACTCGGGAGACAGAGCTTCCTTGAAAGCAACTGCCTTCGCGGCGATGATATGCATCAAAGGTCCGCCCTGCTGTCCCGGGAAGACCGCGGAATTGATCTTCTTGGCAAGTTCCTCGTCATTTGTAAGGATGATACCTCCGCGGGGACCTCTCAAAGTCTTGTGTGTTGTTGTTGTAACGATATGAGCATAAGGTACCGGATTAGGATGAAGACCTGCAGCGACAAGACCTGCGATATGTGCCATATCGACAAACAGATACGCACCTACCTCGTCTGCTATCTCACGGAACTTCTTAAAATCGATGATCCTCGGATAAGCGGAAGCGCCGGCAACGATAACATTAGGTCTGAACTCAAGAGCCTTCTTTCTTACTTCTTCATAATCGAGCTCCCCTGTCTCTTTATTTACCTGATAGAAATCGGACTCATATGTCTTACCGGAGACATTGAGCTTCATTCCGTGTGTGAGGTGTCCGCCGTGTGACAGATCCATACCGAGTATCTTATCGCCGGGCTTGAGAATGGCAAAATAAACAGCGGTATTTGCCTGAGCACCGGAGTGAGGCTGAACGTTAGCGAACTTTGCACCGAAGAGCTCCTTAGCTCTGTCGATAGCGAGCTGCTCAACGATATCAACATACTCGCATCCGCCGTAGTATCTCTTACCCGGATAACCTTCAGCATACTTGTTCGTAAGAACTGAACCTGCTGCCTCGAGAACTGCTTCAGATACGATATTCTCTGATGCAATAAGCTCGATCTTGTCTCTCTGCCTCTGAAGTTCCTGCATTATTGCGGAATAAACTTCAGAATCCTCTGCCTTGATCTTGTCGTACATATATATGTTCCTCCTAAAATATTATATATAGTTAGGTCCGATGCCATCCGGTCTTAAGATCTCATAATCTTCCGGAAGCATCTCGACTTCATCTTCTTCCCATCCGGGCATTCTCGATGTACACGATTCACATGTACAAGGCAACACCGAGAAATAGTTGCCGCCGAAGTATGCGTAATTCGTAAACTGTCTCGAATAGCCGGTAAATCCGTATGCATTGTAATACACCATATGACAATCGATCTCATTATTCTCCACCATTCTGTAGGCAATTACCACTGCCCATTCGGAATCGAGAGATCTTCCGCAATGAGTCTGATGAGTCTCGCGATCGACCACCTCGAACTGTCCGGGTCTTTGTAATGTAGAGATGACGGTCCTCGTAGGCCATCTGTTGCAATTCATCCTGTTGAGCACCGTGGCGGCTACAAAGACTTTATCGGTGATGTTTGCATCACTGTCGGCTCCTTCGCCCTCGACAACACGCGCGAAGAACACAAAATCAGCCGTCGTAAGGCCGCATGCATAAGCCTTCACTTCAGTCGGCATGTAATAACGCTCTGAATCTGTCGCATTATTCCACATCATCTCGTATCTTTCAAAACGAGCATTGGCCAATGCGGGACTGCTTATTATCATTACTACGGCAAAAGCCGTTACGACAGACAGTAATTTTCTTAACAAATCAGGTTCTCCGTAAACGCAAAATTCCTTGAAATTTTACTATTTATCAGTCCTTAAATCAAATTGTAAAGTGAAGTATCACTCCTGCAATCAGAGAAAGAAGCGCGACTGCGATCACGGAAAGCCACATATGGTCTTTCATGAACGGCACAAAGCCGAGTATAAATGTAAGAATAAAACCTCCGGCTAGAAGATACAAAGGGATCAAGGCAAGCCATATCGACTGACTTGCCAAAAAATAGATCACCAATATTGCAAATATCACAGGGATAACGGCAACGATCGCCGCAAGTGTCAGTTTATATCTCAGATCAGTCCTCATATCAAATACCCTCCAAAGCATCGGCAACGGCATCGATAACAACGCTGTCAGAGAAAAAATCGTTATGATCGACACCGTTCACGGTAATGAAATTAGCAGATGAACTCGAAAGTTCGGCGAAGAATGATCTCGATGATGATAGCGGGATGACATTGTCCGCATCGGAAGCTATAACCGTAACGGGACAGTCTATCGTACGCGCAAACCTGTAACACGGCATATTATAGAAACAAAGCAGCTTCAAAGGTCCGTGGAAAATATTAAGATGAGCATTAAACAGATCATATCCCGAATTATACGGAGCTAGCATGATCATAGAAGAAATCTCAGTCTCCTCCATTGAAGCCAGATAAGAAGCCGGTCCGTTTCCGATCGAATATGAAAGCAGGATTACTTCTGAAGTCGTCGGCAGGGATATTACGGCCTCATACGCTTCGGTTGCAAACTGTTTGATACTGTTGACGTCGACGGTTCCGCCGTTTACACCGTATGTCGGATAATCGATATATACAAAATCACATGTATCGATCAGGAAGAAAAGCTTATCGTTCTTGATAAGATTCCATACCTTGGAAGAAGAATCCTCGCCGTTGCCGCCGAAGTAAAGGATCACGGGTCTTGGGGCGTCCTGTTCTGCGGAAACGGAAGGTATCCTCCAGCCCGATAGTTCTCCTGCGGATATGAGTTCCACACTGCCGTCATCCAGATCCTGAAGATCCTCATAAGCGTCTTCATCGAAGCTTCCGGGGAAAGTTATACGCTTACCGATATTATAGACGGTAATGGAAGTCACGACACAGAGCGCAACAACTACGAGAAAAATAAAGATCGGTATCCTGAGTTTAGAAGGCTTTCCTTCAAGGATGAAGCAAAATATGAAAGCGAGGATAAATACAACACCCGATGCGATAAGAGATATCAGAACTATGGGTCTGACAGAAGGTGCGAGCAGGATCGGCACCAGACTTCCCAAGAGCAATGCGAGAACTGCCCCGAGCAAAGCCGTCTTCATCCGTTTACCAAAAGTCATAACGCCCTCCGGATACTAAAGAAATATAAATATAATATAGCGGAAACAAATCCACATTAATTGAATTATATAATTAACGTATGGCAAATTCAAAAAAGAAAAGAAAGTTTAAGTTGAACGCCAGAGGCAAAGCTTTCTTGGCGGGCTTTTGTGTTCTGGTAGCATTAACGGCAATAACGATCATCAGCCTTGAATCCTGCAGACAAAAGCTTTCTGAGGATAACAATCAGATCATTCTGAATACATCAGAAGAGACGATCGGGACAACCGAGACCGTACCGCCGACGCCTACTCCTACACCTATGCCTCAATTCGATCTTCTCGGGAACATCTACAGCAACGAAGCGATCCTCATAGATGCCGAGACCGGAGTAGTATTAAGCGAGAAGAATCCCGATACAAGGGCCTTCCCCGCTTCCGTTACCAAGATGATGACATTATTGATAGCCTGTGAATCGATCACCGATTACAGTGAAGTGTATCCTCTTCCCCGCGAGATATACGATACTCTGTTTTATCAGGATCTCTCGACTGCCGGATTCGAATGCGAAGAACCTGTTACTATCGATGATCTTTTATACGGATTGATGTTAAGATCAGGAGCCGAGTGCTGTCTCGGACTTGCACAGAAGATCGCGGGATCAGAAGCCGGATTCGTTGAACTCATGAATATAAGAGCCGAAGAGCTCGGTATGACGGGCACTCATTTTACAAACTGTACGGGGCTTCATAATCCCGAGCATTACTCGACGGTCCGCGATATGGCAACTTTATTAAGAGCGGGACTTCAGAACGATAAGTTCAGACAGG
This sequence comes from Mageeibacillus sp. UBA6980, assembly GCA_002450095.1. Classification (GTDB taxonomy): domain Bacteria; phylum Bacillota; class Clostridia; order Saccharofermentanales; family Saccharofermentanaceae; genus Saccharofermentans. Next base: position 165,330 of record DJYK01000026.1, on the reverse strand, counting down.
TGTTCTCCACCATGACATACACCTCCACCCCGACTACGCTTCATCCGGGCGGACTTACGATCTACAGCACCTTCTATCAGGGACTGTCATCTATGGACTTCGAAGGCGGCACATTTATCGGAGGAAAAACAGGCACTACGACGGAAGCCGGACTTTGCCTTGCAACGGCTGCGACTATCAACGACCATGAATACATATTTGTTACTTTCGGTGCATACAGAGGCGAGAATGATACAACACGCTATCACATACTTGATGCGATCAACGCATACCAGGCACTTGCTTCTGCTCTCTCCAATGGAGTATAACTGAAATCATGAAAGAGATACTGTACATAGTCATCCCCTGCTACAACGAAGAGGAAGTACTTCCCATATCGGCTCCTCTGTTTCTCGAAGAGCTGAATCTTCTGATCAGCGAAGATCTCGTATCCGACAAGAGCAGGATACTGTTCATTAACGACGGAAGCCGGGATAAGACCTGGGATATCATAGAAGAGCTGTCGCGTAAGGACGAACACTATGAGGGCATCTGTTTGAGCCGCAACAGAGGTCATCAGAATGCACTTGTTGCCGGGCTTACCGAAGCCTGCGATAAATGCGATATCACGATATCCATAGACTGTGACGGACAGGATGACATAAAAGTCATGAAGGACATGGTCCTCGAATATAATAACGGATGCCAGATCGTATACGGTGTCAGGAATAAAAGGGATACAGACAGTGTTTTCAAAAGGGCTACGGCAAGGATCTATTACAAACTCTTAAGAGTCATGGGCGCCGAAGTCGTATATGATCACGCCGACTACAGACTCGTATCAGCCGAAGTATTGGAAGCATTCTCGGATTTCAAGGAAGTAAACCTGTTTCTAAGGGGATTGTTCCCTCTCGTAGGATTCAAATCAACAAGCGTATATTACGATCGACACGAGAGGCTGTCGGGGAAAAGCCATTATCCTCTGACCAGGATGCTCTCGCTTGCTTTCGAAGGCATTACGAGCCTCAGCACCACACCTTTGAAGTTTATAACCGGATTCGGGATCATTATCGCTTTATTCAGTTTCATAATGATCGTCTATACTTTCATCGATTATTTCATGGGCAATACCATAAGAGGATGGGCCAGTACAAACACCATAATCCTGTTCCTGTCCGGGGTTCAGCTGATAAGCCTCGGTATTATCGGTGAATATATCGGCAAGATCTATCTCGAGACCAAGCACAGACCTCGTTATATCATCTCCAAGAAGACTTACGAGGAAGACGAAGACCTCTGATACAGACAATACCTTACGAGGAAACGGTCTTTGGTAAAATCGCTCATGGGATCGATCCCTTCCGCGATCATCTCATACCCCTCCCAATCGTAAACATCGCTGTAAGTGATTATATAGTCGAAGTATCCTTCCGATATCAGCCTGTCCTGTTCCTCGGTCGCTTCATGATTATTCTCTATAAAATTCATGTATGTAAAATAACGATTGCACGGGGATACATCTGCCGCGAGGTAGAATCCGCCGTCAATGATATCAAAAGTCAGTATCTTGGGATCAGAAGTCTCGTTAATTATCTTCCCGAACTCATATACCGTAAGCTCTTCCTTCTTTTCTTTAAGAAGATACGTGTTCTTACACATATAGAGCAGGTTGATCATCAAAACAGACATTACAAATACCGATAACCATTTTACGAGTTTCTCACGGTGAGATTCGAGCTTAACGATAAAGGCGTAGCCCCTGCATATGAGGATAAGAGCAAAGACAAAGAACACCGCGAGGATATAGCCGTAATAGTAAAGATAAGTGTTCTTGGTAAAGACAAACTTCATGGATACTATGAAAGTGAAAAGGAAAAACGGTATCACCTGTTTTCTGTAAGGCTTCGGGAAGAAAAATGCACCCGCCAAAGAAAGGATAAGATACAGGCAATAGTCAGGGTTGACCCTGCAAGAATCCGCAAGACACAGGAAAGGGACCACAAAAAACTTGAAAAGCGGATTCCCGAAGATCCCCGTGTACTTAACATCGGTATAGTACTTAAAGATATTATTGTAAAAATACACTTCCCAGAGAGAATCAAGTGCATGATTGGCAATAAAATAGATAGAGACAACCAGTGTTACGCTTAGAAATCCTATAAGGAAAAACAGAATATCAGATCCTAACTTCCTGAATGCCTTTCCCCTTACGGCCCTGTAGATGATAACCAAGATAAATGCAGCAATAAACCCGATCAAAGTGTATTTAGACCAAAAGAGCACGGAAGCCGTGATACCGCATATCAGCGCTTCCTTCCTGTCGGGTATCTCGTACTTTCCTTTTAAGATCATCTTTACTGCAATATACATGACCATCGAGAGCAAGGAAATGCCGAATTCTTCAGTATTGCCGCCGAAATTAAACATCCCTATGGTAAACACGGCGCTTACATATACGGGAACCAGTCCGATCGCCATACGGGGCAGATCCTTAACACAAAGCTTAACGGTCTTCCACGCCATTATCGAGAAAAAGCAAGCGGATATACACTCGAATATCCATATACCCAGGAAGCTCTTACGGGAAATAAGTGCCGATACGGCATAGAGCATAAGAAACAAAGGACCTTTCTGCTCATAAAGATCCCTGTAAGGAACTATGCCTCTCAACATCTCACGCCCGACGGTAAAGTAGACATTGACATCGTCCCATACATTAAACGGATAAAGAGGAGACGATGTCGAGACGATCAGCATAATGAGAACGGCTGAACCGATAAGGAATAACGATTCGGATCTTGAAAGCTTCGTATCGTTCATCATCCTTCGATCTCCATTGCACTTCCGAATGCCTGATCAAAAACTTCCGAAGCGAAATCACCGGCATCACTGACCAGGCCTTCACCCATATTGTCAGATGAATATGAATTGGTGATCCCGCTCGTCTCGGAGCTTATGAAATTAACTGTTATCACATCTTCACCTTCACTGAACGATCCGTAAACCCTGCCGATAGCAAACAGTTTTCCGGTCAGAGTCAGAATATCGCTCTCACTCATTCCGGGTTCAGCCACAACCGTAAAGAGCGAATATATCGAGTTATGGCTTACGGAAAGGACTTTACCGCCGACGAGCGTGGTGATCACCGCATTATCCAGGCGACTGCCGATCGCGGAAAGCAATTCGTCACGATAAGCCGGAGTAACGGTCATATATAACGATCCGTCATCCATGATAGAGGCTTCAAATCGTCCGTAGGAGTTGATCTCTATCTGATCTATCATCTCCTGAGTTATATCCGCAGTGTAAGTATCAGGAACTCTCAAAGCGACTCTGACCCGACCGTTCTCATCGATTACGGTTTCAGATGTAGGCATTATGTCCGTATCATCACTGACACCCGGGATACTGACGCCTTTATTATTAAGAAACTCCGCGATCTGCGGTTTAAAATGCCTGTAGCAAAATACAAGCACGGCTATGACGATTATCGCGAAGATCAACCTCTTTATAAATTTCATATTACATACCGTAAAGTTCGTCTGCTTCGGGAGGAGTCAATTCGACCATATTACCGGAAATTACATCAATACGATTATATCCTTTTTGTGCGGAAGTAAAAAATCCGATAACGCATGCCTTGATACCATTTTCATGCAGTGCACCGAGGATCCTGTCCGGTTCCGATGAAGCAATCAGCATTGAACCGGAAGATATCAGTCTGTAAGGATTGATACCGAGAGTGTCGCATATCATTCGCGTCTCATCGGTAATGGGGATCTTTCTCTCATCAACTGTGATCCCGAGTCCGGATATATGCGCCATTTCATATGCCGCGCCGAGTATTCCTCCTTCAGTTACATCGTGAAGAAGATTGGCGGAACAAAGTCCGTATCCTCTTTCGTTCTTCTCCCCCGAAGATTTGAACAACTCTCCGATCACGGTGCCTTCAGGAACTACCGATATGAGTGATGAATATGTCTTTACTTTATCGATCACGTATTCCGGAAGCGCCTTGAGCTTATCCGTATGTTCGGTTGCGGCAATGTAAGATCCTTCTATACCGCAGGTCTTAGTTACGATCAGGCTGTCTCCTTCAAGTGCCCTTCCCAGAGGAACGGCATGGTCCTTACCCACAAGACCGAAGGCCGTGGATATTACAATGAAGGTATTTACCGATTCGGATACTTCTGTATGTCCGCCTACAATATCGACACCGATCTTCTTAGCCTCCGCCGAAGCATCGTCCACGATCTTTTTAAGATCCTCCTCACTACTAGAAGGCGGGGCAATTATATCGATGAGTATACCTGAAGGTCTGACTCCGCAGGCGGCGATGTCATTACAGGATACATGCACCGTTAAAGTACCGGACTCCATACCGCCTGCAGTCACGGGATCAGATGAGATCACCATCATCTGGTCTCCCAAATCTATCCATGCGCAGTCCGCTCCTATATCAGCCCCGATAACGGTTGACGACGAGAGCGCCGGAAGTCTGCTTAAGACCAGACGCGATAACTGCTCATTGGTAAGCTTGCCTATCTTCATATGGATATGACCTCAAGATTTTCTTCTACACCCTGCTTTACCATGGCTTCGATATCGAGATTCTTCTCGGCTTCTTCTATATCAGCATGCTTAGGATGAGTCTTCGGATGCTTGGCAACAAATATAGTGCAGCAATCCTCAAAAGGAAGGATCGATGTCTCAAAAGCACCTATATCCCTTGATATCTTTACCGTAGCCTCCTTATCCATTCCGATAAGAGGACGCAGTATCGGCATATCGACAACCTCATTTGTGATCGAGATAGCCTCAAGAGTCTGGCTCGCCACCTGACCTAAGCTCTCACCCGTGATGAGACACTTACATCCGCTCTTTAAGGCAAGCTGCTCGGCTATCTGAAGCATGACCCTTCTCATAACAACAGTGAGCATATCGTGGGGAGAATTCTTTACCATATCAAGCTGAATCTTCGTAAAATCGACTACATACAGATTCATCCTTCCGGAGAACCTTGAGACTATCTTAGCGAGATCTACGACCTTCTGCTTAGCCTGCTCGGATGTGTACGGATAGGAATGGAAATATACCGCGTCGACAGGCATACCACGCGATGCCATCATGTACCCTGCAACAGGCGAATCTATACCTCCGGAAAGAAGGAGCATACCCTTTCCTGCAGTTCCGACGGGAAGACCTCTGTGTCCCATCATCTTTCCTGCATATACATAGTTATACTCACGGACTTCAACGTTAAGAATAAAATCCGGTTCATGAACGTCGACTGTAAGTTCCGGGAAATGCTCAAGCACAAAAGCCCCGACCTCCTCACAGATCATCGGAGAGTTCATGGGGAAGGACTTATTTCCTCTTTTGCATTCGACCTTGAAAGTCTTATAAGAGGGATTCTTCTGAAGAAGAGTTCTAACATATTCTTCGGCATTCTTATCGATATCGTTGATATCGCCTTCGAATTTTCTCGCCAGACTTACTGAAACGATTCCGAATACCTGCGTTACGGCAGTCATCAGTTCGGATGCGGATGCATCGTCTTCAAAATAAGGATTCCCTTCTTCCCGCGCTTCGATCCATATCCTGCTCTGGCTTTGAAAGATCGATACTTTACCGAAAGATCTTAATCTGTATCGAAGATTATTCATGAGCTGTGTCTCGAATCGTCCGCGATTGAGCCCTTTAAGGGTTACTTCACCCATCCTTGCCAGAATAACATTAGTTGCCATTATCTTACCTTCACCTCATATAAACTGTATATCTCATCTATCGCCTCAATAAAGCGCTTTGCTTCTTCCATCGTATTATAACGCGAAAACGAGAGCCTAACACTGTTGGCGGAAACTGCCCTCTCTATCCCCATATTCTCCAAAACATATGATGTCTTCTTCGTCTTTGACGAGCAGGCCGATACCGTTGAGATATAGATATCATATATCTCAAGACAGTGAAGCATGGTCTCCGACTGAAAATTCTTAAATGCGACATTCAATACGAACGGCAGAGCATCGGATGGCGAGTTAATGACCGCTTCCCTCTTTATCAGCTCACTTCGTATATATGCATTTATCTTTGATACTCTGTCATATGCAGACTCACGCTCTTTCTCGGCAACCGTCATGGCGACTGACATCGAAGATGCCAGAGGAAGGCTCTGCGTACCCGATCTCATACCGTTTTGCTGTCCGCCGCCGATGATGAGCGGAGACACTTTGACACTCTCGCGTATATATAGCAGACCCGATCCCTTGATACCGTGGACCTTGTGTCCGGAGAAAGACGCCATATCCACTCCCGTCTTATTTAAAGATATGGGAAGTTTACCCAGCGACTGCACACAATCAAGATATATAGAAGCCGAAGGACATAATTCATTTCTGATATCCGTGATTTCCTTTAACGGAAGGATCGATCCCGTCTCGTTATTAACATGAGTAAAGCATAACAATGCGACATCATCATTCATACAAGACTTAAGTTCATCAAGATCGGGCTTTCCGTCATGCCCGACACTTATGTATTTTACTTCATACCCCGATTCTGAAAGGAACTTCAGGGATTCCAAAGTACACTTATGCTCTGTTCTCGTTGAGATGACAGTCTTCCCCTTGCGAGGATTGGCTCTCATGAAGCCGAGGATCGCTGTATTGGCGCTCTCGGTCCCGCATGAAGTAAAGATAAGTTCCATGGGCTTACATCCCAGGACACGGGAACATTCTTCCAAAGCCTTATCATAAGCCTTGGAAGATATCATGCCGAGTTTATGGAGCGAACCGGGATTGCCCCAGTTATCTCCGGTCAGATCATCATTAATGACCTTAATGACCTCATCACACGGTCTTGTTGTCGCACTGTTGTCAAAATAGATCATAAAACCTTCTTAGAAAAACTGCCGACCGGAAAAACTCCGACCGGCAGATATTAGCTTTGGATCAAGCAACAGGGCTTATCAGAGTCCTGCCTGCTTTCTTACTTCCTCTGCGAAGTCCTCTTCCTTCTTCTCGATACCGTCGCCTAAGCCGTAACGAGTGAATCTTGCTACGGAGATCTCAGCGCCCATAGCCTTGGACTCAGCCTCGAGGTACTGAGCAATAGTCTTATCCTCGTCCTTAACGTATTCCTGATCGAGCAATACATTGAGCTTATAGAAGTTCTTGATCTGACCGGGAACGATCCTTGTCTCGATGATCTGAGCAGGCTTACCCTCTTCGAGAGCCTTATTCTTGATGATCTCAGTCTCTCTGTCGAGAGCAGCCTGAGGTACTTCGGATTCAGCTACCCATGAAGGGTTGGAAGCAGCAATCTGCATACCGATGTTCTTAGCCATTGTCTTAAATGCATCTGTTGTGATAACAGAATCGTCACTTACGGAGAACTCAACGAGAACGCCGACCTTACCGCCCATGTGGATGTAAGATGTAACAGCGCCGTTGCCGCTTACTTCATAGATGGCGAATCTTCTGACAGAAGTATTCTCTCCGATATCTGCGATAGCTTCCTTGGTAGCAAGCTCGACTGTCTTGGAAGAATCATTGTACATGGCGGAAGCCTTAAGAGCATCGATATCTGAAGGCTTAACTGTCATGATCTGTGTCTTAACATCCTCAACGAATGCCTTGAACTTATCCGTAGCAGCGGCGAAGTCAGTCTCGATGTTTACCTCAACGATAGCACCGGTCTTCTGATCATCAGAGATAACAGACGCTACAACGCCCTCGGCAGCAACACGGCTTGCCTTCTTCTCAGCCTTAGCCATACCCTTCTCACGGAGCCAGTCCTTAGCCTTCTCAACATCACCCTCGGACTCGATAAGAGCCTTCTTGCAGTCCATGATACCGCAACCTGTGAGGTCACGAAGTTCTTTTACCTGTTTTGCTGATATTTCCATGAATATTTCCTCCTTAGTTGATGTTGACAGGATCAAGCTTCCTCAGAAGCAGCGATCTCCTCGATAGACTCAGCCTCAGCTGAAGCATCGATATCCTCAAACTGCTCAGGAGCGACATAGTCCTCACCCTGATGTGCTTCGATAACTGCGTCAGCCATCTTACCTGCGATAAGCTTAACGGCACGGATAGCATCGTCATTACCGGGGATAACGTAGTCGATCTCATCAGGATCGCAGTTTGTATCAACAATAGCAATGATCGGAATACCGAGTCTCTTAGCTTCGGATACTGCAAGGTGCTCCTTCTTTGTATCTACAACAAACAGCGCTGCAGGAAGATGATCCATACCTACGATACCGCCGAGGTTGAGATCGAGCTTTGCCATCTCGAGCTTGAGCTTTGCAACTTCCTTCTTGGGAAGAACATCGAAAGTACCGTCTGTCTCCATCTTACGGAGCTCAAGAAGTCTTGCAACTCTTGTCTTGATCGTCTTGAAGTTTGTGAGAGTACCGCCGAGCCATCTGTTGTTTACGTAGAACTGACCGCAACGCTCTGCCTCTTCCTTGATGGAATCCTGAGCCTGCTTCTTTGTGCCTACAAAGAGAATGTCTCCCTGCTCTGCGAGTTCCTTCATAGCGTCATAAGCTTCGTCGATCTTCTTGACTGTCTTCTGAAGGTCAATGATGTGAATGGTGTTTCTCTCAGTGAAGATGTACTCCTTCATCTTAGGGTTCCATCTTCTTGTCTGATGTCCGAAGTGTACGCCTGCTTCAAGCAGCTGCTTCATTAAAATAACCGGCATAAAAATAATCCTCCTTGTTTTTCTTCCGAGGGCCTTACTTTCCGTGAAAGCACAAGAATTTTTCGCCTCTCGTGTTTTTTATGCCCGTGTATATTATCAAAAACTTTTCGCAGTATCAAGCAAAATCCGATAAAAAGCGATAATATAGTTGCTGATAGAAACGGAGGTCTTTATGCCACTTACATCCTTTCAGAAAGAATTTATATCAAAACTCATCTCCATTCCTTCCGTAGGCGGAAACCCCGAGGAAGGAGCACCTTACGGTCTTATGCCGCGCAAAGCTCTGGCATACTTTCTTGAAGAAGCATCAAAAGCCGGCTTCAGAACAGGTGTTACCGGCGACCGCGCAGGCTGGGTCGAATTCGGCCAAGGTGACCGACTAATCGGCATCGTGTGCCATCTTGACGTAGTTCCCGAAGGCGACGGCTGGAATACTCCCCCGTTTGAACTTACGATCAAAGACGACGAGAACGGTAACCCCTCGATGTACGGCAGAGGCATAATCGATGATAAAGGACCCGCCTGCGCGAGCTTCTTCGCCATGAAAGAGCTTCTCGACGAAGGAAAAGTACCCGAAGGATACCGTGTAAGGCTCATACTCGGAACCGACGAAGAAAGGACTTGCTCATGTGTCGTGTATTATTCCGAACACGAGGAAATCCCCGAGTTCTCGATAACTCCCGATGCTGAATTCCCTGCTATCTATTGTGAGAAAGGTCTTTTGCATGTTGAGATCTTTGATAAGAACACCAACGGTCTTTGGGCCGAAGGCGGATCCGCTCCCAACATGGTACCCGCTGCCGCCAGATGTGTAGCAGGATGCAAAGAGATCAAAGCCACGGGCAAGACGGCTCACGCCTCCAAGCCGGAACTCGGGATAAATGCCATAAGTCTCCTCGCTGATGCCATGGAAGAACAGAACATCGATCTTAACGATTATCCCGTTATGAAGTTTATAAAGGACTTCGATGCCAAAAGTTTTACCGGATGCACCGTTACCGATGATTCCGGAAGCATTACATCAAACATAGGTGTTATTAGAACAACTGAAGACGGCATCTCCCTTATCATAGACTTCCGCATACCGTATACGGCTGATAAGGATGAAAGTGTCTTTCTTAATCTGAAGAAAAAGGCCGAAGAGTACGGTCTTACGGCAAGTATCGACCACTATTCGCCTCACATCCATAAGGATAAGAACTCTCCTTCCATCCATAATCTTACGAAGATCTGGAAAGAACACATGGACAGGTTTACGGGGTTTAAAGAGGAATACCGTGCTTTGCATACCGAAGCCAAGGCTATCGGCGGAGGAACATATGCCAGATACATCCCCAATACGGTAGCCTTCGGCATACAGACGCCGTGGGCTGAGGATCAGTGTCATCAGGCTAACGAGCATATTCCCGTCAATGATTTCCTGCAGTGGATCGCGATCATAAAGGAGTATATCGAGACGATCTCCTGATCTCTGCCGAGTTGTCAAGTGGTATTTACCGTGATTGCTATAATCGTCGGATTACTTGTTGAGTACATAAAAAAATGACCGCCCCTACTACCAATAAGCGCGGTCATTAAAGACTAAACTTCGAGGTAACCGTCTAGTGGGTAACACCTCTTTATGTCTCAATTATACTACAGGATCCGAGTTTATCAAGGTTTTACCTCGCCCGATCATGCCTTGGCTCTGCAACCTCTAAGATAGTGTCGCCGTTATCAACAATAGAGTTCTTCCATTCTGAACTATTTTCCGTAGAGTTTAGGCATCCACGCTACGAATTTATCACCAGGATTCGTCCCGGAAATATTCTCGTCAACACTCTGTGGATAGCATGCTCGCATGTATATACTTCTGTTTGCTCCAAAGCATTCATTTAAAACATCTATGTTGATTCTGAATCGACAGTGAGGATCATTTGCATCTAAAACATCGAATCGTTTAGGTAACACTTCGAGTTTCGCCATATTACTTTTCCTCCGTGAGTTTTTGATACATCTTCATAAGCTCTGCAACTATTTCTGATTCTGTCATATTCGATTTGAAACCATATGCATTCATAACCGCTCTATCATTTGCCTCATGAGCTTTAACTAAATCAGAGAATAAATACATCTTATCGCTGTACATTTCGCCCAATGTACTATCAGGATATTTACTACGCGCATCCAAGATGCCTTGTGCAGTTACTTCTATTCTCTCTATCTGATCTGGAGAAGGCTCAGGCCAAGGGAAATTATTATATACAATGTCTTTTGAGTATCGATAATCACTCTTAAGGCGACCTGCAACTATTCGCATCCACGCCATATGAACAAGGGATTCTATTACACCAAGGTGGTATATAGAGGCATTAGGAATCAAGAACAACAGATTACTAGCAATAATATCACAAGGTAAAAAATCACACGGTATGTATAATCTTCTTTCTGAAGACGTTTCAGGAACAGCAATATAATTGCCATAGGATGGTTGCGCAATTTGGCAGAACACAGTAGGAGTTTCTGCAAATTTACGTGTTCCAGCCGCTTTGCTTGCTAATCTAAAATCTCTTACTCTTTCTATTCTTTCTACTACTGTAGGACATTTCATTATTTCGGAAGGATTAGCTCCCACAAGCCACAAGCAGTATCGTTTTTTCCCTTTTAAGAATTCTTCCGCTCCCAAATATAAATGTATCCATTTTTCAGATAGTGGTTCTTTGCTTATAAGTTCATTTTTCTCATCTTCACTTAAGATGAATCCACCACCATCTCTCGGCATACTTCCAAATCTTATTGGAGGAACATTACAAATAGGTTCAGATCGACTCTCAATTAAAACGGACGGTCCAGAAGAAAGGTATTGATTTATGTTTTTTACAGTTAGTTTCTCCCCAGAATTAGAATAAATATATTTATGTCCAGAAGAACTTGATTCTATATTGTAAGTAAATCCGATTATACAACAATGAACATGAGCCTTTAGCGTTGCTTCGCTATCCCAAATGAATGTGGGGTATGCAAAATTAATGGATAGACCTTTTCGAATCATCTGAGCTAAAAAGGTCGTTGCCTGCTGCCCCTGTCCTATCGAATTGGTGGAAACAAAGGCGGCTTTAATATTTGTATTTTTCATCATATCCAATGCCTTTTGATACCAGCCTGTAACATAGTCCATTTCTCCGACGGATTTAAACCCATCCATTACAGATTCGAGCTCAGCCTTTTGTTTTTCGTTCATCATCATCCCACCAATAAACGGCGGATTACCCATAATATATGAACATTCTTCAGGAACTATTACTTTCTTCCAGTCAACCCGCAATGCGTTCCCCTCGATAATATTTACATATGATTTTAGTGGAAGAAAGTTGATATTGTGATAGACAATCGCCTCAGTTTCAATCAACATCTGGCTTTCAGCAATCCATAGTGCTGTTTTAGCAACCGAGACTGCAAAGTCGTTTATTTCAATTCCGTAGAATTGAGAAAGATTAACTTTAATAATGCCATTAGTAGTGTCAAGCTCACCCAAAGCAATTTGTTTTTCCAGTACAGTTTTATCGAGTTCAATTAAATTCTTGATTACTTCATTCTCTATCCTTCTAAGTGAGAGATATGTTTCAGTAAGGAAGTTTCCAGAACCACAGGCCGGATCCAAGAATTTAAGTGAACCCAACTTTTCCTGATACTCCTGAAGTCTCTGACGTTTAACATTAGGCTGCTTCGATTCACATATTGTTTTGTATTCCTCTTTGAGACTATCTAAGAACAGTGGATCGATCACCTTATGAATATTCTCGATAGAGGTATAATGCATTCCTCCTTTACGGCGCGTTTCCTGATTAAGGGTGCTCTCGAAAACAGCACCAAAGATAGTAGGAGAGATTTCAGACCAATTGAAGTCAGAGGTCTCAGTCATTATTGATTGTGTCTTTTCATCAATCTGAGGTACGATGATATTTCTATCTGCAAACAATCCACCGTTTACATATGGAAAGGCTAAAAGTTCTGGTTCTTCTGTGCGATCACGTTCATCTTCCTTTGTATCGAGAATACGAAACAAATCCTTCAACCCATTACGAAGATGCTTAGGGTTAAAAGAAGATACATAGTCACGAAACTGATACTTACCAAATAAACCGGCATCTTCAGCGTAGTAGCAGAAAACAAGTCGCACACAAAATAGGTTTAGGCTCTTATACTCTTCCTCTGTAGGTTCACCAGGATACAGGGATAAAAGTGCATCATATACTCTACCAATGCGGTCACCTGCTTCTTGAGACACTTTAAGTTCCCGTCTGATCTGCTCAACCTGAGGATCAAAGAGGAACTGAAGCAAATGATATTCTTTATCAAGATTTTTAAGATATATCTTGATAATATCTTCTTCAGGTTTTCTCTTTTCCATGTCGAAAACCCATATTTCGTCGAAGTTAGAGGTTACAATCCACCTTGCTTTTTCGCTACGGGGTAGACCATTATCATACATTTTAGCCTGCTCATAAGGAGTCATGCCGTTGTGACCGGCTTGCGGCTTATCGAGAGCAATGCCAAGGCTTTTCTGCTCTATAATGACGTTTGTCTCAGGAATATATGCATCAATTCTTTTGGTATTCCCATCAGGACCAATAACCTTCTTCTGAAAGTCTATACGGTCTGTTACATCAGATTGTCCGAAGACATTTTGGAATAAATCAATCCAATAGGAACGATCATCTTCGTCTTCCCTTCCGCGACCTGTCCATTTTTCAATGAATTTCGTTAACCCCTGCTTATTAACCGATACAGCCATATCAAACCTCTAATGTGGAGTTTTCTTCATTATAACATTGAAGAATTTCACATTATGAGTATTAAATGGTACATTACGTTATAACTTCACCTCACTTCTTCTGTAGTAAGAGTATGAGGTGTTGTGCTTCTGTCCATTTAATGGTGACCCGAACGCATCGCCAAATAAGATAGAAGTTCGCTTCTTACTCCAAGAACAAGATTTAAGGTATCCGAAGGGATCTTTTTTATGTAGCTTCAAACTTATCGGAATGGTTTGAAGCTACACGTCAGTCAAGCTTTACAAAACAAATACCGCTTTTATTAACCTCGTAAGGGTAATATTACTGTTCCAAGATCAAAACTCAGTGGGAAGCTCCAAAGTTCTGTCTGCGTTAAGCTGCTTACATTTCTCGATAAACCTTGCAAGAGGAACATTTCTTACCTGCTGGTTGGAGCCTCTTACATTTACGGAGACTTCTTCAGAAGAAGCTTCCTCGTTACCGAGAACAAGGATATAAGGATCCTTCATATTCTTGAATCTCTTGATCTTGTCTCTCATGTTGATATCGTTATAATCTGCTTCAACACGAATGCCGGCTTCCTTCAAAGCCTTCTCAACCTTCTTCGCATACTCGTTATGCTCTTCTCTTATAGGAACGATCGCTACCTGGAAAGGATTGAGCCAGAACGGATAAGCACCCTTGAAGTGCTCGGTGATGATACCGATAAATCTCTCCAATGATCCGAAGATCGCTCTGTGGATAACGATAGGCATCTTCTGGGAACCGTCATGGTCAACATACGTGAGCTCGAAGTTATGGGGAAGCTGGAAGTCAAGCTGTACGGTTCCGCACTGCCATTCTCTTCCGAGTGCATCCTTGATCTGAAGGTCGATCTTCGGGCCGTAGAATGCGCCGTCTCCTTCATTTACTTCATACTGACCTTCACCGTACTTCTCATCGAGGATCTCCTTCAATGCGGCTTCAGCCTGATTCCATGACTCGATATCTCCCATGAAATCGTCAGGTCTTGTAGAGAACTCGGCTCTGTATGTCAGACCGAATGTCTTATATATCTCATCTGCGATCGAGATAACATCCTTGATCTCATCCTTGATCTGCTCTTTGGTCACAAAAGTATGATCATCGTCCTGACGGAATTCCTGAACTCTGAAAAGTCCGTTCAACTGACCGGACTTCTCCTTACGGTGAAGTACGTCATACTCGCTGTAACGGATAGGAAGTTCCTTATAAGAATGCATCGTTCTCTTGTACTCGATCATCGCATTTGGACAGTTCATAGGCTTGGCAGCCATCGTATCCTCTGCTTCGATCGAGAACATAGAAGTCTCATCAGAGGTTACCGCATCGGTAGCCTCAGTCCCCTGAGTCTTTCCGGGTACTATGAACATATTATTTACGTAATGAGCCCAGTGGCCTGAGATAAGCCAGAGCTTCTTATTGTTGATAAGAGGAGCGGAAATCTCGCTGTAGTCATGCTTGGCCTGAAGCTCACGCGAATACTTCATAAGCTGTGAGTACATAGTCCATCCCCTGGGGAGCCAATAAGCCATTCCGGGAGCCGTATCCCTGAACATGAACATGTCGAGCTGTACGCCGATCTTCTTGTGGTCTCTCTCCTGCGCCTCCTTAAGCCAGTTAAGATGTGCCTTAAGCTCATCCTTGGAAGGGAAAGCAAACAGGTAGATCCTCTGAAGCTGATCTCTGTTCTCATCGCCTCTCCAGTAAGCACCGGAGACGTTCTTGATCTGGAAAGCAGCCTGGAAGAGAGCCTGTGAATTATCAATATGAGGTCCGCGGCAAAGGTCAACGAAGTCGTCGCCCGTGTAATAAACGGTAATGAGCTCGTCTTCGGGAAGATCGTTTATAAGTTCAGTCTTAAACTTCTGATCTTTAAAGAGTTCCAAAGCCTCGGCACGGGATACTTCCTTACGTGTCCAGTCCTCTCTTCTTTTGATGATCTCACGCATCTTGTCTTCGATGACCTTGAGATCTTCTTCACTTATCGGTCTCGGAAGAGTGAAATCATAATAGCAACCGTCCGCTATCTGAGGACCGATAGCATATTGGACATTCTCCTTGCCGAATATCTCGATAACGGCCTTTGCCATGATGTGTGCCAATGAATGACGATAAACACTCAAAAACTCTTCGCGCTCCATTAAAACGACCTCCTAGAATGATCAAAAGACATATTTAAAGATATTACACTTGTTATTTTGAAACGGCAAGTTATCAAACTATATTGAAAACTCAAGCCGTTCACCGCTTGTGGGGTGATCGAAGGACAGATAGCAGGACATAAGTCCGATACCCCGGTCCGATTTTGGTCCCCCGTATTTCACATCACCTTCAAGAGGGTGACCTATATGAGCGAACTGCGCTCTGATCTGATGGGAACGGCCTGTAACAAGCCTGATATCAACCGAAGTAAACTTCCCGTCGAACTCCCCGGCTTTGTAAGATAGCTCGCACCTTTTACTTCCGGGGACCTCCCTGTCGTAAACATCGGTCTTATTGGCTCTCTCATCTTTAATTAGATAGTTAACAAGCACGCCTTCGCCCTTAAGTTTTCCCTGAACACGAGCCCGGTATCTTTTCTCGAAAGTCCCCTTACGTATCTGCTCCGACAGACGCGAAGCGCATTTAGATGTGCGCGCGAAAACCATTATCCCGGACACATTGCGGTCGAGTCTGTGAACGAGCCCGAGGTACACGTTCCCGGGTTTATGGTATTTCTCCTTGATGTAGGCTTTAAGATACGTGAGCATATCGGGAGCCTTAGTGCCGTCGGACTGAGAGAGGTACCCTTCAGGCTTATAAGCCACAAGAAGATGATTGTCTTCGAAGATTATGCTCGGGGCGTCCATCTTGAGACCTGTCCGCATGGCAGATTGAGATCCATATGAGTCACCGGAAGTCCCAGCTCGTCGCTTACCGTCTTCCCGCCGAACTTAGTTGAACACGTAAGGTCGAGGACATTTCCGAAGGCATTCGCGCCAAGTTCCGTCGCATAAGAACTGATTATCACAAAAAGAGGTTTGTCGGAAAGAAGAAGAGCCGTCCTCGATACGAACTCATAAAGAGACTTCTCTATCTCCCAAAGTTCACCCGTAGGTCCTCTGCCGTACTTGGGAGGATCCATGATGATGCCGTCATACTTTCTGCCTCTTCTTATCTCTCGCTCAACGAATTTCCTGCAGTCTTCATTGATAAACCTGACATATGAGTCCTGAAGACCGCTCTTCTGAATATTCTCTTTGGCTCTCTGGATCATTCCCTTGGAAGAATCAACATGAACCACCTCTGAGGCGCCGTGACATGCGGCAGCGCACGTGGCTGCTCCGGTGTATGCGAAGAGGTTAAGAACTCTAATATCATCTCTGCCCGCTTTCTTGGCATCCGAGATCAGCTTACCGGCAAAATCCCAGTTGCTCGCCTGTTCCGGGAAAAGTCCCGTGTGCTTAAAGGAAGTGGGTTCGATAATAAACTTAAGATCCTTACCGAGAGATCTGTATCCGACAGTCCAATCGGAAGGCATAGGCTTGATCTTCTGCCAGGCTCCGCCTCCCGTATTGCTCCTGTTATATACGGCATTAGGTGCAGGCAGATCTTCCCATGTGACCTCTTTGCCATTATCGTATACGGGCCATACTGCCTGAGGATCCGGACGCCTTAAGAATACATCTCCCCAGCGCTCGTATTTTTCCTGCTCCCCAGCATAAAGGACTTCGAAATCTTTCCAGCCGTCAGCAACGAACATACAGATCAGCTTACCGAGAGAGTCTCGCTTTGTGCGACAAGTCCGCCGTCGAACAGAAGTTCAACCGTATAAGATCCGGAATATGATTCACCCCAGAATTCGATAGGAGCCGTAGTCGAACCGTCAACGGTTATCTCCTGAGTCTGAACAACGGTATTACCGCTCTTAAGATTGGCCGTAAACGTAAAATATACCGGTCTGTCAAAGTAAACATATGCGAGAAGGGCTTCGGCAGATCTTAATGAATTCCCCTGAAGAGGAGTAGCCATAAGCGGATCATACCAAACGGTCTCAACTACACATTCATCAAAGAACGGCTCATAATAATCTGTAGGCATTCCATTCTCGTCTATAAAAACGATTGAAGTATAAGGAGCAAAGAACGTCTCTGAAAGCTCGGACATATCCTCGATCTTCCAGTCACCCTTCTTGTTCTTAAGAACAAATGTTATCTCAACGCTGTCGGTATCACAGTCAGCGACTGCATCCGTTACTTCCTCTTCGGTCCCCATCGGAATATCCTCAAGCAGGATCACATCGTTAAACGTAACGGGGATCTTAGCGGTCGTCCTGTCGCTGTTAAGTTTTACCTCACCGATCTCATAAGACGAGGAAGCAAGTCCTTCCAGTGCCAATTCCAATGCCTTCTCGTTCATCTCGGGAACAACAAATTCCTCGTCATAATCAGCAAGACCGTTAACGGGATCGGCGTAAAAAGCGTCAAGTGCCTCCGTAAGGACCGATACCGCCTTCCTCTCGGCAAATATGCTGCACCCCGCGAACGAACAGACGATTGCAGCCGTTAAGACCATACATACGGATTTCTTAATAAATGTATTATTCATAGATCCATCCTTCATAATCATTTAACAAAAATTATATAAATTATACAGCAACAGCAGGAAATTTAATATATAATTGAATGGATTATGTTTTGAAGAAAGGACGTATCATGTCTTCAACACCGCATATACTGATCTGTGATGATGATCCCATCGTACACGAATCGTTGAGATTATATCTTGATAATGAGCATTACACACATTCTGACGCCTTTGACGGTGACGAATCCCTGAAGCTTGCTCACGAGGATAAGCCGGATCTTATCCTTCTCGATGTTATGATGCCTCAGATGAACGGACTCGATGTATGCAGAGAATTAAGGAAGACCATGTCTACTCCTATTATCATCCTCACTGCCAAGGGCGAAGAGATCGACCGCGTATTGGGTCTCGAGCTCGGTGCTGATGATTACATCGTAAAGCCTTTCTCTCCGAGAGAAGTAGTCGCCAGGATCAAAGCGGTCTTAAGGAGGACAGAGTCCTCTCAGGAACCCTCTTCTTCCAACGGACTTCTAAGATTCGACGGTCTCGAGATCAATATTGAGAATTACTCTGTTAAGGTTAATTCGAAAGCTATTGCCTTCACACCCAAGGAAGTCGAGATACTTCACCTTCTTGCATCCCATCCGGGCACGGTTATGAGCCGTGACCAGATCTTAAGATCCGTATGGGGAAATGACTTTGACGGAGATCTTCGTACCATAGATACCCACATTAAGAGGATAAGACAGAAGATCACCTACGACGGAAGCAGATGGAATATCTCTACCGTATACGGAGTGGGGTATAAATTCGAGGTCTCTTAAGTGTTTCATCACAGTTTCATTATGAGAAGAATGTTCCTGCTGGTGTTTATAGCACTGGCCGCTTCTGCTCTTCTCGCAGCCGTTGCATTCGGTATTGCCGGAAGCACCACTGCTTTTAATTACAGTGTCGATGAGGCACAAAAACAATACGAAGCGATCGAGGAAGCGGTAAACAACGCATCTGATGATCTGTCACTCGAAGAGATATATGAATATATCCTCTACCCTTCGAGCATATCCAACAAGGAATTCTTTATAACAAACGAACAGGGACGTATCGTTGTACCGACGGATCTTACCGAGAAAGCAAGTCCCGAAGAGCTTGACGCCATCGATTACGTCGAGAATAATCTCGATAATGTCGGTTCATGGAACAACAGGCTGATGTTCCTGCAGTCGAACTTCTCTTCACAACGAACTCTGTTGATGAAGATCCCCTTCGTCAAAGACGGTAATACTTATTATGTGATCCAGTATAATCTGATAAACGAAGATAATGATCTTATCAATAACTATATCAATATTCTTCTGCTCTCCACTTTCGCGGCGGCACTCGCGATGATGGTCCCGACAGTCATTTTTGTCGAACTCATAACAGAGCCGTTACAGGAAGTTAATCAGGTTGCCAAACAATACGGCCGAGGCAATCTCAAGATCCGGGCGAACGAGAATCATGTCGGTGAAGCCGGCGAACTTGCCGTATCCTTTAACAGTATGGCTGACCGACTGTCCCAATCGATCAACGATCTTACGAACGAGAGGAACAAGCTCGAGAACATCTTCAACGTAATATCGGAAGGTATCATGGTCTTTGACAAGGACGGTTCGGTTACTTTCTCGAACGATACGATGAAAGACATTTTCTCGAAGGTTCCACGTAAGAACAACTTCTCCGAGAAGATACAGATAGTGCCTTTCGAAGCATTCTGGGATGATCTTGCGGAGTGCATGGAAACCGGAGAGAACAAGAAGAGAGTCATGGAAAGTCCTAACTACGCTTATGAGTACACTCTCGTCCCCCGCTTCGATGCCCAGAAAGACACCGTATGCATAGGAGCAACGGGATTTTTCCGCGATATTACAGAAGAGCATAAACTCGAGATGACAAGACGCGACTACGTTGCAAACATCTCACACGAGTTAAGGACTCCTCTTCAGACTTTGAGAGGACTCATCGAGCCTCTTTCCGACGGCATGGTCAAGAAGGAAGAGGACCGCATGAGGTATTACGATATCATTTTGAACGAGACCTTGCGTCTCTCAAGGCTTATCGATGACATGCTCGAGCTTTCCAAGCTTCAGTCCGGAACACTGGCATTTAAGATGTTCCCGTTCGATATGAACGAGCTTCTCGACAGCATTTACACGAGGTTTACGCCGGTAATGAAGGATGCGGGGCTATTCTTCAGCGTTCACTACACCACCGGTAAGCTCCCTACCGTAATGGGCAACCCCGACCGAGTCAATCAGATACTCGTAATCCTTCTTGATAACGCCAAGAAATATACTCCTAAGGGCGGAACCATCACGATCACAAGCGATTACAACGAGGATCTCGGCAAGGTCTACATCTCCGTCTCAGACACAGGACAAGGCATTCACGAATACGATATTAACCATATCTTCGAGAGATTCTTTAAAGCAGATCGAGCCCGCGGCAAGAAAGGCACCGGCTTAGGACTTGCCATAGCAAAAGAACTCCTCACATACATGGGAGAAGACATCACCGTCGAGAGCGAATACGGACATGGCACCAAGTTTACTTTTACTTTAAAGAAAGCCGAAGCAGCCAACGCATGGGAGTAAGGATTAATAAATACATAGCCTCAAGCGGATTCTGTTCAAGAAGAGAAGCCGACAGATATGTCGAATCGGGTAAAGTAACCATAGACGGAACTGTCGCCACGAACGGTTCGGTCGTATCAGAGGGACAAGTCGTCGAAGTTGACGGCAAGACAGTAAATCCCGAGGAGAATAAGATATACATCGCCCTTCACAAGCCTCTCGGGATCACCTGCACCACGGACCGAAGAGACCCGACTAACATCATCGACTACGTGGGAATGGACGACAGGATATTCCCTATAGGACGACTCGACAAGAACTCATCGGGACTCATACTTCTCACTAACGACGGAGATATAGTCAATAAACTCCTTCGCGCCGAGAACGGTCACGAGAAAGAGTATCAGGTCAGGGTCGACCATAAGATTGCGCCGGGGTTTAAGGAGAAGATGGAAAACGGCCTCGTTATACTGGGGCAGAAGACGCTCCCCTGCCGTGTCAGGATCACCGGTACTCATACGTTTAACATCATCCTGAAACAGGGACTTAACAGGCAGATACGAAGAATGTGCGATGAACTCGGGTACAAAGTCACTAAACTTCGAAGGATCCGTTTCAATAACGTGCTTCTTGGCGACCTTAAGTACGGACAGACAAGAAACCTCACCAAAGAAGAGATACGGGGATTAGAATCTTCCGATTAACCTTACGATCTTCTCGAGAGGCCTTTTAAGTATTACGTACCATATTTCTCTCGAGGAGTACTTCTCCACCATTATCGTATAGACCGAAGCAAGTCTTCCGGCAATTACGTCTGTAAAGATCTGATCTCCAATCATAACCGCTTCATTACGGTCTTTTCCCAAAAGCTTCAGCGCTCTGTTCACGCCGTCAGGTCTGGGCTTATGTGCATATGTAACACAAGGGATCTCAAGAAGCTTCGCTATCCCGGATGATCTTCCGGACTTGGCATTAGAGACAAGACAGCAGGAAAAACCGGCGTCGGTTATCTTCTTTATAAAATCATAAGCATATTGGTCGGGGCGTGTCGCATGGTCAGGCCCCAAAGTATTGTCAAAATCCAGAAGTAGACAGGTCTTCCCCATGCTCCTGAGTTCATCCAAAGGAATATCATTGACTCCTTTATATACTTTGTCGGGCTTCATCGCTTTAAAAATATTCATATTGTATGGATTGTAAATAAAGAAAAATAAAATGTAAATCATATCTTGTGATAATATATTGTGCGATTAAATATAAGAGGTATCGTTATGAAGATAGCAAAATTCGGTGGTTCTTCACTTGCAGACGCATTCCAGATCAAAAAAGTCTGTGATATCGTGCTTTCAGATCCCGACAGAAAGATCATAGTCGTATCCGCTCCCGGCAAAAGAACCCGGGATGACATCAAAGTTACCGATCTTCTCATTGCCGTTGCAAGGAAAGCCTTGAGCGGAGAGTCTTATGATGACGAGCTTATGAAGGTCATCGAGAGATACAAAGGCATATGCGAAGATCTTAACATCAGCGACATCCTCCCCGAGATAATCGAGACATTAAAGTCTGCCGCTTCTTCCGACACTTCAAACGAGAACAGATATCTTGATACAGTAAAGGCAATGGGCGAAGACTGCTGCGCCAGACTCGTCGCTTCATATCTTACTTCAACGGGTCATCCCGCCAGATACTGCAATCCCAAAGACTGCGGTCTGTTCCTCGAGCATGATTCAACCGGCAAAGCCCGCATTCTCGGCGAATCCTACGATAACCTCGAGAAACTTCGTAACATCAAGGAGTTATGCATCTTCCCCGGCTTCTACGGTTACGGCAAAGACGGAAGGATCATAACTTTCTCAAGAGGAGGTTCCGATATCACGGGATCGATCCTTGCAGGTGCCGTCAACGCCGATGTTTACGAGAACTGGACCGACGTCGACAATGTATTTGCCGTTAACCCCAACATAGTAAGTAATCCCTTCCCTATCTATGAGATCACATACGATGAGATGAGAGAGCTTGCATATGCCGGTTTTTCGGTACTTCACGAAGAAGCTCTGTATCCTGTATATGTAAGAGGTATCCCGGTTCATATCAGAAATACCAATAATCCTTCCGCTAAAGGAACAAGGATCGTATCCGAGAGAACGCATTACGACTCTCTTGTAACGGGCATCGCCGGAGAGAAGGGCTTCCTTACCATCACGGTTACCAAGTATCTTATGAACCATGAAGTAGGATTCATCTCTTCCCTTCTTACAATCATGGCCGAAGAGGGCATTCCGATAGAGCATATCCCTTCCGGAATCGATTCAGTTACTATAATCGCACGTAAAAAGTACTTCACACCTGAAAAAGAAGATATAATCATCAACAGATTCAGGAACGAAGCCAGAGCAGAATCCGTAAAGATCGACAGAGATCTCGCCATAGTTATGATCGTAGGTCAAGCCATGGAGAAGTCCGTAGGTATCATGGCGAGAGCCGCTTCTGCCCTCTCCGCCGCAGGTATCAACTTGAGGATCGTTAACCAGGGCGCTTCCGAGATCTCCATGATGTTCGGCGTTTCCGAAGAATATACGGATTATGCCGTAAGAGTCCTCTATAAGGAACTCTTCAGATACTGATTCATTGTTCATATCATGAGAATTCATAGATGATCGCCCCTTCAAGGGCGGTCATTCTTATTTCACATCCGTAATCCTCAAGTCTTTGCACGGTAGAAGGCGCCGGATGCCCGTATGGTGAATTACGTGCTACGGAGATCACCGCTGTCTGAGGCGATACACACTCGATAAACTCGGAACAGGTTGAATAAGAGGAGCCGTGATGACCAACCTTAAGGATGTCGGAATCGAGTATTGCCCCTTCATTTATCAACTGCTCCTCGCTCTCGAATCCTATATCGCCGGTAAACAGCACCGAGACTTCTTCATATTCGAATCTTAATACAACACTGTCCTCATTGCCTCCGTCTGTCACGGTACAGGGCCAAAGACAGTCAAGCCTTATGACATCGGTCATATAGATCACATCGCCTTTATGAAGATCAAAGCAAGTAAGAAATGTCCCTATCCTTTCTTGGGACTCGAGATAATCGAGTCCTCCTATGTGGTCTTCGTCCATATGGGACGCTATGGCAAAATCCACTTTATCTATCCCATAGTAATCGAGTACCGGCGCCACCGAATACCGTCCCTCATCTTCGACACCGCCGTCAATAAGGATACTCCTCCCGCGGCTCATTATAAGGCAGCTGTCACCCTGCCCTACATCAATGAACACGATCCTGACTTCAGGCGCCGTGATATAAGACGCTGCTGTAAATCCCCCAAAGATCATTACCGCCGTAACGGAAGGGATCAAAAGGACCTTGCGAATAACGCTGTACGGCATAAGACAGACCACCGTAAAAGCCATAAGCGAATAGACAAAGTACGGAGATAACCCTTCTGAAGACCAACAGCTTAATGCAACGGAAGAACATAAAGCGATGATCCGATCAAGGATCTTAAACAGAAACGAGCACACGAACGGAAGCCCTGTGATAACGGACGGTATGAAGAATATACAAGACAAGGTCACGATGAAAGAAGAGATTATCTGAGTAAAGATGTGGACAAACGACAGATAGTAGCTCGTCCTGCTCCAGAAAGGCATCATTCCGACCATGGAGGCAAATACAGGAGTCAGGATATCAGACAGCGTCGCGGGGAGCCTTATGCGCAGAAGAAGCGTCTTTATCCTGCCGCCGAGAATCCTGATCGACAAAGAAACGGCAAAACTCATCTGAAACCCCGGGCTTAAAACGCAATACGGATCTTTGACAAACAGCATTATCGAGGCAAGCGACATGGCCGATATATAATCTCTTGACATAAAGGACATCACGCTGATCACAAAAGCCCTCGTTACCGATTCCGACCATCCCGTAAAAGAGCCTGTCATAAGACAAAAGAGGACAAAGACAGGAACGGCGACCTTCCTTTTTACACCGGGCTTCTTAAGGATCTCGGATACTATCAGCAAGAATCCTGCGAAATGAGTTCCCGAGACGGCCAGAAGATGCGAACAGTCGGATATCCTGAACGCTCTTCTCATGTCATCATCAAGAAGAGAGGTATCGCCCATATACAATGCGGATGCATACGCTCTGTCAGTATCATCAAACATCGCAAGAGTCCTCATCCTGACCTGATAAAAGAATCTGCCAATATAAGATGCGATCCTTATGATCCCGGGACCTTTACCCGTAAGGAGCACTTCATCAGGATAGAGCAAGCCGTAAATACCCTTTCGTCTGAGATATTCCGAATAATCAAATTCACCGGGATTTGTCGGTTTGTCGGGAATCTTAACCGTTCCTTCGACAAAGACCGAATCGCCGATATCATATTCAGTGAGCTCATCGACCTTATACAGCAGTCTTTTCCCGTCCTGTGTCACCAAAATGATTTCAGAAGAACCGTCGGAACGATAATCAATGTGCCTTACCGTTGCTTTGCCGGAAATATAAGACGCAACACCTTCTTCGGTAAACACCAGAAAGTAAACATTCATGAAGACCGCCATAATAACAGCCGGCAGCAGCAAAGGCCGTCTTCTTATATTTTCCGCGATAAAAGACATCATTGTCCTGATCTGAATAGAACGAATCATATAAGGTATGTTAGAATAGAAACGATTTCGACAAAAACTGCCAACCGAATACAAAAAATCGACAAACAAACGACAAACATCAGCTATGGATATCAATTTCAGGAAAGCAAAATTTAAGGCTTTGGCCGCATCGATAGATCAGTGTCCCGATCTTAACGAACCGGAGATCGTTATGTCCGGAAGATCCAACGTGGGAAAATCCTCGCTTATAAACGCCCTTGCGGATAACAAAAAGCTCGCAAGAGTATCACAGACCCCCGGAAAGACTCGTGCAGTCGTATTCTTTGAGATAGACGACAGGTTTCTCATCGCAGATCTTCCTGGTTACGGATACGCCAAAGTATCGAGGGATAAGAAAGCTCAGTTCTCGGCGCTTGCCGACAGCTATTTCACCTCCGGAAGGAACTTCGATCTTGTTCTTCATCTGATGGATATCAGGCGCGAACCGTCGGAAGAAGATGTCGCCATGCTCGAATATATGAATTCCAACTCAATTAGATATTTTGTCGTGTTTACCAAATGCGACAAATACTCGGCAGCCGGGCTTAAAAGGCGCATAGAAGAACTCAAAGATATTTATAATTTTGATGAGAATGCTGATATTTTCGCTGTATCTTCAATGAAAAAACAAGGCATAGCGGAACTTCGTGAAGCAATTGCCAAAGAATTATTTAATTAAAGGATAAAATTGTAAAGATTCGACAGTTGCTTTTATCAATCTGTTGAATAATACTGATTAGGTAAAGGAGAGTCTATGCTTCAGCTTGAACCTTATGGTCCTATCGGAATCATTTCTCACAATGCTAACCGCGAGTTTGTAAAGGCGGTCAGCGATTGTTTATCACAGAAGCGTAAGAAGCGCTTCGATACCAATGCAACACCTTATGTGCATACCCCCGGATACTACAGAAGTGACTACATACTCGATACAGATCTTATCCGTTTCCAGACCGGAGAGGGTAAATTTCAGATCGAAGAATCGGTAAGAGGTCACGACATCTTCATTATCACCGACGTTCTGTCACGTAATGAGACAATAGATATCTTCGGCAATAAGCACATCCTTTCCCCTGACGATCACTACAGAGATCTTCTTCGTATCGTTTCCACCTGTACGGGTAAAGCAAGAAGGATCAACGTGATCATGCCCTTCGTATATGAAGGCAGACAGGAAAAGCGTGAGACATCCAACGAATCCATGGACGTTGCCGCCATGCTCAAGCAACTGTACGAGCTCGGTGTTGCCAATCTTATCATCTTCGACCCTCACGACGGCCGTATTGCAAACGCAGTTCCTCTTATGGGGATCGATTTTCCGAAGAGTGCATATAAGATAATCTCCACACTTCTGTCCACATTCGATACCATCCGTCTCGACAAGGATAAGACTCTGGTCGTAAGCCCTGATGAATCAGGCGTTAACAGAGGAATCTTCTATTCCTCCCTCCTTAATCTCCCCCTCGGTATCTTCTACAGGGAAAGAGATTACACGAGAAAGGTAGACGGCGAACATCCCATCAAGAATTACGAGTACTTGGGCGACGATATCTCCGGCAGAGACGTTCTCATAATAGATGACATGATCAATTCCGGAAGCACGATGCTCAGGACTTCCAAGATATTGAAGAATCAGGGAGCACGCGACATTTACTGCTGCGCTCCGTTCGGATTATTCACCGACGGTCTTGATACATTCGATGAAGCATACGAAGACGGCGTTATCAAATCCGTTCTCTGTACAAATCTTAACTACCACCCTGCTGAGCTTCTGTCACGCAAGTGGTATGTGAATGTTGATATGATCCCTTATGTAGCACGAATAATCGAAGCAGTTAATGCGAATGAATCAGTTACCGATCTTATCAACTCCACTTCAAGGATTACCGATTTCCTCGGACAGATAAGGATCGGCGAACTGTTAGACGTAGACGATCTGGGAAATAAATAAGAAATAGAATTTTTGAGAGGTGTAAAATGACTTCAGTTCCTGCAGATGAGAAATCCTATTCCCGTTATAACCAATATGGTGAGAACCCTATGGCTCCCGTCGCCCCTATCGGTCTTATCCCGCTCAAGGGCAGCGTCGAGTTCACGGAAAAGGTAAACTACTATCTCACAACAAGAAGATCCGAATACCAGCAGGAAGCCATAGTATCAAAGTATCCGGGCTTCTACCGTCAGGACTACAGGATCGAAGTCGAGAATGCCAGATTCTCATCCGGTGAAGGTAAAGCGGTCATCAAGAACACCGTAAGAGGTCATGACCTCTACATCATAAGCGATGTCATGAACCCCTCCATCACATATAAGATGTACGGCCAGATGAACCACATGAGTCCTGATGACCACTACCAGGATCTTAAGAGAGTAATCCTCGCCTGCTCCGGTAAAGCCAGAAGGATCAATGTTATCATGCCCTTCCTTTACGAGAGCCGTCAGCATAAGAGAAACGCCAGAGAGTCCCTCGACTGCGCTTTCGCTCTTGAAGAGCTCTACAACTTAGGCGTTGCCAACATCATCACTTTCGATGCGCACGATGAGAGAGTTGCTAATGCCATCCCTCTCTCGGGATTCGAATCCCTGCCTTCTAACTATCAGATGATCAAAGAAATGTACAGACAGATCCCTGACCTGTCATTTACGAAGGGCAAGTTCATGGTCGTATCCCCTGATGAAGGCGGTATCGGAAGAGCTATGTACTACGCGTCAATCCTCGGAGTTCCTCTCGGAACATTCTATAAGAGAAGAGACTATACGACAGTCGTTAACGGCAGAAACCCCATTATCGCTCACGAGTTCCTCGGTGATTCCGTTGAAGGTATGGATATCCTCATCGTAGATGACATGATCTCATCCGGTGACTCCATGCTCGACATCGCCAAGGCCATGAAGGAAAGGGGCGCCAGAAAGGTATTCTGTGCCGTTACATTCGGTCTGTTTACGGAAGGTATCGATAACTTCAACAAGGCTTATGAGCAGGGCGTATTCGATAAGGTATTCGCTACAAACCTCATCTACAGAAGGCCCGAGCTCCTTGAAGCACCCTGGTTCGCAGATGTTAATATGTGCAAGTTCGTTGCTCTCCTCATCGATGCTATCAACCACGATGCTTCCCTTTCCAACCTTATTAATCCTACCGAGAAGATCAAGAAACTCCTCAAGGAAAAGGGCGAGAGGATCTGACAGGAATTCAGATGGCTCAAGGAAGAAGCACATCCGGCAAAAGATCATCCGGCAAGAGCAGTTCAGGCAGAAAGTCATCTTCATCCGGAAGATCATCTTCAAAGAAACAATCATCAGCAGTTTCCACGGGAATTGCCGATTATTTTCATGCATTTACCAAATCCAGATTCTTCTTCCCGGTTACTACTGTTGTCGTCATCACCGTTGTGATTCTTCTTGATCTCCTGTTTGCCTGGAATTATTACGACAGATTCTTTAAGATCCTCGGATTTGAATTGCTGTTCTTCGGCATAATCTGGGTAATCGGACTCGTATTGAGCTTCGGTGAATCAACTCCCAAGGGAGAATAACCGATGCCGTTCGACGGTATAACCTCCCATATTATCGCGAATGAACTCGATTCCCTGCTCGCAGGTGCAAGGATAGATAAAGTATTCCAGCCTGACAGACAGACTGTAATACTCCATATACGTGCCAATTCAAAGATGGAGAAGCTTCTTATCTCCTGCAATCCTTCTGCCGTAAGAATGAATCTTACAACAGCGGACAGAGAGAACCCCAAGATGCCTTCATCTTTTTGCATGCTCTTAAGAAAGTATCTTGCGGGAGCCAAGATAGAATCATTAACCTGCCCGGACTACGAGAGGATAATCGAGATCAAGGCAAGCAACACCGATGAACTTCACGACAGGAAGACTTATACTCTGGTCTGTGAGCTTATGGGCAGGCTCTCGAACATTATTCTTATCAACCAGACCGGTAAGATAATTGACAGCCTTGTCCATGTAGATATGTCTGTCAATCGTTACCGCGAGATAATGCCCGCCAGAATCTATGCCTATCCGCCTTCACAGGACAAGATGCTTCCTGAGGAATCACTGCAACTTATAAAGTCAAATAACCTTCCGGTAAAGCAGACAGAGCTCGGAAGAAGTCCTGATAAGGCACTTCTTAATTCGTTAAAAGGTCTCTCCCCGTCACTTGCGAGAAGGATCACCAATGAAAGCGGTCTGGATGACAGAACACCGATCAGGCTGCTCTCTGATGAAGAGCAGAAAAGGTTTACAAATACCTGCAAAGAGTTTTTGGAGAGACTTCTCAACAAAGATTACAGCCCCGCGATCTACTATTCAAACGATCGTGAGCCGTCTGAGTACTCGCCTTTTGTATTCCATACGGCAGAACAGGTAAAGAAGTTCAATACTGTTTCTGAAGCCATCGACAGATTCTACGAATCCAAGGACAAGGCAGCCGATCTCGACCGCAAGAAAAACCGCCTTACGGCCATGATCGACAGCGCGTTATCGCATTCGGTCAGAAAACTTGACATCCACGAGAAGGACTATAAGGAAGGACAGAATGCCGAGTATTATAAGAAATGCGCCGATCTTATCCTGTCCAACACATATCGTATAGATGAGCACGCATCTTCTCTCATCTGCGAAGATTACTACGAGGATCCGCCTTGCAGTATAGAGATCAGGCTGGACCCTGCACACGATGCTTCTTACAATGCCCAGGATTACTACAAAAGATTCAGAAAGGCCAAGCGTAAATTTACACTTGCCGACGAATATATCAAAGCCGACCGTGAAGCGATATCCTACTTCAGGACTCTTAAGGCTGCGATCACATCCGCTTCCTGCGAGGAGGACATCACAGCGCTCGAGATGGAGATCATCAATCTCACAAACTCCAATGCATCGGCTAAGAAAGCGGAAACTTCTAAGGGTGACCCCAACAAAATGGTCGGTATGGCAAAGACCGGCAAACGAGCCTCCAGAGCGATGAGAGAAGCGGCCCGCAAGGCACAGCAGAAAGCCAAGCAGATCTCTCAGCGCAAACCGGATTCAAAGCCGCTCTCGTACCGTAAATATATGACGTCAGACGGCTACGAGATACTATCCGGAAGAAACAATATCCAAAATGACGAGCTCACTTTTAAGATCGCTTCAAAAGACGACTGGTGGTTCCATGTAAAAGGGCTTCCCGGAACACACGTTATCTTAAAGTCCCACAAGGGCGAAGAGTTTCCTTCCGATAACGCAGTATTGGAGGCCGCCTCCCTTGCGGCATTCTTCTCAAAGAGCATTATGCTCGAAGAACATTCGGAAGCCTCAGTAAGCAATGCCGGACAGATCAAGGCTGAAGTCGACTACTGCCCTGTATCGCATGTAAAAAAGATTCCGGGAGCACGTCCCGGAATGGTTATCTACGAGAGTTATTATTCCGTGCTGGTGCCCGCCAAGGAGCCTGAGGGCAATTAAGCTTCGAAAGATCTGATTATCTTATCCTTAAACTCAGACTCATCAAGAGAGAAAATGCAGCCGCAGTACTTCTGACGGTATAGTCCTATATCTCTTGCCATGTTCTGTCCCTTCCTGAATCCGGGCCTGAAGTCTATATACTCGAACTTTACTCCGTACTGCTCCGCCTTTTGTTCAGCCGTTCTGATTATAGTCTCGTGCTGCTGATAAGGGCTCACCAGAAGAGTCGTACAGAAGGAATCATATCCGTTCTCTGAAGCGAATCTCGCCACGGCATCCATGCGGATGTCATAACACATATGACATCTTGAAGAGAAATCCGTAAGATAAGTCTTCTCCTCCCAATAATCCTGCATACACTCATCACCGCCTTCGATAAGCTTTACCGAATAGTGATCAGCGCACTTATGAAGATTCTCGAGTCTTCTGTTCCACTCGAATTCAGGATGGATATTAGGGTTATACCAATAAAGATCCAAGGATCTTCCCTGTTCAAGAAGAAGATCGACAGGATACATGGCACAGGGGCCGCAGCAGGCGTGAAGAAGCATCGACATTAAGTATTACCGCCTTCACCCGTAAGAGAATCAATCGAGATATTCTCGAAGGCATTTCTATTACGCTCTTTAAAGGATACAGGCTCCTGCATACCGAGATGAGAGAACGCCCTTGACGTAAGAACTCTTCCTCTCGGGGTCTTGGCAATAAATCCGTTAGCCAGAAGGAACGGTTCATATACGTCTTCTATAGTTACAGGATCTTCACCGGTAACGGCAGCCAAGGTCTCAAGACCTACGGGGCCTCCCTTAAATATATCGGCAATGGAAACAAGTATCCTTCTGTCGACAGCATCAAGTCCGACATCATCGATATCGAGAGCCTTAAGACCGAAGTCGGAGACCTCCTTGTCTATCTCATCCTTCTCCATATAAAGAGCATAATCTCTCATACGCTTAAGAAGTCTGATCGCGATCCTCGGAGTTCCTCTGGATCTTGCCGCTATATTACGAAGTCCTTCTTCATTGATCTTGATATCCATAAGCCCGGCATCGCGCTTCAGGATAGACATAAGATCTTCCGTATCATATAGTTCAAGGCGGTGGATCATTCCGAACCTGTCTCTTAAAGGAGCGGAGAGCATACCTGCTCTTGTGGTAGCACCAACCAACGTAAAATGAGGAAGATCGAGTCTTACGGATCTCGCTGACGGTCCCTTACCTATCATCAGATCCAGACAATAATCCTCCATAGCAGGATATAAGATCTCCTCTACGCTTCGATTAAGCCTGTGGATCTCATCGATAAACAGAACCTCATTCTCTCCGAGATTGGTAAGGATGGCGGCAAGATCACCTGTCTTCTCTATGGACGGTCCGGTAGTTATATGCATGCCGACTCCCATCTCGGATGCGATTATACCTGCAAGAGTTGTCTTTCCGAGTCCCGGAGGACCGTAGAGGAGAACATGATCCAACGCCTCTCCCCTCTTCTTGGCCGCATCTATAAAGATCTTAAGATTCTCCTTGACCTTAGATTGTCCGCTGTAGTCATCAAATGTTATAGGACGTAAAGTCTTCTCGTCTCTGTCGTCAAACTGCTTAGAACGCCCTATAACGCGCTCCTCGTCTTCATATGAGTTGTAACCCGGTTGATCGTAATTCATCGCCTAAATCACCTCGCCAGGCTCTTCAATGATTTCCTGATAAGATCCTGAAGACTGATACCGTCTTCGTAGCTGTTACTTACAGCTTCTGCGGCAACGGCTTCCTTATAGCCGAGGACAACGAGAGCCTCAACAGCATCAGAGAGCAAACCTCCCTGTTCATGATCCTGTGATGGGGATACGGGGATCTTAGAAGTCTTCGAAGAAGCAGAAGCGGATAACCCTGCCTTCTTAAGCTTGTCCTTAAGCTCAAGTACGATCCTCTCTGCACCCTTCTTACCGAGACCTTTAACGGATGTCAGGAAAGATACATCTCCGCCTATAACGGCCATTGCGAATCGGTCAGGCTCGACCTGTGAGCATATAGAATGAGCAACCTTGGGACCGATTCCGGATACTTCAATAAGACTTAAGAACATCTCCTTCATCTGAGGCGTGGAAAAACCGTAAAGAGTTATATCGTCCTCCCTAACGCTTTGATAGATCCAAACCTTCGTCTGCTCACCTATAGGCTCCAGAGAACCGGAAATGGAATAGGGACAGATGATCTCATATCCTATGCCGTTATTATCAATGACAAGCTTATCATCACCCTTGTCAATTACCGTTCCCTTAATGTAAGAATAAATACCCATCGTATTCTCCTGTT
This sequence comes from Mageeibacillus sp. UBA6980, assembly GCA_002450095.1. GTDB lineage: Bacteria > Bacillota > Clostridia > Saccharofermentanales > Saccharofermentanaceae > Saccharofermentans. The sequence continues at coordinate 132,253 of DJYK01000026.1, read as the reverse complement.
AACCGAATTCATTCCTTCTGCTGTAACCGTAACGTCCGTACTGATAACCCGAAACCGCCACTCCGGCATTCGTGGTTCCCGTATTCGCAAGACAGATAGCCATTGCAAGTCCGTCCGCCGCATCATCCGGCTTAGGGATCTCCTTCAACCCCAAAAGAGATTTTACCATAGTCTGCACCTGCTTCTTCTCTGCCTTGCCATAACCCGTGACTGCAAGCTTGACCTGTCCCGGAGTAAACTCATAGACAGGAATATTGGCACGTGCCGCTTCAACGAGAACAACACCCCTTGCCTGAGCAGTACCTACAGCAGTAGTCCTGTTCTGAGAGATAAAAAGTTCCTCGACAGACATATAATCAGGCTTATAAAGCTCAAGAATATATCTTATCCTCTCATTAATAGTCAATAGTCTCAGCGGAAAATCTGTTGAGGGCTTGGTCTCTATAACACCGTAATCGACAGCCGTAAGCTTATTGCCTGTCTTCCTGATGATTCCATAACCGGTAATGGCATAACCGGGATCTATACCTATATATGTTGTGACCTTAGGCTCTGCCATCTCCACCTCTGAACATTTGTTTGCATTATACAATTAATCGCCTATCACGTCAATAACGGAAACGCGTTCAGCAGGCTTACTGTCGGAAATCTTATAAGCTTTTCGAATTCTTTGGCATATATCATTTATGTGGTCCTTGTCATCTTTGATCTTAGAATCCTTTCCGGTATAAAGGATGCAAAGGACATCGTCTTTGGAAACTTTATCGCCGCGTTTCTTCAGGAATCTTATGCCGGCACCAAGATCGATAACATCTTCCTTAGTTACCCTTCCCGCACCGAGCATGACCGATGCATGTCCGATCTCATCTGCTCTTATCGCTTCTATATACCCGTCGCGGGACGCTTTTATCTCTGAAACGGGAACAGGCTCATCTTTATAAACCGGACCGTTATCTCCGATAATGCCCCCCTGAGACCGGATAAGCTTAATGTATTCTTTTAACGCCGTACCGTCACCGATCCTTTTACGGCATTCAATTACCAATTCATCATCATTAAGACCGCCCGCCTTGCCGGAATGCTTTACCATCTTGGCGCCTATGACAGATGCGATATCAAGGACATCCTCGGCACCGTCTCCGTTTAATGTCTCGAAGACCTCCTGCATCTCGATAACATTCCCGCATGTTCTTCCGAGAGGCTGATCCATATCCGTAATAATGGCGGTTGTGGTCTTTCTCGCGAGCTTACCGATTTTAAGCATCGCCGAGGCAAGCTCTCTTGCCCTTTCCTCGGTCTGCATAAAAGCTCCGCTTCCGCATGTCACGTCAAGCACAATGGCGTCCGCTCCCGCTGCTATCTTTTTACTCATTATCGACGACGCTATAAGAGGTATCGAATCGACCGTACCGGTAACATCTCTTAAGGCATAAAGGATCTTATCTGCGGGCGCAAGCGAAGGAGTCTGACTCGAGATAACCATTCCCGACTCTTTTACAAGCCTAGGGAAATCCTTCTTATCCACATCTATATTAAATCCTTCGATAGAAGAAAACTTATCAACAGTCCCACCGGTAAATCCCAAGCCTCTTCCCGACAGCTTAACGATCTTGGTCCCGAACGAATTGCAAAGAGGCATTACTATAGGCGTGATCTTATCTCCCACTCCGCCTGTTGAGTGTTTATCAACAGTTACATCACCGACATATGACAGATCATCATGTACGCCTGAATCGGCCATCTCCAAAGTAAGGGCTGTCATCTCCCTCTCGCTCATACCGTTAAGGACGATGGCCATAAGAAGTGCAGAAGTCTGATAATCAGGGATCGTTCTTGCCGTAACGCCTTTTACGAAATACATTATCTGCTCATAATTGAGTTCTTTTCCGTAGCGCTTATCAAGAATAATATCAACGATATTCATGTTAACCTCGAGGATCTTTATTACCTCTATCGTAACACAATATTCCCTTTATAAACGATAAGTCATTTTCGCAGATTAAAATATAAAGCTATACCCGCAAGGCAAAAACATATCCACCCTGCCGTTGAGAAGCGATGCCTGTTCCGAACACTCGGATCATCGGGGTCAACACTGATCGTTATTTCATCGCCTTCGTAAAACCTGTTATCTCTCCAATCTGTTGTATAGCGATAGCTTTGTCCGTTGACCTCGTATTCACATTCCGCTCTATACTCGTTAGTGAAATACCCTTATCTTTCTTTCACGGGTGATCAGATTGCATTTCATATTCAGAGCCATTGTATAAAGGCTGTTTTATCGCTGCTGTTATAATAAGCGCGACAGACAGATCAAGTTATCTTACATAACCCCGATATTTCCGACCTCAACAAATACAGGATTATCAACAGGACCTTCGCTTCCGGTAAATGCCACCTGAATGCTGCCGGTCGCATAGTCGATGATTATAAGTTGAGAAGTACTGTTACTGTGTACATTCTCCACCTCGTACTGCTCGACAGTCTCCTGCGTGATCATATTCTTAAGATCCGTAACGGAAAACACGCCGATATCGCTTACCCATTCGTTGTATTTAGCAAATCTTACGATATTGTTGGGATACTGTGTAAATCCGTCCTGATTCCCTTCCGAAGCAAACGAGTTCACGATACATAAAGAATCGCTGTTATCCCATGAAAGCCCCTCAAGAAGAGGCGTAGATGCATCTCTTAGGATCGAGTAACCGTCACCTGCTTCTGCTACCTGTTCCACGCAGTCTTCAGCACAGAAAGCTTCATTCCCGTCCGTTATTGTAAGGTTATGGCACCAGGTAAACTCCGCGCTCTCACCAACCATGAACTCTCCTACTTCTCTTGCAGTAGTAAACTCCTCAAGAGCGTAACGAAGCTCCATTGTATAGCACTTCCTGCCATCATAGATAAACTGTTCATGTTCCTCCGAGCCTACGTCAAGGATAGCCGCGAAGACTCCGTCATCATTAACTGCGGAGATTATTTCGAGCATGCCCATAAGAGCGATGGAAGTAAGGCTTCTGTCGCCGTTTCTCATGTGAGTAACGGAATTAAAAAGCCCCATACTGTAATCGTCCCCGAGCATCCACTCAAGATTACGAAGAGTCAACATCTTTCCTGTCTCGGTACGATCTCCCCACAGTGTCAGCGCACTGCATGCCGTAGCTCGTATCGCATCGGGGATCATCTGCAGCGCAAGAACTTCCTCGTAAGAAAGCACCCCGTCTTCTTCAAAGCCGTGTCTTCCGTCAGATAAAGAAGACGCAAGCCCGTCTATCTCTTCCCTGTATTCGTCTCGCATCGACTCATAAAGCGAACCCACCCGAACCTCGACCGCTTCTCCATAAAACTCCCCGCCGAAAAGGTTTCTGAAATTCGAGTAAAGGTAAGGCTCCATGAGGCTTTCATAGGAAGGCATCGCCTGAAGGATCGTTCTGCCGTATGCCGCACCAACATCATAACGGCTCCCGTTCTCGTAATCGAGGGTTATATCGTAGTAATCAGGCATAACGGATATGGTACAAAGGCCGTCATCGGATACATATGTTGCCGTTGCTTCTTCTATTACTCCTTCATCGGTATAACCTGCATCGACATCGTTATAGTAATCATCAACCGGAATCAAAGGAGATTCGCCAATACCTGAAACAACGCTGCCGGATGTCTTTGTACAGCCTGCCGCAGACAACAGAACAGAACCTGCAATTATAATCGAAAGGATCTTATTTCTCATTATTCCGTTCTCACTTTCCAAATCTTGATATTTTCCGTAAGTTTTGTCATCAGATAAGTCACCACGGCAAGGCCTGCCATAACACATACCGGAATTATCAGAAGATTATGCACTAAGTTGAAGCTTAATCTGAATGAATGGGTCCTCAACAATGATGTATAGAGGATTTCCGCTATCTTATTGCCTATGACCGAGTTAAACAGGAATGCTAAGATCAGCGATGACACACCGAGTATCATGAGCCTTATGATATGCCACCCTCTTATGACAGAACTTCTAAATCCCATACTCTTAAGAAGTGCTATATCCGCCGTCTCTTCTTCGATGAATATGTTCTCGTATAAAACCGTTAACAGTAAGAGCACAGCCGCTGCGGCAAATGCGGTAACTGCGATCATCATATTGAATATGAGATCATAACCCGGAAGGAAATCATCGACCACTCCATCACTGTCTATTACTGTCGCCTGATCCTCAGTCCACAAAGAACGAATCTGTTCCCTTATCTTCTCATGCTGACTTAAAGGTGCGTCGATTACGGCTGAGTATATATAATCAGGACTTGATACCGCACCGCTGAATTCCGGGCTCATAACAATCTTCATTGAGGAAAAGCCGTTGTAATCGATAAATCCGGTTACAAGAAAGTCTTCTTCCACCTTATCGTACGAAGTGTGATCTTCAGAGAATTTGTAATAATCGATCGTTATCGTATCTCCGATATCGATTCCCGACATCTCGGCCTGGGCATAGGATACTGCGACCTCATTATAAAGCTGCGGTGCATTGCCTCCGGGAAGATAATAGAGTCCCGAGATATCAGCATCCTGCCAGGTCATAAATGAAGTCTGTGTCTTGCCGTCAAAAGTGACTTCGACACTTGAACTTTGGGTCAGTACGATCGATGCGGGGATACCATTCTCCTCAAAAGTACTGTTAATAAGATCATAAAGACCATCGTAGCTTCCGGTCTTCTGCAAAAGCCTTTCCCGATACGAGTCACTCAGTACAACATTAAAATCCATCCTTCCTCTCTGGAAATAATGCTGTATATAACTCACATCAAGAATGGAATCCTTAAGCTGAACCATAAACAGAACCGCTGCAATACCTAATGTATATGCGATAATTAGATAGATATATCTTTTAAGAGCCCTCAAGATATCACTCACGGCAAGAAATGGTGCAACACCGATCTTCCCCGAGCGGGCAAGAGATAATCCGGGAAGTCTTGCGAACCTCTCCCCTCTGTTCTCGCCGTGGATCGCATCGATAACGCTTATGTTGTTCATCCTTCTTAATGCGATAAGGCAGAACAACAGGACAAAGAAGATATTTACCGCCATTGCAACGGCTCCGATCGCGACCATCTCGGTAAACTTCGGAAACAAGATGTCATACACAAAATTGTCATATATCTTCTTGGTAAGAAGAAAACCCAGAGGAAGTCCCAGAAGACCGCAGAGCACTCCGAAAGCCGCATATTTAACCACAAATAAAGTCTTGTATGAGAAGGACCACACACCGATGGCTTTCATCATACCGATCTGTTTTGTCTCACGTTTTACGGTGGATTTGATGCTGAAATCGATCGTCATAAGGATCATCGCCATAATAAAGAATGCCACAAGGGATATCGCAACTATAATGACTATTACCATCATAGCCTCATCGCTCATCAGAACGACCTTGGAAGCATCCATCGTCAACCCGTAATCCTTGTATCGATAAAGCATATTCTCGCCTATAGGCTGTATCGTATTTACGTAGTCTCCGTCTATAACATTCAAAAACACTTCAAACAGGTCATACTTCATCGGGCACTCGCCGTAAAAGACTTCGGTATCCCTGTCTGACAAAACAATAAAATCAGAAGCGGTCTCAACCGGATCCACATATATCTGACAGATCGTAAACTCATATACGTTTCCCATCTGCGTCACTAATCTGATCTGATCTCCGATAGTAAGATCCATACGTCTTGAAGTCATCTGTGAAATGGCAGCGCATCCGTTCGGCACCTCAAATCTTTCCCCATTCAAAGTGTAAGGTATATTAATCTTGGTCGGCATTGACGTAATTACATAGCTTTCGCTGGTAGCATCCACCCTTTCCCCGTCAGCACCATAAACAATCAGACTTGTATCGGGGATCGTGACCACCTGACGTGTATAGATCTCCCTGGTGATATCCTCGGAATCAAATTCATCATATACTTGCGACCTGACCCCTTCCGGGTCCGAAACACTTGTCGGCAACAACGCCACTATATCCGATGTATTGCACTTCTCATATGTAAGATCCGCGCCCTTAAGCATGGAGTACAGCAGAGTGACACCCGTGACCATAGCAACCGATGCAACGATCATGAATATAAACAGTACAGCATTAAGCCCCTTCTGATCTTTAAGATCTCTTTTAAGCATACTAAGATACATACTGCTTACCACCCCATCTGATCGAGCCATGCTCTGACCTTGCGTTCGCGAGGACTTATTTCTTCATCTGAAGTCATCTTGCCGAGCATGAGCTCACCCTGAATGCCGCCGTCCACAAGATAGATAATCCGGTCGCTTACGGACGCCACCTTCTCGCTGTGGGTTACCATGAGAATGGTAGTTCCCGCACGGTTTGCTTCAAGGAGACGCTGCATTACATCCCGTGATGCCTTGGAGTTCAGCGCTCCCGTAGGCTCGTCTGCGAAAAGCACTTTCGGGCTGTTTATAAGAGCCCTGCAAAGGCACGCACGCTGAAGTTGTCCGCCCGACACCTCTGTTATCTCCCGCTCTGCCGTATCGATAATATCGAGTTTTCTCATGAGATTCTCGGCATCCTTACGCACTTCATCCCTCGGCTTAAGTTTCGCCTGAAATGCGGGCAGGATAATATTGTCGATGATCGAAAGCTTCTTCATCATGTACATCTGCTGAAAGATGAATCCCATCTTAAGGAGCCTGATGTTAATTAGATCCTTCTCCTTCATGGAAGAGATCTCCTCCCCGTCAAAGAACACTCTTCCTGCAGTAACAGTATCCATGCCGCTCACCGTGTAAAGCAGCGTGGACTTACCGGAACCCGAAGGTCCCATGACAGTAACAAATTCTTTCTCCTTAACCTCGAGATTTACATTCTGAAGAACATTGTTGCTTTGCTTATCTACGATATACGTTTTGCAAAGATCTTGTGTCTTAATGACCGTACTCATACAAACCTCCACTAATCATTTTCTGATGCTATTGTGAAGGAAAACTATTAAAGAATTATTAAAGTGGCAATAATAAAGTAAATTCCGTTTCTTTTGTCCTATCGTTAAATCTTGTAACTACTGAACCGCCGAGCTTTCTTGCTATGAATGAAGCTTCGTAAAGACCTAAGCCGTTACCTTCCACGTCTTCGGAGTTTGAACCTCTGTAGAAGCTGTTAAAGATATAACGCTCCTCGTTCTCGGGAACGAGGCTTCCGGTGTTGCTTACGGTAAACTCATATCCCTCTTCGGTCTTATCTATCAACACACCGATCCTGTTACCGTCACCGTATTTGATGGCATTCTCAATAAACTGAGTAAGCACTCTTATTATCCCGGTTCGATCGCTCGTGATCATGACGCTGCTTTTTAAGTCGACCTCAAACGGTATCTTAAGCACACTCATACGATTATCGTATTCTTCTTTAAGCCAATCCCCGATCTCGGAAAGATAAAACTGTTCGATAGAAGGCTCATATTCCACAATGCTTTGCGATGCGGCATTAAGAAGATCCTTAACAATGTCTTCGATATCCTGTGTATTCTTCTCTATCTTCTCTGCCACCATGGCGTCATCAGGATCGGGCGTTCCATCCTTACGATACAAACCGCTCTTTAATGCTTGAGCGTATAGCCTTATATTCGCAACGGGAGTCTTGATACCGTGTGCAATGGATGAGAGCAGAGTCTGTTTTTCCTTCTCCAATGCGCGAAGTTTCTTTCTGTCTCCCGAGAGCCTGTCGCTTAACATATTCATGCCCCAGATATATTTACCGAAATATCTGCCCTTTGACTCCGGAATATGTTCTCCGGTCTCATTTCTCGCGATCTTCTCAGGATATGAAGATAAAGTGTTGAACGGCAGGAGCACTTTCCTGTCGATATATATGAAGCACACGGTAAGAACAATAAACGAGAATATAAGAACTCCCTCCGTAAGCAATAAAGACTTAAGTGCCCTTGAATCCTCGAAAGTAAAGACTACAAGTCCGGTAACCTCATTATCATGAGATACAACACAGGTTATACTGCCGGATGAATCACTCGAGAGAATACGGGTATCAGTGTTGTCAGAAGGTATGAAAGAAACATCGGAAGGGACATTCTCTTTACCGTACAAAGATATCCACGAAGGCTCTTCCTGCGCCCATAAGGCCGCTACCGCTTCTTCCAAATCTCCTGAAGGATACGATTCGATCTGCTGCACGAATCTGTTTGCCAGAGTATTGCGTCTTCCGCTGTCACCTTCAAATATACTGTCAGATGCCAAGAACGCACCTATACCGAGGCAGATAAAGATAATGAGCGTGACAATATACTTACCCGAATACTTTCTCATCAGGATCTGTCTCCGCCAAACCTGTAGCCTACGCGCCAGATAGTGTGTATATACTTTGGATCCTTAGGATCGTCCTCTATCTTCTCACGAAGCCATCTTATATACACGGCAAGTGTCGATATATCGGAGTCACATTCTGCTCCCCATACGGCATCAAACAACGTCTCTTTCGCGATGACCTTATCCGGATGCTTAAGAAAGTAGATAAGTATCTCCAGTTCCTTACCGCCGATCTGAAGAGTCTTATCGCCTTTATGTACCGCCATGGTATTAAGATCCACATAAAGATCCTTGTACTTTATTATCTTATCTTCAGATGAATCGGGATAATTTCTTCTTAAAGTTGCCTTGACCTTGGACAAAAGAAACGGAAAATAGAAGGGCTTACCGATATAGTCGTCAGCTCCGATATCGAGGCCCAAGATCTTGCTGTCGTCATCATCCTTGGCGCTCATCATTATGACAGGGATATTCTGTTCCTTACGCAGAAGCCTCAAGGTCTCAAATCCGTCAAGACCCGGAAGCATAACATCAAGGAGCATCAGCTTATAATCCTCTTCCTTGAGTCTTAAGATCGCCTTCTCTCCGTTCTCAAGAAGCTCAACCGTAAAACCTTCATGAGAAAGCAGATCGCGTATAAGCGTTCCGAGTTCGCTGTTGTCTTCAACTATGATGATATCTGTCATTTCTTCTCCCCTGACGTTTTTACAGGATCATCCAATGACTATTATAACAATTATCATAAAAAGAAAACCCGTAAGCATTAACTTACGGGTCTTATCTTTCTGGTGCACCTCCAGGGACTCGAACCCTGGGCCCACTGATTAAGAGTCAGTTGCTCTACCATCTGAGCTAGAGGTGCTTGACAGCCTGATTATTATAACATTGCCACTAGAGATGTCAACACCATTTTTGAGCAAATTTTATCAGGCTTTTTTTATTATACTTTTATCTCCACTTCTTCGACCTTAAGATCGCTCTCGTGAGACTTCAATATAGGATTTACAACCTCGTCAAGGAAGGCTTCTACCTGCTGAGGACAGCGTCCGATATAAAGTGTGGGATCTGCAACCTTCATAAGATCGTCCATAGTAAGACCGAACTTTGGATCATTGGCGATCCTTTGAAGAAGGTCATTGGGCTTTCCTTCCTGCTTTACAACAGCGCCGGCCTGCATCGAGAGCTGTCTTATCTCCTCATGAAGATCCTGTCTGTTGCCGCCCTTCTTTGTAGCTTCCATCATGATGTTCTCCGTCATCATGAAAGGCAATTCATCCATGATATGCTTCTCGATCATCTTAGGATAAACAACGATACCCGTAACGATATTCGTATAGATACCGAGGATGGCATCAACAGCGAGGAAAGCCTCGGGGACACTGATACGCTTATTGGCCGAATCGTCCAAAGTTCTCTCGAACCACTGCTCGGAAGCTGTCATGGCAGGGTTCATTAAGTCTGCCATAACATATCTCGACAATGATGCGATTCTCTCGGATCTCATGGGGTTTCTCTTATAAGCCATAGCGGAAGAACCGATCTGATTCTTCTCGAAGGGCTCCTCGATCTCCTTTAAGTGCTGAAGAAGTCTTATATCATTCGAGAACTTATGAGCACTCTGAGCGATACCCGAGAGCGCAGAAAGAACCATGAAATCGATCTTACGGGAATAAGTCTGTCCTGATACATAGTAGGATGACTCAAATCCCATTTTCGCACAGATCTTCTTATCGAGCTCGACGCACTTGTCGTTATCGCCCTCGAACAGATCCATAAATGAAGCCTGTGTTCCTGTAGTTCCCTTACAGCCGAGGAGCTTCAATGAAGCGATCGCATTCTCGACCGTCTCAAGATCGAATACAAGATCCTGAAGCCAGAGTGAAGCCCTCTTTCCAACCGTTACAAGCTGAGCGGGCTGGAAATGGGTAAAGCCCAATGTAGGCATCGCCTTATAGTCATCCGCAAATGAAGCAACCTTCGAGATAAGGACGACAAGTCTCTTCCTAACAAGCTCCAAAGCGTCTCTCATGATGATGATATCTGTGTTATCACCGACGTAGCACGAGGTGGCGCCGAGATGGATTATTCCGTCCGCGCCGGAACCCTGAACCTGCTTACCGTAAGAATGAACATGAGCCATTACGTCGTGACGGCGAAGTTTCTCTTCCTTGGCCGCATCCTCGTAATCGATGTCATCCTTATGAGCCTTAAGATCGGCGATCTGCTCATCCGTTATATTAAGACCGAGTTCTTTCTCTGCCTCGGCAAGAGCGATCCACAGAAGTCTCCAAGTCTTAAATTTCTTGTCAGGAGAAAAGATATACTGCATCTCCTTGCTTGCATAACGCGAGTTTAAAGGGCTCTCATATGAGGGCTTGGAAGTAAAAGACATATTAAAGGCCTCCGTATATTATTAAACTGAAAGTAACTTCTCTACAGCAGACAGTTTAACACAAACAGCGAACACTTCGACAGCCTTATTTATATCCTCAAGAGACGGGAAGCTCGGAGCAACTCTGATGTTTGAATCATCGGGGTCTATGCCGTAAGGGTATGTGGCACCGGCAGGCGTAAAGGCAACACCCAATTCATTACATCTTGCTACAACATCCTTTGCAGTTCCGGGAAGAGTAAACACGGAAAGGAAATATCCTCCCTGAGGCTTGTGCCATGTTGCCGCATCCGTTCCTGCGAGCTCTCTTTCGAGGATCTCGTTCGTAAGTTCAAATTTGGGACGGAGGATGTCAGCGTGGCGACTCATGTGAGCCTTAAGAGCATCAAGATCGGGAATGAACTTGATGTGTGCGAGCTGATTTATCTTGTTGGCACCTATAGTCTGAACATTAATATACTTAACGGCATGCTTATAGTTCTCTTCGTTACAAGCGATGCAGGAAATACCCGAACTTGCGAAAGTAACCTTGGAACTCGAAGCAAACTCATATACACGTGAAGGATTTCCGGCTTCCTTGCAAAGGCCGAGGATATCCGGGATCCTGCCCTGCTTATCCTCTTCTTTATAAAGGTGGTGAACACAGTAAGCGTTATCCCAGAAGAGTCTGAAATCGGGTGCGGCAGTCTTCATTGAGGCAAGTCTTCTGCAGACCTCCTCCGAATAGACATATCCGTCGGGATTCGTATAGCAAGGTACGTTCCACATACCGAGAACCTTAGGATCCTTAACAAGTTCTTCAACGATATCCATGTCAGGACCGTCTTCCTTAAGGGGTACGGGGATAAGCTCAAATCCGCAGGTCTCCGTTACCTTGAAGTGTCTGTCGTAACCCGGAACCGGGCAGAGCCACTTTCTCCCCTCTACCTGTGCCCAGGGCTTGGGTGAATCGTGCTCACCCCAGACCATAGCTCTCATTACGGTATCGAACATAAGATTAAGGCTCGAACCGTTACCTATATATATATTATCTGCTGATGTATCAAGAACATCGGCGAAAAGCTTCTTTACTTCAGCAAGTCCGCTTGCAAGACCGTAGTTTCTGGTATCCGTACCGTCCTCGGCCTTAAAGCCTTTCTCGGAAAGAGAATCGAACATGTGGTTAGACATATCAAGCTGCTCGGGAGAGGGCTTTCCTCTTGTCATGTTGAGCGAAAGATTCATAGCCTTGAATTCTTCAACGCGCTTCTCGAGCTCCGCTTTCTGTGAAAGCAATTCTTCCCTGCTCATTTCCTTAAAAGACTTCATTTTAACCTCCGTTTTTGAAACTCAATCGATTTGTAATTGCAAAAATAATTTGCAGATTCTTTAAAACGCCTTGCATATTATATCTATCCTGCAAGTTAAAGGCAATCAAAATTCATTATTTTATATCAAAAGGGTATGATTTCTACATTTTGTATCATTCCGTCCCTTCTATGGGTCACACAACCTGCCAAAAAGTGCACATTTTTATCGAATAAACCGTATTTGCTGATAAGGACTCTGGTCGTGTTGAGCATCTTCTTCTGTTTACTGCGTGTAATGGAACCTGCAGGATCCGCATACAACGTCCCTTCCAGCCTTGACTTCACTTCGACTACAAACAGATCGTCGTCTTTGGTCATGACCACATCGAGTTCCCCCATGTTGTGAACGCTGAAATTTCTTACGAGAAGACGATATCCCTTTGAGACCAGAAATCTTATAACCGCGTCCTCCGCTTCATTACCTATAATTTTTGTTTTTCTCAATGTTTTCCTCCGTTATGTTAGAATACTGACTATGTTAAGTACAAAAGACCATGTAATCTCAAAACTCATAAAAGCCGACGGCTATATTTCAGGGCAGGCTCTTTCAGATGAACTCGGCATAAGCCGCGCTGCCGTAAACACCGCCGTAAAAGCCTTAAAAGAACAAGGTTACGATATAACCTCCGTTACGAACAAAGGCTACAAGCTTCTTAATATGCCGGACATCCTTTCTTACGGTCAGATAATGTCTTATCTTCCCAAGAGCCGAATGGAGAAGATCACCGTGCTCGAAGAGACGGATTCGACAAACCGGGTTCTTAAAGAACTCGCATTTGACGGCGCACCGGAAGGTACAGTCGTGATCTCAGACTGCCAGACAAAAGGAAGAGGCAGACTCGGAAGATCATTCTTATCACCTGCCGGAACCGGCATATATTTTTCTTACCTTATGAGGCCCGAGATTGACCCGGCCGTCATAAGCACGGTCACATGCTGGTCTGCCGTGGCAGTTTCAGATTCCATCAGTTCCGTATGCGGCATTACCCCTTCGATCAAATGGGTAAACGACATACTTATAAACGACATGAAAGTTACGGGCATCCTCACCGAGATGAGTGTGGAACCTGAGATAGGTGCGGTAAGCAACGTAATAATCGGGATCGGGATCAACGTCAATGAGTCACCTTCCGATTTTCCTCCGGAATTACGAGACATCGCTTCCTCGATCAGATATGAATCAGGAAGACAAGATCCCATCAACCGATCCGAGCTTGCCGCACGGCTGATACTCGAGATGGATAAGATCGCTTCAGGCTTTCCGACCGATCAGGACAGATACTTAAAAGCCTATAGAGATCATTGCTCTACAACAGGTCTTGATGTAAGCGTGGTTTCCGCACACAACCACACATCCGAGACCCCGAGGCTCGGGAAAGCCGTATGCATCAACGACGACTTCTCTTTGAAAGTATTGTTTGAAGACGGGCACACGGAAGATCTGTCTTCAGGTGAAGTATCCGTCAGACGCAGATAAGATCCCTTATGACGTTAAACTTCGCTTCTCCGATCCCCGGAACATTCATAATGTCTTCTGTCGAATGAAACTGCTGCTGTTCTCTGTACTCGATAATCGCATCTGCCGTGACCGCTCCGATCCCCGGAAGTGTCATCAGCTGCTCTCTCGAAGCATGGTTGATATTCACAAGACCGTTCCCGGGTTCACCCCGGGAAGTCTCGATCCCCCAAACATTCTGTTCAGCCCTTACTATTCCGTCCGCATACGCTTCACCTTCACGCGGAATGTATAACGAGACATTCCGGTCAAGTATACTTACGAGATCCACTCTGTCGGAAGCGGCATTCTCCGTAAATCCGCCTGCGAGGTTCACAACATCGTTAACGATATCTCCTCTTGGCACTTCATATACCCCGGGAGTTACGACCTCACCGCATATATATACGCTAATATACTCTTCGAGAGTATCATCAGTTGCGATCGAAGTCTCTTCAGATGATTGTTCGGTTACTACGGTTATGCCGGCATTTCCGGTATCCGGGCTGAACGCACCGTCGAACGTACCGCTCAGATAAAGCTTATAAACAAGACTTATCAGCGATACCAATACAAACGCAGCAATATATACCATATTCCTGCTTAACTTATTTCCGATTTTGATATTCATAATCTATCCCCAAACAGAATACGATCGGAAGATCTTATGTAATGATGATCAGGATCCTTTCTTATTCCAAAGGCTCTCGAGATCGTATGATGCTCTTAATTCCGGATGCATCACGTGTACGACCACGTCCTTAAAATCTATGAGGATCCACTTATCTCCCGATCTTCCCTCAACATGATCTGCGACTATGTCATCTTCATTCTTCAGAACATATTCAACCTCATCGGCCAACGCTTTGATCTGTGTTGTAGAATTACCGGTTACTATAATGAAATAATCGGCCATTGTAGTCTTCTCGGCTACATTTATAACTTCAATATCAGAGCCTTTCTTAGACTCGAGTACGCTTACTATCTTTTTAGCTAATTCTTCTGATGTCATTTGCATCTCCTTAAGGTATATCTTAATTGATTATACCCCTAATTCTTCCATAAAGTCGATTGTAAGAGGGTGTATCTTCTGTCCTCTCGAATCGAATTTCTTCTTAACAGACTTTACGCACAAAGCGAGGGCTGCATCTATATCCTTTACCGCTAATTCGCGCTCCTCCGTAAGATCGGCATAAGTTCTCGACGGCTCGAGTTTATCGGCAAGATAAACGATCTTATCCAGAAGGCTCATATTGCCTCTTCCGGTCGTATGGTATGTAATCGCATCAAGGATCTCGGGATCCGTAATGCCGAATTCTCGTTGAGCCATAACCGCTCCCGCAGGAGAATGAAGAAGTTTCTTCTCGGTAAAAAGATCCCCGGAATTTTCACGAGCCATCTGTTCCTGCAAGGACTCGTCAAGTTCTTTGGCGCAGTCGTGAAGTTCACCGGCGATCAACGCCTTATCACAAAGCCCCTTGTCATAGATTGAGGCGTAGTATGCGCTCAACAGCCCGACATTTAACGTGTGAAGAAGTCTTTTCTCTCCGAGATATCTGTAAAGTACGATGGAGAAATCGGCAAAATCATCAGAAGCCTTCTCCGAAACATATTTTAAGGGTTCATCTTCACTGTAAAGATTATGAGTTTGGATAAACTCTTTTACGCAGTCAGGCACCTGATCAAGATCATTACTCTTCCTGATATCACTCGATGCCGCTTCAACGCCTTCGATCTTAAAGACTTCAATATCGGGCCTGATACCGAGAACCTTTTCCAATCTTACGATCTGTTCTTTCACATCCACACCGTCACCGGGTCTTGACGCAACGAGCAGTGTACAAAGATCGAGGATCTTAAGCGGTTCATGCCACTTCTCAAAAGTCGGAAGCACATCAGAACCCGTGATCCAGAAGTAACGATGTGAACCGTCGGCTTCCTTAGCCTTGATGCCGTTCGCCTTAAGAAATGTCCTGATATATGAAGGCTTCATGATCTCCTTCAGTGTCGTAAGAGTAAAACTCGTACCGGAATACATAAACTCTATGTCGCTTATAAAGACGTTTTCATTCCTGAAGATCTCTTCAACGGCTTTCTTGGTCATGTAATAGCGGTACGGAGCTGCGCTCATTGAACGGTTGCTCTTAAAAGGACTCCTTCCCGAAGGAATGACTATGACGGCATCAACGATACCGCTTTTGACGGCACCTTTAATGAGGGCCGCATGACCTTTATGAAAAGGATCGAAAGCTCCTCCGAGAAGTCCGATGTTCATCTTCAGCCGAGAGTCCTTCCTATATCATGACGGTAATGAGCATCCTTGAAGTTGATCTTCTTAACGCCTTCATAGGCACCGTCGATCGCTTCATCCAAAGTATCACCCTCATCGTAAACGCAGAGAACTCTTCCGCCGTTTGTTACCAACTTACCGTCTTTCAAAGCAGTTCCTGCCTGGAACACGAGTTTGCCGCATGTATCGATACCCGTGATCTCGTAACCCTTCTGATAACTCTCGGGATATCCGCCTGAAGCCATAACAACAACGCAGGAACACTTATTCTTCCACTTGATCTCGATCTCGTTGAGCTTGCCGTCAATTACGGCATCGACTATATCGAGCAGACTCGTCTCGAGCAAAGGAAGGATAGCCTGAACTTCGGGATCGCCGAATCTGCAGTTATACTCGACAACCTTAGGTCCTTCCGATGTGAGCATAAGACCGAAGTAGATAACGCCCTTAAAAGGTCTCCCCTCAGCCTTCAGCGCTTCTACGGTCGGGGTGATTATCTCATCCTGTATCCTCTTTTTAAGATCGGGAGTCATATCGGCACCGGGTGTTACGGCACCCATACCGCCGGTATTAAGTCCCTCATCATGATCATTTACTCTCTTATGGTCTCTCGAAGAGATCATCGGTACCGCCGTATTACCGTCTGAGAATGAGAGGATCGTAAGCTCGGGACCTACCATGCACTCTTCGATAACAACGGTAGAGCCTGCACTTCCGAACTTCTTATCTCCCATCATATCGCTTACGGCCTGCTTCGCTTCATCAAGTGTCTGAGCGATTATTACTCCCTTGCCGAGAGCAAGTCCGTCACATTTAATAACGATAGGCATAGGCTGTGTCTCGAGATATTCGAGAGCCTTGGTCTCATCATCAAAGATCTCATACTTTGCTGTAGGGATACCGTACTTTCTCATAAGACTCTTAGAGAACGCTTTGGATGATTCGATAATAGCAGCATTGGCCTTAGGTCCGAAACACCTTATTCCTTCCTCTTCCAGTTTGTCGGCAAGTCCCAATGCCAGCGGATCTTCGGGAGCAATAAAAACAAGATCGAACTTTCCGTCCTTAGCGAAGGATACGAGTTTGTCTATCTCGTTTGCCTTAATATCAACGCACTCGGCAATTGAAGCGATACCGCCGTTACCGGGAGCGCAGAACAATTCCGTTACCCTCGGATCCTGCTTTAACTTCCAACAAACTACATGCTCTCTTCCGCCGCTTCCGACTACCAAAACTTTCATGACCAATGCCTCCGTTTATATATTCAGGTGGTATTTTACCACACAGGTTCTCTGCCTTCTTTGAAAAGGGTCATCATCTCATTTGTAAGACTCAGATCATCGGGCTGAAGAATGACGTCCTTCCTCAATACCCACTCGGCTACCGCCAATTCGTCCTTATCCATCTTTATCTTATCCGAACCTTGAAGTTCACAGAAGAATCCTGCGAGGATATCATCCGCGACGCCCCAGGGCTGAGACTTATAGTAATGAATATTCCTGACCTGAAGACCTGTCTCCTCCATCGCTTCTCTTTGAACAGTCTGTTCGAAGGTCTCTCCTATCTCCGTGAAACCCGCGACCAATGCATAATAAGGAACATCCGCTCTTCCTGAATACTTTGTGAGGAGTATCCTGTCTTCATCACTTGAACTGCCTCTTTTAATAATCCCTACGATTACGGCCGGAACTACCCTCGGATAGATCGTATTACCGCATTTGGGACAGACGACGGCACGCTCGACAGTGCTTCTTCCCGTAAGCGAGCCGCATCTTCCGCAGTATTTGTTATTCATATACCATGAACCTAACTGCTTTGCCGTAAACGCTTCGAAAATGCTCTTCTTCGGCATTCCTTCTTTGGAACGGAACTGCCTTATCCTCAGGTACTCATATCCTTCGGGACGATCAATGATCTCATCCTCGGCGAGGAACAAGTCGTCATCATCCATGGAGAACAGATATGTGAGGATCTGAGGCTTCACCTTAAGATCCGAGAATCTCGGAAAAGGCTTTCCGGAAGATCTGGTCAATATCTTTCCTTCCTTATCAAAGTGAATGATCAGACTGTTTTCACTGACAATTCGTCCGGGATCATATGAATTCTTAAGAATGTGAGGATATATATCGTGTATCATAGGGAAAATTATACCTTTACAATGTCCTTACGGCAACAACACAACGCCTGCCATCCTCATGAGAATACTCACATGTTATAAGCACCAGATATTGCGAACCCGTATCAGGTCTTATTGACGTAAACAGGGAATTACCGCTTATCTGTTCGATAAACTCCCGTTCTGTATCCTCATTCGGAAAATTACTCCAGCCGAAGAATGTATAGCCGCCGTTCGTGACGGGAACATCAAACACAGAGATCACACGGTACTCCCTTATACACTCTCCCGTATCAAATCTTATGATCCCGTATTCATTAAAGAACCTTTCTTCCTCAAACTTCTCAAGATCCGCAAACATCGTGCCGTTACTGTTGTTATGAGCAAAGACTTCGAGGATATCATCATCAATACCGGAGGACCTTCTGATAAAAGGGCATCCGGACGGATCAGTCTCTCCGAGATAATTATGGGTAAGATAGTAATAATTACCGTAAGAATCGAATATGTCTCTCATCACCGGATATTCGATATTCGTTCCCTCCACAGTAAGAAAACCGACTCTGCCGTCCGTAAAAGTCCTATCGTGATCCGATCCTGACGTTTCCTCCGATCGTTCATGATATTCTCTTACCTGTGCGGCATATAAGAATTTGGAGCGGAGCCCTTCCGGGCCGCCGTTTTTATCCAGGAAAAAGAAGAAAACGGCAGCGCCCAGTAAAAGCCCTTCTATTGCTGACAACAAATAGACCTTTTTCATTAATATCACCTGTTATGCTCATCAAACCTTGCTGTCTTTTTTCTCCTTATACAAGGCATGTAATAACACATAGCGGCTCCGGCCCCCAACGCTATCGCAAAACATCCGTAGGATCGGTACTTTCGGCTTCCCGTGCTTCCCGTCTGAGGCATGAAAGATATCGTCTGACTCTTCTCGTTCCAGTCGCAGTGCGACTTCACAAGTGCGCCGGAAGAATTATCATATACACTTTCAAAGATAACGAGTTTTTCGGTCGAATAACCGCTTCCGTCTATCGACAGTTCGAGGTCAACGGTACCGGTCGCATCTTCGGGAACGAATACCGTTGATAAATGCATATCTGAGGCACCGGTTGCCGTATTCATCACATCGGTCTCAAGTCTGTATTTTCTTCCGGGTATAAGCCCGTCATAGAATACGGATTCCAATATCCTGACATCACTTACGGAAGCAACGGATCTGCCTCCGTCCGTTCCTCTTGCCAAAGAAGACAGATCGCATATCTCGACAGTCTGATCTTCATCATTGAGATCGGCGTGAGTCGCGATCCTGACTCCGGGTGCCGCATAAAGATCTTCATATACGACAAGCTTATCGATACCGTTAAGAAACGTTCCGTCAAGTTCAAATGTAAGATCGATAAAGCCGTCCGATGAGTCCGGAACAAAAGTCTTCTGAGATCTTATCTCAACTCCGTTCTGGACAAGAGTTCCCGTCGACAGTACCGCTCCCGAAGGATCGGAGACTACATACTGTACAGAACCTACTACGGTATATTCACGTCCGGGTTCGAGATTTGTATAGAATACTCTGTCTATGACCTCGGCATCCTGTGTTTCCGTGATCGTCTTTCCTCCTGTAAGTCCGTCAGAAGCAGTGGTCCTAAGACCCGGAATATAGACTGACTGAGCCTCATCATTAAGATCGATATGAGATGCGATCGTCACTCCGTTATAGATCAGGTCTTCCATTACGATCAATTTATCGAAGCGAAGACCGGACAGGACCGTTGTATCGACAGTAAATTCGATATCGATTGTTCCGCTTCTTTGTTCGGCGACAAAGGTCCTCGAAGAGAGGCCGCTCGTGCCTCCGAGCACGGATGCAACCGAACCGGTATGTATATAACCGTTTTCATCCGTATACATGTAATACAATGAACCCGATACCGTATACTGCAGACCCGGTATTACATTCTCATAGAAGATGGTATCTGTGATCCTCGAAGTCTTCCCGTACGATACAACATTACTCATGGTATCTGAACTGTATGCCGATGTTCTGACTGACGGAACATATATTGTCTGATCTTCATCATCTATATCGGCATGAGTCATTATGACCGCCCCGTTATATGACAAAGACTCAAAACAGACAAGCGTACGCGCTTTAAATCTCGAAGTATCGATAACATAAGTTACCTCGACAAAGCCTTCGGAAGTCTCGGGCGTAAATACTACCTGAGGCGCGAGTTCTTCGCCGTCACGAGCCTCACGGATCGCGCCTTCATCGGTCCTGTTTCCGGAATCATCCGTTCCCGCAAGATGCATCGTACCCGATACGGTATATTCCTGCCCCGGCAAAAGCCCTTCGTAATGTACGTAATCTATAATGACGGCAAGACCGTCTGAAGCGATCTGTGAATTCGTATCCGAATCGACCGCACAAGTCCTGATCTGACCTATCCTTACAGTCTGACCCGCATCGTTGATATCACGGTGATCGCACACCGCTCTTCCGTCCGCCAATGCAAGATCCTCAAACGCTACGAGTTCTCTCACCTGTCCGCTTTGATCGATCAGCCTCTGTGTATCGACGGTAAAGACGACCTCGACCGTCCCCGAAGGCGACTCTGCATCAAAGCGTGTTACGGCCGTAACAGTATTCCCGTTACTGTCAGTCACGGGAGCGCCGGTTCCTTTATCGATCAAGGTTCCCGTAAGCACATATTCCTCATCCGGCACCAGATTGACATACGATACGGTGTCGATAAGTTCGACCTCCTGTCCTATCGGGGCAATGTGAGAATGAGTTATGTTATTTGTAAGATTCGTATGAATCATCGGTTTGATGTTATAGACAACAGCTTCATATTCCATAGATAAAGAATCCTCCTCGGAAGAACCGGGTTCTTCTATCCTGAAGAAAACCTCATTGGGTATAAGTGAAGGATCTCCGGCCGAATCGGTATAGAAATATCCTTCCGGAAGCCCGGTCTCGACAACGACATACGATCCCGCCCTGAGAAGGGTCGATACATAACACCTTTCTTCGTTATTCCAGACCATGGAGGCTTCTGCGAGACTTCCGTCAACATAAGACACCGCAACAGTATCTGTCCCGTAAGTAAACCTCTGATCTTCGTCAACGTCGTTATAGATCGTAAATATCGCTCCGGGAATCACTGCCTGTGTATCAGAATCATATTTGAAGATCCTGATATGTCCCGTATACGGACTCTCGTATATATCCGTTTCTTCATTGATACTGAACTCACCCAAAGGGATCACAACGGGATGAACACCCGTATCCGTTAAGTAATTATGCGGTGCGGTATCCTCGACAATGAGATAGTGAGTCGGATACATGAGCGGATCATTAATATCCATACCGGGGAACTTGGTGGCGATCACAGAGGGATTAAGAGTATATGTAAATGTTACTCTTCCGTCCCGATCCTGATCTGATAAAGTATCCATCAGAACATCACCTTCATCAAGCGCTCCGTCCATATTAATATCACAATAGAGACTGAATGCCGCATCCCGGTCTCCTTCATATCCCGAGAGGATCTGTGAAGTCCATTCGTCGTATTTGTTTACGTTAAAGTTGATCCTGACATACGGTATATCCGTTACAACGGCAGTGCCGTTATACTCACGGTCCACACTCACCGGGACGGGTGAAGTGTTAAGATAGTAACCGTCAGGCGCCGCCGTCTCCAGGACCAGATATCTTGTCGGGTAATCGCCGTTCTCGTTGTCGGGGAACAATGAGGACAGACTGTAGTTAAATGATAATGTTCCGTCGCGGTCATCATCTTCCGATGTACCGAGCAAAACATCCGGATCGTCAATGATCCCGTTAGAATTGCTGTCCCAATAAAGATTAAATGCCGTCAGTGTACTCCCCTGATATCCTGCGATTACAGTCCCTGAAGAAGCATCTTCTTTATATACGCTGATATTAAGCCTGTATTCACGGTTCGTGATCGCGGAGGTAGCCGGAGTAATCTGATTATCCGAAGTGATCTGCACGTTTCTGTAAAAATACTCCGGACGACCGTCTGCGTTCTGATCCATAGCACTCCAACCTTCCGGAATCCTGAAATCCCTGTCAGAAGGTATGATCTCGCGAAGCTGATAGGTACCGTAATTCAAGCTGTAGACCGCTGCAGAATTATTATGTGCTTCAGACACCCAGATATCATTACGAACGTCAACGCAGCGTCTGGTTACATAATTCCAGTCCACCTGATATGTATTCACCCCGTCCGGACCTGCTTCCGGCCCTGAAAGAGAGCTTATGTGCCCCGTTGCATATCTGGACGCACCCCTCCACAACTCGAAAGATATTCCGTCAACACCGCCTCCGGTCGCATCCGTCTTAACGACATCACAGGCTCCGGTATTCTCGGCGTTAACGATAGTCTGCGTAACAGAGTAATTCCAGTTCGGATTATCTCCTGTCCATGTTATCTCAGACAGGGTGCCCGCAGGATTGCCGGTATCCCAATCGATAAGGTATGTGGTGCTACCCAAGACTTTATATATCTGCACATACGTCTTATATCCGTTTACATTCGAATAGAGCCTCCATCCTGAAGCGTTAAGCGTACTGATATATATGCTCTCCTGTTCGCTCGTCTCGAACATTCCCTCCTGCCATGATTCGGAGACCATATAGTATCCGTCCGGCAAGGACTGCATTACGGGAACGGAGTATTCCTGCGTTATCCACCTGTCCTCAGCCTGACTGTAGAGCATCCACCATCTTCCGGGGTAATAGTAGTTCGCATAATTGGCATTGCCGAGATTGGAATTACCGGACTGATCTCCCGCATTCCACCAAACTTCTGCATACTCAGTGTTGAGCGTCGGATTGACGGAAGGGTCGTAGTTTAGTGGCTGTATCTTACCGGAAGTAACATAAGGCCAGTAACCGCTGTAGATAACGGAAGATGCGATATCCCAGTCCGTTGTGTTTATCGCATAGAACTGAAAATCTACCTGCGACACATCGGACCAGAACTGCTGCTCTGCAACAGGATCCGTATTATCGAATCTCTTTACGACTCCAATCGATCCCATAAGATTGGTTACGGCCCTGTTGGTCATGGTTACCATACCCGTATTCTGTCCGTTGACCATACACGATCCGTCGGCAAGGACTCTGACCGTGATATCGTTTGAAGCAGAATAGCCTTCGGGAACTGAATACTCATGGAAAACATAAGACGCACCGGGCTTAAGACCGTCTATCCTGATATCAGTTCCGACAGCCGAGGCCGTAAAGACGATCCTCGGATATCCGGCAGAAGAACCGGCGGGGTCGTACGAGGCCGTTGCCGTCATATCTTCGATCGTAAGATCGCTCATCGCATCAACTACCGTATTATCAGGAGCGGCACGAAATTCAATGCCTGCAGTTCTGACTAATGAAGGCTGATCATCATTAGTGCCGGCATCGATCTTGTTAAATGATATTGCCCCGGAAGGTCTTGCTCCGTCGACCATAACTACCGAATTGTCAAAATCGGCGGAATTGCTTACATTCCCGTTCGAATCCACCGTAACGGTTATATCCTCGGCGAGTTCAAAGCCCGAAGGTGCCGTAACCTCCCGAAAGACATACTGTGTACCGGATTTAAGACCGGAGATGTTTATGACGGAGCCCGTAGTAGTAAACTCTATTCCTCCGTCGACAGAAGCGTAATCAACTCCTCTGACACTTATCCTCTCGAACGCTCCGGGAGCAGAAGACAGAAATCTTATGACCGCACCCGAGAGAGCGGACGAACCGTCTGTCTTATTGAATGATACCGAACCTGTAGCAGGAGGATTGTAATCAAGAGCAATAAGATTCTGTTTACCGGAATTACTGATGAAAACATAGAAAGGCTTATCCGGTGCACAGCCCGAAGCGACAGAGGCCGCGGCAGCGGCAAATGTCGTCAGCGAACTGTATGCATTCGAGGAGCATAAGGGACCGAACCAGGAAGGATCCTCTCCGATCAGGTAGCTTAAGATTGCATGTGAATAAGCCCACGATGAACCTCCGTTTCTGCCAAGCATATAACATCCGTATGCGATCTGCGAGTACGTCAGACCGTTCAGAACCCTCAATGTATGGTGATAGGCATCAAGGCTGTCGTTGTTATAATCATATGTGCCGGTATTAACGCATCTGTAGAGGGTTCCCGTCGTACCGGTCGGGCTCTCTCTTCCAGCCGATATACACATGAATCCGCCGTTTCCGTCAACTGAATAAACAGATGTATTTGATGATCTGATCGTTATACCCTGTGATTGAAGGGTTCCCTGAACAGATACAGGAAGGCCGTAACTTGTCACCCACGAGACATACGAACCGTCATAAATGACACTTGTCTGTCCGAGATTCGCCGCCATAACCGAGTCGGGTGCAAATAACCCCAATACGCCCAGAGAGAACGACAAAATGACAGCAACGGCACATATCGCTTTAATGATCTTATTCATCATACCTCCTGACCCGACAGTATTATCTCTGTCGCTGCTTCATAGGTTGCCGCTTCATCTTCGCTCATTACATTTACCGAACCGTAAAGATGATCCGCATAACCTTGTAAACCCGTGTATTGCCAGGCAAAAGTCGGAAGATCGAGATCATTCATCTCTACGTTATAAAAAGCAGTTCCGTCCGGAAGGAAATAAGTGATCGTTCCGTTGTCGTTATAATTGAACGAAGGGATATACCACCCTTCAATAACGGTTGACTCTACATCGTAAACCGGCAGTTCTTCCGTCTCGGAAGGCAAAGTCTCTTCCGATTCCGTAATAGTCTCGGTGGCATAAGTCTCATAAAGACTCTCAATGCATTCCGTTTCATACGAAGTCTCATCCGTACTCTCCGAAGAACAGGATGTTTCCTCTGTTACGTCGATAAACTCCTCATCGGCCAAAACGGAAGTCTCGATAACAGACTCTTCCGTCTGTACTTCTTCCTCGTATGTCTGAACCGATTCCTCCGTCATTCCTTCCTCTGCTCTTACTGCGGTAAAAACGGCAAGAAAGGTTCCGACGGCTGCGATAACGATCATATATTTTCTAATTACAAACTTATCCATACACATTCTCCTTATTGTCCATGACCGAAAGCTGATCGGAATCGGCGCTGTAAAAATACAATGTATCCGAGAGTATCTGATCCTCTCCTCCCAGGTAATACTGATTAGATTCATCGAGCATCATCTGAAGATTTTCCGGACTGATACCGGTCTTTACGGGAACGACCAAAGACTCGTTAACCGATGTCGGAACAATATAGATATCCGATTCGGCCTTCAAGGCAATGCTGCGCAATACATCTTTATAGATAATCGCCGTAGAAGCCCTGAAATTATGCTTGTTGGTTATCACATATATCCTTCGTTCTTTATCGATCTTGCCTATAAGGTTTCTGATCTCGGCTTCACTTCTGCCGTCGCGCCTCATCATCTTCCTGACGACTGTATCGAAATTCTTTACCTGCGGTACGATAAGGCGCTTGGTGTTCTTAACGGCATTCTCGAAAAGTTCGTCTTCCGTAAGAGAGGCCGCGCTTAGAAGATCGTTATCGATCATGCAGCTGTAAACACCCGTATCATCGATATTGACGACCCAGCGGTATACGATGCTCATATTAAGAAAATCCCTGTGCGGAACATCATATAGGTAAGCCCCGGCAAAATCGGTATTTACGAGTTCCATTATCACGTTCTTCCTGATGTTCTTTATGCTGATCTTGGGAAGAAGCGAACGGCTCCTGATATAAGCCATCTTCATAGATGACGATACGTTGTTAAGCTCCCTGTTAAGATCCTCATCCTGAAGATAAGATTGATAGATGTCGTCAAAATAATAAGTCGGCATCATGCTGATCTGATCATCAGGGATATCGGTGTTACAGAAAGTAAACCCGTCAAGTTTCTTCCCTCTTTTGACAACGGGTATATGTTTCATCACATACCCTTCAAATTCAGGTCCCATGACCTCAGGGAACCTCGCGTAAAATGTGTTCTTGAATTCTTCATACGAAAGCATATCTGTCTCCTCCATGTTTTTTTGCAAGCAAAAGCACCGCGGAGATCCGCGGTGCTCTTCACATGCTTTGATAAGTATATGCTATAACCGTATCAAGAGATTTTCAATACCGGATTTATCCCATTTTTCAGGGTGATTAATGGGACCTTTCACTCCGTCGGAATTATCAAAACGCCCATATTACCGCTGTTTACGGAAATCGTGAAAGAATTCCCGCCTTGTTCCGGCTTATTGCTTACGGTAAGCGATGAACCGGGTTTAACAGATGCATTATCAAGCTTATAGTAAAGTCCGTCAGAAGTGACTCCCGTAACAGGAGTAAAAGGGATCAAAGATACCGTTACGGATTCGGGATCGGTAAGCCCCGATACCGTGACCTCATCCGGTCCCGATAACGGAATAAGATCCGAGACACCGTCGGTAACGGTGATATTCATTCCCTCCTCATGAAGCCTTACGGCAAGTTCAATATTGGATAACACATGATCTATCCTGCCTCTGAGCGGACATATAAAGATCACTTCGGCATCGGAGGAAGCCTCCATAAGTCCGAGTTCGGAATCGGTCATATCCTTTTCGGCAGGATAAACTTCAAAGGGGATCCCGAGGTCCTGAAGATGCGCTCTTACGGACTCATCGATCGAATCGAGGTCACCTATCACCTTCTCGGGTACAAGTCCTGCCGAGACCACCAGATCGGCACCGCTGTCACAGGCGATTATACGGTCACAATCCTCGAGAATGCACTTGAGCTTATCTGTACACTGATAAGGTCCTCCCGCGACAACGGCTGTCTTCATTAAACCTCGACTCCGATAAGAGAATACAATTCTTTGGCGGCCTGACCGGGATCCTCATGACCGAACACGGCGCTTCCCGCAACAAGAAGTCTTGCACCGGCCTCGGAAGCCTCCTTCACGGTCTTAATATTGATACCGCCGTCAACAGACAGAATAGCATCGGAACCGTTCTCATCAAGACGCTTTCTGTAATCGGCTATCCTTACCGTGGACTCCGGAATATAAGACTGACCGCCGAATCCGGGGCGCACCGACATCACAAGGATAAGATCAACGGCTCCCTTCTTCATAAACGGATACAGAGCGTCTGCGGGCGTATCGGGATGGATCGCGATACCGGCTTTCTTCCCGAGTGAACGTATATCCGAGATAAGCTTCACGGGATCCTCAGTGCATTCGACGTGGAAAGTAATATAATCAGAACCCGCATCAGCGAAAGGCTTTATAAACTCCTCGGGATTTGTGATCATAAGATGAGTATCAAGAATAAGATCACTGTGCTTTCTGATCGATTTGATCACGGGAACACCTATCGTCAGATTCGGTACATAGTGACCGTCCATGACATCAAGGTGAAGAAAACTGCAATATGGCGTTATGCTCTCAACATCTCTCATTACATAACCGAAATCAGCTGACAGGAGCGACGGCGACAACTCATATTCTCTCATTTGTAACCTCCCGCAGAATTAGGTCTTCTGCTGTATAAATATTCATAGAATTCGCGGTATCTGTCATATCTTCCCTCATCGATAACTGTGCCGACAAGTTCTCTTACATGACAATCACGTTCCGCAATATGTCTGCAGTCCGCGAACCTGCACCCTTCGGAAGCCCGGATCATCTCGGGGTATCCGCCGGATACATCTGTATATAATACACCAACCTCAAAAAGATCAAGAGAGGTAAATCCGGGGGTATCGGTAATGAAACCGTCTTTATATGTAAACAACTCGGCATGCCTTGTCGTATGCTTTCCTCTTTTAAGCCTGTCCGATATGTCACCGACTACCATCGTCCCCTCGCCTAAGACCTTATTGCAAAAGGTACTCTTTCCGACTCCGGAAGGTCCCGCAAGTCCGGTAAGACCGGAACCGATAAGATCACACAACAGAGGATCTACAGGGTCGTCTTTACTTATGGTAAAACAGTCAAATCCCGCATCACCATAGACCGCAGCGAGCTTATCCGCCGCGCTTCCGTCCTTGTCGCTTTTGGAAAAAAGTATTACCGGACGGATGTTAAGCACCGAACATATGATAAGCAGCTTATCGAGAAGTTTAAGATCCGGTACGGGGTCAGTACAAGAGAACACCAGAAGAAGCGTATCCAGATTGGCAAGCGGCGGCCTTACGAGATAATTCTTACGAGGAAGGATCTTCTCCAATACAAAAGGGATATCGGGATCACCCGATTCCCCTGTAAGCACTTTATCTCCAACCATCGGCGTCATCTTACGGTGACGGAGATTCCCTCTTATCTGGCATAATCTCGTGTCACCGTCATAAGTCCTGACGGTATAGACACCCCCCACGCCTTTGGTTATGACTCCCTCTTTATGTTCTGTCATGCCGGAGGAAGCTGTTCCGGCGGGATCACGTTAGGATCGACCTGTACCGGTTCAAATACCGCAGTATAGTTGATCGTTGTCGGAGTAAGAGGATCGCCGTCGGGATCATATACGACAAACGTATAGACATTAGCCTCAGTTACCACATTGTTATACGGATCCAGCCATCTGGCAAATCTGTATCCCTCGGCAGGAGTAGCAACGAGAGTAACGGTGGTATTTACATCATAGGCTCCGCCACCCTCGGCAGTACCCTGACCCGATACGGTCGTGATGACATTGACCTGTGAAGGCGTAGGAGTCGGCGTACCGCCTCTCTGCACATCTTCCATCGTTCCGACATAGAGGATAATAGAAGACCTTCTCGGGAGCGTAATACCGGCCACGGGATCAGTAAGTATGATGTACTGCTGTGACTCAGGAAGAACGATAACATCGGTTGAGCCTTCGATATGGCTGATATTGATCTCTTCTTCATCAAGAAGCTCTCTTGCCTGCTCCAGCGTAAGACCGTGAAGATCGGGAACAGTGGAACTGGTCGGAGCCTTGGCATAAACGATAACTATGGAAGATCCGACTTCGACAACCGAACCCGATACAGGCTCGGTGCGGAGGACCTGACCCGGTTCAAAGTCCGAATTCGTCTCCTCGAGGACACTGACCTGAAGGCCGAGAGATGAGAGTATCGAATAAGCCTCGTGGAAATCGAGTCCGGCGTAATTGCTCAAAGTAATCGTCTCTGCTTCACCTGCAACCGTAAGGATGATCTTGTGAATGTCAGATCCGGAAGCGATAACTACGCCTTCATTGATATTCTGCTCGAGAATGGTTCCCGCAGGATAATCCTGTGTCACCTGGGTATGTACTTCATAAGAGATCTGATTTGCTTCAAGTTCCGCTACGACCTCATCGACATTGCGTCCGACATAGCTTCCGACAGTATAATCGAGATTCTCCTCGATATGCGTCGCCGTCGAGATAGAGCTTAAGATCAACGCAGACAATCCAACGAGGACACCAAGGATAAGCAGCACGATAAACACAAGGAGCACATTGTCACGGAAGCGGGACAGGCGCCTTGCTTCGGCGGATTTCTCAAGATCATTGATCCTGTCGTAATTGGGATCCTGCCTGAATGAGACAGTTCCGGAAGGCTGCTGAACATTTGTCTCTTCATTGGCATTGTTGATTATGCCGTACACACCGTTAGGGTCGACCATCAATGCATCAAGCTCGGTAACCATTTGCCTCATGGAAGAGTACCTCTTGTCAGGGGTCTTCTGCATGCACTTAACTATGATGGAATCGAGTCCCTTGGGGATATCCGGCACATAACTGGATGCGAGCGGCGGTCTGTCCTGAAGATGCTTTACCGCTATGGCGATATCGGAATCACCGTCAAAAGGCACTCTTCCGGTTACCATCTCGAAAAGCATAACTCCTACGGAGTAGATATCAGACGCGGGTCCGACGTTATTGCCTCTTGCCTGCTCCGGCGAGAAATAGTGAACGGATCCGACCGCTCCGCCGGAAGACATGGTTATCGTATTTCCCGTTGCCGCTCTTGCTATACCGAAGTCGGTTATCTTGGCGATCCTGTCGCGCGATATAAGTATATTCTGAGGCTTGATATCCTTATGAACGATACCGTTCCTGTGTGCATACTCGAGAGCCATTCCGACCTGGATAACTATCGGTACAGCTACCTTCCAGTCGAGATGTCCATTCTGATTGATAAGATCTTTTACGGTTATTCCGTCAACGAATTCCTGAACGATATATCTGAAATTACCCTCGTGTCCGACACCGAACACTTTAACGATATTGGCATGATTCAAGGACGATACGGCCTTCGCTTCCGTATCGAATCTTCTTATAAACTCCTCATCGGCAGAGAATTCAGGCTTAAGGACCTTGATCGCAACCTTGACACCCGAACCTACGTCAGATGCAAGATAGACATTGGCCATACCGCCCATGCCTATTCTCTTAATGATCTTGTATTTACCCGCAAATATCATGCCCTCAGGGCTTACTTGGTTCATCAATTAACTCCCAAAACATAATTTCACGTCTATATTATATATTAATTACGCTCCGTCAGGGTTATAACTTCGTTACACTTCACCCTTAACGGATTCTTCTATCCCTCTTCTTAACTGTCCGCAGGCCGCCATTATATCAGATCCCATCTCACGCCTCAGCGTTGCATTTATCCCTTTGCTCTCCAGAGCACGCCTGAAGGTCTCTACGCGCTTCGGAACACATCTTTTATACGGGCTTCCCGGAAATTCGTTTGCCGCAATGAGATTAACGTGACAATTAAGACCCTTAAGAAGCGCTGCCAGTTGATCCGCACAGGCAAATGTATCATTCACCTCATTAAAAAGAGAATACTCGAAAGTGATCCGTCTTCCCGTCACTTTAACGTACTCCCGGCAAGATTCCAACAGCTCTTTAATACTGTAAGCCGAAGCGACCGGCATAAGTTCTCGTCTCAACTCGTCATTCGGAGCATGCAGAGAGATGGCGAGATTGACCTGAAGCTTCAGGGAAGTAAACTCACGGATCTTGGGAACAAGTCCGCAAGTGGATACGGTTATATGTCTGGCTCCCATGTTGCAGCCCTGAGGATTGTTCATTATCTTAATAAAGCCTAAGAGGTTGTCATAATTATCAAAAGGTTCCCCTATTCCCATTACGACAACGGTTCTTATCTTTTCACCTATATGATCCTGTGACATAAGGACCTGCGCAGCCATCTCGCCTGCTGTGAGGTTCCTTCCGAACCCTGCTTTGGCTGAAGCGCAGAATGAGCAGCCCATCTTACATCCGGCCTGAGATGAGATACATACGGAAAGCCCCGTCTTATATCTCATGATGACCGTCTCGATGATATTGCCGTCAGGAAGAAGGTATACGAGCTTTCTGGTGCCGTCTATCTTGGAGATGAACTCATCGATTATCTTCATGTCCGAGAACAGGAAGTCTTCATCGAGCTTTTCTCTCATCGAGGAAGGGATATTGGTCATTCTCGAAGTCGAAGTAACTCCCGAATTGATCCATTTCATTATCTGCCCCGCGCGGAACTTGGGAAAACCGTTATCAAGACACCACTTAAGGATCTCATCTTCCGTAAGATCCAGACAAAACTTTTTTATTTTCTTATCCATTCTTCCTCCGAAGCCTCGATATAAAGAATCCTTCACATTCGTCCTCATCGGGAAATACCGTAAGCATTCCCTCATTGCCGCAAGAGTTTAATCTTAACGGCAGCAGATTGTCAAAACCGTACAATTCAAAATCTTTATGCTCATCGAGAAAACGCTCGACCTGATTCTCATTTTCCATCCTGTTAAGCGTGCATGTACTGTAAACAAGAATGCCTCCCGGCTTAACGCATCGGGACACATTCCCGAGGATCTGATACTGCCTTTGAACGATCTCGCATATTCTGTCATAAGTTATCGTGAGTCTTATGTCCGGTTTTCTTCCCATAAGCCCGAGACCGCTGCACGGAGCGTCACATAAGACGAGATCATATCTTAAGCCGTTATCGAATGAGGAACTGTCACCGACATCCGTTTTTACGGATCTTACTCCCAATCTGCCGGCATTCTGTTTAACGAGTTCTATTCTCGATGCATTGATATCAAGGGCAAGGATATCCGCTTTATCGCGGGTCAAAGCGGCAAGATGCGTCGTCTTTCCTCCGGGCGCACTGCAGCAGTCGAGTATCTTCATCCCCTCTAAGGCTCCGGAGACAACGGAAGCGAGCTGAGCCGCTTCCCCCTGCACCATAAAGAGCCCGTCTTTATAAGCTTTTGAATTCTCGATGGAAGGAGAATCCGACGTGGGTCTGATCCGCAATGCTTCTTCTATAAAAGCCGAAGGATACACTTCGAATCCTTCCTTCTTGAGAAGGACCTTAAGAGCATCTTTATCGGTCTTCAAAGTGTTGACTCTTATCGACAGACCGGGGACCTCGAGCAAGGATCTTGCTATCGAAGACGCTTTCTTTGCACCATAAGACTTCTTGAGGACACCGTATATTTCGGATTTAAGCGAGAATGCCGCTTCGGGACTTTTGTAATTACTTGTGTTTCTCTCTTCGGGCGTGAGCGATGCCACCTTGCGAAGGACGGCATTAATAAATCCCTTGGCCCTCGATGCATGTCTTGAAGCAAGCCCGACCGAAGTGTTTACCGCAGCATAATCCGGAACCTTCGAGGAGAACACTATCTGCCACACGCCGAATCTCAATATAGTCCTTACAGAAGGATCCAGAGAAGAAACATCCCTTCCCGAGAGTTTCTTTATCAGGAAATCTTCTGAATATACATAAGTGAGTGTACCGTAGACCGATGCGCGGACGAAGTCATCAACATCATTCTTCCCGAATGAAAGATTGGAAAATGCACTTTTCTCACAGCAGTCGAATAATATCGAATAAACAAGCTCGCGGTCTTCCAAATCACTCTCCGAACATCTGTCCAGGCTTGTAGTTATGTGCGCAGTCAGAAGCCTTCAGGCGCTTTCCTCCCTCGAACTGAAGTTCGAGGATATAAACGGCTCCCTTGCCGCATCTTACCTTAAGAGTTCCCTTCTTCGAAGGAAGAAGAATTCCGGGAACACCGTCTTCGCACTCTTCCTCAAGAGCGGATGAATATATCTTGACGCGCTTGCCTCCGAATGTTGTCGAGCAGCCGGGCCAGGAAGTAAGAGCCCTTATCTTATCGTGGATCTGTCTTGCGGATAAAGACCAGTCGATAACGGCATCTTCAGGCTTAACGGGAGACGTGAAAGTCACCAGAGCCTCATCCTGAGGGACAGGTTCGATCCTGCCTTCAACATAGTCATCGATGCTTTGAAGGAGCAGATCTCTTCCGGCAAACCCGAGTTTATCCATCAATAAATCAGTCGTATCGTCGATATCGATCGGTACTTCAACGCTCCTCAACATATCTCCCGTATCCATGCCGGCATCCATCTTCATTATCGTAACGCCGGTAACATCATCGCCGTTCATTATCGAATACTGAACGGGAGCGGCTCCCCTGTACTTCGGGAGCAAAGATGCGTGAACATTGATACAGCCGAACTCAGGGATATCGAGCATCCTCTGAGGAAGGATCTTGCCGTAGGCTGCCGTGATTATAAGATCCGGAGCAACACTTCTTATAAACTCATAAGACTCGTCGGTCCTTAAAGAATCCGGCTGGAATACTTCTATCCCCGACTCGAGCGCCTGGACCTTGGCGGGCGGAGACGTAAGCACATGCTTTCTGCCCACAGGCTTATCCGGCTGGGACACACAAAGAACAACGTTCCTTCCGTCATCAACAAGGCCCTTAAGAACGGTCGCGGAGAACCCGGGGGTCCCCATAAATACTATTCTCAGATCACTTCTGCGCATTTACGTCCTCTACTGTACCCGGTATCGCACGGTCGGTAAACAATATACCGTCAAGATGATCGTATTCGTGGCAGATGCAGTCGGCAAGGAGCCCCTCGGCATCCATCTCGAAAGGATTACCGTCAATATCCGTAGCCTTGACGTGGATCTTCTCGGGACGCATAACCTCACCGCTCTTGCCCGGAACGGAAAGACAGCCTTCAGAGCATCTTTGCTCGCCCTCCCGGCTCGTTATCTCAGGGTTGATGAAATTGATCCTTCCGTGTTCATCTCCGATATCTACGACAAAAGCCCTTCTTAAGACACCAACCTGAACGGCTGCTATCCCGATGCCTCTGTTATCGTAATACATGGTCTCGGCCATGTCGTTCAAAAGCTTGACTATCCTCGGGGTTATCTCCTCGATCGGTCTCGACTTCTTGTGAAGGATCGGATCTTCCTCAGTTACTATATTCCTTAATGCCATATTCTTTCACTCCATTCTTTTTACGCAAGGTATTTTACCACAATCACGGCTTAGGTTTATCCGTTGAAGACTTAATTACGTATCCGGCGCTTCCGAACAGACGTTTGGCAGCGTGTAAAAAACCGTTGCGCGTATCATCATCAAGGTTCTTATAGGTCTTGATCATCGCATCCAAAGTCTCCTTACGATGAAGACTGAACTGGTTTAAGGTATGGGCATCGCCACTCATCATAAGATTAAAAACAGTATCGACAAATTGTTCTCTTTGAGTCTTATCGAGTCCGGATAACCACTCCTTAAAGGTCTCATCTACAAATCTCGACCCTTCACTGACCTCTTTCTTATGAACAAATGATACGGGACCGGTCTCCCAAGTAAAGATCTCATGCTGCATGATGCCTGCAGCACCGGAGCTTACAACAGAGTAATCCTCAAGATGTTCGAGCAACATTCCGACCACTGAGAACCCCGGAACAAAGGTATGGATACGATCTTCGATCTTACGAAACTCATCTTCCGTCATGATCTTCTCGGTAAAGCCCGGGCCGTCAAAATTGTAGATATCGGTGATCGAAGCATTATAGACTTCATCGCAGTATGTCGCTGCATAAACCGCGAGATTACCGCCCTTGGAATGACCTCCGATAATAAAGGTCCCGTCTTTATAAGTCGCGGCAACTTTCTCAAAATATGCCAGTGCCTGCTTCTGCGCCGGGACCGGGAATTCGAATCCCATATTAAAGTCTTCTTTCCAGCCGATGATCGTGTTATCGGTCCCGCGGTACGCAACATAGAAAGTCTGTTCGCCGTCTGTCTCAAAAAGGCAGGCGGAGAACTGTGTCTGCCTCTCCTCGTCCGTATCATTAACGAACCCGGATATCTTCATATCCTTAAACCTTCTGCTCTCTGCGAGAAGCTTAATGAAGATAATGTCATATTCGTCCAAGACTCTCGCATTCAGATCAGGCTGGTTCAATAAGCCGTAACAAGCATCTTCCACACTGATCTGTTCCCTGACATTCTCCGGGACTATCCCGTCAAACGGCTCATAAGAAAACCTTGCAAGGATGGCAGCATCAACTTCATTAAACGGAGTCTTATCCAATGTCAGATCTCCGCGCCATTTAAAATAATCAGATATAGTATTCATAGATCAACTTCCCCCTGCATCGTTATCAAAAGAGATCGGATATATCGAAGGATCAAAATCCTCCATAACCTGTTTGAATACCTCATTAAGGTAAGATTTCTTCAAAGATTTTATCATGAATATATTGCGGAATCGTCCTCTTAACTCATATATCGGCGCCGGAACAGGACCAAACAGTTCAAATCCCAATCTCTTATCCTGATAAGAAAGAAAATCATTCAGGTACTTACCCAATTCAGAGGTCCTTTGCATGAGCATGTCCTCATCTGGCAAAGAAAGAACGATCTCTCCTACGGCCTTGAAAGGAGGGAGCTTCATCGCTTCCCTGTACTGTATTTCCGACTTATAGAACTCATCATAATCCTGATCTGCGGCATACATGAGGAGGGGATTGTCAGGCCTCAGGCTCTGTAAGAATACCTTACCTTTTGCTTCGGCTCTCCCCGCTCTTCCCGCCGCCTGAGTTATAAGCTCGAAGCCTCGCTCCGAAGCCTTATAGTCAGAGGACATCGAGATAAGATCGGCTCCCAATACGCCGACAACCGTGACGCTCGGGAAATCATGCCCCTTGGCGATCATCTGTGTCCCGATAAGAACATCCGCTTTATGCTCTCGGAACTGATTCAGGATACTCTCATGCGATCCCGGAAGCATTGTAGTATCCTGATCCATTCGAAGTATAGTCCTGTCGGGATAAAGTTCCTTTAATATCTCCTCGAGCTGCTGAGTACCTATTCCGGCTCTTTTAAATTTAACTCCGTCACATTCCCGGCATTGAACCTGATCGGCAGGGATCGTATATCCGCAGTAATGACAGATAAGCTGCCTTACCGACAGTCTTCTGCTGTTATGGAGCGTCATGGCAACGGAACAATTGGGACAATACACCGGTTCGCCGCAGGTCGTGCATACCAGAGTTCTCGAGAATCCTCTCCTGTTAAGAAACAGCATGACCTGTTGATCCTGTGAGAAGGCCCTTGCCATCGCGACACGTAAAGGTCCGGACAGCAGATCTCCGTATCCTTCCTTTATCTGTGACTTCATATCTACGATAGTAACTTCTGGTAAAACTGAATCAGACGATGCTCTCTTATTAAGTTTCAGGAGAGTATAGGCGCCGTTGACCGCTGCGAAATAGGAAGTAATAAGAGGCGTCGCAGAGCCCAGAACGAGCGGACACGAGGCCATTCTCATCCTTAATATCGCGATGTCCTTGGTATTATATCTCGGGAAAGATTCTGACTTATATGAAGGATCATGCTCCTCATCTATGATGATCAGCATGAGATTCTCGACAGGGGCGAATATCGAGCTTCTGGGACCTACAACGATCCTCGCTTCTCCTCTTCTTATACGGTCCCATTCATCGTATCTCTGACGATCCGTAAGACGGCTGTGCATAACGGCTGCGGCATCCTTAAAACGTCCTCTGATCCAGCTTACTGTCTGAGGAGTAAGTGAGATCTCGGGAACAAGATAGATAACGCTGCCCCCGCGCTCGAGGACCTCGCCTGCACATTTAAGATACACTTCAGTCTTACCGCTTCCGGTTATTCCGTGAAGAAGAAAGACTCCGGGGCTTCCTATAGACTCCTTAACCTTGTCGAAAGCATTCTTCTGTTCATCATTAAGATCATGGACGACTCTGAAGGATTCCGATGTATCACTCTCCCCGGAATCTGTCTGACATTTGGTCTCTTCCCTTCTTAACATCCTTGTCGATAAGGAGATCAATCCTTTATCCCTTAATGCTCTGAGCTGAACATCTGTCGAATTCGTAAGACTTAATAAAGTCTTCTTCTCGGTAACTCCTTCAGCCAAAAGGAACTCAAGGATATTCATCTGTGATGCGGAACGCATTTTACCGGAAGCAAGCTCCGCTTTGGCGGCCTCTTCCGATACTATATCTGCAAACGTGCCCTTTGCCTTAGCAACGGTACCTACGGCAGAAGGGACCATCATCGAGATGATTTCTCCGGATGTACACAAGAGCCTTGACTTAAGAGGCTCTATCATGGCCAACTGGTCTTTCTTCATAACGGGATAGAGATCAAGAAGCTCAGAAACATTCTTTAGCTTTGACTTATCAAATCCGAGATTCGACAGATCAGACAGAACCTTTACGACAAGAGCAATCTCCTTTCTGTTACCGAAGCCGAACGGCACTTTTACATAGGATCCTTCGGTGATCTTGTCTTCAAGATCATCCGGGATCCCGTAGGTATAAGCCTTATCTGTCTGTCTTACAGACTCGCGCAGCAGTACCTTACATGCTTTCATTATTCATTCCCGCCGTCAAGCAGTGAGAACAGGTCAATCTGCGAAGATTCGGGCATATCATCGAGCAGCCCGTAATCGGCAAGCTTCTGGACGGCAGACTGACCTATCTTACCCCTTTGCATCAGTTCTTCCCGGTTCTTAAACGGTTCCTGATCCCTGGCTTCGGTTATTCCCTTCGCCATTGAAGCCGATATCGTATCGATAGAATCCAAAGGCGGCAATATATGCCCCTTAGACACCTTTGTAAAATCAGTGGCATGTGATGTCCTGATATCTATGGGATCAAATACGATCCCTCTGTGATACATCTCCGCAACGAGTTCACACAGGAAGAACTCGTCCTGAGCCTTCTTTGCCGAACTCTCCCGCGAATGCATAAGGTTCTTAAGATCATCCATTCTTGCCTTTAATGTATCCATCCCGCGGCACATATACTCCGCATCGAATTCTTCACCGCGGATGGTGAAGTAGGCGCAGTAGTATTCTTCGGGATAATAGACCTTGAACCAGGCGACTCGCAGAGTGGATATCGAATATGCGGCTGCGTGCGCCTTCGGGAACATGTACTTGATCTTCTCACACGAACTGATATACCAATCGGGAACATTGTGTTCCTTCATGCTAGTTTTCCACTTCTCCCATTTCTCGGCAACCTCACCCTTGGCGACTTTACCTTTACGAACAGCCTCCATGATATCGAAAGCATCCTTATTATCGAGTCCCCAGTAGATAAGGCGTGTCATGATGGAGTCACGGCATCCGATAACCGAATTAAGGTCGCAGATACCTTCTGTTATAAGATCCTGGGCATTGCCCTTCCATACGTCGGTACCGTGAGAAAGGCCCATCAGCTGAACAAGATCATAGAACCTTGTCGGCTTTGTCTCCTTGATCATGCCTCTGGCCATAGGTGTACCCAACTCCGACAATCCGATAGTGGCAGAACCCGCCTCGGATTCCTCGATCGGGAAACCGAGTGCATCGGTTGATTCCAGCAACGACATAACTTTGGCATCAGGTACCGGTATATCCGTTATCTCGATCCCGGTAAGAAGATGGAGCATACGAAGAACCGTAGGATCAAGGTGACCTAAGATATCGAGCTTAAGAATCGTATCGTGCATGGCACGGAAATCGAAGTGTGTCGTAATGATCCCGCAGTCTGTCTTATTCGCCGGATACTGTATGGGCGTAAACTCATACACATCCTGCTCCTTAGGTATAACAACGATACCTCCCGGATGCTGTGATGTTGTCCTCTTAACACCCATGATCCCCTTGGACATATAGATAAGCTCGCCGGTATTGTACGGCGTTCCCATCTTCTCGCAGGCGGATCTCGCGACGGCCAGAGCGTTCTTATCGGCATAAGTACCGACCGTACCTGCCTTAAATGTATGTGTGGGACCGAACAGATAGTCGACATACTTATGGGCGGATGCCTGGTTCAGGCTCGAGAAGTTAAGATCGATATCGGGCTGTTTGTCACCATAGAACCCGAGGAACGTTGCAAACGGTATATCCTGTCCGTCACGCTTCATTTCAGTACCGCATTCGGGACAGTTCTTCAAGGGAAGATCATATCCGGAACCGTATTCACCGGTATTATTAAACTCTACATAACAGCACTTCGGACATCTGTAGTGAGGAACGAGAGGATTAACCTCGGATATTCCGAGCATCGTAGCGGTAAACGAAGATCCTACCGATCCTCTGGAACCTACGATAAATCCTTCGTTATTCGAGTTCTTAACAAGTCTGTACGCGATATAGTACATGATCGCGAATCCGTGACCGATGATGGAATTGAGCTCACTGTCGAGACGTTCCTTAACAACGGGATCCAGTACCCCGTTATGCCTGTAGAGTTTATTGGCTCTCGTATATGCTATATCACGCACATCCGAAGCGGCTCTGGCGATCATCGGAGGATATGTGCCATCCGGGAACGGCTTAATGCCATACTCGATCTTATCAGCGATCATATTGGTGTTTGTAACGACTGCTTTAAACGCCCGTTCTTCTCCGAGATACGAGAACTCGTCAAGCATCTCCTGTGTGCTTCTGAAGTAAAGATCAGACTGCATGTCGGCATCGGAAAAATCCATATCCATGAGCATATACTTCCTGTACATGCCGTCTTCCTTGTTAAGGAAATGAGAGTCCGTCGTTGCTATCAAAGGCATATCAAAAGCATCTGCCACGTCAGCGAGGAGAACATTTACATTGCGGATATCATTCTCAAACAGCTGGACAGGACCGGTATCAGACTTACGGATATCCTGTCTGGTGAGGAACATATTGTTGCACAAAGGCTGGATCTCGACATAATCGTAAAGGTTTAAGATATCCTTAAATTCAGGATCGTTCTTCAATGCCTCGAGAGTTTGGGAAGGATCCTTACCGCATTCCTTATACTTTCTCATTACGGCCCTGTAGATCTCGCCGCGCTCACAAGCGCCGCCGATGATAATCGACGAATTAAAATACTTGAGAAGACTCTTAGGTGTTCTGGGTCTTCTGTAGTAATAGTGAACATTCGACTCTGATACGAGTCTGTAGAGATTATAAAGACCGAGATTATTCCTTACGAGATAGATGATATGGTAGCTCGGACAATCCTTGGACTTGATATAAGATGTATCCTTATGTCCGATCCTCTTATTCATCTCAACAGGATCGACAGTAGCCGATTCGGTTATGTAGTCTATGATGTAAGAAGCATCCTTTATGGCCTTATCAAGAAGATCATATCCCGAAGAAGGTTCACATGACGTAACGCTCGAAGGAGGCGCGAAGCGTCTTATATCTTCTACAACGATCGCAGGCTGTATGAACTTATTCCTGTAGTACTTATGGTCTTCGATATTGATACCGTAACCTGCACGGCGAAGATACCCAAGGGTCGTGAGGATCCCTTCACCTGCGACGTAAGCATCACCGATGAAATCAACGAGCTCGCCCATACGGAAATAAGAATCACAAGGCTCGCCTGAACCTTCGTAGATCTTATCATCAACCTCGGCATAGAAATCCGCAACATGCTCGTAGACAATCTCTTCGGGCACTGTCTCGGAATCGTCATCGGAATAAGGAGTCCTTACCTCATTATCGATATTTATCACATGAGACGGTCCGTCTTCTTTATTATTCGCAAGTCCGGGAAGATTCTCATCACGAAGCTGCTCCGGTATCTCTTCCGGATTCCAAAGGCTTCTGTCGATATCGTGAGATGCGAATTCCTGGGCCTGAGCATCGGTCTCGCCCTCCTCGACGGGACGGATCCCCTTATAACCTTTAAGTCTGTATTTACTTGCAGCCACCCTTGTGAATGTATCGGTGCTTACATCCGGTCCGTCAGTCTCGATCGAGATCGTTACAAACTCGCCTACAGCCTTAACAGGAACCGTAAGTTCTCCGTTATCCTTATCAGGGATATAAGGAAGATTATAGAATATCGTAGGGCCGTCATCGGCGAGGTATCCTTCGCAGCCGAGAATACACTTGAACTTCTCTTCGCCTTCGCCGCGCTTCTTATTGATCTTCTTTACGGCTTCAAAAGCCTGCGGGAATCCCTGAACAACGCCGTGGTCGGTTATGGCACATGCTCTGTGTCCGAATGAAGCGGCGAGTTTCATTATATCGGCAGGGTTACTGATGGCATCCTTCTCACTCATCTTGGAGTGGACATGAAGCTCTACTCTCTTATACTTGCAGTCGTCTGTCCTCGGAGCAGGCGGAGTCGCCTCATACATACCGGTGACCTTAACGATCCGTTCATTCCTGTCATAACTCGATGATACCTGGAAGCCTGCATAGCCTCCGCCGGCATAATTCTTCTCGAAGTTGTCTGCCTCTTCGGGCTTCAGGAACATCAGGGCATCGGTTCCGCCGGTCGCATCAATGATATGGAACTTGGCTATTACCCATGTT
The DNA here is from genome assembly GCA_002450095.1 of Mageeibacillus sp. UBA6980. Classification (GTDB taxonomy): domain Bacteria; phylum Bacillota; class Clostridia; order Saccharofermentanales; family Saccharofermentanaceae; genus Saccharofermentans. Next base: position 90,643 of record DJYK01000026.1, on the reverse strand, counting down.
CCTGCCTTAGTAAGCTTTAATATTCCGTTCTTCGCTTCATCCTCGAGGACGACAATAGAGCCCTCGATATTGACATTCTGGCTGTAATCATCCAGTTCGGCTATATTCACCTTGGGGGCATTGGCGATAACACGCCCGAATAACGAATCCGAATTCTTCTTCGGCTTAAACTTCTTATCGGGTCCGTCACCGTACTGCTGCTTCTGTTCCTTAGCCTTCGCTACCCAGGAATTCTTACCGACCTTCTGCGTTTCCTCTTTCTTCTTCGCTTCTTTACGCTCTTTCTTCAAACGCTCTTCTTCCTCGAGCATCCTCATGATCTCGGGATCTACTCCGCCAAATCTAACGGGACGAGAGGGTTTATCAAAGACGAATCGTACAAGCGAATTAGTCTTCTCGCCCATAACGACGGTAAGCTTGGTAAGCAGCGCTTCAACCTCCGGATTATCATCACCGGAAAGCTTGAACGTTATCAGATTATCATTCTTATAGTAGTCAATTTTGATGACCTTTAAACCGCCAAGACCGTCTTCAAACTCCGGCCCCAGCCCTAACTGCTTCAACAGATTTCTCATATCTTCCTCTTAAGATTGAATTCTCTTCTTCTCTTCACCGAGTTTCCTGACTTCTTCAACAAACTCGTCTACCGCAGTCTGCGCCTTAAGTTTCCTTATGATCTGACCTTTCTCAAAAAGGAGGAATTCATCTTTACCTCCGGCAAGACCTATATCGGAATCCCTGGCTTCGCCCGGGCCGTTAACTGCACATCCCATAACCGAGACCTTAAGATCATACGGAAGCCCCGCTATCCTCTTCTCGATCTCGTTCGCTATCTCAATAAGCGGAACTTCGGTCCTGCCGCAGGTGGGGCAGGATACAAAGGTTATCCCGCCGGAGCGAAGATCCAAAGCCTTGAGAATGCTTCTTGCCGCGAACACTTCGTCAACAGGGTCACCGGTAAGAGATACTCTTATCGTGTCTCCGATACCTTCGGCAAGAAGTGCGCCTATGCCGACTGCGGATTTGATAACGCCTTCTCTTAATGTACCCGCTTCCGTAACTCCGACATGAAGCGGATAATCGCATGCCTTGCTCATCAATCTGTATGTATCGATGGTAAGCTTCGGGCTGCTGGATTTGATAGATATGACGATATCGTCAAAATCGACATCTTCTAGGAGCTTAACTGCGTCCAATGCACTCTTGGTCATATTCTCGGCACATACCCCGCCGTATTCACTGACGAGTTTCCGGTCAATAGAACCGGAATTAACGCCGACCCTGATCGGTATACCTCTCTGTTTACACTCATCGGCAACCAGACGGAGCTTATCGGGTCCTCCGATATTACCGGGATTGATCCTGATCTTGGACGCTCCGTGTCTTGCCGCTTCGATGGCGAGCCGATAGTCAAAATGGATGTCTGCGACAACCGGAATAGGAGACTTGGATGTGATCTCCGTAAGAGCCTCGGCGGATTCCATATCGGGGACCGTGACTCTCGTGATGTCACAGCCGGCGTCATATAGTCTTCTAATCTGCTCAAGCGTACCCTGAACATCAGAAGTCTTAGTATTATTCATGGATTGTATCCTGACAGGATTACCGCCTCCCAGAATAATTCCGCCGACATTTACCGCCTTGGTCATCTTCTATTCCTCTCAAAAATGGTATGTGAATCTATACTAACACTTTATCGGCGGATTTCTTTATTACAATTTACGCCCGGCAGAAATATATCCCATTAATAGGACACACCGTCAATACTCTCTTATGGTTACGTATTTATATCCGACCTGTTTTTTATAATTCTTCTCGCGCTCGCCAAATTGTGTTATTAAGGGATCGACCGTTATATCGTTTGTAAGTCCGGCATCATCAAGATGCTGCTTATAGAACGATTGAACCCTCTTGTCTCTGTCTATGCCTATATAGGCTTCGATATCCTTTATAGCCTCGCTAAGATACTCGATCATGTCGGACGCGACGTTTATGTCATTCTCGCGGTTGCTGATAAGTTCCTTTTTATGCTTCTCGAGTTCATCGTTGTGCTTATCTTCCGCAAGTTTGTCATTTCTTCTGCGCTTGAAAGAATCGATAACGCGCCTGTAATTCTTCCACACGAGTTTTGTGACGCCGACAAATATCAGTGCGGCGATTATCGATGCGATGATCCCGATCAAATGAACATCTCCGGTAAAAGCCTTAATTACAAGATAAGAAGCCAAAACAGCAAAACCGAGCACCAGAACGGGCGCTAAGAACAGGAGAACGGTATTCAATATAAGCCTTACTTTGGTGCTTCCGTATCTTTTTTCCGCAACCTCAGCGGTTGGCTGATTCCCGATCTGCCGTATCTTTCCCTGAGTCTCATCGATACGCGCATTGGACGATTCGATCATGCGCTTGAAGTATTCGATGTTGTCTTTGGCATTACTGACGGCATTCGAAGCATCATAATCGGCAACCTTAAGAAGGTATTCTTTATATCTTGCTGCAAAAGGATCGCTCTCGCCTTTATAGGATCTGTTAAGAAAGCATCGGAAGTTTCCCTCTGTCCTCTCGTCAAAACTTGCGCTTAACCCTTTGGTCCTTGCTTCGATCTTGCCCTGCCAGCATTCCGCATCACTGTCTTTGATACGGATACACTCTTCATACAAAGAATACGCTCTTCCCCATTCCTTGTTGTTAAGCGCATCCCTTGCATTTTGAAGCTTGAGATCGTACCTGTCCAGTTCTCCTAACCATCCGGGATCGTCGATCACGACATCGCCGCCGCAGTACGGGCAGGCCGCCTTGTTACGGCCGACTTCAAAATCTATCTGTCCTCCGCAAGTAGGACATTTAATTGACCTTAACTTAAGATTATTGTTCTCGCTCACTTTTTGTTATCCCCTATCCTGTTGATCAGCCCAATGAATTGATCAGATTCTCAAATTCTCCGCCCGGAGCGCCCATTATGCTGTTGATAAGATCCTGTCTGGACATACCGCCTTCAAGCAGCGATACATTATAAGACAGTCCTTCGTCATCAGCGGGTCTTCCGAGAACACCGGCGTAGAATGCATTTACAAAATCAGTATCGGAAAGGCCTCTGGCGTCGCATTCTTCACTGAATGCCACTTCATTTACGAGTTCCTGTCCCGATATTTCACCCGATACAAGTCTTCCGGTCTGTAAGATCAGTTCGTCGAGCGAAGGCGCTCTCCCGAGCATACCTCCGTAAAGCCTCATTATGAATTCCAGTTTCCCGGCATTCGAAGGATCGTCGCATACGGGGTCACCGGTAATAATATTGAAAGAAGCACTGAAAGAACCTGTATAAGCGGGTCCTATTCCTTCAAAGACGGCTGTCGCGGTGCCCACACCGATGTTATTCTGATAAGTGACGGTATAATCCGTATCCTCAACTAAGATCTCATCATTATGTGAGATTGAGAAAGCTATCGTAATTGGTTCTGCCCTGTAGATCTGATCCGCTATATCGCCGATCAGCACATCGGATATATCTGTCGCAGGGGCCTCTGTCTGCACCTGATCTTCAGATGCGGTTCCCGTCGAGGAAGATACAGAAGAAGTCACGACCGCATTTCCTTCTGTCTCCGCTTTATCGGAAAACACGGCAAAGAGTATGACCATAACAAACATCGACATCGCGCATACAAGCGAGAGTACAAAAGGCCAATAGATGACGCGCGGTTTTACGGGACGCTCCGGAAGGTTGATCTTTACTCTCGGCGAAGAATCTTTCAAAGTCGATCTCGGAGCCGATCTCGGAGC